>NZ_VFMX01000001.1:1261689-1892533 GCF_006715285.1 Arthrobacter sp. SLBN-83
AGCTGTACCCCGCGGAGCAGCAGGAGCGTCCCGCCCACCACGACGGCTGACGCCAGGAACACGCCGCCCGCGCCGAGTCCGGCGGCAACCACGCCGATGGCGCTGGGCAGGACTACCTGCCCCACCCGGTTGCCGGCGAGCCGCAGCGCCAGCGCCCGCCCCCGCTGACCCGCGGGCGCCTGCGCGGAAAGCCAGGACATGGTCAGCGGCTGGCCGATGCCCAGGCCCAGCCCCAGCACGGCCATCACCACAAAGAGCAGCCATGCCGGCATGGGAATGGCCGCGACTGCCAGCGCCGCGGTGGACAGTGAAAGGCTCACCACCAGCAGCTTCATCCGGCCGATCCTCCGGGATACCCGGCCCAACAGGAGCCGCGACACCATGGAGAAGACGGCCCGGACGGTCAGCATGGCGCCCACGGTTGCCGCGGTGAGTCCACGGTCCGCTCCGAGGGCCGGCAGGTAGACCACGGTCAGGTCCACCACAGCCAGGACGGTGGCGCTGGTGGCAAGGGCCCGGGCCACCCCGGGAGCCTTCAGCAGCGAGAGGGCGTTTCCGCTGCCGCCCGCCGCAGACGCCTTCTTCTTCCTGCTGCTGACATGGACCGAAATGAGGAAGGTGCTTGCGAACAACACCAGGCTCATGATGACGGAAAGCAGGAAGATGGCCTGCGTGTCCGGGCGGATGGAGGCGCCGCCTACGAGGGAAATCGCCAACGGCCCCACCGCCTGGCCCAGGGACGCAGCGAACGTGAGGTATCCGAACGCGGAGTCCATCCGGGACGAGGCGGCATTGTTGGCCACCACCGCCTGCTGCCCCACCACGCAGGCAAGTTGTCCGGCGCCCAGCAGCGCGGTTCCGATAACCAGGGCCACGATCGAGGAGCCCCAGAGCAGCAGGAAGGCTGAGCAGGAAAGTACGACGGCGGACCCGATCGCCATGAGCCGGCGCTCACCCAGGCGGTCCACCAGACCGCCCGTGGGCACGGCGAGCAGCAGCGGAAAGACCGCGTAGCTGGCGGCGAGGAGGCCCAGGGCGAAGCCGGGGACATCGAGCTCAAGCGCACGGTAGGTGGCGGCCGGGCGGACCAGGAACGTGACGGCCTGGATCAGCGCGGAATGGACCAGCAGGGCAGTGGCCGATCGGCGGCCGAGTTCACCGATCATGCGCCGGCCGCGGTGGCGCCGGAGATGGCCCGCACCGCAGCGTCCCGGGCACCCATCACATGCTCGAACGCGATGGCGGCAGCCTTCTCCGGGTCGCCGCCGGCCACCGCATCCACCAGGGTCCGGTGCTGCGCCAAGGCCTGGTCCCGGCGCTCCTGGGTGCTGTTGGTGAAGTGCCGGTACCGCTCCATATGGCTGGAGATCTGGCTGTGGAAGCGGCGGGCCCAGGAGTTTCCGGCAATCGCGGCAATTCTTGCATGCAGTGCCATGCCCTGCTGCATGGCGTCGTCAGCGAACGTCACCATGGCGGCATTGCGTTCCAGGATGCCCTTGAGGTCCTCAATGTCGCCCGGTGTCGCTTTCAGGCAGGCGTTGCGTGCCATCAGCGATTCCATGGCCGCGCGGACCTCATAGAGTTCCGAGATGGCGCCTTCGTCCAATGCCGGCACCAGTACCCCGCCGGTGGGCTGCTGCTCCAGGAGGCCTTCGGAGATGAGCCGCCGGATGGCCTCGCGCAGCGGGGTGCGGCTCACCTGCAGCGCGGACGCCATCGCCGGTTCGTAGATGCGCTCCCCCGGCTTCAGCTCAAGGCTCAGGATGCGGCGCTTCAGTTCGGCGTAGACAAAGTGGGCTCCCGTGTTTCGGGTGGGCGATTCTGGCATCGTTTGTACCTCCACCCGAAATCATACTTGTATACATCTATACATCCCGACGCAGAGGTGGTTCCGCCCACCCCTGCCCACGGGCCCAGCGCACAAAGAAGGGAGGGGCAGCACTGAACTGCCTCTCCCTTCCTCGTGGCCGAACGGCGGACCTAAGCGCGGCCTGCGGCTCGTCCGGCCCTGTGCGCCTCGAGGTCCTCGAGCGACGTGCCCCTGGTGTCCGACGACATCAGGGTGGCCACGGCCGAGACGAGGCAGATGCCGAGCGTGGCCAGTCCGATGGTCAGCGGGATGTTGGCGGAACCCGGAGGGGCGATCGCCGTGAAGATACTCGGGAAGAACGACGCGATCATGAGCCCGATGTTCTGGGACACCGCGAAGCCGGTCACCCGGATCCGCATGGGGAACTGCTCCTGGAAGAACGTGGCGAACGTGGCGTTCCACATCTGGAAGAAGATACCCTGCACGATCACCACGCAGACGAATACCAGCGGCAGGCTCCCCTGCTCGATCGCCCAGAGGTATCCGGTTACCAGGACGCCGCCCACTATGCCGCCGGCCGCCATCAGCATTCGCCGGCCGATCCTGTCCGAGAGTGCGCCGAAGACCGGGATGGTCACCACGGCTGCGACGTTGGCCACCAGCGTCACCCACAGGAACTCGCTGCTGGAGAAGCCGTTGCCGTAGCCCTTCTGCGTCGCGTAGGAGACGCCGAAGATCAGTGTGGCCATGCCGATCACGTTGGTGAAGGTCATGAGGATGCAGCGGACCAGGACGCCGGGGCGGGTCCGGAGGAGCTCAATGAGCGGGAAGCGCTGCTGGGCCGGGGCCGCTCCGGACTGCGCGGCGTACACAGGGGGTTCGGTCACCCTGCGGCGGATGAGGTACCCGGCGAAGATGACGACGGCGCTGAGCAGGAACGGGATACGCCAGCCCCAGGAGCCGAACTGGTCAGCCGGGAGGAGGGCGGCGAGCGGCAGCAGGACGGCGGTGGCCAGGATGGACCCCACCTGCGTGCCCTGGAGGCTGAAGCTGGCGAAGAATCCGCGCCGGGCGTCCGGCGAGTGCTCGACGATCATGGCGCTGGCGCCGCCCAGTTCGCCGGCCACCGCGAAGCCCTGGATCAGGCGGAGGATCACCAGCAGGGCGGGGGCGAGGAGGCCCACCTGCCCGTACGTTGGCAGGAGTCCGACAGCGAAGGTCGCACAGCCCATGAGCAGCATGGCGAAGACTAGCACTTTCTTGCGCCCGTGCCGGTCCCCGTAGGCCCCCAGAATGACGGCACCAACCGGGCGGGAGACGTAGCCCACCGCATAGGTTGCGAGGGAAGCAATGATTCCAACGGTGGGGTTCTCCGCAGGGAAGAAGACAGTGGGAAAGATCAGCGTTGCGGCAAGCGAGTACAGCGCGAAGTCGTAGTACTCAAGGGCGCTTCCGATCCAGCCGCTCAGCGCAGCTTTCCGCGGATCCCGGGAGCCCGAGTCAACACCCTGGTTGGGGAGGGCGGCTCGGGTGGGGGTGGTGGTGCTCATGTGCTGTGTGTCCTTCGTCTTCATTGGCAAGGAACCGGAACCGCTGGATTCAGCAGATGTTCGTGGCTGTGTCTGCGCCGGGAACGGTCCCACCGGACCTAAAGCGGCAGCTCTTGAATCGATTCATCCAATATAGAAGGTGACCTCCGTTACGTCAATGGGCAAGCGCTATCCCGGTTACCTCCCGGGTCCCAACCGGCCCTTGGAAACGCCCTTCCGGCTAACGGCTGGCGTAGTAGGCGGCAGCCATATCCTGCTTGGCGCGGCCCTGCCCCGACACCCTGTCCAGCCTGGCGGCGAACGCTTCGGCACCGTCGAGCTTCACGCCCTGCTCAGCCGCCGCGTCCACAATGAGATGGACATCCTTGCACGCGGTGTCCACGGCGAAGGAGGCAGGCTCCAGGCCGTCATCCATGATCAGGCCCATCTTGGTCCGCAGGTAGGGAAGATCCAGGCCACCGCCTTCGATCACGCCGAGGAACTGCTGCGGGTCGACGCCCAGGGCTTCGGCGAGCGCCACCACTTCCCCGGCGGCGTTGGAGGCGGCGATGACCCAGCTGTTGACCACGAGCTTGAGGCGGGCCGCCGATCCCTGCGAGGGGTCTTCACCGGTCCAGATGGTGCGGGCGCCGATGGCGTCGAGGACCGGTGCCACGCGCTGGCGCACAGCTTCGGGGGCAGCGGCGAGCACCAGCAGCTGGCCCGCTTCGGCAGGGGCCCGGGTACCGGAGACGGGCGCCTCCACCAGGTCCAGGCCAAGCTCGGCCGCCAGGCCAGCCAGGACGGGTACATCCCGCACGCCCACGGTGGTGGACTGGACCCAGGCCGTACCGGGCTTTAACCCCGGAGCGGCGGAACGCATGACCTGCTCCACGGCGGCGGCGTCGTACAGCATGGTCAGGACCACATCGGCCGACTCCACGGCCTCTGCGGGGTTGGCGGCGCTGTGTGCCCCGTCCGCGGCCAGCGGTTCGGTTTTCGCCGCATCCCGGTTCCACACCGAGACATCGTGCCCGGCACGCAGGAGGTTCCGGGCCATGGCCGCTCCCATGATTCCGGTCCCCAGTACGGCCACTTTAAGTTTCGTATCCATTGAGTCATCCTCCTGGTCCAGGTTTGGCGTTCCCTACCAACTCAACGTCTCCAGGATTCAGGGACTTATGCAACCGGGGTTCCTGTGGATTGTCGGTGGCCCCACCTAGACTCGTACCCATGAGCGACAGCAACCAGGAAACCATTGGCAGCCCGGAACCCGAACCCAATGCAGGCCTCAACAGGGATCCGGAAGACTGGGTAACGGGAGACGAACCCATGACGGCGGCACAGCGAAGCTACCTCGACACGCTGGCACGCGAGGCTGGGGAGGAACTGCCCGCGGACCTGAGCAAGGCGGAGGCGTCAAAGCACATCGACCGGCTGCAGCAGCACAGCAACCGCGTGGCCGGCGACGGCGGCAACGGGGCCGGCAACTAGGCTGCCCGGGCAGCAATACGCTGATGACGGCGGCAGCAAAGGACGGCGCTAAAGGAACCTTTGCGGAAGGCGGCTGCCGTGCGGTGGCTACCGGAGGTTGGCTGGCGAAAGCCTGCTGAAAAGAAGCGCTACCAGGCCTGGCACTCGCGGGTGAGGCCGAAGGGAACGGCGTCGCTGAGGTCCACCGTGAACCTGTCCACGCCGTGGCGGGTCACCAGGATGCCGTGGCGCTTGCCGTTCAATGCGTGGGCCTTTGCGGCTGCGACGGCGGCGTCGAGTTCGCGGTCCATGCTTTGGCGGTCGGATACGGTGAGGGTCAGGGGGAAGTTCATGCTGTTGCCTTATGTCTTTCGGGGGCCGGTGGGCAGGCGCCGCCCAGCGCTCCCCCTGGCTGCATAGGCGGTGGGCACTTTCGTGCCTCGCACTATGGTGCCGGAGGAGATAAGGGCCAGCAACTTTAGATAAATGACGCAGGTCAGCGCCCTGCGCGCCTTGCTTTGTCCTGACAATTACTGGGCGCGGGGCACCGTCAATTAGAGTTGAACAGGAGTGGAGGCTGATTTTCACGGCTTCCGTCTGCCCCCTGAGACCCCGCTCCGCGGCCTGACCCGAGCCATTTTGCGCGACCGCTGACTGTGCAACGACCTGACAAGGATTCCGCCATTTCCACCGACGCTCTCTTCGGCAATCTGACCAGGATCCGCAACGTCATCCTTCCCACCCCGGTGCGGAGTGGGCTGAACACCGGGCGCGGCCTGCTGGGCGGCTTCATCGTGGTGCACCTGGTCTTCCTTATCTTCGCGGCATCGCTCTCCCTGCGCGGCGAGGCGTTCAGCGACACCTTCATCTACCGCGACTGGGCCATGGCGGGGTTCAATGACGCCAACCTCCGCGGCGGCCCCAGCCCCTGGGTCTACCCCATCCTTGCGCTGATCCCCATGGCCATCGCGGGCGTGGCAGGACCCGCTCCCTTCTTTTTCCTGTGGGTCCTCATGACCACCATCCTCAACGGCTGGGCACTGCTGAAGCTCACCGGCCGCGGCCGCAACACCAGTGCCATCCCCGCGGGATGGTGGTGGCTGGCCTTCACGTTCCTGATGGGCTGGCTCGGCTTCGCCCGGGTGGACGGCCTCACCGCCCCGCTGGTCCTGGTGGCCCTGGCCTACGGCGTCAACCGCCCGTTCATCGCCTCCGTCCTGCTGGCCATCGGCACCTGGGTAAAGGTCTGGCCGGCGGCCATCATGCTGGCCCTCTTCGCCGTCGTAAAGAACCGCCTGCTGGTGGTGCTGGCAGGGATCTCGGTGACCGCCGGCGTTGTGGCACTGGCAGCCGTGCTGGGCAGCGTTCCCAAGTTGCTGAACTTCCTCACGCAGCAAGGCGACCGCGGAATGCAGCTCGAGGCCACCTTCACCACCCCCTGGCTCTGGCTTTCCGTCCTGAACGTGGGCGGCTCCCGCATGTACATGAACACGGACATCAACTCCATGCAGGTGGACGGGCCCGGCACCGCCATCATGTCCGTCCTCATGCAGCCGCTCCTGGTCCTGGCCGCCGTGCTGGTGGCCGGACTGACCTTCTGGGCCCTGCACAACGGCAAGCAGCACAAGGTGGCCGGCGGCGTGGACCGCACCGAACTGCTCCTGGCCGGCGCGCTCACCCTCGCCACCGCGTTCGTGGTGTTCAACAAGGTGGGCTCGCCCCAGTTCATGGTGTGGCTGGGCCCCGCCGTCGCCGTCGGGCTGGCGCACAGCTGGCGTGAGTGGCGCGTCCCGGCGCTGATGCTGATCGCCATCGCCGTGGCCACGTACTTCATCTACCCCCTCTTCTATGACGCCCTCAGCCACAACAACCCCTGGATGGCGCTGGTGCTCACCATCCGCAACGTCCTGCTGGTGGTCCTGTTCCTGTGGAGCGTCCGTCGCCTGTACTCGTTGGGCAAGAAGACCGCCGTGCCCTCCCCCGCGCTCAAGGAGTCCTAAGATTTCCACGAGGTTCTTTGACCGCCTGGTGACGCTCCGCACCAAACTGCTCCCCGCAAAGGTGGTGGACTGGTTCGCCCGCCCGTCCAGCGTCTGGTGGGGCTTCGCCGTCGTCCACCTCTACTTCCTGGGCTGGATGGCGTCCTTCTTCCTGAACGGCGACACCTTCAGCGATACCGAGCAGTACCGGCAGTGGGCCACGGCCGGCTACAACCCGGCGGACCTGGCCGACAAGATCAGCCCCTGGGTCTACCCGGTGCTGGCGCAGATCCCCATCTTCCTGGCCAACATCGCCGGGCCCAGCCTCTACCTGCTGGTCTGGTTCCTGATCATCACGGCGCTGAACGCCGTCGGCCTGCTGTACCTCACCCGCGGGCCCCGGACTGTAACGGGCATTGCGCCGGCCTGGTGGTGGCTGTTCTTCACAGTGTTCATGGGGTACCTGAGTTTCGCCCGGGTGGAAGGCATCACGGCTCCGATCGTGCTGATCGCCCTGCTTTACGCCGCCGAACGGCCCGTGGTGGCGGGCATCCTGCTCAGCGTTGCCACGTGGATCAAGGTCTGGCCGGCAGCCGTGCTGGTGCCCATCGTCATCGCCAGCCACAAGCGGGTCCAGGTGGTGCTGGCAGGTGCTGCCGTCACGGCCGTCGTGGGCCTGGGGACGTGGCTGTCCGGCGGCCTGCCGCATATCATGGACTTCCTCCTGAACCAGGGCGAACGCGGCATGCAGCTCGAAGCCACGTTCTCCACGCCCTGGGTGTGGCTGAGCGTGTTCCACATCGCCGGCTCGAAAATGGCGGACAACACAGCCATCAACTCCACGGAGGTCTATGGCCCGGGGGCAAGCACCGCCGCGTTCCTGATGCAGCCCCTGCTGATCCTGGCCGCTGTCACCGCAGCCATCCTGCTGGTGCGGGCCATGCGCCGGGGCGCGGAGCGGGAGGAGCTGTTCCTCGAGGGTTCGCTCATGATGGTCACCGCGTTCATCGTGTTCAACAAGGTTGGCTCGCCGCAGTTCATCATCTGGCTGGCGCCCGTGATCATCGCGGGCCTGGCGCACGACTGGGAGCGCTGGAAAGTCCCCGCGGCCCTGCTTATGGGCATCGCCATGACGACGTTCGTGATCTACCCGCTGTTCTACACCCCGCTCATCCACGCCCACCCGGTCATGGCCGCCATCCTCACCACCCGCAACGTGCTCCTGGTGGTGCTGCTGTGGTGGTCCGTGAAGCGCACGGCCGAGCTGGGCCGGAAGGCTTCAGCGACGGTTCCCGCGGGAGCCTAAGGGGTTTCGCGGCGTTCGACGGCGGCAGGGGCCTTGGCGTCCGCGGCGGCAGCCTGGCGTGCTGCGCGGCGTTCCATCGCCCACTCCCAGCCGCGCCGGGCCAGGTCCAGGGGCTTTCCTTCAATGAGCAGCTTGCGCGTGTGGACGTCCAGGACCAGCAGGTAGAACGTGAAGGCCAGGGCTGTGAAGAACGCCAGGGACGAGGCGTCGATGGGCAGCTCCACGAAGGACCAGACCGAAAGCTGGTCCTGGGCGCCGAACACCACGAAGAACGTCACGCCCACGTACAGCGACCGGATCTGCCAGTCGTCCCGGATCCCGGTGACGGCCAGGAACGGCAGGAACCACAGGATGTACCAGGGCTGGATGATGGGCGACAGCATCACGACGGCGGTGAACGCCAACGCCATCCGGCGCACGGCCCGCGAGTAGTCGCCGCGGAACATCAGCAGCAGGACCAGGGCGATGGCTGCCCACTTCATGGCAGTCCGCAGCCAGGTGGCCAGGGTTCCGCCGGGCAGTCCCAGCGCGTTGGCGAGCATCTCCACCTGTTGCCCCAGGAAGCCCGACGGTGAGTAGCCGGTGTAGCCGGGCGTTGGGTCCATGATGGCCCAGGTCCACCCAATGCCAAGGTTGAACGGGATGCCGCTGAGGACCAGGACGCCGAAACTGATGCCCGCGGTCGCGGCCCACATCAGGAACTTCCGCGGCCAGGTGGCGGAGGGGCCCGCCCACATGAGGCCGATGAACGGCAGCAGTAGCACGGTAATGGGTTTGATGCCGATGGAGGCGGTGACCAGCAGGATGCCGAGTACGTAGCGGCGGGTAGCGGCGAAGTACACGCCCGCGACGGCGAGCCCCACCATCAGCGCGTCATTATGGGCGCTGGCAATGAAACTGATCAGGAACAACGGGTTGGCCACGGAAATCCAGAGTGCCCGCGCACCGTTGATGCCGTGCAATTCGGCCAGTTTGGGCACGTAGATGACGCACAGCAGCACGCCGACGCCGGCCAGCAGGCGGAACAGCAGGACGGACGCGTCCGGCTGGGCTCCGGTCAGTCCCACCACCGCCCGCGCCAGCCACAGGAAGTAGGGGCCGTAGGGGGTCCGGTTTTCGGCCCAAGCGGGGTCGGCGCCCAAGGCGAACCAGTTGTTGAGCGTGGAAATGCCCACCTCGTACGGGTTCTGGCCTTCCATCACCAGCCGGCCCTGCCCGGTGTACGCATAGACGTCGCGGGAAAAGACCGGCACGCAGAACAGCAGGGGGAGGGACCAGGCGGAGATGGCCACCACCACGGAGCGCAGGGACGACTGTCCCCAGTCCCCCAGCCGCTGGCCCAGGCGCAGCCACGAGCGCATCAGCAGCATGGCACCGGCCGTCAGCAGCACCGTGGACACCGCCACGCCCCAGCCTTCGGTGCGAAGCGCGATCACCACGGGTTGCCGGATCATGGGGGAACCATTGGCGATCCAGCCTGTTCCGATGGAGCCGACGAACATCATGAGGGCGCCGATGAAACCTTCGAGGGTTGCCAGGTAGGCACGGCCTTTCGCAGGCACGGAGGCCTCGGCCGAAGTGTCCGGCCTGCTTTCCGATGTCCTGAGGTGCGACCCGCCTGCCGTCATGATTGTGTGGTCCCCTACTTCGTTACGGCACTGCTCGCCCCAGCTTCACAAGGCCGCCCTGCAACCTGGTCATTTTATCAGCCGTACTTACGGCTGCCCCGGGCCGCGGCCGGCGGGAACGCCACAGTTTGGCAACACCCGGCAGGAAAGCTAGCGGGCGCGCAGCAGTGCCAGGAATTCGTCGGCCATGCCCAGTTGCTCCTCCAGTTTGGCCCGGCGCCGCGCCGCCTCTTCGATAAAGCCGTTCAGCTCCTCCCGGATGCCGGCAACATCCTGGCCTGGCTTGGCCGCCTCCAGGGCGTCGATAACCCGAAGAAGTCCTGCCATGGCTTCGAGTGTGAACCCGAGCGGTTTCATCCTCCGGATCAGCAGCAGCCGCGTGAAGTCGCGTTCGGTGTAAAGACGGAACCCGCCTTCAGTACGGCCCGAGGGTTTGAGCAGGCCCACCTCGTCGTAATGTCGGATGGTCCGGAGGGACATCTGCGAACGGTCCGCCAGTTCGCCAATGTGCATTGTCGCCACCACTTCTTCGGCGGTCATTTCTTTCACCATCACGTCACCAATCCGGGCCAACCCTCACGTTAGGGTAGTGTTGCATACGCAGCCGGAAGTCACCGTCGCATTCTTTTGTCCACCCCCATTGTCTTTCATGGCCGGGCTGGACCCGTGCGCACCGTGGCGCGCAGAACGTTGCACACCGCTCTCCCAAGAGGGAGCCAAGTCCCCTGGAGCCGCTCCTTGGCCGTCGCCGACCGCACCCGCCCAATCCGGCAACCAACCACCGTCCTCAGCGCCCTGCGCTCCCCGCGGCAGCTCAGCCGGGAGGTCCTGGCCGGGATGGTCACCACGCTGGCACTGGTCCCGGAAGTGATCTCGTTTTCGATCGTGGCGGGCGTCGATCCCATGGTGAGCCTTGTCGCCTCCATCGTGCTGGCCCTGGCCATGTCCATCCTCGGAGGCCGACCAGGAGTGGTGACCGCGGCTGCCGGTTCCGTTGCCCTGGTGATCGCCCCACTGGTCCATGAGCACGGCGTCGAATACGTCCTGCCCACCGTGCTCCTTGCCGGCGTCATCCAGGTTGTCTTTGGCCTGGCCGGGCTGGCGCGGCTGATGCGGTTCATTCCGCGCTCGGTGATGATCGGCTTCGTCAACGCGCTGGGCGTGCTGATCTTCATGGCGCAGGTGCCCCATGTCCTGAATGTTCCCTGGCTCGCCTACCTGCTGTTCGCCCTGACGTTCGCCATCATTTTCATCCTGCCCCGGTTCACCAAGGTGGTGCCGTCGCCGCTGGTGGCCATCGTCGTCGTCACGGCAGTCGTGATCATTGCGGGCCTCACCGTTCCGAACGTTGCGGACGAGGGACCGCTCACGGGCAAGCTCCCAGGCATCACGCCGTTCCTCTTCCCGGTGAACCTTGAGACCTTCCAGCTGGTCCTGCCCACGGCGCTAAGCGTGGCGTTCGTCGGGCTCATGGAAACCCTCCTCACGGCAAAGCTCGTGGACGACATCACGGAAACCCCTTCGCACAAGGGCCGCGAGTCCTGGGGACTGGGCGTCTCGAACATCCTTGCCGGCTTCTATGGGGGCATTGCAGGCTGCGCCATGATCGGCCAGACCGTCCTCAACGTGAAGACCGGCCAGGCCCGCACCAGGATTTCGACATTCGTGGCCGGGCTGTTCCTGCTGGCACTGGTGACGGGGCTCAGCTCGATCATGGGCCAGATCCCCATGGTGGCCCTCGCCGCGGTCATGATGGTGGTCGCAGTGACCACCGTCGACTGGCACAGCGTGAAGCCGTCCACCCTGAAACGGATGCCCGTACCGGAAACGCTGGTCATGGCAGTCACCGTCGCCGTCGTGGTCTTCACCGGCAACCTGGCCTACGGCGTGCTGGTGGGCGTCATCCTGGCGATGGTGCTGTTCGCGCGCCGGGTGGCCCACGTCATCACCGTGGAGCGGCACCTTGCGGAGGACGGCGAAACCGTCCGCTACGACGTAGTGGGTCCGCTGTTTTTCGGAAGCAGCAATGACCTGGTGGAGCAGTTCGCCTACGCAGATGATCCCGCCTCGGTCAGCATTGACCTCACCCGTGCCCAGATCTGGGACGCCTCAACCGTCGCCGCGCTCGACTCCATCGAAACGAAGTACGCGGACCATGGTGCAACGGTGGCAATCGAAGGCCTGGATGAACGCAGCACCGGCTTTCACCGGCGCCTTACGGGGCATCTGGGCGCGTAAGCCGCGACTTCGGCCCCTCAACACGCAAGAGAGGCGGGGGCGCAGATGCGGCCCCGCCTCTTCCATCCGCGGTCCTAGGAGAAGCGGCCGGGACGGAACGTTGCCAGCATGGGGTGCTTCCTGCCGGTCAGGATCTCGCCGGCAAGAAGTTCACCTGCGATGAGGCCCAGGGTGGCTCCGGAGTGTGTGAACGCGACGAAGCATCCCGGCACCTGGCCCAGTTCGCCCAGGACCGGTTCGCCGTCGCCAGGAATCGGCTTGTAGCCCATCTTCCAGGAGGCCGGCTTGAGTTCCGGGTTGCCGGCCACCAGCTTGGACGCTTCGTCCGCCAGTTCCTGCACCACGTCATCCGGGATGGTGAACGATCCGTCCGCGTGCTCGGTGATGTGCTCCTCGTACCAGTCGTGGTCCAGGGCGAACGTGCCGCCCGGGTTGGGCCGCAGCGCGGCGCGCGGGGTGTTCATCACCGCGGTGACCTCGTGCTGCACCTGCTTGGTCACCACCAGCATGGACACGGGGGAACCATTGGGGATGTGCACACCCAGGGGTTCGACGACGGCGGGAGTCGCTGCGCCGCACGCCACCAGGACGGCGTCGGCTGGGTAGGTCCCGCCCGCCGCGGTCTCCACGCCGGCGGTGCGGCCGCCCTCCACCGTGACCGAGGCCTTGCCGGCGTTGAGGACCAGTTCGCCGCCGCGGGCGTGGAACTCCTCCATCAGGAAGTCGATCAGGTCCGGCAGGCTGACCCAGCCTTCGCCGGGGTTGAAGATGGCGTTGTCCGGCACGGCACTGGAATCAATGCCGGGGGTGGCTGACGCAATCTCGTCCGGAGCGAGCAGCCTGGAATCGTAGCCAATGGATTTCTCGTAGGCATGCCGCGCCTCCGTGGCCTCCGCCTGGCCGGCCTCGTTCCACATGAGGCCGCCGCCGAACTGGAGCCATTCCCGCTTGGGATCGGAGGCAAAGAGGGTGCGGTAGCGGTCCACGCCGGCAACCCGCAACTGGTGGTAGGGGGTGGACCGTTCGCCCGCGGAGTTGAGCCAGGACAGCGAACGGCCGCTGGCTTCGCTGGCCAGGCCGCGCTCGGTCAGCAGGATCACGGAGGCGCCTTCACGCAGCAGGTGCACGGCGGTGGAAACGCCCAGGATGCCGCCGCCGATGATCGCGACGCGCTTGGGAGCTGGAACAGAGGACATTGGTGTCCCTTTCTGTGGAATTCGTGGTTGGGAAGGACGCGAACAGCGCGTCAAGGAAGGAAGAGTTGAGGGAGGGCAATCAAGCCAGGGCGTGGATGCCTTCGATGACTTTCAGAACTTCGAGCGGACCGGCGGGATCCACCGGCAGCGGTCCGTTTCCGCGGAGGGCCGCGGCCAGTTGGACGTAGAACTGCGGGTAGTCGCCGCGTTCGGCGGGAACGGGAGACATTGCTCCGTCGACTCCCAGGAGCCCCCATGACTCCTGGGGATCGAGGCCGTAGGCAGGATCCGACGGCGGCATCCCGGCTGCGAGCGCCGGTTCCTGCCCGTCCAGCCCCCACTTGGTGTACCCGGCCTTTGAGCCGAGGACGTGGAAGCGGGCGCCCGCCTGGGCCGCCATGCCGTTCATCCACAGCCGTGAGCGGACGCCGGAGGCGTGCAGCAGTGACACGAAGGCCTCCGTGTCGGCCGCGTCCGGATGTCCGCCGCGGTTGGCTGTCTCGCCGTAGCTCCGCTCCACGGGGCCGAACAGCTGGATTGCCTGGTCGATCAGGTGGGCACCCAGGTCATGCAGGATCCCGCCGCCTTCGGCGAGGGACACAGTGTCCCGCCAGTTCCCGAACCCTTCGGGCCGCCACCACTCGAACCGTGACTCGAAGCTGCTGACCTGGCCCAACGCACCTGACGCCAGGACCCTCCCTAGGGTCAGGAAGTCGGCATCCCACCGGCGGTTCTGGAACACCGTAAGCCGCACCCCGCCGTCGTCAGCCCTGCTGATCAGCTCCTCACCCAGGGCGGAGGTGGGCACGAAAGGCTTGTCCACCACCACGTGCAGGCCGTGGGCGATGGCCGCTGCCGCCAGCTCAAAGTGGGTGTGCGGCGGGGTGCCCAGGATCACCAGGTCCAGGTCTGCCGAGAGGGAGAAGAGGTCTTCCGGCGTTCCAACAATCCGTGCCTGGGGGTAGAGGCGTGCCGCCTCGGCAGCACGTTCCGGTTGGGCCGTAACGATCACGTCGAGCGAGTAATCCGGGTTGGCCGCAATCAGCGGCGCGTGGAAGACCTTGCCGGAGATCCCAAACCCGACGACGGCGGTCCTGATGGGTTCAGCTGCAACAGTACCCATCAGAGCACCTCGGAGAGGAAGCGCTGGAGGCGTTCGCTGCGGGGGTTGTCGAAGAGTTGGGTGGGGGTTCCTGCTTCGACGACTTCGCCTTCGTCCATGAAGACCACTTGGTCCGCGACCTTGCGGGCGAAGCCCATCTCGTGGGTGACCACCAGCATGGTCATGCCGCGCCTGCCCAGGCCGGCCATGAGGTTGAGGACGCCTTTGACGAGTTCGGGGTCCAGGGCGCTGGTGGCTTCATCGAAGAGCATGACTTCGGGTTCCATGGCCAGGGCCCGGGCGATGGCGACACGTTGCTGCTGGCCGCCGGAGAGGTCGCGGGGGCGGTGGTCGGCGCGTTCGGCGAGGCCTACTTCGGCCAGGCGCTGGCGGGCTTTGGCCATGGCCTGGTTTTTGGGCATGCCCTTGACGGCCCAGAGTGCCAGGGCGACGTTTTCCTCCGCGGTGTGGTCGGGGAAGAGGTTGAAGTGCTGGAAGACCATGCCGATGCGGGTGCGAAGGGTGTCCGGGTTGGCGCCCAGGATGCTGTCCCCGGCCAGGAGTACGTCCCCGCTTTTGGGTTCGTGGAGCCGGTTGATGCCGCGCAGCAGGGTGGATTTGCCCGAGCCGGAGGGGCCGATGATGCAGGTGGTGGTGCCGGGGGCGACGGTGAGGCTGACGTTGCGCAGGACCTCGATCTCGCCATAGGCCATGGTCAGGTTGCGCAGTTCCAGGGACGAGCCGTGGAACGTGGGGGCTTCCTGGCTGGTGGTGTTTTTGGTGGGGGTGGGGGTGTTCATGTGTTGCTCCCGGTGGTCAGCGGTGAGGCCGAGGCGAGTTCCTTGACTTCGTTCAGGCCGCTGGTGGGCGGTGCGGGTCGGCGGCGGCCGGTGCGGAATTTGTTGTCGATGTGGTTGACCAGGTGGGTCAGCGGGACGGTGATCACCAGGTAGAAGACGCCGGCGGCGACCAGGGGTGAGAGGTTGCCGGAGAGCACGGCGGCGTCCTGGCCCACGCGGAAGAGTTCGCGTTCGGAAACCAGCAGGCCCAGGAAGTAGACCAGGGAGGAGTCCTTGACGATGGCGATGAACTGGTTCACCAGGGCCGGCAGGACCCGGCGGACACCCTGCGGGATCACCACCAGGGCCATGGATTTGGCGTAGCTCATTCCCAGGGCCCGGCAGGCCTCCCCCTGGCCCTTGTCCACGCTGAGGATGCCGGCGCGGAAGATTTCCCCGATGTAGGCGCTGGCGATCAGGCTCAGCGCGATGATGCCCAGCGGGTAGGGCGAGGGCCCGAAGACCGACTGGCTCAGGCGGGCAAACCCTTGGCCGATCAGCAGGATGGTCAGGATGGCCGGCAGGCCCCGGAACAGGTCGGTGTAGATCCGGGCCGGGACCCGGAGCCACTTGGATGGTGAGATGCCCATGACGGCCACCACCATTCCCAGGACCGTGCCAAGGACGGTGGCAGCAACCGAGATGATCAGCGTGTTCAGCAGGCCAACAGCCAGCAGTTGGGGCAGGACCTCGGCCATAGCGCCGAAGTCGAAAAAGGTACGGATGATGGTGTTGAACCAGTCCATGATTGCTCTCAGACGTAGATTGAGTGAGGATGCCGGGCAGGCCGCGGGTGGCAGCCCGCCCGGCGATGCGCCCGAAGGCTTACGTGCTTACGTGCCCCGGTTACTTGCTCGGGGCCGGTGAGGCAGAAGCGGTCTGCTCGGCCTTGGGCAGGTACTGCTCGGGCATCGGGGAACCCGGGAACCACTTCTGGTAGAGCTTCTTCCAGGTCCCGTCCTCCATCGCAGCGGCCAGGCCTTTGTTCAGCGCTTCCTTGAACGCGGTCTTGCCTTTGGCGACGGCAAATCCGGCCGGGGCGTCGAAGGACGGGATGTCCGCGGCGCTGACCAGTCCGTGCTGGTCCTCGTACGCCTTCGCAGCCTCGTAGTCCAGGAAGTGGGCGTCAACGGTTCCGCTGTTCAGCGCCGCAATGGCGGTGTTGTTGTCCGGGAAGCGGACCAGGCTGGCAGAGGTGAAGTTCTTCACCGCATAGGCTTCCTGCAGGGTGCCCTGCACCACGCCCAGCCGCTTTCCGGACAGGCCGTCTACACCGTTGATGCCGGAGGTCTTGGTGGTGACCACCGTCAGGTAGCCGGCCAGGTAACCATCCGAGAAATCCACGGTTTCCTTGCGCTTGTCCGTGATGCCGATGGCGGCAACACCGGCATCGAACTGCCCGTTGGCCACTGCGGCAAGGAGGCCGGAGAAGTCCTGGCCGGTGAAGACCACGTTGTCCACACCGGCCCGGTGGGCCACATCCTTGAAGAGTTCGACGTCGAAGCCGGTGAAGTTACCGGAGGCATCGGCGAAGGTATAGGGCTTGGAGTCGCCCAGGCTGGCCACGCGGATGGTGCCGGGCTGGATCAGGCCGTAGGGGTTGTTCTCCGTGGTGGAGGCGGCGGAGGTGGAGCTGCAGCCGGAGAGCGCAAGCACCGCGGCGAGTGCGGCGGCGGCAATTCCGGCCGGGCGGAGATTCTTTTTCTTCACAGCGTTGTCCAATCGTTGGGAGGGAGGCGGTGCTGTCAGGGCCGCCGAAGAAAGTCGCCGATGCTCTTGTTGAGTCCGGTCTCACACCATAGGATTGAGACCGGACTCACATCGATGGATAGAAATGTAGCCGAAGTCACAAGGGGCGTCAACAACCCTTTCGGAAGGTGAAGATGAACGGCGAAGGAGTACGACGGCGGGACGTAACGGTTGCCGACGTCGCCAAGGCTGCCCAGGTTTCCAAAGCGCAGGCCGCGCGGGCGCTGGGAAATTACGGGGCCGTCAGTGACGAAGTCCGCGAGCGCGTCCTCGCTGCCGCCGAGGCGCTTTCCTACCGGCCCAACGAGCTGGCCCGCAGCATGAATACGGGGAAGTCACACACCATCGGCGTAGTGGTGGGCGATATCGAAAACCCACACTTTGGCCTGGCCACACGGGGAATCACGGACGCTGCAAAAAAGGCCGGCTACAACGTCATCCTGGTCAATACCGATGAGGACCGGGCGTCGGAAGTGGACGCAGTGCGGGTCCTGCTGGACAAGCGCGTGGACGGCCTGATTGTTGCCCCTGCGTCATCGGTTGAAACCGGACATCTCCAGGAGGTGCACGGGTCCGGGCGGCCGATGGTCTTCATCGACCGCACGGCCGGAGATATGCCGGTGGAGACCATGGCCGTGGACATGGCGAGGATTTCGAGGGAGGCCACGCAGTACCTGCTCGATGCGGGGCACCGGCGGATCGCCTTCATTTCCACACTGACCACCGACGCCCCCTACACGCCCGGGATGACTCTCGAGTCCTCCCAAATCGCGGACCGCATTGAGGGCATGCGGGAGGCGTTCCTTGAGTCCGGGCTGGATTTTCCGGAGGACCTGGTCCGCCTGAATGCAGGAGACGAGGACTCCATTCGCAGCATTACCCGCGGAGTGCTCCGGGGCCCGGACCGCGCCACTGCCGTCGTCGCCTCCGACGGCCTGATCGCCCTTAGCGTGGTGGAGGCCATCCAGGAACTTGGCCTGTCCATCCCGGCGGATGTTTCATTCCTGATGTACGACGATTTCCCGTGGACCAGGCTGACAACCCCTCCCCTGACCGTCATCGCCCAGCCGGTCTACAACATGGGCGTCGCCGCCGCCAAAGCCCTGATCCGGCAGATGGAGGGCTTGCCGCCCGCCGCTCCGGCTCAGTTCACGGCCACCCTGGTGCGGCGGGGGTCGGTGGGGCCATGCCCCGCGGGGACTGACCCGTCGCAGGGGCGGGTGGCAGCGAAGCTCAGCTGACGCCGGCGCCCTCCAGGTTGAAGTAGGACCGGGCGTCCGGCGGCCGGATGTCTGCCACGGCGTCGCTGAAAATCCGCATGGGGTGCGGCGTGAAGGGGTGCTCGGCGATGGCGTCAAAGTCCAACTCGACGCCCAGGCCCACGCCTTCCGGGATCAGGACGTCGCCTTCTTCCGTGAGTTCGAGGCGCTCGTTGGAGATTTCGCTGCGCCATGGCACGTCCGACGCCATGATCTCCAGGTAGCGGAAATTCGGCAGGGCCGCACCGAGCTGCAAGGTTGCTGCGGTGCTTAGGGGTCCGCTCGGGTTGTGCGGTGCGAAGGGAACGTAGTGGGCTGCCGCCAGTGTGGAAATGAACGAGAGCTCCAGGAAGCCCCCGGCATGGGTGACGTCAGGCTGGATGTAGTCCACTGCGCGGCGCCCAAGGGCGGGAATGAAGGTGTTCCGTCCCATCCACCGCTCCCCCGCCGCTATGGGGACAGGCGATTTGCTGCGTACCTCGATGAGCGCGTCGATGCCGTCCGGTGGGCAGGGCTCCTCGAAGAACACGGGCTGGAACTGTTCAATTTCCCGCGCCACGCGGATGGCGGTGGGCACGTCGAAGCGGCCGTGCCCTTCGATGAACAGCTCAACGTCATCACCCACCGCCTCCCGGACAGCGGCAATGGGCTCGAGCATGCGGCGGAGATCGCCAGGTTCCAAGGTGAGGTCTGCAGCTTCGAAGGGATCCCACTTGAGTCCCCGGAAGCCCTGGCCCACCGTGTGGACGGCGGCCTTGGCGAATTCCTCAGGCGTTTTGGCCCCTGAAAACCAGCCGTTGGCGTACGCGCGGACCCTGTCACGGACCTGCCCGCCCAGCATCCGGTGGACCGGGACGCCCAATGAGCGTGCGGAGACATCCCACATGGCCATTTCAAGGGCGCTCAGGGCGGTCATCGAGACGGGACCGCCGCGCCAGTACGCGTCGCGGTTCACCTTATAGATGGTCTGGGCAATCCGGGTGGGATCCTTGCCGCGTACAGCGTCTGCAAGGACCGCTACTGCGCCGCGGACTGCGTGCTCCTGGCCTTCGAGGGTGGCTTCCGCTATTCCGGTAAGGCCTTCATCGGTGCTCAACCGGACAAAGATGAGGTTGGTCCGGTAAAAATCCACCACAACGGTGTCGAGGTTGGTGATTTTCATGCGTTGATGTCTTTCACTAGTTGTCCAGGACGCCCCGGGCGTGGCCTCCTTAGGCTGCGGGCGGGGCGGTGGATTCTCGGACGATCACCTGGGTGGCCAACTCCACGCGGTGGGAATCCAGGATCTCGCCCTGTGCCTGCCGCAGGAGTGACCTCAGCGCGGCCCTGCCCATCTCTTCAAGGGGCTGGGCCACCGAACTCAATGAGGGGACTGACTGCTCGCCCTGGTTGGTCCCGTCGAAACCGATGAGGCTGATGTCCTCCGGAACCCTGATCCCGTGATGCCGCGCCTCACTGAGGACGCCCAGGGCAATCGAGTCGCTGCCGGCGAAGATGGCCGTGGGGAGGGGGTCCAGCTTCAGCAGCTCCTGGAATCCCTTGACCCCGCCCTCTGTCCGGAAATGGCCGCCGGACACGATGTATCCGGGGTCAACCTCAATGCCTTGCGCCATTAGGGCAGCCATATAACCGTGAAGCCGCGCCTGGTTGCATTCCGCACCCTCGATCCCGCCAATGTAGGCGATGCGCCGGTGGCCCAGTCCCAGGAGATGTTCGGTTGCCGCCTTGCCGCCTGCCCAGTTGGTCGCCCCAACGCTGACCACGTCCGCGGAGGGGGGGTTGAGCGGGTCGATCACCACAACCGGGATCTGGCGGCGGCGGAACGCATGCAGTTGTGCCTCGCTGAAGGCCGAAGTCACCACGATCATCCCCGCCCTGCCCTCTTCAAGCATGCGCTGGGCGCGGCGTTCCGGGGTCTGCCGGCCAGGCGTGGACTGGCCTGTCACACTCACCAGGATTTCGACGTCGGCCCCCGCTGCGAACTGGAGGATGCCGTTCAGCACCTGGATGGTGTAAGCAGAGTCGAGCACATCGATCACCACTTCGACGACTGTTGCACTGTCGGCGGCGGCCCTGCGCTGCACGGGCGACTGGTAACCCGCCTGCTCCAGCACCGCAAGGATCCGCGCCCTGGTTTCGGGGGCCACGTCGTCACGGCCGTTCACCACCTTGGAGACAGTCGGTGCCGATACCCCGGCCTGCCTGGCCACGGTTGCGAGCGTTGGCTTCGTCCGCTCGGGCAATTTGGTCGTCATGGGTTCGCAATCTTTCGAAGGTGGGAAGTGCATTCATTCTGAAGAACAGGCACTTCGTCCGTCAAGGCTTGGCCAAAACAGGCTTTACTTCGGAAAATATCCTCTACGATCCCTTGACTACGGGGATCTTTGGCGCTTTAGTTTACAGCGTGACTTATATCACCGTTCGAAATGTTTCGAACGAACGTCGGAGCTGACGCCCCGTACCTCGACAGCAAATTCACAATGGAGAAGCAATGAAGCAACCCCAGACCTCACGGCGCAATTTCCTCGCCCTCGCTGCCCTTACTCCCTTTGCCGTTGCGGCAACCTCTGCCTGCGGCACGTCAGGTCCGGGTGCCTCCAGCGGCAATGGTGGCGCCAGCATGTGGTTCCTGTCCGGTGAGCCGAACCAGACCAACATGCAGAAGGCTGTCGATGCCTTCAACCAGGCAAACCCGGACAACAAGATCGCGATCACGTTCTTCCAGAACGACGCCTACAAGACCAAGATCAAGACCGCGATCGGCGCGAACCAGGCACCCACCATCATCTACAACTGGGGCGGCGGCACGCTGAAGACCTACGCCGAGGCAAACCAGGTTGAAGACCTCACCAGCTGGCTGGATCAGAACCCGGACCTGAAGAAGAAGTTCTTCCCGTCCACCTTCAGCGCCGCCACGGTCAACGGCAAGATCTACGCCCTGCCCAACATGTACGTCGGTCCGATCGTCCTGTTCTACAACAAGGAACTCTTCCAGAAGGCCGGCGTCCAGCCGCCCAAGACCTGGGACGACGTCATGTCGCTGGTCAAGACGTTCAATGGCATGGGGGTGGCACCCTTCTCCCTGGGCGGCCAGTCGCGCTGGACCTCCATGATGTGGCTCGAATACCTGTTGGACCGCATCGGCGGACCCGACGTGTTCAAGGCAATCTTTGAAGGCAAGCCCAACGCCTGGATGGACCCGGCCGTCATCGAGACCGGCACCAAGATCCAGGAACTGGTCTCGGCTGATGGCTTCATCAAGGGCTTCTCCTCCATCACGGCCGACTCGAACGCAGACCAGGCCCTGCTGTACACCGGCAAGGCCGCCATGATGCTGCATGGTTCCTGGACGTATGGCCCGATGAAGAAGGACGGCAAGAACTTCGTCCAGGACGGGAAGCTGGGCTTTGTGCAGTTCCCCACCATTCCCGGTGGCAAGGGCGACCCCAAGAACGGGGTGGGCAACCCGGCGAACTACCAGTCCATCTCCGCCAAGGCCAGCGACAAGGAAAAGGAGTCCGCCAAGAAGTTCCTCAAGGACGGGATCATGACCGACACCATGATCGACGCCTACATCAACTCCGGCTCCGTTCCCATTGTCAACGGCATCGAAAGCAAGCTGAACACCTCCCCGGACAAGGATTTCCTCAACTTCGTCTACGACCTTGCAAAGAACGCCCCCAGCTTCCAGCAGTCCTGGGACCAGGCGCTGAGCCCAACCGCAGCCGAGGCGCTGCTGAACAACATCGACCAGCTGTTCCTGAAGTCGATCACGCCGCAGCAGTTCGCCGAGAACATGAACGGCACCCTCGGGAAATGAGTAACGCCGTCTCCACCGCCCCGGGGCCCACCGCCGGAGTCAGGAATTCGAAGCAGACCGAACAACGCAAGGCCGCACTGGCCTGGCTGACCATTCCTGCACTGTTCTTCTTCCTGGTGTTCGCCGTCATCCCGCTGGCGGGTGTGCTTATCCTTAGCTTCACCAGCTGGGACGGCATCGGTGCCATTGGGGCGGCGGGACTGGACAACTGGTTCTCCGTGTTGGCAGATCCGGGGCTGTACAACGCCCTGGGCCTGACCTTCCTGATCATGATCGTCTCCTGGCTGGTCCAGACACCCATCAGCCTCCTGCTCGGCGTCTTCACCGCGGGAAGCCAGCGCTACCGTGCGGTCCTGGCGGTGCTGTACTTCCTGCCGCTGCTGTTGTCTTCCGCCGCCGTCGCCATCGCTTTCAAGGCCCTGCTGGACCCCAACTTCGGCCTGGCAACCGGCCTGGGCCTGCCGTTCCTTGCCCAGGACTGGCTGGGTGTCCCGCACCTGGCGCTCAGCCTTGTCATCTTTGTCATCGCCTGGCAGTTCGTGCCGTTCCACACGCTCATCTACCAAGGCGGGGTGCGGCAGATCCCCAAGTCCCTGTACGAGGCGGCCCAGATCGACGGCGCCGGGACCATCAAGCAGTTCTTCCACATCACCCTTCCGCAGTTGAAGTACACGATCATCACCTCGTCCACCCTGATGGTGGTGGGTTCGCTGACCTACTTCGACCTGATCTTCGTCCTCACCGGCGGCGGACCGGGAAACTCCACCCGGATCCTGGCCCTGGACATGTACCTCCGGGGCTTCCGGGCCAACCTGATGGGCCCGGCCAGCGTCATCGCCGTCATTCTCGTCATCATCGGCCTTGCACTCGCCTTGTTCCTCCAGCGCCTTGGAGGCAAGGACAAGCAGGGCAGCCAATTGGAAGGTTTGTAGGGTGAGTACCGTCCTGAAAAGCAATACCCAGGAGGCCCGCACCGGATCGGTTGGCGGCTCGGCAGCCGCCAACCGGGGACTCGGCACAAGGCTTCGGCGACTGAACATCCCCGGCGGCCTGGGCGGCTGGATCTGGCTGGCCGTCATCATCCTGCCGGTCTACTACGTGGTGGTCACCAGCCTCAAGACGCAGGCCGGCTACTTCGGCCAGAATCCGCTGTCCCTGCCCACCGAACCCACCCTCGAGAACTATCAGTCTGTCCTCGAGGCGGATTTCGCCCAGTACTTCCTGAACAGCGCCATCGTCACGCTCGGTTCCGTGATTCCGACGGTGCTGATCTCGTTCATGGCATCATTTGCCATCGTCCGCGGCGGCGGCAGGTTCCTCAAGCTGGTCAACGGCATGTTCCTGATGGGACTGGCCATCCCGCTGCAGGCCACCATCATCCCCATCTACCTGATGATCATCCGGCTGAACCTCTATGACAGCCTGCTGGCACTGATGCTGCCGTCCATTGCCTTCGCCATCCCGCTGACGGTGCTGATCCTGTCCAACTTCATCCGCGACGTCCCAAACGAGCTGTTTGAGTCCATGCGGCTGGACGGCTGCAGCGAGTGGCAGACCATGTGGCGGTTGGCCCTGCCCCTGACCCGGCCGGCCATCGTGACGGTTGCCATCTACAACGGGCTGCATGTCTGGAACGGATTCCTGCTTCCGCTGGTGCTGACCCAGAGCCCCAGCCTGCGCGTCCTGCCCCTGGGCCTGTGGACCTTCCAAGGCGAATTCAGCGTCAACATCCCTGCCGTTCTCGCTTCGGTGGTGCTCAGCACCCTGCCCATCCTGGTGCTGTACGTCATCGGCCGGCGCCAGCTGCTGGCAGGCCTGACAGCCGGCTTCAGCAAGTAAACGCCAAGGCTTACAGAGAGGACTTTCAACATGACCACCCCAAAGCCCTTACGGGTCGGCATGGTGGGTTACGCCTTCATGGGTGCAGCCCACTCCCACGCCTGGCGGACCGCACCCCGGTTCTTCGACCTGCCGCTGCAGCCACAGCTCACCGCGGTGGCCGGCAGGAACGCCGACGGCGTCCGTGCCGCGGCGGACAAGCTCGGCTGGGACTCGGTTGAGACTGACTGGCGCCGCCTGATCGAGCGCGATGACATCGACCTTATCGACATCTGCACGCCCGGAAACACCCACGCCGAGATTGCCATCGCCGCCCTTGAGGCCGGCAAACACGTATTGTGCGAGAAGCCGCTGGCCAACTCTGTGGAGGAGGCCGAACGGATGACGCTCGCGGCGGAGACGGCCGCAAAGAACGGCGTCTTCTCCATGTGTGGCTTCAGCTACCGCCGCACCCCTGCGCTGGCACTGGCCAAGCGGTTCGTGGAACAGGGCAGGCTCGGCGAGATCCGCCACATCCGCGCCCAGTACCTGCAGGACTGGCTCTCCGACGCCAACGCCCCCATGACCTGGCGCCTGGACAAGAGCAAGTCAGGTTCCGGCTCCCTGGGTGACATCGGAGCGCACAGCATCGACGCCGCGCAGTGGGTCACGGGCCTGAACATCAGCGGGGTTTCGGCCATGCTGGAAACCTTCGTCCGGGAACGCCCGCTGGCCGGCGACCTGGTGGGACTCGGCGGGCACGGCGACCTCAGCAGCGATGCCCCACGCGGGGAGGTCACCGTTGATGATGCGGCCATTTTCAGCGCAAAGTTCGACGGCGGCACGTCCGCAGGTGCCATCGGCGTCTTTGAAGCCACGCGCTACGCCCTGGGCCGGAAGAACGCCATGCGCCTGGAGGTCAACGGGACCAAGGGTTCCCTCGCCTTCGACTTCGAGGAAATGAACGTCCTGTCCTTCTACGACGCGGCAGAATCCCCCGACGCAGGCTTCCGCCGGATCTTCGTCACCGAACCCGAGCATCCCTACGTGGGGAACTGGTGGCCCACCGGCCACGGCCTGGGGTACGAACACGGCTTCACCCACCAGGTGGTGGACCTCGTCACCGCCATCGGTGAAGGCCGCCAGCCGGAACCGTCATTCGGGGACGCCCTCCAGGTGCAGCGGGTCCTGGCCGCCGTGGAGTCCAGCGCCGCGAATTCCAGCCAGTGGCAAAAAGTCTGAGCACCGTACGGCTTCGATCAATCTAGGAACGCACATGACACGACCAATCACGCTTTTCACCGGCCAGTGGGCCGACCTGCCCTTCGAGGAGGTGGCCCGGCTCGCCGGCGAGTGGGGCTTCGACGGCCTGGAGATCGCCTGCTGGGGAGACCACCTTGACCCACGCCGGGCCGCCGAGGACGACAACTACCTCCAGGGCCGCCTGGACATCCTCGAAAAGAACAACCTCAAGGTGTTCGCCATCGCCAACCACCTGACCGGCCAGGCCGTGTGCGACGACCCCATCGACGAGCGCCACCGGGACATTCTGTCAGCGGAGACCTGGGGCGACGGCGAGCCCGAAGGGGTACGCGGCCGGGCAGCGGAGGCCATGAAGGACACCGCGCGGGCAGCTGCCCGCCTCGGGGTGAAGACCGTAACAGGTTTCACCGGGTCCTCCATCTGGAAGGCAGTGGCCATGTTCCCGCCGGCCTCGCAGGCAATGATCGATGCGGGCTACCAGGACTTCGCCGACCGCTGGAACCCCATCCTCGATGTCTTCGAGGAGGAGGGCGTCCGGTTCGCCCTGGAAGTCCACCCGTCCGAAATCGCCTACGACTACTGGACAGCCAAGCGCACGCTCGAAGCCATCGGGCACCGCGAGAGCTTCGGCCTGAACTTCGATCCCTCCCACTTCATCTGGCAGGACCTGGACCCCGTGATGTTCTTGCAGGACTTCGCGGACAAAATCTTCCACGTCCACGTCAAGGAATCCGTCCGCCAGCTCGACGGCCGCAACGGCCGCCTGGGCTCGCACCTCGCCTGGGCGGACCCCCGGCGCGGCTGGGACTTCGTCACGGCAGGGCATGGCGATGTCCAGTGGAACCGGATCTTCCGTACCCTGAACGCCATTGGCTACGAAGGGCCTACCAGCATCGAATGGGAGGACGCCGGCATGGACCGCCTGATCGGCGCCCCGCAGGCGCTGGCCATGGTCCAGGAACTGGCCCGGATCGCCCCGCCGGCAGCTGCCTTCGACGCCGCCTTCGCCAGCCGCTGACCCCTCGCCTTGCCGGTACACGCCGGCAGCCAAACAAAGGAAACTTCAATGACAGATCGCAAGAACGCGCTGGTCGTCCGTGGCGGCTGGGACGGCCACCAGCCCTACGAGGCCACCGAGCTCTTCATTCCCTACCTCAAGGACAACGGCTATGACGTCCGGGTGGAGGAATCCCCCAAGGTCTATGCCGACGCCGAATACATGGCCGGGGTTGACCTGATCATGCAGTGCATGACCATGAGCACCATCGAGAAGGACGAATTTGCCGGACTGCGGGCGGCCGTGGAGAACGGCACCGGCCTGGCCGGCTGGCACGGCGGAATCGCCGATTCGTACCGGAACACCTCCGACTACCTGCACCTGATCGGGGGCCAGTTCGCCTGCCACCCCGGAAAGCACCCGGACGAGTGCATCGGCGAACAGTCGGACAACTACGTTCCCTACACAGTGAACATGCTGCCCGAAGCCGCGGAACACCCCATCACCAAGGGCATCAAGGACTTCGACCTGGTCACCGAACAGTACTGGGTCCTCGCAGATGACTACATCGATGTCCTGGCCACCACCACGCAGAAAGTCCGCGAGTGGGATCCCTGGCACCGCGAAGTGACCTCCCCTGCCATCTGGACGCGCCAGTGGGGCAAGGGCCGGATCTTTGTCTGCACGCCCGGCCACCGCGTGGAAATCCTGCAGGACCAGAACGTACGCACCATCATCGAAAGGGGCCTGTTGTGGGCAAGCCGTTAAACGTCGGAATCATTGGCTGTGGAGCCATCATCGCCCAGTACCTCACCAACTTCCGGCGGCTGGACCAGGTCCGTCTGGTAGCCGTGGCGGACCTGGATCCTGCACGGGCCCAGGCGGTGGCGGATGATTACGCCGGCGTCCGCGCCGTCTCCGTGGAGGAACTGCTCGCCGCTGACGACGTCGACCTGGTCCTGAACCTGACCATCCCCGCCGCGCACGCCGACGTTGCACTGAAGGCGATCGAGGCCGGCAAGAGCGTCTACGGCGAAAAGCCGCTGGCGGCCACCACTGAAGAGGCACGCAAGGTGCTGGACGCGGCACGCCAGGCAGGCGTCGTCGTCGGCTGTGCCCCTGACACTGTGCTGGGCACCGGGATCCAGACCGCCCGCAAAGCCATTGACGACGGCCTCATCGGCGCCCCCATCTCGGCATCGGCCACCATGGTGACCCCGGGCCACGAGCGCTGGCACCCCAACCCGGACTTCTACTACCAGCCGGGCGGCGGTCCGCTCCTGGACATGGGTCCCTACTATGTCACCGCCCTGGTGACGCTGCTGGGTCCCGTGGTGTCTGTGCTCGGCGCGGCCAGCCATACCCGCAACGAGCGGACCATCGGCTCAGGACCGCGCCAGGGTGAAAAGGTTCCCGTAACCATCGATTCCCACGTGACGGGCATCCTTGTACATGCCTCCGGGGCACTTTCCACCCTTTTCATGAGCTTCGACGCGGTGAAGTCCAAGTCGCCGAACATCGAGATCCACGGCGAGCGCGGCTCCCTGGTGGTGCCGGACCCCAACCACTTCGACGGCGACGTCCAGCTGTTCTCCCTGGGCGCCGAGGACTGGGAAACCCTCCCCGCCTCGGCAGGATATGTCGACGCCGGGCGCGGGTTTGGCATCGCGGATCTCGCTTCCACCCCGCAGGGCAAGGAACCCCGCGCGGGCGGGGCCCTGGCCTACCACGCCCTGGAGGTCATGGAATCTGTCCTCAAGGCCGCTCACAGCGGCATGACGGTCAGCATCCAGAGCACTGTGGAGCGGCCGGAAAGCGTGGCACTGACCGTCCTCGCCGAACAGGCAGACGCCCTCCAGTCCAAGTAGCCACCCGGAACCGCGCCGCCCGCCGCAGCGGAGCTAGTGCAGCTCGTCGCTGCGGGCGGCGCGGTTCCTCCCCAAGGACTTGGCCCTGTAAAGGGCCGCATCCGCTGCGGCGATGAGGCGTTCCACGTCGGAGGTCCGGCCGTCATAGGTCGATATGCCATAACTGACGGTGGGCATCTCCATGCCGTCCGGTGCTGCGGCGCCTGCCAGGCGACTGCTGATTTCCTCCGCAATCGTCTCGGCCCGTTCAGCGCTGGCCCCAGGGACCAGGATCACGAACTCTTCCCCGCCGTACCTGCCGGCCAGGTCGGTGGAGCGGACGGTGGCAACGCAGGCATCGGCGAAGGCTTGAAGCGCCAGGTCGCCGGCGGCGTGGCCGTGGGTATCGTTGACCACTTTGAAATGGTCAAGGTCGGCCAGGATCAGCGCGCCGGAGCCCCCGGTGATGGTCCGGTCAGCCAGCTGTTCGGCAGCGAGGTCCAGGAAGGCCTTGCGGTTCAGCAGTCCGGTGAGGTCGTCCCGGCTGGCAACCACCCGCAGGGCCCGGGTCTGCTGTTCGGTGCTCAACCCGGCCATGCTGAATGACACCACCACCAACAGCACCATGGTCACCATGGTGGTTACGGCCGATCCAAAAACGGTAACGAAAACCGGACTGTCCGGGCCCTCTACCAGGAACGCCAGCCAGCGGAAGAAATAGTAAGCGGACAGCCCGCCTGCAGCCACCGCCATGGGGATGCGCACCCGCGAATAGCCAGGTTCAAGCCGCCACAGCTCACGCGACGCGAGCCCGACGGTCAGGCTCATCGCGGCGAGGAAAACGGGACCGCCGGACCAGGTGTTGGTCGCCGGGTGGTCCAGCAGGGACGCCACCAGGGTGGCAAGGGGGATTCCGGTAAAGGCCCACTTGGGTGGTTGCACGGTCCGCAGCGAGCGCGCTCCCGCCCACACAGCAACCCCGCCGTGCACCAGTAGCGTATTGCCCAGCGGGTTGGCCCACCACTGGTGCGGCGTGCCGTCCAGCAGGAAGCAGCCGGATCCGGAAAGGAAGAACAGCAAGGCCCCGCACCACCACGCACTGTACGGCGAGCGCGTCACCCGGAAGGCGGAAAAGTAGAAGAGGACCACCAGCACCAGGGCCATCAGGCCAAAAGCGATGCGCAGGGTCACCGTATCCAGAACCATGTGCCAGGAGTCCCCCCAAAAGCCCGAATGCTGCCCACGCCAGTATCGCATCCACCCACATGACGCAAAGTATCCCTACCCCGGATGGGTGCCAGCCAAACTCGCCTAGGGTGGGAGGTTAACCGTTCAAACAAGGAAGGCCGGCAATGCTTCTCCTCTTCGGGTTCAAGACCGTGCTCAAGGCGCTGCCGGGCAGGACGGCAACGTGCCCGCACTGCGGCGCGTTCATCCACCACCTACTTGAGGAACAGGCCACCAAGTTCACCCTGTTCTTCATCCCGGTGCTCACGGTGTCCCGGAAGTTCCGGATCACCTGCACCAATTGCGGCTACGTTTCGTCCATCAGCGGACGGCAGAAACGGGCCCTGGAGTTGCGCCGGTAAGCGGCGCTTCCGGAACTTCTCCCCCGGCCGGGGAGTTGAACCGGACATGGACGACCCTCCTTCACACATGCCCTGGCCCCTCTGCCACCTGACCGGAACACCGGCCACCACAGGAGAGGGGCGCCCCAATGTATGAATGGATCATGCTGGGCATCGGCCTGGTCCTGACCGTCGGCACCGGCTTCTTCGTCGCCTCGGAGTTCGCGCTGGTGAACCTGGACCGGCACGATCTCGAAGCACGCCAAGCCCGCGGCGAGAAACGCCTGGGCCCCACCATCAAAGCCCTTCGCATCACCTCCACCCACCTCTCGGGTGCCCAACTGGGCATCACCCTGACCACGTTGCTGACCGGCTACACCTTTGAACCCGCCATCAGCCGCATGCTGAGCGGCCCGCTGCAGTCCGTCGGCGTCCCGGAGGCCTTGGTGCCTGCCGTCGGCTCCGTTGCCGGCATATTCCTGGCCACGATCTTTTCGATGGTGGTGGGCGAGCTTGTCCCAAAGAACTTCGCCCTGGCCCTGCCGCTGGCCACGGCCAAGGTGGTGGTGCCGTTCCAGGCCCTCTTCACGGCCGTGTTCAAGCCCGTGATCCTGCTCTTTAACAACACTGCCAACAAGATCATCCGGGGCTTCGGCATCGAGCCCAAGGAGGAGCTTTCCGGTGCCCGCAGCGCGGAGGAACTGAGCTCCCTGGTGCGCCGCTCCGCCGTCGAAGGCGTCCTGGACCTGGACCACGCCACCCTGCTGCACCGCACGCTCCGCTTCTCCGAGTACAGCGCCGCTGACGTCATGACGCCCCGCGTCAGGATGGCCGCCGTCGGCCTCTCCGACACCGCCGCGGACATCGTTTCCCTGGCCACCGCCACCGGCTACTCCCGGTTTCCCGTGATCGGACGCGACCGGGACGATGTCCTTGGCCTCCTGCACGTGAAGCAGGCGTTCGCCGTCGCCCTGGACCAGCGGGCCGGCACCACAGCGGCGGAGCTCATGATCGAGCCGCTGCGGGTGCCCGAATCCATGGGCGTGGACACCCTCCTGGGCCTGCTGCGGCGCCAGGGGCTCCAGGTGGCCATCGTTTCCGACGAGCATGGCGGCACCGCCGGGATCGTCACCCTGGAGGACCTGGTGGAAGAGATCGTGGGCGAACTGGAGGACGAACACGACCGGGCGCGTGCCGGCGTTGTCCGCGTGGGCCGGTCCATCACGTTCGACGCCGCACTCCGGCCGGACGAGCTGCTGGACCGCACCGGGATCGAAGTGCCTGACGGGGACGAGTACGACACCGTTGGCGGTTTCGTCACTGATCGGCTGGACCGCCTGCCCGAACTGGGCGACGAGGTGGAGGTCGACGGCGGCACCCTCCGCGTGGAGCGCGTGGCAGGCATGCACGTGGAGCGGCTGCGCTTCACGCCCGCCGCATCCGGCGAGCCGCCGCGGAGCCCGCACGACCGGATCATCGACAGCCTGACCCAGGAGCTGACCCATGAGTGAATACCTTCCCGGCATCATCTGGCTGGCGGTGCTCCTGGTGGTCAACGGCTTCTTCGTGGGCGCCGAATTCGCCGTCATCTCCGCCCGCCGCTCCCAGATCGAGCCCCGGGCCGAGGCCGGCAGCAAGGCGGCAAAAACCACGCTCTGGGCCATGGAACACGCCACGCTCATGCTGGCCACCAGCCAGTTGGGCATCACGGTCTGCTCACTGGTCATCCTGAACGTCTCCGAACCGGCCATCCACCACCTTCTGGAGATCCCGCTGGGCCTGACGTCCTTGTCCTACGAGGCGATCAGCATCATCGCGTTCATCGTGGCGCTGCTGCTGGTGACCTTCCTCCACGTAGTGGTGGGCGAGATGGTGCCCAAGAACATCTCCTTCTCGGTCCCCACCCGTGCAGCCCTCCTGCTCGCCCCGCCGTTGGTCATGGTGGCCAAGGTGTTCAAGCCGGTGATCTGGACCCTGAACGGGATTGCCAACTCCATCCTGCGGCTCTTCCGGGTGGAGCCCAAGGACGAGGCCACCAGTGCGTACACGCTGGATGAAGTGGCCACCATCGTGGAACAGTCCACCCGCGACGGCATGCTGACGGACACCACGGGCACCCTGACCAACGCGTTCGAATTCACCGCCAAGACCGTGGCGGACGTCCAGGTGCCCATGGCGGACATGGTGCTGCTGCCGGAAGCCGCCACGCCTGCCGACATCCAGCAGGCCGTGGCAGGGCACGGCTACTCCCGCTACATCCTGACCAACGGTGCCGGGGAGCCCGGCGGCTACCTGCACCTCAAGGACGTCATGGACCTCACCGCGGCTGAGAAATTCCACCGGCCGGTGCCGGCCAAGCGGGTCCGGCGCCTGGCGTCGGCATTTGCGGGAGCCGACCTTGAGGATGCACTGGCGTCGATGCGGCGAACCGGGGCCCACGTGGCCCGCGTGTTCGATGCCCATGGCAGGACCACCGGGATGCTCTTCCTCGAGGACATCATCGAGGAACTGGTGGGCGAGGTGCAGGACGCCACCAGCGCGTAGCCGGTGCTTCGTGGAATTGGGTGCGGTTACCTTTGGGGGGCCGCACCTTTTTTTGCGCGGGCACCCTGGCCCCCGACGGCGGCGGGAACTAAAGTGGGGACCGGTTCCACCCTGCCGTCCCCGGCAGGAGGACCACCCGCACGAGGGAAGGGAGGTGGTTTTGATGACTGCTGTTGCCGCGCGCCGTGAGCGCCCCGCACCCACTCCATCAACCATCCTCCCGGCTGCACGCGCCTGACCGCTGCCCGCCGTCGCGTCGCCGCACCGGGGACCCCCGCAAGGAAACCATCGTGCACAATTCAGGCAACGCCTCAAGCACCACCCAACTGACCGGCACCCTCACCGCGTACGGCTGCACCCCCGCCGTCGCCCGCCACTTCGATCAGCACCCCTGCCCCGGGGCCACGGGACGCGGACGCGTGGTCCGCGTCGACCGCACCCTCCTGCTGGTTGCCGTCGATGACGGGCTGCTCCACCTTCCCTACCCCTTGTCCGGCGAGCCGGCCGTCACCGGGGACTGGGTCTGGACCGGTCCCAACCGCGCCGGAGAACGCCAGATCCTGGCAGTGCTCCCCCGGCGTTCCGAGCTCAGCCGCAAGCGCGCGTTCGAGGACTCCTCCGGGGAGCAGGTCCTGGCCGCGAACATGGACACCGTCGGCGTCGTGGTGCCCGTGGACCGGCCGCTCACGCACAACAGGCTCGAACGCACCCTCGTTGCCGCGTGGGACTCCGGTGCCACCCCCTTGGTGATCATCACCAAGGCGGACCTGGCACAGGTGGCGGACGACGTCGTCGGGAAAGTCATCCTGCAGGCGGCGGGCGTGGAGGTGGTCACCACGTCCGCAGAAAGCGGCGACGGGATCGACGAACTGATGTCCCGCATCCCGCCCGGCGGCACCATTGTGCTCCTGGGCCCGTCCGGCGCCGGCAAATCCACCCTGATCAACGCGCTGGTGGGCAGGAAGGTGCAGCAGACCGGGGAGGTGCGGTCCGGCGACTTCAAAGGCAAGCACACCACCACCTCCCGCGAGCTGGTGCCGCTGTCCAACGGCACCGTGCTGATGGACACTCCCGGGGTGCGTGGCTTCGGGTTGTTCGACGCCGGGGAAGGCCTGGGCGGGATGTTCGGCGATGTGGAGGAACTGGCCGCCGGCTGCCGGTTCGCCGACTGTGCCCACGGGAGTGAGCCGGGCTGCGCGGTCCGGGAGGCGATCGACAGTGGAGCCCTGCCCGAGCGCCGCTGGAACTCCTACCTGAAGATGCAGCGGGAGCTGGCAGCGCTGGCGCGGCGCTCCGATGTCGCGGCCCAGCGCGCGTACCACCGCGAGTGGCGCCAGAAAGTGGTGACGGCGGGAAAGTCGCAGCGCTGGGCGGAGCGGGAGGCCTCTGAACGCGGGAGCCGGAACGGAGGGAAGGACCGGAAGCGGAAGCGGTAGGAATGCCTTATTCCGCGTCGGGGGTGGGGAGTAGGGTTCGGTCATGGACATCATCCTGGTTCCCGGTTTTTGGCTGGACGCTTCGTCGTGGGAGGAGGTGGTGCCGGCCCTGGAAGCGGCGGGACACCGGACCCACCCCCTTACCCTTCCCGGCAAGGAGTCAGTGGACGCCAGCCGGTCGGGCATCAACCTGCAGGACCACATCGATGCGGTGGTGGAGGTCATGGACGGCCTGCCCGGCAAGATGGTCCTGGTGGGGCACTCCGGCGGCGGAGCCATCATCCATGGAGCCGTGGACGCCAGGCCGCAGAAGGTGGAGCGCGCCATCTATGTGGACAGCGGACCCCTGGGTGAAGGCGGCGTGATCAATGACGAGTTGCAGGCTGTCGGGGACGACGTGCCCTTGCCGCCCTGGGAGGATTTTGACAACGCCGACCTGGTGGACCTCGACGATGGGATCCGCCAGGCATTCCGGGCCCGGGCAGTCGCGGAGCCCCGAGGCGTGGCCTACGGCAAGCAGCATTTGCATGACGAGCGGCGCTTCGACGTGGCCGCCACCGTGATCACCTGCGAATTCCCGTCCGCCATGCTCCGGGAGTGGATCGCCGCCGGCCATCCCTTCGTCGCAGAGCTGGCCCGGGTCCGGGACGTGGAGTACATCGACCTGCCCACGGGGCACTGGCCGCAGTTCACCAAGCCGAAGGAACTGGCCAGGGCCATCCTGGCGGCTGTTGGCCGAACGGGGACGGGCGAAGCCTGAAACACTCTTGCGTGCGGCCAAAGCCGTCCCCATAATAAATGAATGGCATTCATTTATTCGACCGTGGTCCCAGGCAACGCCGCCCCTGACCGCGCTGTAACCGATACCGCAACCCACATGCCCGCAGAGTGGGAGGCGCACCAGCGCACCTGGATGGCCTTCCCGCCGCCCAATGACACCTTTGGCGCCGTTGGAAGCTCCACCCTGGACAGGGCACGGGCAGCCTGGACCAAGGTGGCCCGCACCGTTGCCCGCTACGAACCCGTTACCGTCATCGCAGACCCCCGGGACGCCACCGCTGCAAGGGAATGGCTCGGCAGCGGCATCGACGTGGTGGAGGTGCCGCTTGACGACGCCTGGCTGCGGGACAGCGGCCCCACGTTCGTTCACGCCCCGGACGGGACGCTGGCGGCGGTGCACTGGATCTTCAACGGTTGGGGCGCCCAGCACTGGGCGGCCTGGGGCAAGGACCAGACGGTGGCACGCGCAGTAGCGGCAGGAGTGGACGCACCGGTCCGTCCGTCAGCCCTGGTCAATGAGGGTGGCGGCTTCCATGTGGACGGCGAAGGGACCGTGCTGCTGACCGAAACGGTGCAGCTCGACACGGGGCGCAACCCCGGCGCCACCAAAGAATCAGTCGAGGCGGAAATCCACGCAGCCTTGGGCACCACCAAGGCAATCTGGCTGCCGCGCGGACTCACCCGGGACTACGACGAATTCGGAACCCGCGGCCACGTGGACATTGTTGCGGCCTTTGCCGGACCGGGCACCATCCTGCTGCACCGCCAGGACAACCCCGCGCACCCGGACCACGCGGTCTACCTCCAACTGAAGACGGTCCTTGCCGGGCAACTGGACGCCAAGGGGCGGCCGCTGCGCATCATCGACGTCCCCGCACCCACCACGCTCAAGGATGATGAGGGCTGGGTGGACTGGTCCTACATCAACCACTACGTGGCCAACAACGTGGTGGTGCTCTGCAGTTTCGATGATCCCAACGACACCATCGCGGCCGGCATCCTGGAACGCGCCTACCCCGGCCGCACCGTGGAACTGGTGGATGCCCGGGACATCTTCGCCTTTGGCGGCGGCATCCACTGCATCACGCAGCAGCAGCCGGCCCCGCGGGAAGGCGGTGCGGCATGAAGCTCGTAGAGCAGGCGCGGAAGCCGGAGGTGGTGGAAACGTTCGACGTAGTTGAAGCCGGCATCAGCCGGCTCCGGGCAGCCCTGCAGGCGGGTGAAGTCACCAGCGAGGAGTTGGTGCGCCTCTACCTCGAGCGCATCGAGAAGTATGACTCATCAGGCATATGCCTTAATGCACTGGTGGTGATGAACCCGGACGCCATTGCGGAGGCGCGGGCCTCGGACCGGCGGCGCGCGGCCGGGTTCACACTTGGTCCGCTGGATGGCATCCCCTACACGGCAAAGGACAGCTATCAGGTCAAAGGCCTTACCGTTGCTGCCGGCTCGCCGGCCTTCAAGGACCTGGTGGCGCAGCGGGACGCCTTCACCATCGAGCGCCTGCGGGCCGGCGGTGCGGTCCTGATCGGATTGACCAACATGCCGCCCATGGCAAATGGAGGTATGCAGCGCGGGGTATACGGTCGCGCGGAAAGCCCCTACAATGCCGATTTCCTCACCGCCGCGTTCGCCTCGGGTTCGTCCAACGGCTCGGGAACCGCAACCGCGGCCAGCTTCGCTGCCTTTGGCCTGGCGGAGGAGACCTGGTCCTCGGGACGTGCCCCGGCGTCGAACAATGCACTGTGCGCCTACACGCCATCGCGCGGCATCATCTCGGTCCGGGGCAACTGGCCCCTGGTCCCCACCATGGACGTGGTGGTTCCGCACACGCGGACCATGGCGGACCTGCTGGAAGTCCTGGACGCCGTCGTGGCGGACGACCCCCAAACCCGCGGTGACTTCTGGCGTGTCCAGCCCTGGATCCCCGTGCCCAAGGCATCTGCCGTCCGCCCGCCGTCGTACCTTGACCTGGCCGTGCCGGACCCGACCGAGGCTGCGGCCGTCCTCGCGGGCAAACGGCTGGGCATTCCCCGGATGTACATCAATGCCGACCCCGACGCCGGAACAGCTGAGGCTCCAGGCATCGGCGGCCCCACCGGCCAACGGATCGAAACGCGCGCCTCCATCCTGGAGCTGTGGGCTGCGGCCCGCCGTGACCTGGAGGCGGCCGGCGCCGAGGTGGTGGAGGTGGACTTCCCGGTGGTGTCCAACTACGAAGGCGACCGTCCCGGTGCGCCCACCCTTGCCACCCGCGGCCTGGTGTCCCCGGAGTATCTGCGGCACGAGATTGTGGACCTGTCGGTCTGGGCCTGGAATGACTTCCTGGCTGCCAACGGCGACCCACAGCTGAACAACCTCGCCGACGTCAACGGTTCCGCCATCTTCCCCGCTCCGGAAGGCGCGCTGCCGGACCGCTACGACGGATTCGACGACGACATCGCGGACTATCCCGCCTGGATCCGGGAGCACGGCGTTCCGGCCCTCACCGACATCCCGCACCTGGCCGAGGGCCTGGCGGGACTCGAGGAAACCCGCCGCGTGGACCTGGAGGAGTGGATGGAGCGGCTGGGACTGGACGCCGTGGTGTTCCCGGCGGCAGCCGACATCGGCCCGGCAGACGCGGACACCAATGAACGATCGGCGGACATCGCCTGGCGCAACGGCGTGTGGGTGGCCAACGGGAATCTGGTCCCCCGGCATCTGGGCATTCCTACGGTCACCGTTCCCATGGGCCTCGCGGCGGACATCGCGATGCCGGTGGGCCTCACCATTGCGGGCAAGGCGTACAGCGATACGGAGCTGCTCCGATTGGCAGCGGCATTCGAAGCAACGGGCCGGCGGCGCGTTCCGCCGCCGCGCACCACGCCGCCGGGAGCTGAAAAATCGACTGACTGAGCGGCCCGTAGTGGGTAGTCTGGACGCATGGCACGGCCCCTTGCCACCCCGGCCGCCCTGCGGCCTGACTGCTCACGGTGCTTTGCCCTGTGCTGCACGGCGTTTGGGTTCACCCGTTCGGCGGACTTCGCCATCGACAAGCCGCCGGCCAGCCCCTGCCCCAACCTGGCCGGGGACTTTTCCTGCACCATCCATGACAGGCTCCGGCCGCGGGGCTTTGCCGGTTGCACGGCGTTCGACTGCTTCGGCGCCGGACAGGCCGTCAGCCAGGGGCTGTTCCACGGCAGCAGCTGGCGGGACAACCCGGGTTCAGCGCCGGACATGTTCGCCGCCTTCAGGGTCCTGCGCCAGCTGCACGAAATGCTGTGGCACCTGGCGCAGGCGGAGGCAGCGGCGTACAGCCCGGACGCCGCGGACGAGGTGCGCCACCTGCAGGCGAAGGTCCGGGAGGTGGCGGACGGCAACCTTGGGCAGGTCCTCACTGCCGACGTCGGGAGCCTCCACCTGCAGGTGGGCGAAGCGCTGCGGTGGGTCAGCGAGGAGGTCCGCGCCGGGTACTTCGCCGATGGCCCGCAACGCGACGACCTGGCGGCGGGGGCCGACCTGGCCGGCGCGGACCTGCGCGGGTCCGTGCTGTGCGGTGCCGATCTTCGCGGCGCATGCCTGATCGCCGCCGACCTCCGCGGCGCGGACCTGGCGGCGGTGGACCTCCTGGGCTCAGACCTGCGCGATGCAAGGCTCGACGACGCCGACCTCAGCCATTCCCTCTTCCTCACCCAGGCACAAATCGCCGCAGCCCGCGGCAGCGGGTCAACACGCCTCCCCGGCGGGCTTGAACCGCCCACCCACTGGATCGCTTAGGCACCGCCCGGCCCCGGCGCGCCGGCACCAGGCCCAACCCAGTTCCGCCCACCATGTTCAGCCCACTCAGCGGAAGCGCCTTGACAGCCGTGATTGTTAGCGCTGACAGTGGGAGGAAACCGATGCCAAGTGAAAGCCACTCGATGAAGAACTGGGCAGGAAACCTCGAATACTCCTCCGCGGATGTCCGACGGCCGGAATCCGTAGCGGAGCTGGCCGCCATCGTGGCTGAGTCGCCGCGCGTCAAGGCCCTGGGGTCCCGGCACTCGTTCAACCGGGTGGGCGACACGGACGGCGTCCACGTACTCCTCGATGCCCTTCCGCAGCAGGTGGAGCTGGATTCCAGCCGTGGCACGGTGCGCGTAAGCGGCGGGGTGAGCTACGGGGCCCTCTGCCGGACCCTGGAGGAATCCGGCGTTGCCATCCATAACCTCGCCTCGCTGCCGCACATCTCGGTGGCAGGGGCGGTGCAGACCGGAACGCACGGCTCAGGGGTGAACAACCCTTCACTCGCCGGCGCCGTGGAGTCCATCGACCTGGTCCGCGCCTCCGGCGAGCAGGTCACGCTGACCAGGGCGGACGGGGATGAGTTCCTGGCCAGCGTGGTGGGTATCGGGGCCCTCGGCATTGTCACCGGCCTGGAGCTTGCAGTGCGCCCCTCTTTCCGGATGCGGCAGCGCGTCCTGGAGGACCTCCCTTGGGACAATGCCCTTGCGGACTTCAACCACATCGTCTCGTCCGCCTACAGCGTGAGCCTGTTTACCGACTACGCAGGCGACACCGTCAACCAGGTCTGGCTCAAGGCCCTGGATGAGGAGCCGGCGCTTCCCAGCCTGTTTGGGGCAACCGCAGCCCTGCGGCCGCGGCATCCCCTGCCCGACATGTCCGCGGAGAACTGCACGGCACAGCTGGACGAACCCGGGTTGTGGCTGGACCGGCTGCCGCACTTCCGGCACGAATTCACGCCCAGCAACGGAGATGAGCTCCAGAGCGAGTTCATTCTTCCCCTGGAGCACGCCCCCGCCGCCCTCCAGGCAGTCCGCGGGCTGGCCGGACAGCTGTCACCCCTGCTTTTCGTCTCCGAAGTACGCACCGGCGCCGCTGACGAGTTCTGGCTCAGCCCGTTCTACCGGCAGCAGAGCGTGGCGCTGCACTTCACCTGGAAGCCGCTGCAGCCGGAGGTTGAGGCGTTCCTCCCGGTCCTGGAGGACGCCCTGCGGCCTTTCGGGGCCCGACCGCACTGGGGCAAGCTGTTCACCCCCGGCGGGCACGACTGGGAAAGCCTGTACCCGCGCTTCGCCGACTTCCGCTCCTTCGCCGCAGGGCACGATCCTGAGGGCAAGTTCCGGAACGCGCTGCTGGACGGCATCCTGGGCGTCCCGGCCCGCCGGTAGCCGCTGCCGCTTTCCGGAAGCCGCCGGCGGGAGCGAATACGCCCGCCGGTAGGCTGGAGGCATGACCTTTCGTCCCGCCGTCGCCAGCGCCGCTGCCTTGTCCACCGCCTTGTTGCTGCTGACCGGCTGCGGCACTGTCGGGGAGGCTGCCGGCACCGCCGTCAGCGAAGCCGCGTCCAAAGCCGCCTCCAGCGCCGCCCAGGAAGTCACACGGCAAATTTGCGCCGTGGTGGATAACGGCCTGGTCAGCCCTTCGGACCGGCAGGCTTTGGCCGGCCTGGCATCGGCAGCTCGGACGGCAGGAGTCCCAGTGGAAATAACGACGCCGTTGAACCGGATCGCCGAGGCCGGAGACCAGGTGCCGGAAGACTCCGTCCGGGCCTTGAAGGACGCCTGCCACGCCTGAGCGGGAAGGCCCGCCGAACCCCTTTAGCCGCCTGCCCGTTGGTGCTACGGTGAAGTGACGAACTAGTAAGCCTGTGATACTAAATCGCTCGCGAAGGAGATCGTCATGGCAGAACGCGGCAACACCACCCACGGCCAGAATCTGGACGACCAGATGAAGCATGAAGCGCAGGGGGTGGTGCACGGAAACCAGCCCGCCCATGCCGAGGAATGGCGCGAAACAGAGCCTTTTCCGGATGACACGGACCCTGCAGAGGTACGGGAGGCACTGAATCCGGTCGCCTCGCCGAATCCCCTCGCCACCGAGGAGGGGGAACAGTGACCACCAGCCTGCAGAAATATGCCGACCTGTACCGTCGCCCCGGCCCTTGGTGCACCGCCTATGTTCCAGCCGGAACCGGAACGGTGGACTCCCTGGAAGCCGGCGACGTCAGGCCTGGGAACGCGCAGGCCCAACTGGAGGCACAGGGGGCGGCCGCCGCTGACATTGAGGCAATGGAGCAGGCACTCCAGCCGGCAACAGGGCTGCCCGGCCCCGTCTCGAGGTTTGTCCTGGTCCACAGCGGTAAAGCTGAGGTCAACGAGGTACTCCCCGGTGACCTGGTCCTTCCCGAACGGGTGGCCATGGAGCCTGTCCCTGACCTGCTGCCCTTGGTCAAGCACCGGCCGGAAGAACTCCCGTATGTTGTGGCGGAAGTCAGCCGGGAACACGGCGAGATCCGGTTGTACCGGGCCGGTGCCGGGGCTCCCAGCAGCGTGCGGGAAGTGGAAGGCGAGTCCGAAAACATCCACAAGTTCCACGGCGGAGGATGGTCGGAACTGCGGTTCCAGCACCACACCGAGGACGTCTGGCGCCGCAATGCGGATGAGGTGGCGGGCGAGATTGACAGGGTGGCCCGCGCCAGCGGTGCACGGCTCATCGTCCTCGCCGGCGATATCCGGGCCCGCGGCCTGGTCAAGGACAACCTCTCCGAGGCGAGCCAGGCCCTCGTGTCCGAGGTGGATTCCCACACCCATACCGGCGGTGCGGACAGCGCCAACCTGGAGGACCAGGTCAACCAGCGCGTCGCCGAATTGTGGGCTGAGGAACAGCAGACCGTGATGGACAGGCTGGCGGTCCAGGAAGGCCAGGCCAACCCGGAGGCGGCCCATGGGGTGGGAGCAGTGGTGCATGCCCTGCAGCAGGCGCAGGTGGACACCCTGATCCTGGATGACGCAGCCCTGTCCGAACGGACCATGCTGGCCCTGGCCGCTGAACCATGGATCGCCACGGCCAAGGAGCAGGCCCTGGGTGCGGAAGTCCTTGGCGAAGTTCCCGCCCCGGCGGCGCTGCTTCGGGCCGCAGCGCTGACCGACGCCCGCGTCCTCCTGGTCCCGGGGCCGGTACTGCCGGAGGGCGTCCACGTCGCGGCACTGCTGCGCTGGTCCTCGGGACCGCACGTCCCGTCGTCGTAAATCCCTGCTGATCTTTTCGCCGAACCATCGATTGGAAGGTGCACCATGAGCACTGCAGATGAAAACCCGGATGATGTCCTCGACAGCGTAATGGTCCCTGAGGAGGACGCACTTCCCGCTCCCACCCGCACGGGCCACGGCAAGATGCCGGAAGACGTGGACGACGACGATTACCAGAGGGCCGCGGAGCAGGAGCGGGTGGCGGCGGGGCTGGCTGATTATGCCCCCAGCGACGTTCCGCCGGCTACGGATCCATTGCCGCCGGAGGCGGCCGATGCGGCTGACCTTGCACAGCGCGGCCTGCTGGAGGAGGAACCGGAGGACAGAGGTTAAAGAAAAGCAGTGGCCGGCCCATTAGGGCCGGCCACTGCTTTTCCCTCAGTCAGGAACTTCGGGACAGCTCAGTTCTGGCGGGGCTGTTCCCAGCCCCGCATGCCCGCTGCCCGCCCGGTCTGGGGACGATGTCCGGCCCTGTGTTCCGGTGGAGCAAAAGGGACAACGCCGGCATCGCGGCTGAGCGGCACCGCACGGACGAACTTCGTCAGTTCATCCCGGAGCACCTTCCACTCGATGTCCGGATCATCCGGGTAGGCATTGATCTCGGCCTGCCGCGCCGCTTCAACAGCCGCAACCCCGGCATCCGTCAGCTCAACTTTCAGCTGCCGGCGGTCCGAGGCATGGCGGGTCCTGGTAATGAGTCCCGTAGTTTCGAGCCGGGTAAGGACCCGCCCCAGCGTCTGGCTTTGGACCCTGATCGCATCTGCGAGCTGTTCCTGGTTCAGTGGGCCCCCCGTCAGGCCTTCCAATGCAATAACTGCCGCACGGGTGAGGCCAAGGGGGGCCAGTGCATCGTCCTGCCGCCGCTGGATCAGCCGGGCCGCCAAAGTGATCAGGCGGTAGCTGCTCCGGGCGTCCGGATCGAGATTGCTGGTCATCGGCCGCGGCCTTCCTGTAGGTGGCGAAGTGCTGGTCACCCTGCGTCGCTACACCCCTACAATAAGCATGCTTAGCAACATATTCGCAAGTAGGCTTACTATCCGGCAACCCGGCAGCACCTGCACCCGCCTCTCCGAACCCGAAAACGCATGCACTACCCCTTGCAATCGAAATGGGAAGTGTGCTTAGTATCTAATTAGTAACCTTGCTTACTAAGTCGCCAGCACTGCTGGTTCTTGATCGCCAGCTAACCCTTTCTGAAAGAGAGCGAAGATGACAGAGAACCAATGGCCCCAGACCCCGCACACCGGCGCCGACCCGGCCATCACCGATCCGTACGGTGCAACAGAGGTAGCTCCCGGGCAGGCCTCCTATTCTGCAGACCCGGGCGATACCTCGAAGACCCAGGCAGCCAAGGAAGAGGCTTCCAACGTGGCCGGGCACGCTGCATCTGCCGCGCAGGGAGTAGCCGAAACTGCCAAGGGTGAGGCCGCCAACGTGGCACATGAGGCAAAGGCAAATGCGCAGGACCTGCTGCACCAGGCCAAGTCGGGGCTGACCAGCCAGGCCGGCACGCAGCAGCAGAAGGCTGCCGAAGGCATGCGCAACATTTCCAGCCAGCTGCACAGCATGGCCAGCGCGCCGGACCAGCAGGGCGTGGCCAGCGATTTGGTCCGGCAGGCGGCCGAGCGCACCTCCTCGGTGGCGTCCTGGCTGGAGAACCGCGAGCCCGGCGACCTCCTTAACGAGGTCACGCGCTTCGCCCGCAACCGTCCCGGCACCTTCCTGCTCCTCGCCGCAGGCGCCGGCGTCCTGGCCGGCCGCCTCACCCGCGGCCTCACCGCAGGCGCCCCGGAGTCCCAGGGACAGGTGCAGGCAGGCTCGGCCCAGGGCACGGGCCAGCACCGCGCCGTGCAGTCGACTCCGGTAGTGCCGCTGCACCAGGAGACCGTTTACGCCGCCGGCACCGATGACCTCTTTGATGAGCCCGTAGTGGGTGGAGCCCCTGTTTCCACCACCACCCTGCCTTCGGGTACCGCAGAGGAGTCACCGCTTCGGTTCGAGGACGACCCCTACCGGGCCGAAAACGGCGTCTACACCGGTGAAGAGACCTTCGGCAGCGAAGGCACCTCCGGCACCGGCCGTCACGGGACGGGTGGTCTGTGATGAGTAGCCAGATTCCTGAGCCGCCGCCCAGTGCGGCGCATGTGAAAGCGGACAACGCGTCCCTGGGCGATCTGCTCGGGGATGTCACCCGGGACCTGTCCACCCTGATGCGCCAGGAAGTGGAGCTGGCTAAGGCCGAACTCAAGCAATCCACCTCCCGGGCAGGCAAGGGCGCGGGCATGCTCGCCGGCGCCGGCGTGGGCGGACACTTCGTCCTGCTCTTCCTCTCCCTGGCCCTGATGTGGGCCCTGGGCGCCGTCATGGCCCTGGGCTGGGCCGCGCTGATCGTCGCCGTGATCTGGGCGATCATCGCCGCGATCCTGGCCTCGGTAGGCCGCAAGGAACTCAAGCAGATCAAGGGCCTGCCCCAGACAGGGGAAACCCTCTCAGAAATTCCCCCAACCCTAAAACCAGGTGAGGTAAACCGATGAGCGAAAACCCTGACGTCATCCGAGCAGACATTGAAGCCACCCGGGCACGCCTGGGCACCAACGTGGACGCCGTGGCCGACAAAGTCACCCCGTCCAACATCGTCCACCGCCAAACCGACAAAGTCCGCGATGCCGTGACCGGGGTGAAGGAGAAAATCATGGGAGCCGCAGACACCGCCACCACCAAAGTCCACGACACCACCTCCACCGGCGCCGGGCACACCACCAGCGCCATGCACTCGGCCGGGGACAGCCTCCACCAGGCAGGAGACACGGTCTCGGCCAAACTCTCCGACGCCGGCCAGGCAGTCTCCGCCGCCCCGGACCAGGTCAAAGCCAAGACCGCGGGCAACCCCCTCGCCGCGGGGCTGATCGCTTTCGGCGCCGGGCTGCTGGTCTCTTCCCTGATCCCGCCAAGCCAGAAAGAACGCGAAGCCGCGGACCAGCTCAAAACCGCAGCCCAGCCCCTGGCAGCCCAGGTCACCGACGCCGCTAAAACCGTCGCCCAGGACCTGAAGGAACCCGCCCAGGAAGCCGTGGAAAACGTCACGGCCACCGCCACCGACGCCGCCCAAAACGTCAAAACCGAAGGCCAACAAGCCGCCACCGACGTCAAAGACCGCGCCACCGACGCCAAAGACAACGTCCAAAACACCTAGTCTCCGGGGCTAAGCAGGACAAACAATGAAGCCGGACCGCATGTGCGGTCCGGCTTCATTGTTGCCGGCGGCTGAACCGGGCCAGCCAAAACCCGGCTAGCGTTTGCCTTTTTTCCGGGAACCCCGCCCGCGGCCTTTGTCCGGATTGGGCGCATAGCGCTGAGCCACCTTGGGAGCCTTCTTGGCGCCGGTGCCGCGGCGGTCAGGCTTGGGCTCCTTCTTCACCTTTTCCGGCTGGGCGGAGGGCTGCCGCGAGCTCTGGGCGGTGCGGCCGCGAACGATGCCGATGAACTCCTCCAGCACCTCGTCCGTAGCCTCGGTGGGCCAGGCCAGCGCGATTTCCGTCCCGTCGGCGCCGGTCAAACGGCGGGCAACGGTGTCCTTGACGTTGAAATGGCGTGCCACCGCCATGGGGAGGATCACCAGGCCGGCGCCGGCGGCAACCACCTGGAGTGCGGCCTCAGGCCCACCCAACCCGGCCACATCCAGGAACGATTCCTCCGCAAGGTCGGCAAGCGGCACTTCCTCGAACACCGAAATTTCGTGGCCCTTTGCAGCCACCACCACCGGCTGCTCCTCGTAGAGCGGGATCACGCTGAGGCCCTCCCGCTCGATGGGGAGGCGGACAAAGCCCATGTCCGCGCTGCCGTCCTGCAGCGGGCCAAGCTGGGCATCGGCGTCGACCATAAATGCCTGCAGGGGAATATGCGGCATCCGCTCTTCCCACCGGCGGATCCACTTGCCAGGGGTTACCCCGGCCACGTAGGCGATGCGCAGCACCCGCGGGGCCGCCTCTTCCGGGGCGGCGGGGGCGTCGGGCGTGGGGGTATTGTCGGCTGGCACGTCTTCACAGTACCCGCCGCCCGGATACCCTTGAAGCATGACCTCTGCAAACTCCCAGTCCATGAAGCCGGCCACCGTTGCCAAGAAACTTGGCATCTACCTCCCGGCCACGCCGCAGGAGTTCCAGGATTCAACCATCACCCGCGAGGAGTTCGCCGAACTCCAGGCCAACCCGCCGGAATGGCTGGCCGAATTGCGCCGCAACGGGCCGCACCCCCGCCCCGTGGTGGCCCAGAAGCTGAACGTGTCCATCAGCGGCCTGGCGCGCGGGGGCGTGGAAGAGGCGCTGACGACGGCGGAAATCACCGCGCTGCTGCAGGCCCCGCCCCAGTGGCTTGTCACCGAGCGCGCCACGCACGCTGCCGTCCGCGCCGAAGCCCAGCGGGTCAAGGAAGAGGCCGCGCGGAAGCAGGCGAAGAAGGACCGCGCCCAGGCCCAGTAACCGCAGCCGCGTTTCAGAAGCTTGTTCGCCTGTCAGGACCTTGAGCGTCCGGAGTCGCGGACAAGCTTCTGTTGCATCCCGGGGCGTCAGTCCTGGTGGATCTGGACGTAGTTTCCACAGCCGTCGTCGAACACGGCGCTGGTCCCGAACGGATCCGTGGTGGGCGGGGTCTTGAAGGTGACGCCGGCAGCCACCAGCCGGTCGTACTCCGCCTGCACGTCCGGAACCCCGAACACGATGGCCGGCAGCCCGGCCTCGCGCACGGCATTCATGTAGTTGGCGCCGATGGGGTTGTCGCTGGGCTCCAGCAGCAGCCCCACCGAGCTGTCGTCCGCTCCCGGGTCCTTGATGATGTAAAGGTTGTACTCCGGCATGGCCATGAGCGTGTCGAAGCCCAGCGTCCCGGTGTAGAAGGCGTGGGCGGCCGCGGGGTCCTGGACATGGATGCTGCACATTTTGAGTCGCATGGACCCACGGTACCTGCCAGGCCCTGCCCGTTTGCAGTACCTGTTTTCCCTTGTCACCTGCCATTGACGCTGTGCACCGAACACGGTGCAATGGAAAGACCAGCCCGGGCGTTCCGGCCGGGGCCGGGTCTTATGGGGAATGCCGGGCGCCGGAGGTGCAGGATGTCGGTCGCGGAATCGTTGATGCAGGGACTGCTTCATGGTGCGTGGGCGGTCATGCTGTGTGGTCCCGTACTGGTTGCCGGCGTGGGTGCCACCGTTTTTATCGTCCGGCGCCGCGCCCTGGCTCCCAAGGAGACCGCATCCCAAAGGACCGACCAGCTGTTCTGGGACCTGTTCCTGGGTTCCTGTGTGGCCCTTCCCGCGCTGATCATTCCGGCGCTGGTTTCGCCGTGGGCGGGGTTGGTGCTGGCAGGGGCGGCCGCCGCATCAGGTATTGCGGCCTACCGCGGTACTCCAAAGTTCCTGGCCTGGCGTGCAGCCCGCAAGGAGGAACAGCAGCTGGTTGCGGCCCACCGGGAGGCCCGGCTGCAGCATGACGAAATCATGCTGCGGTGGCGGCGCTACGAGCTGGATCCGGCGTGCAGCATCGACTATCCGGCGTTGACCGATGTTCGGCTGCCGGAAACGTCCGCGCTGATCAAGTCCATGCGGGCTGCGGACCAGCTGCGGACCACCGCGCACAAGGGCTATCCGGACGCCGTGGGAAGCCTGGCAGCGTCACTGGCAGCGGCCGAGCGGGCAGCGGGCATTCCGGCTGCCCTGCCCGCCGAGCAGGCCGGCCGAGGTTAACTGCCGTGTCGCCGGCATTGGATCGGCCCCGAGGCCCGGCGATAGCATCCAAAGATGAAGCCTGAGGAACTGCCTGCCCATGACGAGTACGGCCGGCTGCTGGAGGACCGTGGAGTCTGGCGGCAGGCTACTACCCTGGAGGCTGCCGGGGAATTGACCGCCCGGTGGCTGGAGGGTGGGAGTTCATACCAGCCGGGGCATTTCGCCCCCGGTTTTGACACTGAGACCGTCGCACTGGCCGCAGCGTTGGCGGAGCTGAACCGCAACGGGCTGTTCACCAAGGAGTCCCAGCCGGGCATCCTCGCTGACGGCGCCGCGCAGCGGGAGTATGTCACGGGTTTCTGCAGCGCCGGCACCGCTGGTGAACTGCTGGCCCTGTCCACACGCACTGAACTGGTCACCGTGGCCCACGCGCCCGGCGAAGCAAGCAGCGCCGCCATTCCCGTAACCCTGGCGGGCACGGAGGTCACCACGGTGCTTGGTTCCAGCGAGAACCCGGTAGACGAGGCCCAGATCAGGGACTGGGCGGACGAAACCAACGATTCCCTGGCCCTGCTGCTCGCCGACTCCTGGTATGTGGAGATCCTGGATCCGGCGTGGGGGCGGAATGATGTGCTGCTGCCGGCAGTCCTGCAGGCATTGAAAGGGGCGGAGCAGCCTTAGCCGCCCCGCCCCTGCCAATTTTGCGGATTACAGTTCCACAGTGCCGCTTTCGCCAACACTCATCCGATCATGGGTGACTTTGGACTTTACCCACTGAAGCACCGTTGCGGCCGTGCCGCCCGGGCTGCTCCAGTATTCTGCCGAGTCCGAGTCGATGTGCAGCAGGCACACCTCAGGAGTGTCCGGTCCGTCCGGGAACCAAGCTTCGACGGCCTGGTTCCACAGTTCGTGGATCTTTGCGCGGTCCGTGACCACCTGTGCGGTTCCGGCGACGGAAACCCATTCGGTCTTCTTGCCAAAGGAGACGTTGACGCGTGAATCAGCCCGGACATGCGCAACCTGTGAGGTGCCAAGGCCCGTGAAGAACCACATGTCGCCGTCGTCCTTTACCTCCTGGACGGCCAGCGGCCGGCTGACGAGGGCGCCTTCTTCGTTGATGGTGGTGACCATTCCGATCTTGGAATCGTTGATGATCTCCGTAACCTTGCTGATGCTCTGGGCGTCAGTCATGCCTCACCTCGTTCGTTTGAAGTCGGGGACGCTCCCCGCCGCCAGCCTATTAGTAAGCATGCTTATTTACCAGCCGGCAGCCACCGGGACCTTCGCCACCTCTGCGATGCGTGCAGCCGTGATGCGGCCCATGCGGATGGCGCCGTCCACGTGCTGGTACCCCTCGGCCGCCAGGTCGGAAGAGGACCAGTAGATCGGGCCGACAGGTGCGTGCTGGTCCTTGCCGTAGCGATGCAGGCCGCCAAGGTCATAGCTGGAGGCATAGGCGCCGCGGGTCCATTCCTCCGAACCCCAGTCGGACTCGTAGTACACCTCCGGGGTGAGTGCCTCCTCGCCCAGGTAGCCGGCGATGGATTCCAGGATGGCCCTGCGGCGGTCCTCCACGCTGAGTTCAAACATTGCGTCGGCCTTCTCATCCGAGACGAAGCCCACCAGGGTGCCGCGGGGGTCGCCATGGTTGGTGTTGTCGTAGACCTCCTGGACCAGGGCATCGGCGCCGAAGCAGGTGCCGGAGAGCCCCTTGTCCCGCCAAAACGGGGTGCTGTACACGGCGTGGACCTTAATGACCAGGCCCAGCGACTGGTGCTGGTGCATCTGGTGCTGGCGGCGCGGCAGCGGCGGGTTGAAAGAGACGCGGGAGTAGAGGTTTGGCGGCACGGCCATGATGACAAACCGGGCATTCACGGTGGCGCGGTCGGATACAACGGTCACGCGGTGCCCGCCGTCCGCATCCGGCTCCCAGTTAACGGTGCGCACCGGAGAGCCAAGGACGACGTCGTCACCCAGCTCCTGCGCCTGCAGGAGCGACACCTGCTGCATCCCGCCCACTACGCGGCGGTCCAGGATGAAGTCCTCATCCGTCAGGTGGGTAAAGGAGCCGGCCGAGGCCGCCATCAGGACCGCCTGCAGCGCGGAGAAGGCGTGCGCCGGCTTGGTGAGCATGCCGCCGGCAATGAAGAGCCCGATGTTCCTGCAGGCTTCCTCATTTGCCGAGTTCTGCCGGAGCCAGTGATGGAAGGAAATGGTGTCCAGCTCGCGGGCCTTGGGATGGGCCCAGGGTTCGGTGGGGCCGATCTCGGCGGCCAGTCCGTCAAGGAGGGCCACCAGGCGGTCCATTTCGACGGCGGTGTCAGGGTCCACCGGGAAAGTGTCGCCCGTGTAGCGCACGGGGGCGCCGTCCGCGCCAATGTAGATGGACTCGCCGTCCCGGTAGCGCGGGTAGGTCTCGAGGTTCAGTTCTGCCAGCAGTTCCAAAAGGGCAGTCTGGTCCGGTGAGACCCATTGGCCGCCGATTTCGAGCATGGCGCCGTCAACGGTGTCGGTCCAGGTCCGGCCGCCCACGCGGTCGCGGGCCTCGAGCACGGCTACGGTGAGTCCGGCTTTCTTCAGTTCACGGGCGGCGGTGAGTCCGGACGGCCCGGCTCCAACGACCACGACGTCGCGGTTCAGGTTCAGCATGATGTCCTCTCTGCGGGCCCTTGGTGACGGGGACCACTAAATGAATGCCATTCATTTATTAGAACTATAGCTGCTGCCTGCTTAGAGCGGAAGTACCGGATGGAATAATGCAGGGGACACCGACGAAAGGGCAGGAATGCCGGCAGTATCAGCCGCACAGGGACGCACCACCAACAACGGCGGTGTGCAGCGGAGGCGGGCCGGCCGACCGTCGGCGGCAGTGCTGGACAAGTCCGGAATCACGGCAGCCGCGCTGGGGCTGGTGAGCCGCAAGGGTTACGACGGGCTGACCATGGCAGCCCTGGCCAAGGAACTCGACGTGGCACCGTCCGCCCTCTACAACCACGTGGCGTCAAAGCAGGATGTACTCCTCCTGGTGGAGGACCACCTGATGTCACTCGTGGACGTCTCCGGTTTTGGCGGCGGCAGCTGGGAGGAAGCCGTCCGCGCCTGGGCCTGGAGCTACCGGGACGTTTTTGCCGAGCACACTCCGCTGATCCCTGTCATCGCCGTCCTGCCGGTCACCGACGCACCGCAGACGCTTGCGATGTACGAGACTGTCAGCAAGGGATTCTCCGACGCCGGTTTTCCACAGGAGCGCATTGTGCCGGCCATCGTGGCACTGGAATCCTTTATCTTCGGCTCCGCGTACGACGTCACCGCCCCGGAGGACATCTTTGACTCCGGCAGCATGGCCGGGTCCACCCCATATTTCACCGCAGCCGTGCGCAGTTCCTCTGCCGGCCCGGATACAGCTGCGGACCACGGCGGAACCCGCGGGCAGGAACGCGGGCGGCCCGCAGACACGGCCTTCAGCCTGGGGCTGGACGCCTTGATCTCCGGACTGGGGGCCCTGCGCAGCCGGTGACCGGCTAGCTCTCGGCGGCGGCGAGCTGGCCGCAGGCGCCGTCGATTTCCTTGCCGCGGGTATCCCGGAGGGTGCAGGGCACGCCGGTGGCGCGGAGCCGTTCGATGAACTCCTGTTCCACCGCCTTGTCCGAAGCAGTCCAGATGGAGCCAGGAGTCGGATTGAGTGGAATCGGGTTCACATGCACCCAGCCGCGCCCGCGCTGGTTGAGCTTCTTGCCGAGGAGATCAGCACGCCAGGGGTGGTCGTTCATGTCCTTGATCAGCGCATACTCGATGCTGACCCGGCGGCCCGTCTTGCGGTAGTAGTCATAGGCGGCGTCGAGCGCCTCATCCACCTTCCAGCGGTTGTTGACCGGAATCAGTTCGTCGCGGAGCTCGTCGTCGGGGGCGTGCAATGACAGTGCGAACGTGACGGGGAGGTCCTCGTCCGCCAGCTTCCGGATGGCAGGGACCAGGCCGACGGTGGAAACGGTGATGTTCCGGGCGGACATGCCCAGGCCCTCGGGCGCCGGATCCACGAAGCGGTGCAGGGCGGCCATGACGCGCTTGTAGTTGGCCAGGGGCTCCCCCATGCCCATGAAAACAATGTTGGTGACCCGCTCGTCATCGTGCTCCTTCGGGCCCAGGTCACCGGCAGCGATCACCCGGTTCGCCGCAACCACCTGGTCAACGATTTCCGCGGTGGACATGTTGCGGGTCAATCCAGCCTGGCCGGTGGCGCAGAAGGGGCAGTTCATGCCGCAGCCGGCCTGCGACGAAACGCAGAGGGTAATGCGGCCCGGGTAGCGCATCAGGACGGACTCCACCAGGGCGCCGTCGAACAGCCGCCAGAGAAACTTGATGGTATCCCCCTTGTCAGTGCGGTTGCGCCGCACCTCGGTGAGCAGCGGCGGGAACAGCTGGGCGACCAGTTCCTCGCGGCCCGCCTTGGGCAGGTCGCTCATGCGCTCGGGGTCCACCGTCCAGTGCTGGAAATAGTGCGTGGAAAGCTGCTTCGCGCGGAATGCCGGCAGCCCAAGCTCCTTCAGCTTCTCAGCGCGCTCCGCCAGGCTCATGTCCGCCAGGTGCACCGGCGGCTGCTTCACGCGCGGGGACGCGAATTGGAGCAGGGGCCGGCCTTCGACCGTACGTGCCTGCTCCCAGCCCTCGGCAGTGGGGCGGACCTGCGGGCGGGCAGTGCCGGGGGCTGCCTTGGAGGCGCGGACAGGAGCTTCAGGGGAAGGATTGGGGGAAGTCATCCCTACTATCATCCCACGAGCGCAAAACCCAACGGGAATCGCTGAGTGGCGCAGCAATTGGATCATTATGGAACTACTTGTAATACAAGCTGTACACTTATATTGTAAGTATGGGCGCGAAGGAGCCCCATCCCACTTCCAGGAGAACCCATGAGCAGCGTCGATCTGATCCGGCACGTCAAGCTGTCCACCGCCCGACTTCCCCTCGTCGTGCCCATCAGCGACGCCAAAGTGTTCACCGGCCGGCAGAAGCCCATGACTGAGGTGGTGTTCCTGTTCGCGGAAATCACCACCGAACTGGGACATTCCGGTATTGGCTTCAGCTATTCCAAGCGGGCGGGAGGCCCTGCCCAGTACGCCCATGCCAAGGAAGTCGCAGAAGGCCTCATCGGCGAGGACCCCAACGACATCGCCCGGATCTACACCAAACTCCTGTGGGCAGGGGCATCCGTGGGTCGCTCCGGCGTCGCCACCCAGGCCCTCGCCGCCGTCGACATCGCTTTATACGACTTGAAAGCCAAGCGTGCCGGGCTGCCGCTGGCCAAGTTCCTGGGCTCCTACCGGGACTCAGTGCGGACGTACAACACCTCCGGCGGCTTCCTGAATGCCAGCCTCGACGAAGTGAAGGCGCGCGCCACCCAGTCCATCGAGGAGGGCATCGGCGGCATCAAGATCAAGGTGGGCCTGCCGGACAGCAAGGAGGACCTGCGCCGCGTGGCCGGGATCCGCGAACACATTGGTCCGGACGTTCCGCTCATGGTGGACGCCAACCAGCAGTGGGACCGCGCCACCGCCCTGCGCATGGGCCGCCACCTCGAGGAATTCGATCTGGTCTGGATCGAGGAACCCCTGGATGCCTATGACTTCGAAGGCCATGCCCACCTGGCACAGGTCCTGGACACCCCCATCGCCACCGGCGAGATGCTCGCCTCCGTGGCTGAACATAAGGGCCTCATCGCCGCCAACGGCTGCGACATCATCCAACCTGACGCTCCGCGCATCGGCGGCATCACCCAGTTCCTCCGCCTGGCGGCCCTGGCCGACGAGCGTGGACTGGGCCTGGCCCCGCACTTCGCCATGGAAATCCACCTCCACCTGGCGGCCGCCTACCCCCGAGAGCCGTGGGTGGAGCACTTCGACTGGCTGGACCCGCTGTTCAATGAGCGCCTGGAAACCAAAGACGGCCGGATGATCGTTCCGGACCGCCCCGGCCTCGGCGTCACCCTGAGTGACCAGGCCCGCGCCTGGACCACCGAGAGCGTGGAGTTCGGTGCGTAACCCCGAAGCCGTAATCTTTAGCCATGACCCGGAACCTCACCGCGGACCTTGCCGCTGACCTTCGCAACCGAATCGTCGACGGCGTGATCCAGCCGGGTGAAAAGCTCCCCAGCGAGAACACGCTGATCAGCGATTTCGGCGTCAGCCGTACCGTGGTCCGCGCCGCCCTTACCCGGCTGCAGGCGGAGGGGCTGGTTGAAACCGAGCGCGGGCGCGGCAGTTTCGCCCTCACTCCCCCGGCGGACGGGCCCTCGGAGGGTCTAGGGATCCGTCCCGTGGTCACCACCGAGGACAGGCTGCACCTGTTGGCCTTCCGCATGGGAGTGGAGACCGAAGCCGCGGCGCTGGCGGCCCGGAACCGCACCGAGCGGCAGTTAAGGGCTGTGAGCACCGCGTTGGACACCTTTACGGAAAGTTCCGGCCACCCGGCGCACGCCATGAAGGCCGACTTTGAATTCCACCGCGCAGTGGCCGCCGCCTCCGGCAACCCCTATTTCTCCGATTGCCTGGCTGCCCTGGGGCAGACCATGATCGCCATGCCGCGCACCCGCCTGATGACCGGCGTGGAGCATTACGCCCGGGACCACTTCGATCAGGTGGTGCTGGAGCACCGCTCCATCCGGGATGCCATTGCCGATGGTGACGACGCTGCCGCGGCGGCCGCCATGCGCACCCACCTGGCCAACTCACGACGCCGGTTCAAGGCTTCGGCGCGCCCGTCCGCCTAACCGCCGTCCGTTCGCGGCGCGGGCCAGGTGCCCGGCGCACCCGCAAACGGACAATTCACCCTGGAACGCGCGGGTGCAACGTCCACGCGGGGGTGCTGTCTCCGCGGGCGGGTGCATTTACCAGAACCGCTGTGCCATGCGGGGAACGCAAAAGAGCCCCGGTCCAAAGACCGGGGCTCTTTTATCTGCGTGCGCGAGGGGGGATTTGAACCCCCACGCCCTTTCGGACACTGGCACCTGAAGCCAGCGCGTCTGCCGTTCCGCCACTCGCGCGCAACTTCCTTCACTTGACCGACCCGGTTTCCCGTTTCGCGCCTCGTAAAAGCAGCGAGATCAAGCATAACGGACACTTGCCGCAAATTACCAATTGGCCCACACCAGCCCTTCTCAAGGCCGCCCGGGCCGGTGGAAAAACGGCAGGAATCCCGCCGTGGGCGGGTACCCGGAACCTCGGAAAGACAGCGCGACGGCGGGCAGCAAGGCTTCGACGACCGAACTTTCGCCGGCGCCCGGCCGTTGGGGATTAAGGTCATTCACAGGGGTGGCAAGTAGTATCGGATGTAGGAGTGGGCACTGCCGGCGGGTGAACCGCGCTGCGGCTGACTGCCCCGCAGGTGCTGGTCAGCAGCAACTAGTGCCCCGGAGCCGGGGGGAAAGGAGAAGAACCATGGGTCTGCTGGACAAGGTTGAACGTGGCATCGAAAAGGCCGTCCGCGGCGTCTTCTCCACCGGTTCCAAGGCACAGGTGGAACCCGTGGAGATCGCCAGCAGGCTCCGCCGCGAAGTGGACCACAAAGCCCTTACCGTGGCGGCCGGACGCACACTGGTCCCCAACGTCTTCGACGTGCAGCTCAGTGATGACGACTTCGCCCGGGCACAGGAATGGGGCACGCCCCTGGCCGAGGAACTCTGCGACGTGGTGATCAACCACGTCCGGAGCCAGGGCTACATCCTCCAGGGCCCCGTACGGATCTCCTTCCGCCGGGACACGGAGCTGCGTGCCGGTGCTTTCGAAATTGCTTCCACCACCGAAAAGTCCCAAGGTGCGGGCGCGGCCCAGCCGCGGCCCGGCGTACCGGCGGCCCCGAGCCGGCAGCCGGTAAGGCTCCAGCCGGTCCTGGACATCGACGGCCAACGTTATTCGTTGAATGCGCCGTCCATCGTCCTGGGACGGTCGTCCGAGGCGGACATCCACATAGACGACACGGGAGTGTCCCGGCGCCATCTTGAAATCCGCACGGCCAATGGCGTGACCAGCGCCGTGGACCTGGGATCCACCAACGGCAGCTATGTCAATGGCCAAAAGGTCTCCGGGAGCACCGAACTCACAGACGGCTCCACCATCACGATGGGACGGACAAAGATCATTTTCCGCCTGCTTCCTGCCAACCCGGGTGGCCGCGCATGAGCGACCTCACCATCACCGCGCTGCGGTTCGGCTTCCTGCTCCTCCTCTGGGTACTCATCTTCAGCATCGTCTCCGCCATGCGGCGCGACCTCATGGTGGGACGCAAGGCTGCGGCGGGTGCGCCCACCGCCCGGCAGGTCCGGCGGAACCCGGAACTGGCCGAGGCGCCGTCCCAGCCTGTCAAGCAGCAGGCGCGGCAGCTGGTGGTAGTCGAAGGCCCGCTCAAGGGCCGGACCCTGCCGCTGGCCGCCAGCCCCATCCTGCTGGGGCGCGCCCAGGAAGCCACCCTGGTTCTAGAGGACGACTACGCCTCGGGCCGGCATGCCCGGCTCTTCCCGCAGGGCAGCCGCTGGTTCATCGAGGACCTGGGTTCCACCAACGGCACCTACCTGGGAGACCAGCAACTTACCCGTGCCCTGCCGGTTGAGCCAGGGGTACCCGTGAGAATCGGCAAGACGGTCATTGAATTGAGGCCGTAACCGTGGCCGTTCCTGAAAACCCCGCAACCGGATCCAGTCCGGCTCAGCGGCCCCTCATCATGCGCTTCGCGGCGCGGTCCGACGTTGGCCGGATCCGCGCCAAGAACGACGATTCCGCCTATGCCGGCCGCCACCTCGCGGTCGTCGCCGACGGCATGGGCGGGCACGCCGGCGGTGACGTCGCCTCGGCGGCGACGGTCCTGGACATGATCCACCTGGACAGCCCGGACCAGGGGGACGATGCCGGCACCGTCCTGGCCGATGAGATCCAGACCGCCAATTCGCTGCTCTCCGAACTGGTGCACATGAACCCCAAGCTCGCGGGCATGGGCACCACGGTCACCGCGCTCCTGCTGGCCGATAACAAACTGCATTTCGCGCACATCGGCGATTCCCGGGCATACCGGTTGCGCGACGGTGAATTCAAGCAGATCAGTGTGGACCATACGTTTGTCCAGCGGCTCATCGACGAAGGCCGGCTCCGCCCGGAGGAAGCGGAAACACACCCGCACAAGAACGTCCTCATGCGCGTCCTGGGCGATGTCGACGCTAGTCCGGAATTGGATCTGGACACCCTCGACGCCAAGCCCGGGGACCGCTGGCTGCTGTGCTCCGACGGGCTGAACTACGTGGCCGGGCATGCCGTGGAGCGGACGGTCCGGGAAACCCACAACCTGCACGAGTGCGCCGAAACCCTGGTTGAGCTGACCCTCGAGGCCGGCTCCCCGGACAACGTCACCGTGGTCATGGTGGACATCGTGGAGGAAACGCCCGACGACGTCAGCACCGCCGCCGTCGACATCGTCCCGCCGGTGCAGGGCAGCAAGCCCGCTGCCGCGGCAGCCGCCGCGCCCGCCGCGCCTGCCGAAAAGAATGCACCGGCCGGTCCTGCCGACGGCACCGAACCTGGTGCCAAATCCCGCCCGGACCGCGAAGACGCTAAACAGGATGTTGAGCCCGGGAAGGAACCGGCCGAAGGCGGTGCCAAGGACGGCGGCGCCGAAGACGGGGACGCCGAAAGTGGGGATGCCGGCTCCCCGGAGCCCGGCAGCACCGACCCGCACCTCGGTGAACACCTCTCTGCCGAAGTACTGCGCGAAGAACTTGCCTCGCGTCCGCACGAACTGGTGGGCGCGGCAGCGGCTGCGGCGGAGTCCGGGTCCATCCCCACCATTGCCGGACGAACCGTGGCCCGCCGGGCTGCCACACTCCTTACCCACAAGGCAGAACCCGCCGACCCCGAGGACACCCTGGTCCCGCTGCGTCCGCGCCGATGGCTGGCCTGGTCAGTTGCAGCCGCGGTGCTGCTTGTGGTGGCCGTGGGGCTCTGGCTCGGCTACGCCTGGACCCAGACCCGCTACTACGTGGGCGAGTTCGATTCCCGGGTGGCCATCTACAACGGCGTTTCCCAAAGGCTGGGACCCATCCAGTTGTCCTCCCTTGAAGCCGTGACCGATATCCGGATGGACTCCCTCCCGCCGTTCTCGCAGCAGCGGGTCCGCCAAACGGTTCCGGCCAACGACCTCTACGACGCGCAGCGGATCGTCAAGAACCTGGAGCTCACGGGAACCACCTCGCCGGAGGAGGAATGCCCCAAGCCTTCCGGCTCTGCCACTTCCCCCGCACCATCCGGAAGCCCCGCTCCGACTTCCACTGCACCGCCCGCCAGCGCCGCGGCTCCGCCGCCCGCACCGGGCGCGTCCACCGCTGCCCCGGCACCGTCGGCAGCTTCCCCAACACCCACTCCCACCATCACCTGCGAGGCGGCCAAATGAGCCAGGTAAGCAGCATGCCCAAGCCTCGCCGCAACGTTGAACTCGCGCTGCTGCTGCTCGCCCTCGCCGTAGGCATCGGTGCCAACATGCTGGTGGGCGTAGACCAGGAGAAGGCTTTCGACTCGGACTTCTGGTTCCAGTCCAGCCTGCTGGCCGTTGCGGCCCTGGTGTTCCACGGTGTCCTCCGCTTCCGCGCGAAATATGCCGATCCGGTAATACTTCCGCTGGTGGTTGCCCTCAACGGACTGGGACTGGCCATGATCCACCGGCTGGATCCGCCGGGGGGCGACACCGGAAACAACCAGCTCCGCTGGACGCTGATTGCCATGGCGGTGGCCATCGCCGTCATCTGGTTCCTCAAAGACCACCGTGTCCTCCGCAGGTTCACGTTCATCTCACTGGCAGCCAGTGCCGTCCTCCTGGTTCTTCCCCTGATCCCCGGGATCAGCGCGGGCGAGATCCTCGGTGCCCGCGTTTGGATCCGCTTGGGGCCCATGACCTTCCAGCCCGGTGAAATCGCCAAGATTACCCTCGCCATATTCTTTGCAGGGTATTTGTCCTCGAACCGGGACCTGATCCTGCTGGCTGGCCGGAAGATCGGTCCGCTGCAGTTTCCGCGCTTCAAGGACCTCGGCCCCATGGTGGCCGCCTGGCTGGTCAGCATCGGAGTGCTGGTCTTCCAAAGCGACCTCGGGTCCTCCGTGCTGTTCTTCGGCCTGTTCATCGTCATGATCTATGTGGCCACCAGCCGCATCAGCTGGGTTGTCATCGGCCTGGCCCTCCTTCTGGGCGGCGGCTTTATCGCTTCGCAGGTCTTCTCGCACGTGGGCCTGCGCATCGATGGGTGGCTGAATGCCTTCACCGACGAGGTCTACGGCCGCCAGTACGGCGGCAGCTTCCAGATCGTTGAGGGGCTGTTCGGCATGGCCAACGGCGGGCTGGTTGGAACAGGCCTGGGGCAGGGCCGTCCGGATCTGGTTCCCTTCGCCAACAGCGACATGATTATTGCTTCCCTGGGCGAGGAACTTGGCCTGATTGGCCTCTTCGCCGTAGTCCTGATGTACCTGCTCCTGTTCACCCGCGGGTTCCGCGCCGCCCTGGGCACGCGCGATGCCTTTGGCAAACTGCTGGCGTGCGGCCTGTCCTTCGCCGTGGCGCTCCAGTGCTTCGTAGTAATCGGCGGCGTCACCAGGCTCATCCCGCTCACCGGTCTCACCACACCGTTCCTGGCCGCCGGCGGTTCATCGCTGCTGGCCAACTGGATCATTGTGGGACTGCTCCTGATGATCTCGCATACCGCGCGCGGGCCGGTGGACACCACTCCGCTCCCGCCGTCAGCGGGGGCGGAATCCGTAGGCATTGATACTCCAACCGAGGCGGTGAAGCACGCATGAACCAGGCAATACGGCACTCATGGGTAGCGGCCATCGCCATGTTCGCCCTGATCTTCGGCGCCATCAGCTATGTCCAGGTGATTGGTGCGGACGCGCTGAAGGACAATCCCTGGAACAAGCGCGCCATCCTGCAGACGTACTGCAATGACCGCGGTTCCATCATTGTGGGCGGCACCCCGGTGGCGGAATCGGTTGAGAGCAACTCGGAGACGTGCAAGTTCCAGCGCACCTACCCGCAGCCGGAGCTGTATGCCGGCCTGACGGGATACTTCTCGCAGAACTATGGAGCCACGGGACTGGAGCAGTCCATGGGCGCCGAGCTGGCGGGCAACTCGGACCAGCTTTTCCTGGACCGGGTGGGCCAGCTCTTCCTGGGCAACCAGCCCAAGGGTGCCTCGGTGGAACTCACCATCGATCCCCAGATCCAGCAGCTGGCCTACAACCTGATCCCGGACGGCCAACGCGGCTCGATTGTGGTCACCAACCCCAAGACCGGCGCCATCCTGGCGATGGCTTCCAAGCCGTCCTACAACCCGAACCTTGTGGCCACCCAGGATCCAAAGGCTGAAAGCGCCAACATCAATGAGCTCGTGAAGGTCCCGGGCGTCAACCTGAACCAGAACGTCAGCGGACCCACCGGTGAGCTGCTCGCCCCGGGCTCGGTCTTCAAGCTCGTGGATACGGCCGCGGCCCTGGCCTCAGGAAAGTACAACAAGGACAGCGTCCTGCCCAACCCCGCGGAAATGCCCTTCGACGGCATCCAGTACAAGCTGCCAAACTACGCCGGCGGCAACTGCTACACCAGGGACACCGCCAGCTTCGCCTTCGCACTGCAGCAGTCCTGCAACACGCCGTTCGCCAGCATCGCCCTGGACCTGGGCCGCGACGCCATCGCCGCCCAGGCCAAGAAGTTCGGGTTCGGCGAGGACGTGGGTGACCTGCTGAAGCTGGGCCATGCAACCGGTAACGGGTTCCCTGACAACCTGGACAAGCCAGGACTGGCCCAGTCCGCCATCGGCCAGAAGGATGTCCGCGTTACGCCGCTGCAGGTCAACATGATGACAAACGCGATCGCAAACGGCGGCGTCCAGATGGCTCCCAGCCTGGTCAAGACCCTGCGGTCCCCGGACCTGCGCGTCATAGCTGAGCCCCAGCCGGCCCAGCTCAGGACGTCCACCACCCCGGAGATCTCCAAGCAGATCACCGAGTGGATGACCAGTGTGGTTACTGACGGTATTGCCAAGGGTGCCGCCGTCCCCGGCGTGCAGGTGGCAGGCAAGACCGGCACCGCCGAACTCGGAAATGGAACCAACAACTCGTGGTTCACCGGGTTTGCCCCTGCTGACAACCCGAAGGTCAGCGTCACGATCGTCATGGAAGGCGTAGACATCTACGCGGGAGCAAAGCTGACCAGTCCTAACGCGAAGAAGATTTTTGAGGCGGTGTTGAATAAGTGAGGCCTACAACGGGAATCACCCTCGGCGGCAGATTCCAGCTGACCACGCGGATCGCGATTGGCGGCATGGGCGAAGTCTGGAAAGCCAAGGACCTGGTCCTGGGCCGTATCGTCGCCATCAAGGTGCTCAAGGAGGAATACACGGGAGACCCCGGATTCCTGCAGCGGTTCCGTGCCGAGGCCCGCCACACCGCGCTCCTTAACCACGTGGGAATCGCCAACGTCTTCGATTACGGCGAAGAAGAAGGCTCCGCTTACCTGGTCATGGAACTGGTCCCGGGCCAGCCGTTGAGCAGCATCATCGAACACGAGCAGGTGCTGTCACCGGACCGTACGCTCTCGATCATTGCGCAGACCGCCCGCGCTTTGGCCGTGGCACACGCCCAGGGCCTGGTCCACCGGGACGTTAAGCCCGGAAACCTCCTGATCACGCCCGACGGACGGGTCAAGGTCACCGACTTCGGCATCGCCCGCCTGGCCGACCAGGTGCCGCTCACCCAAACCGGGCAGGTCATGGGAACAGCGCAGTACCTGGCCCCTGAACAGGCAACCGGGCAGACCGCCACCGGCTCCTCGGACATCTACTCCCTCGGAGTCATCGGGTACGAGTGCCTCAGCGGCCACCGTCCCTTCTCCGGCGAATCGCAGATCGCCATTGCTCTGGCCCAGGTGAACGACGCTCCGCCGCCGCTTTCGGACAGCCTGCCTGCTCCGGTCCGGGCGCTCCTGATGTCCATGCTGGCCAAGGATCCCAAGGACCGGCCTGCCAATGCCATCAAGCTGGCCGAGGCAGCGGAGGCAATCCGCAACGGCGATATCAGCGCAGCACGCGCCGCCGTGCCCGGCATGCTTCTCTTCGACGCAGACACCGGCCCCATCACCGCGCCGGTCGACACCGCCACCGCCCCCACCGGCGTCATTGGCAGCCAGCGGGATTCCCCCACCGCCACCTCCGCCCTCCCGGTACTGGGCGCGGGTGCGGCAGGTGCCGCAGCTGCCATGGCGGCAGGCGCGCACGGCGCCTCCGCAGCTGGGGGCGACGCGCCCCAAGGGCCGCTTGCCCGCGCCAATGCGCTGGCTGCCCAGCGCAACTGGGACCAGCAGGACGACGAAACGTACGACGGGGAAACGTACGACGACGAGCCCGCCGATGAGCCCCGGCGCAAGGGACGAAGCCCCTGGACCTGGCCTTTGGTCGCCTTGATCCTGCTGCTCCTGTTTGCGCTGGTGGGTTTCCTCCTGAACCAGATGGGACTCTTCTCGCCGTCCAGCAACCCCAGCTCCAGCGCGACCGCCAGCAGCAGCGCACCGCCGTCGTCCGCAACGCCCACGCGGACCACGCAGTCGGCGACGCCCACGCAGACGCGCAGCACGCCGACGCCGACACCCACCCCTGAACCCACCCAGGCGACGGTCAACGTAATTCCTGAGGCTTACCTGGGTAAGCCCTACCGGCAGGTGCAGGCAGCCCTTGCCGGACTGGGGTTGCAGGTGACAGTCCTGCCGCAGGAAAGCAGCTCGGCCGCCCCCGGCACAGTTTTGGAACTGAACCCCACGGGTGTGATGCCCAAGGGCTCACCCATCACCGTCATTTACGCAACGGCGCCGGCGCCCGCGCCCACCACGCCGGCACCAACCCCTACGCCCACAACGTCCTCCCAGGCCGGCCCCACGCCCCTCTCGCCGCTTGCAAGCTGCGCAGCGGGCCAAACGCCGGGCACGCCCCCTACCTGCACGCCCTAAACGTCAGGAACGCCAGTGAATGAGTCACCTCGCACACCGTTGCACCGGGAGGACAGCCTGCCGGTGGACAACCGGCGTGTCCTGAGCGGCCGCTACGAGCTGGGGAACCTCATTGGCCGCGGCGGCATGGCGGACGTCTACAAGGGAACGGACACGCGGCTGGGCAGGACTGTTGCCGTCAAGCTGCTCAGGCCGGACATGGCCAGGGACCCGCAGTTCCAAGCGCGCTTCAAGCGTGAGGCCCAGGCCGTAGCCGCCCTGAACCACCCGTCCATCGTTGCCATCTTCGATACCGGCGAGCACATGGTGCATGACGGCTCGGCGGAGGACGTGCGGGTGCCCTACATCGTAATGGAATACGTTGACGGCAAGACGCTGCGTGATTTGATCCGGGCCAACGACGTCACCATCGACCAGGCCATCGACTACACCCTGGGCGTCCTGGGGGCCCTCGAGTACAGCCACAAGGCCGGGATCGTGCACCGGGACATCAAGCCTGCCAACGTGATGTACTGCCCGGGCACCAACTCTGTGAAGGTGATGGACTTTGGCATTGCCCGTGCCATCGCTGATTCCTCGGCCACCATGACCCAGACCCAGGCGGTGGTGGGAACAGCCCAGTACCTGTCGCCGGAGCAGGCCCGGGGTGAGACCGTGGATGCGCGCAGCGACCTTTATTCGGCTGCCTGCCTGCTCTACGAAATGCTTACCTCCCGCCCGCCGTTCGTCGGGGACAGCCCGGTATCCGTTGCCTACCAGCACGTCCGCGAAATCGCGGAGCCTGCCAGCAGCCTCAATCCCCGGGTGTCGCCCGCGCTGGACACGGTCCTGGCCAAGGCCCTGCAGAAGAACCGGGCCGACAGGTTCCAGGACGCCGCCGCTTTCCGCCGCGCCCTGAGGGCTGCGAAGGCCGGGGTACCGGTCCCGGCCGTGCCGGCGTCGGAGGCACCTACCGACCCCAACGACCACGTTCCCGAAGCAGCGCCGCCCACGGAGGCATTCGCTGCCGGAGGCGCTGCTTTCCTTGATGACGCGCCCACGGGGCGGCTGGCCGCTACCAACCTGTTCCATGACGACGGCGGCCCGGCAGTTCCGCTGGAACTTGCTGACGAGCACGAGGCAAACACGTACGACGGCGGCGGCTACAGTGCGGCCGCTGCCCTGCCGCTCGGCCTCCCTCCGGAACGTGAGCAGAGCAATCGGCAGAAGTCCCGCCGTCGTGCGTGGATTGCCACCCTGGTGATTTTCACCCTGCTGGTCCTCGCCGGCGGCGGCCTCTGGCTTTACCAAACCGTCAATCGCCCGGCCCCTGCTCCGGCCAAGGTGCAAATCCCATCTGTGGCGTCGCTGACGGAAACTGCTGCCCTGCAGGAGCTGTACAACGCCGGGCTTCGGCCCAGGATCGCGCGGGCGGCAAACGACACGGTGCCCAAGGGGACCGCCATCGGGACCGATCCTGCGGCCGGCGGTTCACTCGACCCGGGCGCAGAAATCATCCTCAATGTCTCCGACGGGCCCAGCTCGGTGAAGATCCCGGACAGCCTGCCCGGGAAAACGGAGGCCGCTGCGCGGGACATCCTGCGCCAGGTGGGACTGGTGGGCGCTCCGTCGACCACAACCGCCAACAGCGCCACCGTACCGGCCGGAATTGTGATCACCTCCAACCCGGCGCCTGGACAAAACGTCGGCGTCGGCACCAGCGTGGAGCTCATCGTTTCCACCGGCAAGGTGGTGGTCCCGGAACTGCGCGCCCTTACCCGCGACGAGGCTGAAGCCGCGCTGAAGCAGCTGGGCCTGGTGCCCTCGGTGATCGAGATGGAGAACTCGCAGGTGGAGCCGGGCAAGGTGACGGACCAAAGTGATCCGGCCAACACCGCCGTGGAACAGGGGAAGACCATCACCATCGTGGTGGCCAAGGCTCCGCCACCGCCGCCGGCGCCAACGGAGACCCCCACGCCCGCGCCCTCGGCGACACCGACCCCCAAGCCCACCAAAAAGGGCTGACGTTTCCCGGGTGGGAACAGTTCCGGCTAGTGCTGGATCAGCGGGCTGAGCTTTGCGGCCCTGGCAGCCGCACCCTTCATGCCCAGGGACTCCAGCCAGTTGCCGAGCATCTGGTACCCGCCCTCGGTGAGCACCGATTCCGGGTGGAACTGCACACCACACAGCGGTGCCGTCCGGTGCTGGAGCCCCATGACCACACCTGATGCGGTTTGCGCCGTGACTTCAAGGACATCGGGAATGGATTCCCGGACCGCTGCCAGTGAGTGGTAGCGCGTGGCTGTGACGGGGGAGGGGAGCCCGGCGAAGACGCTGGTGCCGATGTGCTCCACCAGGGACGTCTTGCCATGCATGAGCTCAGGGGCATGGGTGACTTTGCCGCCGAAGGCCTCTGCCAGCGCCTGGTGTCCCAGGCACACGCCAAACATGGGGACGCTGTTTTCACCGCACCACTTGATCAGCTCAATGCAGACTCCAGCCTCGGCGGGGTTACCGGGACCGGGCGAGATGAGGACGCCGTCACGGGTGCCGGCAAGTTCGATCGCCTCTGCCAGCGTGACATCGTCGTTGCGGACCACTGTGGTCTCGGCGCCGAGTTCCTGGAGGTAGCCCACCAGGGTGTAGACGAAGCTGTCGTAGTTATCCACTACAAGGATCTTGGTTGTGGTCATGGCTGGTCTGTGGAACCAATCGTTGAGTCGGTGAATTGGGTGAAGTGGGACATCCAGGGGAAAAGGAACTGGACCATCAGGACCAGCGCAATGAAGACCAGGGCCAGCGAAATGATGATCCTGACCCAGAGCGGTCCCGGGAGGTGGCGGAAAATCCAGGCGTACATGGTCAGCTCCTCCCCGTGGCTGCCGCAACCTGTGCCGCGATCTCTGCCGGCGGCCCGGCTGACGCCGGGCGCCAACTGTCCAGCAGGGCGTAGGCGATGATGCGTTCTTCCGCGCCGAAGCGGGGATTGCAGCTGGTCATGGTGAGGTAGCTTTCGGTGGGTGTGGCGCCGGGCTGGGTTGGTACCGGTTCCAGCACGTCCGTGCGGGAGGGCATCACGATCTGGTTGTTCCGGAAGACATAGACGTAATAGCCGTCCTTGGTCTGGACGTAGATCTTGTCGCCCGGCACCAGCGTGTGGATGTTGTCCAGCACGGCGCCATGGGTCTGGCGGTGCCCGGCTACGGCAAAGTTGCCCACTGCCCCGGGCATCGCCGTATTGCTGTAGTGGCCAAGGCCCAAGGTGTCCAGGACGTCCTGGCTGGTTCCCTGGACGATGGGGCGTGTGTAGGTGGGACCGAACCGCGGGATGTACATGATGCCGATGGTGCCCGAATGGCCCGGAGCGGTTCCCACCACTGGCTTGCCGAAATCCTGCGGTGCGGCTGGCGCTGCAGGCTGGGCGGAAGGAGCGGTGGTTGCGGGGGCGGCTGTTCCCAGGTCCTTGGCGAACTCCTTGATGACCTGGCTCTGCTTGGCGTCGGACTCCACGTTGGTCCACCACAGCTGCCACGCCACAAAGAGAAGGAGGATGACGCCGGCGGTGATCAGCAGCTCGCCAAGCACCTGGACGGTGCCGCGCAACAGGGCACGACGGGGGGCGGACGCAGTGGCGGGCCCCGCCTTCTCCTGCAATACCACGCGTTCCCCTCCGGGCGTTTACCCTGGCAGTGCCCCGGCCAGGCCCGCACGGGCTGCCCATCAACTGCGGCTAGAATTGGCTGCTAGTAAGAATCCAGATTTGACCAAGATCGCGCAGACCGCTGGCAATTTCCTTCTTGCAGGATACCAAGCCCGGACCGCCGAGCTTGCGCAGCCCGTCAAGGAGAGCCAGTGCCCGAGTCAAAGCCTCGCAAGAAGACCGCCAGCACCGCCCAGCCGGCTTCCCCCCAGGCTTACAAGCCCAATCCCGTCTGGTTCAAGCCGGTCATGTTCGGCCTGATGATTGTCGGCCTCCTGTGGATCATCACTTTTTACATCAGCGAGGGCCGGTTTCCGGTCCAGGCCTGGCAGTCCTGGAACATCGTGGCCGGTTTCGGCATCGCCATCGTGGGGTTCCTGATGACCACCCGCTGGCGTTCCTAGCGGCACGCTGCCTGGATCAGGGAGGACTGCACTGGCTGCCGGTTCCGCCGGGGTGATCGTCGGCGAGGATGGCCTCGCCCGGCCCGCCTGGGCTGCGACAGATCCGCTTATGCGGAATTATTACGACCAGGAATGGGGGCTGCCCGTCACGGACGAGCAGGGCCTCTACGAACGGATCTGCCTGGAGGGTTTCCAAGCGGGGCTTTCCTGGGCAACCATCCTGCGGAAGCGCCCGGCTTTCCGTGCCGCCTTCGCCCGGTTCGATCCCGAGCAAGTGGCCCTGTTCACCGCCGCGGACGTGGAGCGGCTGATGCAGGACCCAGGAATCATCCGGAACCGCCTGAAGATCCTCGCCGCGGTCAAAAATGCCCAGGCCACCCTGGAGCTCAGGAACGACGGCGGACTGGTGGACTTTGTGTGGAGCTTCCGACCCGCCAGCACGCCCAGGCCACAGGCAATCACCGATATCCCCACCCAGTCGGCAGAGTCCCTTGCCTTGTCCAAGGCGCTCCGTAAACGTGGCTTCTCCTTCGTGGGACCCACCACCATGTATGCGCTGATGGAAGCCGTGGGAATTGTGGACACCCATCTCCTGGGCAGCCACCGCCGAGGATCCTCGGGCATCTGGCCTCAGTAAGGACCCCTCAGGTTATCCCCAACTGTTGGGAATGTTATCCACAGTGTGGAAAAACGCGCTCTGCACGACCAGGAAAGCAGTACCCCTAAGGGCGGCGGGGATCCTGGCCTCTTTCGGCACCCCACCATGCTGTTATTAACAGTGTGGAATACCTGTGGATAAACGTTCATGGGGACAGGGATGGGTATTTTCCGCAGTAGCGCCGGCTCCTACGGTCGGTCCCGCCTGACAGGATGATGGCTGGTGATGGAGACCCGGTTAAGGGCATTCATGGTCACTGCCACCCAACCCACGGCAGAAAATTCGTCAGCCGTAAGGCATTGACGCGCCACTGCCTCCGCCTGCTCCCTGGCACGTTCGTCCGGGAGCTTCGTTATGCTCTCCACGAGCCCCAGTGCCGCCCGCTCCTTGTCCGTGAACAAAGTGGTCTCACGCCATGCGGGCAGTACGGCCAGACGCTGGGAAGTCTCGCCCGCCTCCATAGCCCTCCGCACGTGCAGGTCCAGGCAGTAGGCGCAGCCATTGATCTGGGAAATACGGACGTTGAGCAGCTCCAGCAGGGCCCGGCCTATTCCGGCCTCTTCTGCCGCTTCCTGCACCTTGAGACCCAGTCCGCTGATGGCCTTCCAAAGGGCTGGATGCTGTTTATCCAGGTAAAGATGCTCGGTGACGCTCACGGATGTCCTTTTCGCTGCACGGCTGACGGCTGACAGGCAACCATCATAGGCAGGATGCAACCTGCGGCCGTCGTCTCTTATCCACTTACCAACACCGCAATACCCACAAGTTATCCACAGCTGTGGGAAACGCAGTGGAAATCCCTATGCCCAGGGGCTTTAGACCCTACTCCCGCGGGTCGGTCCGGCCTGCGAACTACAGCACTGTGACTTATTAACACTGTGTATATCGCTGTCGATAACGTCGCGCGCGGATCAACAGTGAGTGCTATGTAGGCGGAGACAAGCCGCTTTTTCCACAGAAGCGGTGGAAAGCCCATGCTTATCCACTTACGCACAGCGATATCCCCATACGTTATCCACAGGTGTGGAGAATTGGCCCTACTCCGAAGCGGGCTTCCCGGTACAGGCCGTCAATGACGGGGAAGGCTCCGGAACTACACGCTTGTAAGTTATTAACACTGTGGATAAGGGCTGTGGAAAAGAAAGCACCCCCGCACCGGCAGGTGCGGGGGTGAAAGATCTTTTGTGGTCCGGGGACTAGAGAGACACCCGCAGCCAAGTCACGGCAATCAGCAGCGCGAATACGCCGGCGAGGCCCAGGGCTTGGATGAGGCCCCGGCGGCGTCCCCGCGGAGAGTAGGCAAGGACGGCTGCACAGAGACCCCCGGTGACGAGGCCGCCCAGGTGGGCTTGCCAGGCGATGTGGGGGATGAGGAAACCGATGACGCCGTTGATGGCGATCAGGACCCACAGTTGGCGGGTATCTCCGCCGCGCTGCCGCTGGACCAGGAGCATGGCACCGAAAAGGCCGAAGATGGCACCGGATGCGCCCACCAGCCCCACCAGCCCCTGTCCGGGGACCAGCAGGGGGTTCAGCAGCAGGTAGCCCACGGAGCCGCCGAAAGCGGAGATGAGGTACAGCGCCAGGAAGCGCACCCGGCCCAGGATCGGTTCCAGGGCCTGCCCGAAGATCCACAGCGTGTACATGTTCAAGAGGATGTGCAGCAGCGAGTCCGGCGAGTGGAGGAAAGCTGACGTGATCATCCGCCAGGGCTCGAAGGCGCCGTACTGCGGGGCGGCGAAGATGTTGTTGTACGCGAACTGCTTGTACACCCAGTCGCCCGGGATGAGCATCTGCAGTGCGTAGACAACGACGCATGCAGCGATGATGCCGAACGTCACCAATGGCTTGCCGGCGGCGACGGCGCCGCCGTAGACGGTCCTTACCTCCGGCGTCGTCCGTTGTGTTTCGTTGACGCAGTCAACGCATTGGAATCCGACGGCGGCCGCCCGCTGGCAATCGGGGCATGCCGGGCGCCCGCAGCGCTGGCAGCGCACGTAGGACGGCCGGTCCGGGTGCCGGGGGCAGACCGGAACCTGGGCGGACGGCTCAGCCGACGGAATTCCGTAACTCATGGTGGAGCGTTACAGCTGTTCGATGTCGATGCTGTTGATGGTCACGTCTTCCACCGGGCGGTCGCCCATGCCGGTGCGCACGCCCTCGATGGCGTCGACGACCTTCTTGGATTCGTCGTCAGCCACCTCACCAAAGATGGTGTGCTTGCCCTGGAGCCAGTCAGTGGGAATGGTGGTGATGAAGAACTGTGAACCGTTGGTGCCCTTGCCCATCTGGATGCCGGCGTTGGCCATGGCGAGCTTGTAGGGCTGGTTGAAGTTCAGTTCCGGGTGGATTTCATCGTCAAAGCGGTAGCCGGGGCCGCCGGTTCCACGGCCCAGTGGATCGCCTGCCTGGATCATGAAGTCCTTGATGATGCGGTGGAAGATGGTTCCGTTGTACAGCGGGGTGCCGGTCTTGTCCTCGCCGGTTTCGGGGTGGGTCCAGGCCTGCTCGCCGGTGGCAAGGCCCACGAAGTTCTTGACCGTCTTGGGCGCGTGGTTGCCGAAGAGGTTAACCACGATGTCGCCGAGGCTGGTGTGGATGGTTGCTTTTGCAGTTGCGATGGCAGTCATAGGGCCCATTCTCCCATGCCGGTTCGGGGCAGCCGCGGCTGCGAAGGCAGTTCCGCGCTGGGTGAAATCGCCCCAAAATCCGCGAAGTGAATAGCCCGTGAAGATCTGGGCACGTAGGCTAGCGACAGAACCGTCACATTAATCGGGAGGTAGTTGTGAAGAAATCGGATCGTATTGCCCGTGACCTTGAGCAGTCGGTCACCAGTGCGGTGGTAAACGCCAAGGATTGGGCGGCTCCCCGGGTGGAAGCTGCCGTGGACTGGGCTGTTCCCCGCCTCCAGCAGGGCCTGGATACCGCATCTCCCAAGATCCAGGAAGGCCTGAAGTCGGCCGCCCATAACCTGGCAGACGGTGTGGCCACTGTGACTCCCCGGATCCAGGACGGACTGGCCCAGCTGGCCCCCAAGATCAACGATGTTGTCGAGGGCGCGTCGCCAAGGCTGCACGAAGCCCTGGACAAGGCCACCCCGGTGGTCCTGAACGCGCGTGACCGCGTCGTGGTGGAATACCTGCCCAAGCTCTCGGACCAGATTGGTGTGGCATCCGGTGCGGTGCACCGCACGCTGGAAAACACGCCGGCACGCGTGGACGCCGTGGCGCAGAAGCTGGGCGACGTGGGACTCATCCACGCCATCCAGGAGCAGGCCCAGGCAACCGGAACCCAGCTCAAGGCCGCTGCAGCCGGCGCCGGCCGCGCAGTGGATGTCCAGTTGGCCCAGCCGGAAAAGCCAAAGAAGCGCGGCTGGCTGATCTTCGGCGTGGTGGCCGCAGCAGTGGCCGCCGGCGTTGCAGCCTGGAAGGCATCCAAGCCGGTGGAAGACCCGTGGAAGACTCCTTCACCGGTCACGCCCACTGCTGCCACCACCGTCAGCGACGTCAAGGAAACCACTGCAGATGCCGCTGACAAGGCTGCCGCTGCAACCGGTTCCGCCGCGGAAGCCGTGGCGGACAAGGCCGGGGACGCTGCCGAGACCGTCAAGGAAAAGTCTGCCGACGCCGCAGACAAGGCCCGGCACGTAGCCGACGACACCGAAGGCGGCGCCAAGACGGTTGCCGATGAAGACAAGGGCAGCAGCCAGGCCTAGTTTCCCGCAGCCGAAAAGCTGCACACCAAGAGGAGCTCCGTTTCACCGCGGAGCTCCTTTTTTGTGCCCGTCGACCGGTTTTCGTATCTGCTTACCGGTCCCCGGCAGGAAAGGCCCTGATGCTAGATTTGAGGTGATGTCAGCCAATCGATCCTCTGGGGATGCCGTGAACGACGCAGCCGTACAGCTCCGCGTGTCCATCGTTATCCCGGCGTACAACGAGGAGAGCGTGATCAGGCAATGCCTCATCGCCGCCATCTACCAGTCCGTTCCGGCCCACGAGATCATCGTGGTGGACAACCTTTCAAAAGACCGGACGGCCGACATTGTCCGCCAGATGCAGCTCGAATATCCGGAGAGCCCCATCATCCTTTTGAGCCAGGACCGGGAGCAGGGGCTTATCCCCACCCGGAACTTCGGGCTCGATTGCGCCACGGGGGACATCCTGGGACGCATTGACGCGGATTCCATCGTGGAACCTGACTGGGTGGAGCAGGTCCAGAAGGCATTCGCCGATCCGTCTGTCCAGGCCGCCACCGGCCCGGTGGTGTACTACGACATGCCGATGCGCCGCTTCGGGCTGAAGGCGGACGACAAGATGCGCCAGCTCATGCTGAAGCTGGCCAAGCACCAATATCATTTCCTCTTCGGCTCCAACATGGCCCTTCGTGCCAGTGCCTGGGAGACCATCCGGGCGGAAACCTGCCGGGACGAGAAGGACGAGATGCACGAGGACATCGATTTGTCCCTGCATCTGGCCGACCATGAGCTTCCGGTGCGCTACTGGCCGCAGATGGTATCCGGGATGTCCGCCCGCCGGCTGGAGGACTCACCCCGCGACTACCGCTACTACGTCACCAGGTTTGACCGGACCTACAAGGCCCACAACGTCAAGAAGATGGCGCTGAAGGCACCCATGGTGGTCTTCTTCTCGGTGTATTTCCCGGCCAAGCTCCTCAGGGCCATCCACACGGTCAACACCGCGCAGCCGATGCGCCGCGGCGGACAGTAGCGGACTTAGTCAGTCCCCAGCTCGGCGAGGCGTTCCGACGGCGGTTCCTCCTGGGGTGCCACACCACGCCTGCCGGTCCTGCCGCTCCTTTGCCCCAGGACCACGACGGCGAGTCCCACCAGGATCAGGCCAAGCCCCGCGTATGTGCCCGCAGGCAGGGTCTCGTGCAGGAACACTGCTGCCAGCAGGGCTGCTCCGGGGATTTCCAGAAGGATGATCATGGAGACGATCAGCGGGCTCATGGTGGCCAGCAGGTGATTGAAGGCCGTGTGCCCCACCAATTGCGCGCAGACGGTGATGGCAGCGATGCCGAGCCATCCGGCAGGTTCGAAGCCGGCCAGGGGCTGGCCTCCGATCAGGGCCAGCACGGCCACCAGCGCCGCGCACATGCCGTAGCAAAGCGTGGTGTAGGTTCCAGTGGTCATGCTCTGCCGTGCCTTGCCCCCGGCCAGGGTGTAGAGACCTGCCAGGGCGCCGCCGGCCATCGCCAGCAGGTCTCCCATGAGGGCCTGCTGGGAGGATCCCAGGTCGAAGCCCGTGATGGCCACGACACCGCTGAAGGCGATGCCAAGACCCACCAGGACCTGCCAGCGGTGGCGGGTGCCGCGCACCAGCTGAAAGACCGCGATCCATGCCGACTGCAGGCATACCAGGGCGGTGGCCGCTGCCACGGAGGTCAGCTGCAGGGAGGTGATGAAGCAGGCAAAGTGCAGGGCCAGGGCGACGGCGGCCAACGCTGACCAGCGAAACTCACGGCCGGTGATGCTGCCGAACTGACGTGGCTGCCGGACCAGGGTGGGCGTGGCCATGACGGCTGCACCGATGGCATTGCGCCAGAAGGCGATGGCCAGGGCGCTGACGCTGGTGGCACCGAGGGTGGCCGCGATCAAGGGGCCTGACGACGCAACACCCAGGACGCCCAAGGCCGCGAAGAGGAAGTTCACTGCAGCCCCCTGATACTGGTTTCCCGGCGATGATGGAAAGCAAAAGTCCCGGCCTGCGCTTTACGCTGACCGGGACTTTCCTATGGTGGAGGCACGGGGACTCGAACCCCGAACCCCCTGCTTGCAAAGCAGGTGCGCTACCAATTGCGCCATGCCCCCATAAAAAGCAACCCGTCCATCATACCCTAGAACCGGGGAGCGTCTGACCGCTCCCGGCGCGGGCGTCCGGGCTAATCAACCGTATCGGTCGACTTGCTCCAAACTGTTTTCCGGGCTTCGGACTCCTGTGCTTTCCGGTAGACCAGGACGCCTGCGATTGCCGCTGCCAGTACAAGCAACTTCTTCACATGCTCCCCGTTCCGGCCAAGTACCGGATGAACCGGACCAGACCTCCGTTTGAAACCTGCACAGGTTCCGTGGGCGTACCAGGACTTGAACCTGGGACCTCTTCGTTATCAGCGAAGCGCTCTAACCGCCTGAGCTATACGCCCCGATCCCTCATCGGGCCGAGACATGACTTTACAGTACACCCCGGCCCGATCTCAAATCGGGCCTTTCCGCCGGGCTGGAGCCGGCGGAAATGGCTTCCTAATCGTCGGTGAGGGTCACGCCGATACCGCCCACCAGGGTGGCGGAAATGTTGTACAGGACGGCGGAAAGCATGGACAGCGCGGTCAGCAGGACAACGTTGACCACGGCAATGATGGTGGCGAACGAGGCCACCTGTCCCAGCGAGGCAACCTTCTTCAATTCAAAACCGCCGCTTTCAGAGCCCGCGAGCGTGCCGAGGAGGCTGTCCACCTGATCGAAGATTCCGGTCAGGTCCAGGACAGTCCAAAGGACGATGGCGGCCACGACGGTGACGATGCCCAGTGCCACGGACAGCAGGAACGCCATTTTCAGGACGGACCAGGGGTCCACTTTGCTGACCAGCAGGCGCGCACGGCGGACTTTCGCCTTGGGAGCGGGCTTGACCAGGCCAGGCGTGCCCTGGCCTGATGATCCCTGTGCAGGGCGCTGTCCCGCCGGCGCCGGGCGCTGCCCCTGCTGGCCCTGGAAGGGGCGCTGGCCGGGCTGCACGGGGCGGTCGCCCTGCTGCGGGCGCTGGCCGGGGACGGCGGGCCGCTGGCCTGGCGCGCCGGCAGGGGCAGCAGGACGCTGCTGCGGACGGACGGGGGCGTTCACGCGGGGTGCCGCTGAAGGCCGGTTCCCGTCGGGAACAGTACTGTTCGGCTTGGGAAATGAGTCGGAATTACTCACTCGTTACCTCCGTGTTGTCTTCGTTCGGCTCAGCGTCGCCCGAGGCGTCCTCTGACTCTACGGCCGGTGATTCTTCTGCCATTGGGGGCGCGGCGGATTCCCCAGCGGTACCGCCATCTTCTGCCAACGTTACGTCATCACCGCCGGATTCCTCCTCCTCGAGGCCGCGTTCGCTGTTGCGCGCCACCTCGATGATCCGGTCATTCTTGTCTGGCTTGGCGAAGATGACGCCCATGGTGTCGCGGCCCTTGGCAGGAACGCCGGCAACCGAGGAGCGGACAACCTTGCCGCCTTCCATGACCACCAGGACTTCATCCTCCTCCTGGACGATGAGTGCACCTACCAGGTGGCCGCGTTCCTCCTGGTACTTGCCTACCTTGATACCCAGGCCGCCGCGCCCCTGCAGGCGGTATTCCTCCACCGCCGTGCGCTTGGCGTAGCCGCCCTCCGTCACGATGAACACGAACGAACCGTCGGTGACGACGTCCGCGGCCAGCAGTTCGTCGTCCTCGCGGAACTTCATGCCGGTAACCCCGGACGTGGCACGTCCCATGGGACGCAGGGCATCGTCGGTTGCCGTGAAGCGGATCGACTGGCCCTTGCGGGACACCAGGAAGAGGTCGTCAGTTTCCGAAACGAGCTGGGCGGAGACCAACTCATCGCCGTCACGCAGGTTGATCGCGATGACGCCGGCGGACCGGTTGGTGTCGTAGTCCTCCAGCCTGGTTTTCTTCACCAGGCCCCGCTTGGTGGCCAGGACCAGGTACGGCGACTGCTGGTAGTCCTTCAGGTCCAGGACCTGGGCGATATGTTCGTCGGGCTGGAATGCCATCAGGTTGGCAACGTGCTGGCCCTTGGCGTCCCTGCCCGCTTCCATCAGCTCGTACGCCTTGGCGCGGTAGACGCGGCCCAGGTTGGTGAAGAACAACAGCCAGTGATGGGTGGTGGTGACGAAGAAGTGTTCCACAACGTCGTCGCCGCGCAGTTGGGCACCCTTGATGCCCTTGCCGCCGCGCTGCTGTGAGCGGTAGTTGTCGCTGCGGGTGCGCTTCACGTAGCCGCCGCGGGTGATGGTGACCACCATCTCTTCTTCGGGGATCAGGTCTTCCATGGACATGTCGCCGTCATAGCCCATGAGGATCTTGGTGCGGCGGTCGTCGCCGTGCTTGTCCACGATTTCGCCCAGCTCGGTACTGATGATCCCGCGCTGGCGCTCCTCGGAGCCAAGGATTTCCTTGTACTCGGTGATCAGGGCTTCGAGTTCAGCGTGCTTTTCCTGGATCCGCTGGCGTTCCAGGGCGGCCAGGCGGCGCAACTGCATGTCGAGGATGGCGCGCGCCTGGATCTCGTCGATGTCCAGCAGTTCCATCAGCCCGTCACGTGCGGCCTCGGTGGTGCTGGAGGCGCGGATCAGGGCGATGACCTCGTCCAGCATGTCCAGTGCCTTCAGGAGGGCCCGGAGGATGTGGGCTTCCTCCTCCGCCTTGCGCAGCCGGTACCTGGTACGGCGCGCGATAACGTCCATCTGGTGCGTCACCCAGTGGCGGATGAACGCGTCAAGGCTCAGGGTGCGCGGCACGCCGTCCACGATGGCCAGCATGTTGGCCGAGAAGTTGCTCTGCAGCTCGGTGTGCTTATAGAGGTTGTTCAGCACCACCTTGGGCACGGCGTCACGCTTCAGCACGATGACCAGCCGTTGGCCGGTACGGCCGGAGGTCTCGTCCCGAAGGTCGGCGATGCCCTGGATCTTGCCGTCCTTGACCAGTTCGGCGATCTTGATGGCCAGGTTGTCCGGGTTGGCCTGGTAGGGAAGCTCAGTGACCACCAGGCAGGTGCGTCCCTGCAGCTCCTCCACCGCAACCACGGCGCGCATGGTGACGGAACCGCGGCCGGTCCGGTAGGCATCCTCGATGCCTTTGTGCCCCAAAATGGTGGCCCCGGTGGGAAAATCGGGGCCCTTGACCCGTACCAGCAGCTCCTCGAGGAGTTCCTCACGGCTGGCCTCAGGGTTGGCCAGGTACCACTGCACGCCGTCGGCCACTTCCCGGAGGTTGTGCGGCGGGATGTTGGTGGCCATGCCGACGGCGATGCCGGAGGAACCGTTCACCAGCAGGTTGGGGAACCTGGCCGGCAGGATGGTGGGTTCCTGGTTCTTGCCGTCGTAGTTGTCCTGGAAATCGACCGTTTCCTCGTCGATGTCCCGGACCATTTCCATGGCCAGCGGAGCCATCTTGGTTTCGGTGTACCGGGGAGCGGCGGCACCGTCGTTGCCCGGAGAACCAAAGTTGCCCTGCCCCAGCGCCAGCGGGTAACGCATGGTCCAGTCCTGGATCAGGCGCACCAGGGCGTCGTAGATCGCGGTGTCGCCATGGGGGTGGTACTGGCCCATGACCTCGCCCACCACGCGGGCACACTTGTTGAAGGAACGGTCGGGGCGGTAGCCGCCGTCGAACATCGCGTAGAGCACGCGGCGGTGCACGGGCTTGAGGCCGTCCCGGACGTCTGGGAGGGCGCGGCCCACAATGACGGCCATGGCGTAGTCCAGGTAGGAACGCTGCATTTCCGTCTGCAGGTCCACCTGCTCCACGCGGTCGATCAGCACGTCACCTTCAAGAACGGTGTCCGGAGTTCCGGCCTCGGAGGCGGGATTCTCGGGGGTTTCGTCGCTCATACTTTATTTTCCGTTTCAGGTATATGTCTGGTTCCGAATACTTTGGAGCGGGTCCTTAGATGTCCAGGAACCTGACGTCCTTGGCGTTCTGCTGGATGAAGTTACGGCGCGATTCCACGTCTTCGCCCATGAGGACGGAGAAGATCTGGTCGGCGGCAAGGGCGTCGTCCATGGTGACCTGCAACAGGGTGCGGTGATCCGGGTCCATGGTGGTGTCCCACAGTTCGGTGTAGTCCATCTCGCCCAGGCCCTTGTAGCGCTGGATGCCGTTGTCCTTGGGGATGCGGCGTCCTGCTGCCTGACCTGCCACCAGCTTGGCGTCGCGTTCGCGGTCGCTGTAGACATAGTCGTGCGGGGCGTTGGACCACTTGATCCGGTACAGCGGGGGCTGCGCCAGGTACACGTAGCCGTTCTCGATCAGCGGCCGCATGTAACGGAACAGCAGGGTCATCAGCAGGGTGGTGATGTGCTGGCCATCCACGTCTGCGTCTGCCATGAGGACGATCTTGTGGTACCGCAGTTTGGCGAGGTCGAAGTCCTCGCCAATGCCGGTACCAAAGGCGGTAATCATGGACTGGACCTCCGCGTTGCCCAATGCTTTGTCCAGGCGGGCCCGCTCCACGTTCAGGATCTTGCCGCGCAGCGGCAGGATGGCCTGCGTCTCGGGGTTGCGGCCGCGCTTGGCGGAACCGCCGGCGGAATCACCCTCCACGATGTAGACCTCGCACTTTTCCGGGTCCTTCGAGGAGCAGTCGGAAAGCTTGCCCGGCATGCCGAAGGATTCAAGCGGGCTCTTGCGCCGGGCGTTGTCGCGCGCCTTCCTGGCCGCCATTCGGGCCTGTGCGGCGGAAATGGCCTTGCGGATCACATCGCGGGCGGGGCCGGGGTTGCGCTCCAGCCAGTCGCCCAGTCCGTCGGTGACGACGCGCTGGACGAAGCCCTTGACCTCAGAGTTGCCCAACTTGGTCTTGGTCTGCCCCTCAAACTGGGGCTCGGCCAGCTTGACGGAAATGACGGCTGTCAGGCCCTCGCGGATGTCATCGCCCGTGAGGTTGTCGTCCTTCTCCTTGATGATGCCCTTTTCGCGGGCATACCGGTTGATGAGGGACGTCAGGGCAGCACGGAAACCTTCTTCGTGGGTGCCGCCCTCGTGGGTGTTGATGGTGTTGGCGTAGGTGTGCACGCTCTCGGAGTAGGCGCTGGTCCACTGCATGGCCATTTCCAGGGCGATGCGGCGTTCCGTGTCCTCGGTTTCGAAGGCGATGACGTCCTCGTGGACCACTTCGACTTTCTTGCCCGAGTTCAGGTGCTTGACGTAGTCCAGCAGGCCTTCGTCGTACTGGTACACCACTGTCCGGTGTTCCGCGCTGACCTCACCCTCGGTGCTGAGGTCGTCGAGGTCCAGGTCGCCGTCAGCTTCACTGGATGGCGCCTCGCGCTCATCCGTGAGCGTGATGCGCAGGCCCTTGTTGAGGAAAGCCATCTGCTGGAAGCGGGCACGGAGCGTTTCGAAATCGAATTCGGTGGTTTCGAAGATGGCCGGATCCGGGTAGAACGTCTGGCTGGTACCGGTGGCGTCCGTCTCTTCGCCCTTGACCAGGCTGCCCTGGGGCTTGCCGCCGTCGGCAAAGGACATCCTCCACACGTGCCCCTGGCGCCGCACTTCGGTATCAACCCGGCTGGAGAGGGCGTTGACCACGGAGATGCCCACGCCGTGGAGGCCGCCGGAGACGGCGTACCCGCCGCCGCCGAACTTGCCGCCGGCGTGCAGGATGGTCATGACCACCTCGACGGTGGGCTTGTGTTCAGTCGGGTGCATGTCCACGGGGATACCGCGGCCGTCGTCGACCACTTTGACGCCGCCATCGGCCTGCAGGACTACCTCGATATGGCTGCAGTAGCCGGCCAGCGCCTCATCCACGGAGTTGTCCACCACTTCGTAGACCAGGTGGTGGAGGCCGCGGGGACCCGTGGAGCCGATGTACATGCCGGGACGCTTGCGGACAGCCTCGAGGCCTTCAAGGACAGTGATGTCGCTGGCGCCGTATTCCCGTGGAGGGGCTGCCGCAGGTGGAGTATCAGGGGTGCGGCCATCCTCGACTGCTGTATCTGCTGCCAGAATATCTGTATTGTCGTTAGCCACAGGCGCTGCGACTCCTCTGTTCTCGATGATGGCCGGCCGGTTTCTCTCCCCAGGGGAAATCCACCCGCCAACAGGCACAAACTTATGGCGCCGGTGACTTGCTGACGTTTGGTGGTCCACGCTCCACACACGGGAAGTGCGCGGAGAACGGACTGAAGTCAACGTTTCATCCGCGCCCAGTTATCTGCGTCAATTCTACCGCGAACACGGGCATATCCCCGCATTCCAGGGCCTTCGCCGGCAGCGAATATGGCCATGCGAGGCTCTAGGCCCCGCCTAGGGCGGCCCCGCGGTACGCCCTCCGGGTGCCTATACACGCCGCGGTCCCTACAGCGCCCTACACGGCCTTGGACGCAGTTTCAAGAGTTGCCGTCCGGACTATCCGTACGTGTCCCGCGGCCCACGCCCGTTGACGCTGCGCCCGCCCTTGCGCCAACTGGGTGCCGAGGGGCCAAGCACCTGGATGCTGGTGACCACGCCGTCACCCAATTCGCGGCCAAATTTTTCAAGCAGGCTGCTGCTCAAAAGCCGCAGCTGGGTTGCCCAGGCAGTGGAATCGCACCGCACGTGGAGGGTGGTATCCGTGAAGCTTTCGGGTGTGCAGTGCGCTGAAATTTCCGGCCCAACCAGGGTGGCCCACTCGGCCATGACGGATCCGACAGCCACCGGCGAAGTCCAGCCCCGTTCCGCGACCAGCCGGCCAACGACCTTTCCCAGGCCAAGCGGGTCGCGGCCGGTGGCGTGGAACTGGCTGAAGCCCCTGGTGTCCCGGATGCTGCCCTTGGCCTTCGCGGAACCCGGCCGCGCCACTTTCCGCCGGACTTCGCCCCGGGCGGCCGCAGCTTCGCGCATGCGGTTCAGCGCGGCCTGCGGGGCGTCGATGTGGTCAGGTTCGCGGCCGGGCTGCAGCCCGCCGCCCTGCTCACTGCTCATCGATACCTCCCGGGATGACCTTCACCCGCCGTCCGGACAGCTCTTCCGGAATATCGGCCTCGACGGCGGCGGTCACCAGGACCTGTTCCGCGCCGGACACTATTGCCGCCAGTTTACGCCGACGCTGCACGTCCAGTTCGGCAAAGACATCGTCAAGGATGAGGATGGGGGCAGAACCGCCGGTCCGGGCATCGTCCAGCATGACGTAGTAGGAGGCAAGCCGGAGGGACAGGCACATGGACCAGGTTTCGCCATGCGAGGCGTATCCCTTGGCAGGAGCCTGGCCGAGCATCAGCTCCAGTTCGTCCCGGTGCGGGCCAACCAGGGAGATGCCCCGTTCAAGTTCCTTCTTCCGGGATTCTGCGAACGCCTGGACGTACCGTTCGGTCACTTGTTCGACGGAGAGAAGCCGCAGGTCATCCTGGTCCGCTGGAGAACCTCCGTCCGTGGTGCGCTGGGCACCGGAGGCCGGGACGCCGTCGTCGTCCATCTGGTTCTGGAGGGTTGAACGGTAGGTGGCGTCAGCGGGCTTGGACGCGTCCGTGAGTTCCGCATAGGCACGGGCGAGGTGCGGGCGGAGCCGTTCCACCAGTTCCAGCCGTGCATGCAGCAATTCCGCTCCGGCCCGGGCCATGTGCTGGTCCCACACGTCCAGGGTTGACTCGTGCGCCGCTGTAAACCGTCCCGCACGGGCCGATTTGAGCAGGGCGTTGCGCTGTTTGAGGACCCGGTCGTAATCGCTGCGGGTGGCGGCGTGGTGCGGAACGAGGCTGGCCAGCAGCTCGTCAAGGAACCGTCGCCGGTTGGACGGATCGCCCTTGACCAAGGCCAGATCTTCGGGGGCAAAAAGGACGGTCTGGCAGATGCCCAGCAGATCGCGGGCACGGACGGGGTTGCTGCGGTTGATGCGTCCCCTGTTGGCGCGGCCGGCGTTGATTTCCAATTCGAGGACCGTGGTCTGGGTGCCGCGAACCAGCCTGGCACGCACCAGTGCCCGTTCCGTGCCGAACCTCAGCAATGGCCCGTCGGAACTGACCCGGTGGGAGCTGAGTGTGGCCAGGTACCCGATGGCTTCCATCAGGTTGGTCTTGCCGATGCCGTTGGATCCCACCAGGACGGTGACGCCGGGGCCCAGGGCAAGGTCAACCTGGGCGTAACTGCGGAAGTCGGTCAGGGAAAGGTGTTCCAGATACACGCGGTTTTCGGCAATTCTGGGAACGCTGCAGGTTCCCGGTGGGTGCTACTTGGCGGGACGGGTTGCGTGGCCGCCGAACTGGTGGCGCAACGCGGAAACCATCTTCATGGCGGGCGAAGTGTCCTCCCGGGATGCGAAGCGGGCGAACAGCGCGGCGGTAATGGCAGGGGCTGGGACGGCGTTGGCGATGGCTTCTTCCACCGTCCACCGGCCTTCGCCGGAGTCCTCCACGTAATCGTCGATTGAGGCCAGGCCCGGGTCCTCGTCGAGGGCCTTGACCATAAGGTCGAGGAGCCAGGAGCGGACCACCGTTCCCTTTTGCCAGGCCCGGAACGTGCCGGGTAGGTCGGTAACGATGTCCTTGGCCGCAAGCAGTTCGTAGCCCTCGGCATACGCCTGCATCAGGCCGTATTCGATGCCGTTGTGGACCATCTTGGCGTAATGGCCGGCGCCGATGCCGCCCACATGGACAAAGCTGTCCGCCCTCTCGCCCTCCGGACGCAGCGCATCAAAGACCGGAAGGGCGCGTTCGATGTCGGCTGCGTCCCCGCCGGCCATCAGGCCGTAGCCGTTCTGCAGGCCCCAGACTCCGCCGGATACGCCGCAGTCGGCGAAGTGGATCCCCTTGGCGGCGAGCAGTTCGCCGTGCTTTTGGTCTTCGGTAAATCGGGAGTTGCCACCATCGATGACCAGGTCTCCCGGCTGCAGCTTGTCGCTGAGTTCGCTGACCACCGCGTCCGTGATAGGTCCTGCCGGGACCATGACCCAGATGATCCTGGGAGCCGGTACGGCAGCGATGAGGTCATCGACGGTGGCAGCATCGGTGACATCGGGGTTCCGGTCGTAGCCGGTGACCTCAACCCCTCCCTTGCGCAGGCGTTCGCGCATGTTGAATCCCATTTTGCCGAGGCCGATCAGTCCAATGTGCATGGTGGAACTCTTTTCTGCGCTAAGTGGCGGCGGCTGGGAGCCGATGGGTGGCGACTAATTCGGAAGGCGGACGGGCATTACCAGGTAGCGGTAGTCATCCTGGTCTTCACCGTCGGCATCGGCCTGCGCCGTGATCATGGCGGGCTTGGGTGCCGTGGTGAAGGAGAACCTGACGAACTTGGTATCGATGACGCTGAGGCCCTCAGTGAGGTAGTGCGGGTTGAAGGCAACCGTGATGTCGTCACCGGACAGCTGGGCTTCGAGTTCCTCCGATGCCTGGGCGTCCTCACCGGTGCCGGCGTCAAGGTTCAGCAGCCCGGCAGTGAAGGCGAGCCGGACCGGGGTGTTGCGCTCGGCTACCAGCGATACGCGGCGGACGGCTTCCACCAGTTCCTGGGTCTGGACCGTGGCGTGGATGGGGGTTGACTCGGGGAACAGCGACCGGATCTTCGGGTAGTCGCCGTCCACCAGCAGGGACGTGGTGGTGCGGCCGCCGCTCTCGAACCCGATTAGCCGGCTGTCGTCGTTGGACAGTGCCAGGTTGATGTCTCCGCTGTTGCCGAGGGTCTTGGCAACCTCGTTGAGGGTCTTGGCCTTGACCAGGGCGCTGGTGGAGATGCCCGGCGTAACTGGCTTCCAGGGCACTTCGCGCATTGCCAGCCGGTAGCGGTCGGTGGCCAGAAGGGTGATCAGGTCATCCTCGATCTCCATCCGCACTCCGGTGAGGATGGGCAGGGTGTCGTCCTTGCTGGCCGCGATGATGACCTGGGAAACGGCCTGGGCGAAGGCATCGCCCGGGACAGTTCCACTGATGGCGGGCAGGGCAGGCAACGGAGGGTATTCGGCTTCGGGCATGGTGGCCAGGTGGAAGCTGCTGCGGCGGCAGGTAAGCGTGACTTTGTTGCCGTCGGTTTCAACGTCCACAGGAGCGGACGGCAGGCTGCGGCAGATATCGGCGAGCAATCGGCCGGAGACCAGGATGGTGCCTTCGTCCCTGATGTCTGCGGTGATTTCCAGGCGTGCCGACGTCTCGTAGTCAAAGCTGGAGAGGCTGACGGTTCCTGCTTCGGCCTTCAGGAGCAGGCCGGAGAGGACAGGCACTGGTGGCCGCGGAGACAAGGACCGGGCTGTCCAGGTAACGGCTTCTGCCAGGACGTCCCGATCGACTCTGAACTTCACGGAGGGGTGCCGCCTTTCATTGCTGCTGCCATGTAAACCCGGGAATTTCACGGGGAAACTCCGGAAGAAGTTGGGCGCACCGCGGCTGGTGCATGGTCCGCGGAGACGGAAACCACACAAAAACCCAGGGATGGGAGCGCTGCTGACAGCTTAGCCGGAAGATCGGGGATTAACCCATCCCCTGGGAGTCCACCATGGCCCTTCACGGGCCGGAAGGCCCCCTGGACGGACCTGCGCATCGATCTTGTTGTTTGAGGGATTTCGATTTTTTGGGATTAGTAGTGTTAATAACTGCTGTGGAAACTGTGGATAACCCGGTCCTGCCCCGCAGTTCCGCAGTTAAGCCCTGTTCATCGAGTGTGCGTACGTGGGTTTTAAACAGGGTGTGGATGGGGACAACCCAGAAGCGCATTTTTAACGATCCACAGACGCCTTAAGGGTTTTAAGCCCATTAACCGTGCTTGTCCCCTTAAGTATCCACAGGCTTATCCACATGCCCCTGTTAATAAGGTATAGAGAGCGGGCCGCGGTGTGGATTCAGGAGTCGCGCTGCTGCTGCTTGATGCGGTTGGTCAGCTCGGTCACCTGGTTGTAGATCACACGGCGCTCGGCCATCAGCTCGCGGATCTTGCGGTCTGCGTGGATGACAGTGGTGTGGTCGCGGCCGCCGAGCTCCTGGCCGATCTTGGGAAGCGACATGTCAGTGAGCTCCCGGCAGAGGTACATGGCGATCTGCCGCGCAGTGACCAGGGTCCGGGTACGGGACTTGCTGCAGAGTTCTTCCATGCTCAGCTTGAAGTAGTCAGCCGTCTGCTGCAGGATCTGGGCGGACGTGATCTCCTGGGCACCGTCATCGGTGATCAGGTCCTTCAGCACCATCTCGGCGAGGGCCACGTCCACGGGCTGCCGGTTCAGGCTGGCGAATGCCGTGACCCGGATCAGGGCCCCTTCGAGTTCGCGGATGTTGCTGGAGATCTTGGACGCGATGTACTCCAAGGCATCGTCCGGGGCAGACAGTCCCTCGCTCAGCGCCTTCTTGCGGAGGATGGCGATACGGGTCTCAAGTTCCGGCGGCTGGATATCGGTCAGCAGGCCCCACTCGAAACGGGACTTCATCCGGTCCTCAAACCCGGCCAGCAGCTTGGGCGGCTGATCCGAGGTGATGACTACCTGCTTGTTGTTGTTGTGCAGGGCATTGAAGGTGTGGAAGAACTCCTCCAGCGTCCGGTCCTTGCCGGCCAGGAACTGGATGTCGTCAATCAGCAGGACATCGACGTTCCGGTACGTCGTCTTGAAGCTCGTGCCTTCGTCATCGCGGATCGAGTTGATGAAGTCGTTGGTGAATTCTTCCGAATTTACGTAGCGGACGCGGATCCCGCTGTAAAGACGACGGGCGTAATGGCCGATCGCATGCAGGAGGTGGGTCTTGCCCAGGCCCGAATCACCATAGATGAAGAGCGGGTTGTAAGCCTTGGCCGGAGCTTCAGCGACCGCGACGGCGGCGGCGTGGGCAAAGCGGTTGGAGGAACCGATCACGAAGGTATCGAAGACGTACTTGGGGTTCAGCCGGCCGAACTCGTGCGACGTGCTGGGGAGCATAGGCTGCGGCTTCTGCTCGATGACCTGGTCGGGGGCGAAAGCAGGTTCGACGACGGGCTCGGGTTCCTCGTGAATGGGCACCAGATCGGTGTCGACGTCGATGGCGCAGCGGATGTCTTCAGAAAAGACGTTATGCAGTGCATCGTCGAGGGCTTCCTTGACCTGGGTCTGGAGCACTTCGCGGGTGAGCTCGTTGGGAACAGCCACCAGGAGGGTGGAACCGATGAGCCCCTGTGCCTGGGCCAGGATGACGAACCCACGCTGTCGTGGGGAAACCCGGTGGTCCTGTTCCAGCAGGCTGACAACCCTCCGCCAGGAACTTCCGACAGTATTGGCGTGGTTTGCTTCGTCTACTGTCATCAATCGGTTCCCTCAAAACTTGCTATGCCTGCATTGCCTGCAGCCCAAGTCCGGAACCAGGGTCCTGGCCCAACTTCATCCACAGGGTTATGCACAGCCCGTGGATAATCGGCTACTGGGACACTCTAGGGGATGAAAAGCCTAGAAGATAGCTGGCTATCCGGCTGTGGATAATTACACCGTTGTGGTTCTCCGGATGGCCCTGTGAGCCACTTCATCCACAGGCTGTTGGGGATACTTAGGCACAGTTGGGGACAGTCGGAGAGGGACCTTCCGGTTTGACTCCGGCCTGCGGATTGCCCTAACGTTGTGAAGTCCTTTGTGTCCGCTTTTTGGCCCCATTTGAACTTTCCAGTCGCAGTGCGCCTGGCCAGTCGGGGGAAGCGTGCATATACAAAACTTAGCGTCGGCCAGTTCTTCCCCATACTGATCGGGTGGGCGCACCTTTGATCCACTGGAGTAACTAACGTGAGCAAGCGGACTTTTCAGCCGAATAACCGCCGTCGAGCCAAGAAGCACGGCTTCCGCCTTCGTATGCGTACCCGTGCCGGCCGCGCCATCCTGGCAGCCCGTCGTGGCAAGGGCCGCACCGAACTGTCGGCCTAAATAACTGGCTCGTCGGTAGACATTCCCTTGCGAGTTTAAGGTGCTGGCCGCCCGCAACCGCCTGAGGACCTCGACCGATTTTTCAACAACTGTACGTTCCGGTGTCCGCAATGGGCGCCGGAACGTAGTGTTATATGCGGCAGCCATTGCTGCCGACGAACCCAGCCGGATCGGGTTCATTGTTTCCAAGAGTGTAGGGAACGCTGTGGTCAGGAACCTCGTTAAGAGGAGACTGAGAGAAGCAGCTGCTGCATCGCTGCGCGAGCACGGTACGGGGCTCGCCATCGTGGTGCGGGCGCTTCCTGCGTCTGCCACCGCCAGCTGGGACCAGCTGCTGGCGGACTACAACGCTGCACTGGGATCTGCGCTGAACCGGCTGGCTGGCCGCCCTTCACGGGCTGCCGCCAAAGGTTCGGCCGGTACAACACAGGAGGGGACAACGCGTGCCTAACGCCACTGCCGTCGTCGCCCATTCCCGCAAGCTGTTGGCCGCCGTCGGGAGGTTCCTCTGGGACCTGCCCCGGAACCTCCTCATTCTTCTGCTGATGGCCTACCGCAAGGTGGTTTCTCCCTTGTACGGTCCGGTCTGCCGATTCTTCCCTTCATGCTCGGCGTATGCCCTTGAAGCGGTCACCGTCCATGGCGCCGTCAAGGGAACTTGGCTGGCAGCCCGGCGCCTTGGCCACTGCCACCCATGGAACGCCGGCGGAGTGGACCACGTCCCCGCCGGCCGCCGGGAATGGCCGGAAGGCCGGACCCCCACAATTGTTGTGCTGAACAATCCGGACATCTACCGGGTTGATCGGACTGATGAACAAGGCCGCAGTGCGGCCTGACGAATAGGGATAAGTATGGACATCTTTGGAACAATAATCGCCCCGTTCAAGTGGCTGGTTTCGTTCATCATGGTGGCGTTCCACGACGGGCTCAGCGCCATTGGCATGCCCGCGGAGAATGGCTGGACCTGGACCTTGGCCATCATCGGGCTGGTGCTGGTGATCCGTGCCGCCCTCATCCCCGTGTTCGTCAAGCAGATCAAGGCGCAGCGCGGCATGCAGCTCCTGCAGCCTGACCTGAAGAAGCTGCAGGAAAAGTACAAGGGCAAGACGGACCAGCTGTCCCGCCAGGCCATGGCCCAGGAACAGATGGCCATGTACAAGAAACACGGGACCAACCCGTTCTCCGCGTGCCTTCCCATGCTGATCCAGATGCCGTTCTTCTTTGCACTCTTCCAGGTGCTGTCGGGGATCTCGCAGGCCAAGGACCAGGGCGCCGGCATCGGTGCCATGAGCCACGAACAGGTTGTCGAGTTCGACGCCTCAAGCATCTTCGGCGCGCCCTTGTCCGCAGCCCTGCTGCACGGCGGGGCAGGCAACGTCGCTGTGGTGGTGCTCTCGATCGTGATGATCCTGGCCATGACGGCTTCGCAGTTCATTACCCAGAAGCAGATCATGGCCAAGAACATGTCTGAAGAAGCCATGGCCAGCCCGTTCATGCGCCAGCAGAAGATGATGCTGTACATCCTGCCCATCGTCTTCGGCGTGGGTGGCATCAACTTCCCCATCGGTGTCCTGATCTACTGGACCACCACCAACCTTTGGACCATGGGCCAGCAGTTCTTCGTCATCCGCCGCATGCCGACGCCGGGATCCCCCGCAGCCAAGGCCCTCGCCGAACGCCGTGCCGCCAAGGGCCTGCCGGCACTTTCCGTCCTGGGCGGCAAGCGGGACGAATCAGCCAACGCCGATGCCGCCGCGGCTGCCGCAGTTGAGATCAAGGGACAGCGCGTCCAGCCCCAGCGCAAGAACAGGAAGAAGAAGTAATGTCTGCCGAGAGCACCGAGCACGCCTTTTCTGAAGAAATCGAAGATCAGGACGCTTCCGTGAACCAGGATGCTTCCGCCGCCAAGGTTTCCGCCGTCAGCCGCCTCGAAGAAGAGGGGGACGTCGCTGCCGACTACCTGGAGGAATTGCTGGACATCGCCGACATCGACGGCGACATCGACATCGAGGTCCGCAACGGCCGCACTTACATCTCCATCGTCGCCGACGAGGAAGCCGAAGGACTCGAAGGCCTGGTTGGCGAAGACGGCGAGGTCCTTGAAGCGCTCCAGGAACTGACGCGGCTGGCAGTCCTGTCGGCCACGGAAAACCGTTCCCGGCTTGTCCTGGACATCAACGGCTACCGGCAGGAGCGTACCGGCCACCTGCAGAAGATTGCCGAAGACGCGGCAGCGTCAGTGAAGGAAACCGGCAAGTCGGTGGCGCTGGAACCGATGAGCGCCTACGAACGCAAGATTGTGCATGACGCCGTGGCCGATCTCGGCCTGGTGAGCGAGTCCGAGGGCGAAGGCGCCGGACGCCACATCGTTGTTTCCGCGGACTAGAGAAGCTGACCCAGTAACCATGGTTGACATCACGGCAGCAGAACTTCGCGCTGCTGAGAAAATCTTCGGCGACCGGCTGGACCTCGCCAAGCGCTACGTGGAGCATTTGGCCTCCTCTGGAACCGAACGGGGCTTGATCGGGCCGCGGGAGGTTCCCCGGCTGTGGAGCCGCCACGTGCTCAATTGTGCAGTCATCGAAAGCGAGATTGCCCAGGGAAGCCATGTTGCCGACGTCGGAAGCGGCGCCGGACTGCCTGGCTTGTGCCTGGCCATCGCACGCCCGGATCTTGAGCTGACGCTCATTGAGCCGCTGGAGCGGCGCGTGATCTGGCTTCAGGAAGTGGTGGACGACCTTGGCCTGGACAACGTCACGGTCATGCGCACACGCGCTGAGTTGGCGGTAGGGCACGTGGAGGCTGACGTGGTGACGGCCCGTGCCGTATCGGCCTTGACCAACCTGGCCGGCCTAACCATCCCGCTCCTCGGCGGCCACGGAGAAGTGGTGGCCATCAAAGGACGTAGCGCCGGTGAGGAAATTGAGAAGGCGGCCAAGACCATCCGTAAGCTGGGTGGCGTTGAGACCTCGGTACTGACCGTAGGTGACAACCTCCTCGAGGAGCCCACTACCGTGGTTCGCATCGTGGTGAACAAGTCCCAAAAGAAGTCCTGACCCGGGCCCGCTGACGGCTGTCAGCAGGCAGGAGCAGTTAGGCTAGACAACGGCAGCAAAATTGGCTGAACGAGAGTGAGAGTGCCCCAGTGACGAGTAGTGAAGCCTCCGCACAACGGATCCCGCCGTTTGTGTCTTTGGGGTCGGCACGTTCTGTCGCTGGGTCCGGGCTTGCCGGAGTCGGCATGGCTCCCGCCCGGGGTGGCAATCACCCGAAAGCAGGTGTTTCTGCTGCCTCAGGTAATGCAGTTTCACGTGAAACAACCGCAAACGGTCGATCCAACGTCATCGACGCAATCGATGATTCCAGCCCCATCGCACGGGAACTTGCCCATGAAACGAAGCGCCGTGAGCGATTAGTGGGACGACAACTCCCCCGCCCTGAAAAGACCCGCATCTTTACGGTGTCCAACCAGAAGGGCGGAGTAGGCAAGACCACCACCACGGTCAACATCGCCGCCGCCTTGGCAGCCGCCGGACTTAATGTGCTGGTCATCGACATCGATCCCCAGGGCAATGCCTCCACTGCCTTGGGCATTGAGCATCACGCGGACGTGGACAGCATCTACGACGTCCTGATCAACGACGTCCCTCTGGCCGATGTCGTAGCCCCCTGCCCGGATATCGGAAAACTCATCTGCGCGCCGGCCACGATCCACCTTGCAGGGGCCGAGATTGAGCTGGTGTCCCTAGTGGCGCGCGAGCAGAGGCTGCGCCGGGCCATTGACGTCTACGCGAAGGAACGCGAGAAGAACGGCGAGGAGCGGCTGGACTATGTGTTCATCGACTGCCCGCCCAGCTTGGGCCTGCTGACAGTCAATGCTTTCTGCGCCGCCAGTGAGGTACTGATCCCCATTCAGTGCGAGTACTATGCGCTGGAGGGCCTGAGCCAGCTCCTCAAGAATATCGAAATGATTCAGAAGCACCTCAACGCGGACCTCGTTGTGTCGACGATCCTGCTCACCATGTACGACGGCCGAACCAACCTCGCTGCCCAGGTGGCTGCGGAGGTACGCCAGCACTTCCCCAAACAGGTCCTCTCGGCCGTAGTTCCACGGTCAGTCCGGATCTCCGAAGCGCCCAGCTACCAGCAGACGGTCATGACATACGATCCGTCCTCAAGTGGTGCCTTGTCCTACTTGGAAGCCGCCGCTGAAATAGCGGAACGCTAGAATCTTCAATACCGCAACGCACGGAGCAAGGCCCAGCCCGGCTCTACCACTGGAGGGATTTACCCATGAGCGAGAAGCGACGGGGCCTAGGCCGCGGTCTTGGCGCGCTGATTCCAAGTTCCGCTGCAACCAATGGGTCCGGCAACGGTGGGGCGGTATCGCGGCCTGTTGATCTGTTCTTCCCGGAGGGACGCAGGAAAACCGAACCTACGGAGCAGCCTGCAGTGGCAGCAGTCACCGGAACGCAGGGCAAGGAAGCAGCAGGCTCGTCCACCCCGCCTTCTTCAGGCAAAGCAGCTGCGCCCAAGGCCGGCGCCGACAAGAGCAGTGATGATAAGAAGCCCGCCTCCGCGGCTGCTCCCGCTCCGGCAAAGAAGGCTCCAACCAGGAAATCCCCCGCAGCGGGATCAAAGGCTGATGCCGAACCCTCTGCCAGCGTGGAAGATCCGGAAGTTTCAAATCCGGTAGAGGTGGTACCCAACGAGGAGCCAGCTCAGGATGCGGCCGCCGGCTCGGGCGTCGAGCTGGTGGAAGTTCCCGGTGCCCGCTTCGCCGAGATTCCGGTATCCGACATCCATCCGAACCGGAAGCAGCCCCGCAATGTCTTCGATGAGGACGACATGGCCGAGCTGGTTCACTCGGTTCGCGAAATCGGCGTGCTCCAGCCGATTGTGGTTCGCACATCAACCGAAGCAGGTAGCGAACCCTACGAGTTGGTCATGGGCGAACGACGCTGGCGCGCCGTCCAGGCCGCCGGGCTCGAAACCATTCCTGCCATCATTCGCGATACGACTGACGATGACCTTCTCCGCGATGCCCTGCTCGAGAACCTCCACCGCAGCCAGCTGAACCCGCTGGAAGAGGCCGCAGCTTACCAGCAGCTCCTGGAGGACTTTGGGACCACCCACGAGCAATTGGCGGACCGCATTGGCCGTTCGAGGCCGCAGGTGTCCAATACTCTCCGCCTGCTGAAGCTCCCCCCGTTGGTGCAGCGGCGGGTAGCCGCCGGCGTCCTCTCCGCAGGCCACGCACGTGCCCTTCTGTCGCTGCCTGATGCTGCCGCCATGGAACGGCTAGCACAGAGGATTGTTGCAGAGGGTATGTCAGTGCGCGCCACGGAAGAGGCGGCGGCGCTGTACCAAGATCCTGCGAAGCCCGCAAAGAACAACATTCCGCGCCCTGGGGCCCGGCATGAACGTCTGGACTTCTTGGCTTCCTCGCTTTCCGATCGCCTTGATACGAACGTCAAGATCTCGCTCGGTGTGAGAAAGGGCAAGGTAAGCATCGAGTTCGCCAGTGTTGAGGACTTGAACCGCATTATGGATGTCTTGGCTCCGGATTCGAGCAACTAGTCCGCGGTAGGAAAGGCCCGATTCTTCGTAAATCGGGCCTTTTTCATTGTTGTGTGAATTCGAAAACCATGATTTAGTGGCCGGCGGTCATTTGGGCGCAGATTGTCTCCCTATATTGTTGTCGCTTGTGCAAAGCAGGCTTAGGGCTGGTTGTTGATGGGAGGCAGATTAACGTCGACCATGCTTTCAGGCGGAGTAAGCGGTCAAGAGGGCCAACCTGGTACTGGGATGATGTCGTTCGACTGTCCGGGCTCCCCGCATGCGGCTGTCTAGGAGGAGGCATCTTCCCTGCTGAGATTTTCCCTTGCCCTTTCCCTGCGATTAGGTCCCCAGCGCCGCTTTCAACGTGCATTCTCCTGCGCCGAGTGCACACTGGGGTCCATTGCCGCGTCACTGGACTCAAGGACGGATAAGGGATATCGGTGGGCCTTGTCTCGCAAGAGCCTGCCTGCCGGTGCAGATCCTTGGTGTTTCACGTGAAACGCTCACCTCGCCACTGTTTCACGTGAAACAGGCACGCCGCCTTCCAAGTGGGTGTACATCTCATGAGTCAGCGGCCGGAAGCCATACGTCCTGCCCACCATCAGGCCGCTTCCGACACGCACCACGGGAGCAACCATGAGTTTCCGGGAGTCGTCGATGACCGTTTGCGTTTACGTACTTCTCTGTTGTTTGTGTGTCCACTTGTCTGGCGCTGCTTGAGCGTACTAGGCGTTATGCCTTGGATTCCCACGCGCGATGCAGATGATTAGGACGAGATAGTCGAAGGTGGCTGCTTAGAACGTCGACAGTTCCTACTAGGTGATTCATGGCGGTGCATTAGATTCTGCAACCGGAACGAGAACCTGGTATCGGCCTCAGTACACACCGCACTTTCGGATGCTACGAGCGACTCCGAGCGCTTACCAGGTCCGGGACCGCACAAGGTGTATTTGGGTAAGCATCGTCTGTCGCAGAGCAAAGTACGACTGCGCGCAGCCCCAGACCGCACCCATCCTCACCTCTCCTACGTATCCGTGTGCTTCCACGGGCGCTTCGTGCGGAGCTTAGTGGAACGTGAGGACGTCGGATTGACCATTACCCCGTGGGTCTTTGATCCGCTGCATGATCGCAGTGGTAAAGGTCCTCGCGACTGTGTTTCCTCCCGGTTGAGAGTCTTCGCAACAAGCAGTGTGGACACGGGCAAGGTGGGGTGACGCCCAGCCGAAGTTTCACGTGAAACACGTGTAGTACCTCTTGTCGCTGGGCAAGTAGTAGCGAGGGCAGATACCCAAAGCGGTACTCAGAAAACCACGGTACGGGTCCCATGTCTGATAGGGATCTTGTTGAATACAAGAGCCCCAGCTCCCTCCTGTCAGGTGGACGTCGGAGGCAACTGAGCACATGTTTCACGTGAAACGCTCCCCTGCGCTTCAGGAAGCGCCCACCTGTCGTTCGAGCTAGTCAGGAGCGTTCACCCGCCGTACCAGCTAAGGGAACCGTAGACTCCACGGATATCGCGTAGGCTCCTCCTCGGCCACTGAGAGCATTCAGTACGGAGCAGTGCCTTGGTGTCGGGCATCTTTATGGGGCACAGCCCACCCACTTGTGCGGCTGATCTCTCCGTCAGAGGGCGCGAGGAGCCATCGCCGGCAGTCGTGCCTCTGGCCTTACACTCCTACTAACCATTCGTATCGACCACCGTGAACACGAGTGTTCTTGTGTGTATGACGCGCCATCCGATCCGGCTCTGCAGCAACTGGGGCAGGGGCCAAGCGTCGGGTAGATGACGTGACTGGGGCAGCTCGCTCGATAATTCGCGTAGTCGGTCTGCGGTGCCTTGAAACCCCAGACCAAGCAGCACTGTTAGGGGCGCAGTCCCCTGATTCGACCTGGTCTTGCTTGATTCGGCTCATACACGGGATTCTGTCGCTGCCACTGATGCCGCGGAGTGGGTGCAACGGCAGGGCGGGTCAACACGTTTCGTCGCGCACAGTTCGTTCCGCGCAGCGGCTCTGTTGTAAGTGTTGCAGTGCAAGAAGGACCCCATGCAATTCGCTCCGTACGTCTGGCACCGTTGCGAAGGACTATGTACTCCAATGGAAGGACCTGATTCCGCCCGGCGGTGGTATCTCTATCCCCTACCACCATGTGCATCACACTCCCCTAGGGCGCGTGGATAACGCTGTGGATAACTTTGTGGATTACGGCGCTACGATATCGCCCGCGTCGGGCTCGGTCGCGCTCACAAGCGCCGGAACATAATTCGAGTGTTGCGCAGCTACCGAAAGACTGAGGTGACCGTGCGGCATTGTTTCACGTGAAACGCACTCTTGGTCGGCCCTGCAAGGCGGAGCCTGTGGTCTCGGCAACCTCACGGAGCTGAGTAACAATACAATAGTGTAAGGATTTGTCCAGTCCCGCCCAGTGCGTAGGTGCAGTTGAGCATCGCTGTGCATGCGTCGAGGGCTGCGCCACTCCGATAAAGTCGGCTCAGCATTCGACGTAGCCGCAAGAGGGCGGCCGGATAGCCTGTGGATAACTGTGTGGATAGAAAGACACTCCCTTGTGGATAACGGTGGGGATAAACGTTGCTGTCCCCTGTCGTGTGGAGCCGAACCCTTCTATGTCATCTCCTTCGGGGCGGGCGACAATTCGGGGTAGATCGCTCGTAGAGGGCCTGCGGCTACAGCTGCTCGGCGGCGGGTTGCCTCTTCACAGCGTCCCGTTGCTGGGCAGCGACTAGGTAGTCACCACGTAGTTAGCGATGGAGCGAGGTGCCTGCGAAACTGGGAGTACGGCATGGAAATCGATGGGAGTTCCTATAGTCATACCCGCATTTCCAAAATTACTGGATGAAGTCCCAGGCCGATGTCAGGATGGGGTCCACGAGTCATTCGCGGTGGATCTCGGTGCCGCCAGGTGGGGGCTCTGTATGGGCACATATCTCCGCGTGTATCCCTGAGGAAGCACGCAGGAAACGTCTATAGGCGGCGTTGTCCAGGACAACACGAATAACCGCCCCTATGCCGGAGTGAAGCGCGACCGACAAAAAGGCAGGTCCTACCCGAGTGGATGCCTCAATGCCGCAAGCGACCCTGATGTCACAATGCGCGCATGAGGGACCCGCACGGAGCGTTTCACGTGAAACATCCAGGAGCCGACACGGTTGTTCCATGAGCACCTACTGGCCGGCTGTCCTCGTTGTCAGATGATGCCTGGCAGTATCGGGCTATCACGCAAAACGTTTCACGTGAAACACATCAGGCGTACTGATTCCATGACCCCTGCGCCTGGGCTTCCACCACTTGGACGTTGCCCTAGACTCCTTCCCTGTCATGGAAGGGGTTTGAGCCCTCTGAGGGGCATTGGAGGTCACGGCACGCTCGGCGTTGGTGAAATTCCGAACAGCGCGGGAACCAGGTAGTGCGCGTGGCAGCAAAACGCATCGGGTGGAAGGTTCTGCGCTGGGCGGGACGAATAGCCAGCCATGCGGCATGTCCGTCACCGGTCCGGTCGAGCTCGCGCGAAGCCGCACAGGCGCCATAAGGCTTCACCCTTCAGAGCTTGAGGCACCTGCAACAACTTGGCATCCCATGAACAGACTGGCCACTGGAAAATCTTTAACTGTGGACTACCCGGTTTTTGACCACATGGCTCCTTCCGAGGATGACAGTTTGTCGAATGGCCCTGACTACTAAACGCGGAGCATGTTCTTGTAGGCGGGATCATGGTGAGGCAAGTTCTGGTCCTGGTTCCGCTTGGCTTTATCGCCGTAAGGATGGCACTCGATGCAAGCCGCCCTCCAGATTGGGGAATTTGACTCGGAACGTGCCGTAAGCAGTAAGTGAGAGGCGCGATAATTACTCCACGTGGATCCCTCGGCAGTGCAGACCTGTACTCAATGAAGGGATCGTCTACTACTCCTGGGAACCTAGTCAGCTAAGCAGACCTGCGATGCCCTCGAGGGTAGACCCAACATCGCGTACTGGGTGTCTGGCCTTGAAAGAAGAGGATGCGTCCTCGCGCGGCGGCGTTTCACGTGAAACACCTTCGCAATCCCGGTTGCTGTAGGCCTAAGCCTAGGCTTGGTCGCGGTTATTCCGTGCAGGGCAAATAGGCTTTGGCACTCCTGCTCCCAGTTCAGCCGTGGGTCCTAAGCGATCAGTCACTGCGAAGATACGCGTATGGCTGGCGTCTAATTGTTTCTGCTGTTAGTGCATGGGCTGGAGCTGTTCTCATCCGGAAGTACGCCTCGCCGCTCGGAACCAAGTCGCCCGGCCGTCTCCAGCAAGCGTGTTTCACGTGAAACAAGTGTCCCCCTTGCTAGTTACTCCGCAGTTACAAGCGACGCCGCAGCGCAGCACGCACCCTCTCATAGAAAGACGGCCATGCAAACCAGGATACAGAAAGAGCGGCCATCGCCTCCAGGCGATGGCCGCTCTCCTGCAGACCCGTGTTCAGAACGGGCCTTTGAGCCTAGGACAAAACGTCCGAGAATTCCTTCTCGAAGAACTGCTTGGGTTTGGCGCCGATGACAGTGCTCTTCACCTCGCCACCCTGGAAAAGGTAGACGGCAGGGATGGAAGTAATTCCGTACTCCGCGGCAATCGCGGGGTTGTCATCAACGTTTACCTTGACCACGTCCACCTTCTCGCCGTACTCGACGGAAATCTCATCCAGGATGGGGCCCAGCTTGCGGCAGGGGCCGCACCATTCCGCCCAGAAATCCACGATTACCGGCTTCTCGGCCGACAAAACGTCAGTGCCGAAACTTGCGTCAGTTACATCTTTAGCGTTGCTCATAGCCTATCTTTCTCTTCGGATAACAGTGCGCGGATTATGCCGGCAGGTCTGCCAGATAGTGTTCAACATCAATTGCTGCCACACAACCGGAACCAGAGGCGGTGATGGCCTGGCGGTAGGTGGGATCAACGACGTCACCAGCAGCAAACACGCCGGGAAGGCTTGTCTTGGAGCTACGCCCCTCCACTGCGATGGTCCCCTCCGGTGTCAGGGCCAGCACGTTCTTGACGAGGTCGGTCCGCGGGTCGTTGCCGATAGCCACGAAGACACCTGTAACAGCGAGTTCGGACTCATTACCGTCAATAAGGTTCTTCAACCGAAGTCCCGTGACCTTGTCTGCCCCCAGCACATCATCGACAGTGCTGTTCCAGATGAAACGGATCTTTTCGTTGGCCAGCGCGCGGTCGGCCATGATCTTGGAAGCCTTGAGCGTGTTGCGACGGTGGACGACCGTTACTGATTTCGCAAACTTTGTGAGGAAGAGGGCTTCTTCCATGGCAGAGTCGCCACCGCCGATGACAGCGATGTCCTGATCCTTAAAAAAGAAACCGTCGCAGGTTGCACACCAGCTAACACCATGACCGGAGAGCCGCTTCTCATTGGGCAGCCCCAGCTCACGGTACGCGGAGCCGGTGGAGAGGATGACGGCCCTCGCCTTGAAGGTCTCCCCCGTGGCGATGGTGACTGTCTTGACTGGTCCCTCCAGCTCCAGGGCGGTTACATCCTCAAACTGGATTTCCGTCCCAAAACGGGCGGCCTGCTTCTCAAAGTTTTCCATCAGGTCCGGCCCCATGATTCCCTCGGGGAAACCGGGATAGTTCTCCACATCCGTGGTGTTCATCAGCTCGCCGCCGGCAGTCACCGACCCGGCCAACAGCAGCGGCTTAAGGTCCGCCCTGGCGGTGTAGACGGCTGCCGTATATCCCGCCGGGCCCGAGCCCACAATGATGACGTCGCGAACATCCGTCGCCGTCTTCTCTTCCATGGTCACTGGAGCGTGAACCTCTTCCTTGTTCGACTCGCCTCCCCGTGGAGGCCGGCCACATGGCACAACTGTGTCCGTGTGCTGAATATTCCAGTGCCCCAGCAAGGCAGATTACCGCCAGGTTGAAAGACGAGCCGTCGCGGGCAGGGCACGTTCTTTCCAGACTACATTCCCGCCCAGGCTGGCTCGCTCCCGGAAGTAATATGCGCAGTCGTAAAGCCCTTCCGGGCCTCCGTCCTACTGGACCTTGATCTCAGCCAGCCGGAGGCCGTAGCCGTAACGGGTCTTGGGAGCCGCCAACTTGGGCAGTGAATTGATGGACACAATCACATACTGTGCCTGCACCGGCTCCGGGAGGGGCATGTTCAGGTCGGTGGAAGTGAAGCTGTTGGTTCCAACCAGCTTGGCACCGTCCGTGGTGGGCCGGTCATTCGTGTACACGCTGATGTTGCCGCCCGATCCCCCGAGCTGGGAGAGCGTGATGGAAGAGACGGTGGACGCGCTCTTCAGCTTCACCACGAGCGGAACCCCCTGGGGGGCAAGGCCACCCCAGTTCTCCGTGGCGAACTCCATGTCAGACCAGTAGCTTGCGGCATTGCCGTCGTACGCCTTGATCAAGTCGCCGTCGAATGTGGCGGCGAAGTCGAAGTTACCCTGCCGGCTGACACTCTCGATGACCGGCGGAACAACCGGGGGTTTGGAGGGTGCTGCCTGGGTTGCAGGGGCGGACGGCTGTGGTGCGGTGGTGCTGGCTGCCGGTGCAGCCGTTGATTGCGCCTGCGGTTCAGAGCTGAAGAGACTGCCCAGGTTGGTGACAGCGAAAATCAGGCCGGCGATCAACACTACGGCCAGCAAACCTCCAACCAGCCACCGCATGGAGCGGGGCTGGTTTTTGGATTCATCCCGGTCATCGTCGTAGTCGTCCCGGTCAGCAAAGGAGACTCCCGCGGCAGCGGGAGCCGCCGCACGGGCGAACAGGGCAGACTTGCCCTTGACCGGCCGCGTTTCGTGCTGGTCTTCGTCGGCTTCCTCGTAGCGGTCCTGGTCCTCTACCTGTGCGTAATCGTCCTCGGACCACAGGGAAACCTTCGGCTTGCGCTGTTCGGCTGCGGGCTGCGCCTCGGTGCTGCCGACGGCCGCCGTATCGGTGGGGCCCGTGTCTGCCTCTGCGGAGCCTGCGCGCCCAGTTGGCGCAGGGGCACGGTTGGCTACCGGCTGGGCGGCAGTGGCATCGGGGTCCACGCGGGAGGCTCCCGTCCCTGCCTTTGAAGCAGCGGCACCGGCAGCAGCGGCTGCACCAGCGACACCCGCGGCTGCACCCGCAGCAGCTCCGGCGCCGCGATGGCCGTTGGAGGCGGGCTGCTGGGACGCGGGCTGCTGCGAAGGCTGCTGTGCGGCGGGACGAACGGAAGGCCGCGGCGGAACAGCGGGAGCGCCACGGTACGGATCAACCTGGCTGGGGCGCGAATCACCGTAGTTGATGTACCCGGCCTCGACGTGGTCTTCCTCGTCGTACGGTTCGGGTTCGTGGGACCGCGGCTGGCCAAAGATTTCACTGCCCAGGGTGTCCGTGAAGAAGGGCTCAACGTAGGGCGGATTCGGGGTAACCACCAGGTCCAGCAGGTCCGCGGCAGACGTGTGGTTGGTGATCAGGTAGGTGGCGTCCTCTGTCACGCCAAGGTCCAGGACCTGCACGGTGCCGGGGCGTTCGCCGGTGGCCACTTCGCGGGCGCTCTGGGCAACCTGTTCCGTGTTCTCCGGCCCGGCAACCAGGATACTGACCGGGCGGTTGAGGACCTGGTCCACACCGTCCAGCACCAGATCGTGGTCATGCGAGGCCAACACTGTGGCGGTGACCTTGTAACGGCCGCCCAGTACTGATCCGACATCGATCGGGTTGGACACGTGTTCCTCCTAGACTGTCCGGGATCGCCGGCCTCGATGACGCAACCGCCGTTCAGGCGCCGCGCACGGCCAACCCTGACTGCAACTACCCCTGTACCTGTTCGATCCTAGCCGATCCGCCCCGGGCGACTGCGGAGAAGACGGGCGCGGGGCCACACCCGGGTCACTTTTTACGCTTGCGCCGGCTGTTGAAATACGGGTTCTCGCCGGCTTTGCCCTGGTAGGTCCGACGGCCGGGAAGCGGAATCTGTTCGCTGAGCAGGCCGCCACGGGCTGTGCTTGGCTGGTCCTCGCCCGGCAGGTAGCCTCCATCGGCACCTTGCCGGGTGCCGCCGTCGTGCGTTTCCTGCCGGCGGGCGCCCCGCTGCGGATCCGGTCCCGCACGGAAGGAGACGGCGTCGAACTCACCGGAGATCCTTGGGATGAGGCCGGTGTCCACGGAGGTGGTGGCCCGTTCAGGACGATGGCCGGAGGAACCTTCAGCAGAAGCGGGCGACGGCGTGTCCCCGGCATCGGGGGCAGGGGCAGGGCCACCGCGGCCAAGCCGGCCCAGCAGCGGCCGGAGCATGTCGCTGAGCTCGGAGACCCGGAACAGCCGCAGCAGCAGGAAGTAGACGGCCAGCATGACGGGTCCTGCCACGGCAACGGTCACCAGTGCCTGGAGGCGGCCGCTCCATGCGAAGCCGTCCGGGTTGTAGCTGCCCATCAGCCACAGGGCACCGGCGCCGGTAATGGCCGAGCCCAGGGCCGCGTACCCCATGCGGATGTAGGAGTTGGCGATCCGCGGCCCGTCGAGGCTGCCCAGCATGCGCCGCAGGAAGAACGCGCTGATGATCACGGAGAGGATGTTGCCCACCATATAAAGGACGGCGATGGCGTAGATGATCCGGCCCACGGGCAGGAACTGGATGGCGAACGCACCGGCCACGTACACCACCGCGAGGAGCAGCTGCACGTAGAAGGGAGTGCGCGCGTCCTCGTTGGCGTAGAAGACGCGGGACATCATGAAGTTGGCGCTCATGAACGGCGTGCTGAGGGCCAGGATGGTGAGCGTCTGGGCCAGCATGACGCCGTCTTGGCGCAGTCCGCCGGAGAAGAACATGCCCAGCGGACCGGCCAGGGCGAACAGTGCCAGGGCGCCGAAAACGGTGGCCACGGCCATGGTCCGCAGCCCGTGCGAGAGTGCATCGCGCAGTTCAGCACGGTTGCCGTCCTGCGACGCCCGTGTCATGCGGTTGAAGAGGACCGTGGCCAGGGACAGGGCGATGATGGAGTGTGGGAGCAGGTACAGCTGGCTGGCGACCTCGAGGACGGCGTTGCCTGGAAGCGTTGAGGCGGACGGGTCCCCCGCCTCCTGCAGCCGGATGCGTTCCGCGCCGGGGATGGTGGCGATGCGCATGACGTACAGGAAGGCGAGCTGCCCGACGGCGGCCGTCAGGAGCGTCCAGATGCTCAACCGGGCAGCGTGGCCCAGTCCTACGCCCCGCCACCCGAACCTTGGACGGAGTCCGAGCTTGAGGCGGAAGACCGGGACCAGCAGGATGGCGGTCTGGGACAGCACACCGATGGTGGAGAACCCCGCCACCAGGAGGGTTTCCGTGGCACCCCAGTTGTCAATGGTGTGGCGGCTGAACTCGTTGGTGCCGAAGATCCAAATAAACATGCCCAGGCCGGCAATTGCCACCAGGTTGTTCAGGATGGGGGCCCACATGGCAGGGCCGAACGCGCCGTTGGCGTTCAGCACCTGGGTAAGCAGGGCGTAAAGGCCGTAGAAGAAGATCTGCGGCAGGCACCAGAACGCGAACGTGACCGCCAGGGCTTTTTGCTGCGGCGAGTAGCCCTGGGTGGTCAGCTCGATCACTGCCGGGGCCGCCAGGGTGACCAAGGCCGTCAGGCCGAACAGGAGCAGGACCGCCAGCGTCAGCAGCCGGCTAATGTAGTCCGCTCCCCTGTCAGGAGCCTTGCTGGCCTTGATGATCTGCGGCACCAGCACGGCATTGAACACGCCGCCGGCCACCAGCAGGAAGATCAGGTTGGGCAGGTTGTTGGCGTTGATGAAGGTGTCATTGACCGTTGAGCCAAGACCCAAAGCGGTACCCAGCATCCAGGTCTTGCCGAAGCCCAGGAAGCGCGACACGAGCGTGCCCGCAGCCATGATGGCACTGGAACGCGTCTCGCTGACGCCCGCTGCTGCGGGCTGGGCGATGTCCGGCGCCGCCGGCTCAGGGGGCACGCCATCGGGTGCCGCGTCATCGGGCCGGCCGGACCGGTCGGAAGGAAAGTTGGTAGCTGACATCGACTTCATCGTCTCACCCGCGGGCACTTAACACCGCAATGACGACGGCGGCGTCCGGGCTTAGAGGTGTCCCGGCAGGACTTCGCGGGCGAGGTCGGCGATACGGCGTTCGTTGGGGAAGGACAGCTTCCGTGCCAGCTCCTGGATGGGCACCCAGGCGACGTCCACGGCCTCCTGGTCCGGATCGTTCTCAATGGTGAGTTCGCCGCCGGTGGCGCGCAGGAGGTAATGGTGCACGGTCTTGTGCACCCGGTGCCCGCTGACGGTGAACCAGTAGTCGATGCTGCCCAGCGGGGCCAGGATGACGCCCTCGATGCCGGTTTCCTCGGCAATTTCCCGGACCGCGGCCTCTTCGTTGTTTTCCTTGCCCTCCGGATGGCCCTTCGGCAGGCACCACTCCAGCCGGCCACCCCGGTTAAGGCGGGCGATAATCGCCACCCTCAGTTCGGCGTCGGACGTGTCCACCACGACGCCGCCGGCGGAGACTTCCTCAACCGTGGGCAGCGACGCCGGTGCCGACTGCTGGGCAGGGGCAACGTGCGCCCCGATTGCCGATGGCAACGGTGCGTTCGTCCTCCTGCCTGGAGCGCTCGGTACTGGATGGGCCATGGAGTCCACTCTAACGACTGTTGCCCTCCGGTGATGACCGGAACATGACACCAACATGGACGGGATATGACGTACTTTCCGCCGGGGAACGCCAACCAGCGCGGATCCGGATGCTTTTTTGGACTGCCGCGGCGCTGGTTTCTGCCAAGCTTAAGGAACTATGTCGCACGCACATCACAAGATTGATACCCACACTGTCGACTTCAAGGTGGATCCGGTGGTCCTGGAGCTCGGGCAGCGCTTCGTGGACGCCGGCCACGAGTTGTCCCTTGTGGGCGGTCCCGTGCGCGACCTGTTCCTGGGGCGGACCTCCCCCGACCTGGACTTCACCACCGACGCCACACCCGACCAGACCGTGGCCCTGATCAAGAAGTGGGCTGACAACTTCTGGGAGATCGGCAAGGCCTTCGGCACCATCGGCATGCGCAAGGCCGGTTTCCAGATCGAGATCACCACCTACCGTGCGGAGGCCTACGATCCCGACTCCCGCAAGCCCGTGGTTGCGTTCGGCTCCTCCCTGACCGATGACCTGCTGCGCCGCGACTTCACCATCAACGCCATGGCGCTCAAGCTGCCCTCCATGGAACTGGTGGATCCGTTCGGCGGCGTTCGCGACCTCCATGCTTCCCTTCTGGCCACGCCCGGTTCGCCGGAGGCATCCTTTTCCGACGATCCCCTGCGGATGATGCGCGCCGCCCGGTTTGCAGCCCAGCTGGGGGTCTCCGTCCGGGACGACGTCCGGGAGGCAATGACCAACATGGCGGACCGGATCAAGATCATCTCCGCCGAGCGGGTGCGCGACGAACTGGTGAAGATGGTGTGCGGCGCCCGGCCGCGGACAGGCATCGACCTCCTGGTGGACACGGGGCTCGCGGAGCATGTGCTGCCCGAGGTTTCCGCCCTCCGCCTCGAATCCGACGAGCACCACCGGCACAAGGACGTCTACCAGCACTCCCTGCAGGTTTTGGAGCAGGCGGCCGGGCTTGAAACCGACGCGGAGGGTCCTGTGCCCGGGCCGGACTTCGTGCTGCGCTTTGCAGCATTAATGCACGACGTCGGCAAGCCGGCTACGCGCCGCTTCGAACCGGGCGGAGCGGTGAGCTTCCGCCACCACGACATGGTGGGTGCCAAGCTCACCACCAAGAGGATGAAGGCGCTGCGGTTCGACAACGACACCACCAAGGCCGTTGCGCGGCTGGTGGAACTCCACATGCGCTTCTACGGTTACGGCGATGCCGGATGGAGCGACTCGGCCGTCCGGCGCTACGTCACCGACGCCGGTCCGCTGCTGGAACGGCTGCACCGGCTCACCCGCTCTGACGTGACCACGCGCAACCAGCGCAAGGCAGACCGGCTGTCCTTCGCCTATGACGATCTTGAGTCCCGGATTGCCACACTCCGCGAACAGGAATCCCTGGATGCTGTGCGCCCGGACCTGGATGGAGCCGCCATCATGGCCCTGCTGGGGCTCAAGCCAGGGCCCGTGGTGGGACGGGCCTACAAGTTCCTCCTTAATGAGCGGATGGAACACGGACCGCTGCCCACGGAGGAAGCGGAGGCGCGCCTGCTCCACTGGTGGGCCGAACAGCCTGAATCCGCACCTGCCGCGCCCGGGGCAGAAGCCTCTCCCGCCGTCGTCGAACCTTCACCCGTTGAGGAGTCCAAGTGACCAATTCCGCCTTTGCCCCGCGCCCGCAGCTCTGGATCCTCCGCCATGGTGAGACGGAATGGTCCAAGAGCGGGCAGTACACCGGCCTGACCGACCTTCCCCTGACGGTGGAAGGCGAGCAGCAGGCCGTGGAGGCCCGCAAGGTGCTGGACGGCGTCGACTTTGACCTGGTGCTCACCTCCCCGCTGCGGCGGGCACGGCGGACGGCCGAACTCGCCGGGTTCCCCGATGCCCGGCACGAACCGCTCGCGGTTGAATGGAACTACGGCGACTATGAGGGCATCAGCTCGGACCTGATCCGCAAGGACAACCCCGATTACCTGATCTGGACGCACGGTGTGCCCAACGGTGAAACGCTGGACGAGGTGGCCGCGCGGGCGGACAAGATCATCGGCCGGATCCTGGAATCCGGAATGGACAACGTGCTGATCGTGGCGCACGGACACTTCTCCCGGATCCTCACCGCGCGCTGGCTGGAATTGCCGCCCACTGAAGGCCGGCACTTTATCCTGGGAACTGCCAAGGTGTGCACTTTGGGATGGGATAAAAAGACACCCGCTATTGTGCGCTGGGGCCTATAAATCTTCTTTCTCATTAGTTTCTGACCTTTTTGAGGGAATTGCTGGCATTTTGCTGATTCCTGGGGTAGCTTTATTCCTGACCCCACGGTGATCTGCCCGGGTCCCAGACCGCATCGCACCCTACGCAGCGGACAGCAGAAAAGGAGGTTGGGAAAATGATGACTTTGACTGGCGAATGGAATGCCCCCATCAATGCGTTCCCGGCCTTTGCTGATGACGCACGCGTAGCTTCGGTCAACTCCGGTTCCCTCCGCCCGGCAGCCTTCGCGGGCTTGCTGCGGCGCCGCTAACCGGGAGCTGCATCGGTGTCCCGGCCGGGACTCCTTTCCGGGGTTTCGGCCCTATCACCTGGCCTGCCCGGAACGCTGCGCTTCTTCGCTGACTTACCGGAACAGCTTCCGGCTTAGCCCCTGCTCTTTCGTCGAATAAGCCCTGCTCCGAGAGCTTTGCATTCGGCTTTGTGCAGTTCCACGGCTTCTCCACAGTCAGGTATCCGTAAATTGCGTTTTTCTGCGTAATTTTCATTAATTCCCTTTCGTGGAATCACCGCGCCCATATTTCCGTGATTTATCGCGCCAAAAGTTGGCGCTAATTTGTCATGCCCTTATGCACCTGATGATCAATGAAAGGAGGTGGTTCGATTGATGCGAGTGATCATGGGACTCCTGTCCCGCCCCCTGCAGCGCCGCAGTTCCTTCAACAGCGCCCTGCTGGAGCAGCACCGGAACGATGTTTTCCTGCTTATGCACCAGCAGCTGGGCGGCCTGCGCTGACAGCCGGCCCCGATCCTGCCGGACACTGATCTCTCGGGACGGGGCCGGCTGTAAGCTCGATGCCATGCACGAGACCCAGCCGCCGGAGGAAGCACGACGGCCCCGAATCGTGGTGCCCAGCCGCAGTGATGACCTGCTGCGGAATTTCACGGAGGTGCTCGGCGGCCCGCTGGGGACCCGGACCGACCCCGGGGTGGTCTCCCCCGGCATCTTCACCGTGGAGCGGGTGCTGGTGGTCCTCACGGCGCTGGCAGCCCTGGTGGGGATCCTGCTGAAGGGATACTGCAGGGTCAACGGCTGGGAGACACCCACACAGTTCTACGCCACCTGCTATTCGGACTTCCCCGAGCTGTTCCGCAACCGCGGCCTGGCAGCGGGGGTCTTCCCCATCCTGGGCAGCGGGAGCCAGTTCGAATACCCCGTGCTCATCGGACTCATCGCAGGGATCACGGCCTGGTTGGTGCCCGGCGGAGACCCCAATGCCATGGCGCTGGCCTACTTTGACATCAACGCCGTGCTGCTGGCGGCCGTGGCCATGGTCACCGTGGTGGTGGTTGCCCGTATGCCCGGCCGCCGGCCCTGGGACGCGGCCATGGTGGCCCTGGCGCCGGGAATCGTGCTGGCCGGCACCATCAACTGGGACCTTTGGGCTGCCTGCCTGCTTGCCGTGGGCATGTACTTTTTCGCGCGGAAGCGGCTTGTCCTTGCAGGGGTGCTGATCGGGCTGGCCACCGCAACCAAGCTGTATCCGGTACTGGTACTCGGAGCCATCCTGCTGCTCGCTATCCGGTCAGGCAAATGGCGGCCGCTGCTGGTGACCGGCGGAAGTGCAGCCGTCACGTGGCTCTTGGTCAATCTGCCGTTCGCGGCGGTGAACCCCTCCGGCTGGGCCTTTTTCTTCCAGTACAGCGCCGATCGTGGCGCCGGCTACAGTTCAGCCTGGTTCGCCTACAACCTGGTGGCGGGCAGGCTGGGCTGGTCCGGGCTGGGCGCCGACGGCGTCAGCATCCTGTCCGCCGGGTTCTTCCTGCTGGCCTGCGCCGGAATCGCCCTTGTAGCCCTGGCCGCGCCCCGCCGTCCCCGCCTGGCGCAGTTGGCGTTCCTGATCGTCGCGGCCTTCATCCTCACCAGCAAGGTCTATTCGCCCCAATACGTGGTGTGGTTGATTCCGCTCCTGGCCCTGGCCCGGCCGCGGTGGCGCGACTTCCTGGTGTGGCAGGGCATCGAAGCCCTGCATTGGGCCGCGATCTGGATGTACCTTGGACAGGTGACCAGCGCAGGTGCCTCCCAACACAACCTGGACATGCCGTATTACGTCCTCGCCGTCGCCGCGCACATGGCCGCGGTGGCGTACCTCATGGCACGCGTCACCTGGGATATCTTCAACCCCGCATACGACCCCATCCGCCGGCACCACCTCGATGACCCGCACGGCGGCCCCTTCAACGACGCACCGGACCGGTTCCGGTGGCGCATCCGACGCGGCTCCGCCTTGCCCCTCCCTTCGAAAGCTTCGCCCTCACTCTGAAAGCAGGTTCCGTGGTTGATGTTGCGGTAGTTGGATCCGGCCCGAACGGGCTCTCGGCAGCAGCGGTCATGGCACGCGCCGGGCTGTCGGTGGAGGTCTTCGAGGCCGCACCAAAGATCGGCGGAGGCACGCGGACCACCGAGTTGATGCAGCCCGGCCACTTCCATGACGTCTGCTCCGCGGTGCATCCGATGGCCGTCGCTTCACCCTTCTTCCGCGCCTTCGAGCTGCCCCGGAGGGTGGACCTGATCACGCCGGACGTGTCTTTCGGGTCTCCGCTGGAGGGGGGCCGCGCGGCCTTGGCCTACAAGTCCCTGGACAAGACCGCGGAGGTACTTGGGCAGGACGGCCCGGCGTACCGGAGGCTCATGGAACCGCTGGTCCGCCATATCGACGACGTCATGGAGTTCACCCAGAACCAGCTCCTCCGAATCCCCCGGAACCCGCTTGTGGCCGGCATTTACGGGCTACGGACCCTGGAACAGGGAACCGGGCTGTGGAACCTCCGGTTCCGGGAAGAGCTTGCCCCGGCCCTGCTCAGCGGGGTGGCGGCGCACGCCATTTCGCACTTGCCGTCCCTGGCCGCGTCCGGGGCCGGCCTCATGCTTGGCGCCCTGGGGCATGCAGGTGGATGGCCCATCCCCCGCGGTGGTTCTGCCTCGATAGCGGCAGCACTGGCTGATGACATCCGCGCCCATGGAGGCGTGATCCACACCGGGACACCGATAGACCGGCTGCAGCAGCTTCCGGCCGCCCGGGCTACCCTGCTGGACGTGGCACCCCGGGGACTTCTGGACATGGCAGGGGGATCTCTCCCGGGTCACTACCGGCGGGCACTGGAGCGCTTCCGCTACGGCAACGGCTCCTGCAAGGTGGACTTCATCCTGTCCGGGCCGGTGCCGTGGCAGGCCAGTGCGCTTTCTGAATCCGGCACCGTCCACGTGGGCGGCACGCGGGCGGAACTGGCACGCTCTGAAAACGAGGTCAGCGCCGGACGCCATCCTGAACGGCCCTACGTGCTCGTGGCCCAGCCGTCCCGGTTCGACCCGAGCCGGGCCCCTGCCGGCCGGCACACCCTCTGGACCTATTGCCACGTGCCCTCCGGCTCTACAAAGGACATGACCAACCAAATCGTGGCCCAGCTGGAACGGTTCGCTCCGGGCTTCCGCGACCTGGTGGTGGAATCGCACGTCATCACCGCGGCGGAGCTGGCTGAGTACAACCGCAACTACATCGGGGGTGACTTCAGTGCCGGCATTATGGACGTCCGGGGGCTTATCCAGAAGCCTGTGGTCTCCCCCGTCCCGTGGCGGACGCCGCTGCTGGGCGTCTACCTCTGCTCGTCGTCAACCCCGCCGGGGCCGGGGGTTACCGGCATGCCGGGGATGTATGCGGCAAAGCACGCCCTTAAGGATGTGTTCAAGCTGCCGGTCCCGGACCTGGGACTCGCCTAGGCCCAAAGTCTGGCCAGAGCGTGGCCACCCGGCGGTTGTTACGCCATGCCCTTCATATCCAGTGGCGCTGCAGGTGGGCGGCCCGGGGGATAATGGCGCGATGGGGAAATCAACAACAAAACTTTCGCTTGCCGTAGCTGCGCTCATTCTGGGAACCTCGCTGGTGGCCTGCGATGACGGAAAGTCCGGGGCGGAAGCCGCCGTTCAACAACTGGCCAGCGCGGTTTCGGCGCTGGATGTAGGGTCTGTGGCCTTTGACGGCAAGGACGCTGCGGCGGCCAACGACCAGCTCCACCAGGTCTTCGCGGCCCTGGACCCGCAAAAGCCGCAGGTCCAGGCAGGCGCGCTCACGCTCGACGGCGACAAGGCCTCCGCCCCTCTGAATTACACCTGGAAGTTCGGCGACGCCGAGTGGAAGTACACCATTGCGGCGAACTTCAAGAAGTCCGGCGACAAGTGGCTCACCGTCTGGGACCCTGCCCTGCTGGCACCCGGCCTTGCGGACAGCGAGATCGTGACCAAGGGCTCCCAGTCGCCCAAACGTGCGGACATCCTGGGTGCCGGTGATGTGCCGCTGGTGACCTACCGTCCCGTGGTGAACGTGGGCATCGACAAGCCCCAACTGGGCGGCGCAGACCCGGCCGATTCCGCCGGCAAGCTTGCTGCCCTGGTGGGAGTGGATCCTGCCGCCTACGTGCAGCAGGTCAAGGCCGCCGGTGAACAGGCCTTCGTTTCCGCGATCACCCTGCGGGAAGAGGGCCGGACTATCTCCGACCAGCAGATCCAGGCCATCCCGGGTGCACGGGGCATCCCTGCATCGATCCCGCTGGCCCCCAGCCGGACGTTTGCCCGTGCCGTGCTGGGCTCGGTGGGTGAAGCCTCCGCAGAGCAGATTGAAGCCTCGGGAGGCAAGCTGGCTGCAGGCGACGTCACCGGCATCGGCGGTCTCCAGCAGCAGTACGATGAACAGCTCCGCGGCTCAGACGCCGTCGTCATCCGCGCACAGCGGGCCGACCTGACCCGCGAGCAGATACAGTCGGCCGGCACCGACCCCCGCCGCGTCCTGTTCCAGGTGGACCCCAAGCCCGGGACACCACTGAAAACCACCCTCGATCCCCGGCTGCAGACGCTGGCGGAGAGCACATTGGAGGGGGTCAAACCGGCATCGGCCATCGTGGCGCTGCGTCCGTCCACCGGCGCTGTCCTGGCAGCTGCATCCGGGCCGGGCAGCAACGGCTACAACACCGCCATGCTGGGACAGTATGCGCCGGGCTCCATCTTCAAAATGGTGGATTCCCTCGCCATGTTCCGCAACGGCATGACGCCGGACTCCACCGTCCAGTGCACGCCCACGCTCAACGTGGATGGACGGACCTTCAAGAACTCCGAGGGCTACCCCGAAACCTCGCTGGGCGCGGTCACCCTGCGCGATGCTTTTGCCCACTCCTGCAACACCGCCTTCATCTCGCAGCGCGACTCTGTCTCCCAGGCCCAGCTCGAAGCGGCAGCCACGTCCATGGGAGTGGCGGTCGAGGCACCCAAACTCGGCGCCGAAGCTTTCCTGGGCTCCGTGCCCGGCCAGGCCCAGGGGACCGAGCACGCTGCCTCCATGATCGGGCAGGGCAAGGTGCTGCTGTCCCCGCTGGCCGCGGCAATCATGGCCGGGTCGGTCGCCAAGGGCGCCCCGGTCTCGGCGCAGCTGGTCCTCAATCCCGACGCCGGAGCTCCCGCTGCCGGAACGACGGCAGGGTCCACCGCGCCGGCAGCCGAAACGACGTCCACAGCCACGGCCGAGGCGCCCTCCACGGCGTCGGACAAACCCATCACCGCAGCGGAGGCGGCGTCCCTCGCGGACATGATGCGCGCCGTCGTCACTTCCGGCCACGCGGGATTCCTCTCCAGCGTCCCCGGCGCCCCCGTGGGAGCCAAGACCGGAACCGCGGAATTCGGCACCGAGAACCCGCCGAAGACCCATGCCTGGATCGTGGCCGTGCATGGCGACCTGGCCGTGGCCGTCTTCGTGGAGGACGGCGGCCTGGGTGCCACCACCTCCGGGCCGCTGCTGAAGCAGTTCCTCATCGCCGCCGGCTAGGGAGCGGCGTGGGAGGATTGACGGTGTGGCCCATATTGACGTTTCCGGCATCGACTACTTCCTCTCCGACGGCACCCAGCTCCTGAACGGGGTCACCTTCAAGGTCCCAGACGGCACCAAAACTGCCCTGATTGGCCCCAACGGCACCGGCAAGACCACGTTGTTCCGGATCATTGCCGGGGACCTGGTTCCGGACGAGGGCGTGGTGGGACGCTCCGGGACCATGGGCATCATGCGCCAGTTCGTGGGCCAGGTGCGGGACGGCTCCACAGTCCGGGACCTCCTGGTGTCTGCCGCTCCCCCGGCGCTGGCGGCCGCTGCCCGCGAGGTTGACGAGGCCGAGCTGGCCATGATGGAGCACGACGACGAACCCACCCAGATGCGGTACGCCCAGGCCATCGTGGACTGGGGGGACGCCGGCGGCTATGACGTCGAAACCGTCTGGGACGAGGTCTGCATGGCCGCGCTGGGACTGCCCTTTGACCGGGCGCAGCACCGCCCGGCGTCGACCCTTTCCGGCGGCGAGCAAAAGCGGCTGGTACTGGAGGCACTGTTCGCCGGCCCGGACGACCTCCTGCTCCTGGACGAGCCGGACAACTACCTGGACGTCCCGGGCAAGCGCTGGCTCGAGGAAAAGCTGAATGAGTCGAAGAAAACCGTCTTCTTCATCAGCCACGACCGCGAGCTGCTCAACAACGCCGCCGGCCGCATCGTCACCCTGGAACCGGGAATCAACGGGGCCGCGGCATGGATCCACGGCGGCGGCTTCGGCTCCTACGTTGAGGCCCGGGCAGACCGGAACACCCGCTTCGAGGAATTGCGCAAACGCTGGGACGAGGAGCACATCAAGCTCAAGGAACTCGTCAACATGTACAAGAACAAGGCCGCCTTCCGTTCCGACATGGCCAACCGCTACCACGCCGCCCAGACCCGGCTGGCGAAGTTCCTCGAAGTTGGACCGCCGGAGGCCCTGCCCATCGAGCAGAACGTCCAGATGCGGCTCAAGGGCGGGCGGACCGCCAAGCGCGCCATCGTGGCGGAGCGGCTGGAACTGACCGGCCTGATGAAGCCGTTCTCCACGGAGGTGTGGTTCGGCGACCGCGTGGGCGTCCTGGGTTCCAACGGTTCCGGCAAGTCCCACTTCCTGCGGCTGCTGGCAACCGGCGGCACGGATCCCGAACGCGAGCACCTCCCCGTCTCGGATGTGCAGATCGCGGAGGTGCCGCATGAAGGGACCGTCAAGCTCGGTGCCCGGATCCGGCCCGGCTTCTTCGCACAGACCCATGTCCGGCCCGACCTCCTGGGCAAGACCTTGCTGGAGATCCTGCACCGCGGCGACGAGCACCGGTCCGGGCTGGGTCGCGAGGCCGCCGCCGGAGCCCTGGACGGCTACGGCCTGGCCGGGCAGTCGGAGCAGAAGTACGAGTCCCTCTCCGGCGGCCAGCAGGCACGGTTCCAGATCCTGCTCCTCCAGCTCAGCGGCGCCACCCTGCTCCTGCTGGACGAGCCCACGGACAACCTGGACCTGCATTCTGCCGAGGCCCTGGAGCGCGCCATCGACCACTTCGAGGGCACCGTCCTGGCGGTTACCCACGACCGCTGGTTCGCACGGACTTTCGACCGGTTCCTGGTATTCGGCTCGGACGGAAAAGTGTACGAGTCCGCGGAGCCGGTGTGGGATGAGCAAAGGGTTGACCGCGTCCGCTGAGCGGTTGCCCTATCAGATATGGCTGCTATTCAGGGGCTTTAGCCGCCATATCTGATAGAGCAACGGGCGTGCAGTTCCAACTCGGTGAGCAAGTGATCAAAAGTTGATAGCATTTGATCATGAAGACGGATGAGCGGCATCGGACTATTGCCGAAATCCTCCGGCAGCAGTCGGAAGCGAGCGTTGAACAGCTGATGCTGGCTTGCGGTGCGTCAGGCGCCACCATCCGCCGGGACCTGGAGGTTTTGGCCGGCCACGGGGTCCTCCGCAGGGTCCACGGCGGTGCCAGGAGCCTGATTGGACAGGGGCAGAACCCCGGCTATGGGCAGCGCGAGCTGGAGGACCGGGACGCCAAGACCCGCATAGCGGCTGCCGTTGCGGGCCTGCTGGCCGAACGGGAACACGTGTGGCTGGACAGCGGAAGCACGGCAACTGAGGTGGCGCGGGCCGTGGCAGGGCGGGAGCTGACCCTGATGCCCATGTCCCTGCAGGCCCTCAATGCGGCATCCGCAGGTGAGGGAGGTGCCGGCACCCGGCCTGGGCTGTTGCTGCCGGGCGGGAGCGTAGTGCCCGGCGAACTTTGTTTCCGCGGGCCCCTTGCCGAATCCAATATCCGGTCCCTGCGGTTTGATACCGCCGTGATTACGCCCTGCGCAGTGGACTTCAAGGATGGCCTGCTGGCCCACGACCTGGATGATGCAGCAGTCAAGAAAGCAGGGCTGGAATCGGCAGCGCGGGTGGTGGTAGCGGCCTCGGCGGCAAAGTGGCAGGCCAGCGCGCGGGTGCTCGTGGCCAGCCTGGACCGCGTGGACACCATCGTCACGGACCGGCAATTCGGTGCACAGGACAAGGCAGAACTCGAAAAATACTCAGTGGAAGTAGTGAGCGTATGAGCACCAACACCGGGATGGAACAGCAGGCAGGACTGAAGGCTGCCGCGGCGGCCACGTTCGTGGTCTTCGGCATCAACGGGCTTGTCTTTGCCAGCTGGGCGGCCAGGATTCCCGCCGTGACCCAGACGCTGCAGATCACGTCCGGGCAAATGGGCACCCTGCTGCTGTGCACGGCCATCGGCTCCCTGCTCGCGCTGCCCACCGCCGGACTGGTGGTGGGCCGGATCGGTACCGCCAACACCGTGCGCTTTGCGGGCCTGCTGGCGGCGGCGGCAGGCGTGGGCATCGCGATGTCCCTTTCGGCCACTTCCATTCCCGGAACGGCGGTATCGCTGTTCTTCTTCGGCATCGGCATCGGCCTGTGGGACGTGGCGCAGAACATTGAAGGGGCCGACGTGGAGCACAAGCTGCGGCGGACCATCATGCCGCAGTTCCACGCGGCCTTCAGCGGCGGCGCGTTCGTGGGTGCCCTCGTGGGCGCCGGGCTGTCCACCCTGGGCGTGGACCTTCCGCTGCATCTCCTGGTGATCGCCGCCGTAGTGGTCGTGGTGGCCCTGGCGGTGCCACGCTATTTCCTCCCCCACCTGGCAACAGCCACCGTGGAGGGGGCACCGAAGCCTGCCAAGGGGCCGTCCGCCTGGCGTGACAGCAGGACACTGTTGATCGGTGTTGTGGTCCTGGGCGCCACGCTGACGGAGGGGGCCGGAAACGACTGGATTGCCAAGGCATCAGTGGACGGCCTTGCCACCTCCGAATCCACCGGCGCCCTCATGTTCGCCCTGTTCGTCCTGGCGATGACGGCCATGCGTTTCCTGGGCGGCCGCGTCATCGACAAATACGGACGGGTTGCCGTGCTGCGGGCCAGCATGGCGGCAGCCGCTGCGGGCCTGGGACTCTTTGTGCTGGCATCCAACATCTGGCTCGCAGGAATTGGTGCAGCCCTCTGGGGTGTGGGCGCCGCCCTCGCCTTCCCCATGGGGATGTCCGCCGCGTCCGACGACCCGCAACACTCAGCGGCGCGCGTTTCCGTTGTATCCACTTTGGGGTATATATCATTCCTGGCGGGACCGCCGCTGCTCGGCTACCTCGGAGACCTGACCGGGATCCACACCGCACTGCTGGCAATCATGGTGCCCATCCTGGTGGCGCTCCTGCTCGCCGGAGCCGCCAGGCCATTGCCGGTGGGCAACCTGAACGCGGGAGAGGAGACGCATCTGCAGGACCGTGCGGAGGATCCAACGAGCCAGCACTCCACAACCACGAATTCGATTGCGCGGGAGTCCACCAAGCAGGAGTGACCCTTCGGGTTAGGGTGATGACATGCAAAGCAGCAGGCCAAGGGGCCGGACCTGGATCAGCCGCCTGGACAGATACCTCTTGAGGCATGTATCCGACCTACCGGGCGGCAACCACGACGTCTTCTTCCGGCGGCTTTCCGCTTCCGCCAACCAGGGCAAGCTCTGGATAGGGGCGGCTGCGGTGATGGCGCTCTTCCCGGGCAAGACGAGGAGGGCCGCGCTGCACGGCCTGATTGCCCAGGGCGCAGCTTCGGCCGTGACCAACATGGTGTTCAAGACGCTGCTCCCCCGGACCCGTCCGCTTCCTGAACATTTGCCGGTCTTCCGCTTCGTACATCCGCAGCCCACCAGTTCCTCGATGCCGTCCGGGCATTCAGCATCTGCCGTAGCGTTCGCCGTGGGCGTGGGTTTGGTCCGCCCCGCGCTTGGCGCCGCACTGGCCCCGGCTGCCCTGGGTGTGGCCTACTCGAGGGTGCACACTGGCGCGCACTGGCCCTCCGACGTTCTGTTCGGCTCAGCCCTCGGGGCAGGTGCTGCCTTGGTAACGCGCCGCTGGTGGCCTGTCCGGCCACCCATTCCGCAGACCACCCGGGCATGGACCGAGGCGCCTGAGCTGCCTGACGGTGAAGGCCTCAGCATCGTGGTCAACACCCTGGGTGGCTCCTTCAAGGAGGAGACAGCAGGTGCCTTGCAGGAAGTATTTCCCAAAGCGCATATAACTACCGTGCAGCCTGACGAGGACCTGGTACGGCGAATCGCCGCCACCGCCGACTTGCCGGGTACGCGCGCCCTGGGTGTGTGGGGCGGGGACGGAACCGTGGGCGCAGCGGCCGCTGCCGCCGTCGAACGCTCTTTGCCCTTGCTGGTCCTCCCCGGCGGCACCCTGAACCACTTTGCCCGGGACGCCGGGACGGGGAGCCTGAAGGACGCGGTACGGGCGGCGAGCAATGGTGAAGCCGCGCTGGCAGACATCGGACTGGTCACCGCCGAGCGGGGCCTGGCCGGGAACCCGGAGGTATCCGAGGTGGCCATGCTGAACACGTCCAGCATCGGCCTCTACCCGAACTTTGTCCGGCGGCGGGAGCACCTGCAGCCTGCGCTGGGAAAACCGCTGGCGGGCGTCGCTGCCATGTTCCGGACCTTTGCGGCGGGTACGCCCACCACGATCACGGTGGACGGGAAGCGGCACAAGGTGTGGATCGCCTACCTGGGCCGGGGCCGCTACTATCCTCGCGACCATGCGCCCCTGATCCGGCCCGTCATGGACGACGGCGTGCTGGATGTCCGGCTGATCACCGCCGATGAGTCCTTTGCAAGGCTGCGCTTGCTCTGGTCCGTGCTTACGGGCACTGTGGCAAGCTCCCGGATCACCCATCTGCGGGAGGCCACGCAGGTCAGGATCGACGCCGACGGCACCCCCATGGCTCTGGCAGTGGACGGAGAGGCCCTGGCCGGAGTACGAAGCGTGGCCTACAAGGTCCGGCCCAGAGCCCTGACGTACTACTCACCGCGGCCCTGAACGGGCGGAAGTCCCGGCCAGGCGAACCCCTCAGGACAGGGAGGGCGCGGGAGGACCCTGATTCTCCCCTGAATCATCCCTGATTCGGGCGATAAGCTGCCCGCACCTCGGTAGCGTGGGGCATGAACACCCACCGAAGACCGTCCGCAGCCGTGCGCTGCCGTCCAAAGGATGATTCATGATCGAGGCAAACGGGCTGACCAAGGTCTATGGCGCCAAAACCGCCGTGGCCGGCGTCAGTTTCACCGTTAAAGCAGGGCAAGTCACCGGCTTTTTGGGACCCAACGGGGCAGGAAAGTCCACCACCATGCGCATGATCATGGGACTGGACCGGCCCACGTCCGGATCTGTCACGGTGAACGGCCTGCCCTACGTCCGGCACCAGGCGCCACTACGGCAGGTGGGTGCCCTGCTTGACGCCAAAGCGGTCCACACCAGCCGCAGCGCCTACAACCACCTGCTGGCCATGGCGGCCACGCACGGCATCCCCAAAGCCCGGGTACACGAGGTGATCGAGATGACCGGGCTGGAGGCCGTGGCCCGCAAGAAGGCCGGCGGTTTCTCACTGGGCATGGGTCAGCGGCTGGGTATCGCAGCCGCCCTGCTGGGGGACCCGCAGACCCTCATCCTGGACGAACCGGTCAACGGCCTGGACCCTGAGGGCGTGGTGTGGGTGCGGAACCTGGTGCGGTACCTCGCCGGGCAGGGGCGCACGGTGTTCCTTTCCAGCCACCTGATGAGCGAGATGGCCCAGACTGCCGACCACCTGATCGTCATTGGCCGCGGCCGGGTGATTGCCGACGCACCCATCAAGGACATCATCACCGGCAAGGGGCAGTCACGGGTCCGCGTCCGCACCGACCAGCCTGACCGGCTTCATCAACTGCTCACCCAACGGGGCGCCTCAATTGACGAGCCGGAACGTGAGCTGCTCGAAGTAACGGGCCTGGAGCCCAAAACAATCGCCGCGGCCGCCCTGGAAAACCAGGTCATGGTCTATGAACTCACACCCCTCGTTGCCAGCCTCGAGGAGGCATACATGGAACTGACCAAGGACGACGTCGAATACCACTCCCTGCCCGCCGCGGAGGTCAGCAAGTAATGAGTTCCACAACCACCGAATCCCTGTCCTCCCGCGAACCCGCGCCGTCCCCCGCCGGACCAGCCTCCCGCAACGCCAAACGGCCCCATCCCGGCCCCACCTTTTTCCGGGTCCTCCACTCGGAGATCATCAAATTCCGCAGCCTCCTCTCCACCTTGATCCTGCTCGCCTCCACGGCAGTGGTCATGGTGGGATTCGGCGCGCTGTCCGCGTGGGGAACGGGCCAGTTCACGAACGCCGCCACCCGGGATCCGCAGGCGGCCGCGCGGATGGCATCCCAGGGCGGAGACCTTGCCATCAGCGCCCCCACGTCCGGCATCGCCTTCGCGCAACTGATCCTGGGGTCGCTGGGTGTGCTCCTGATGAGTTCGGAATTCACCACGGGCATGGCCCGGTCCACCTTCGCAGCCGTACCCAAGCGGATCCCCGCATTCGCCGCCAAGCTGGTGGTGGTAATGGTGACGTCCTTCGTGGTCACCGCCGTGTCCACATGGTTGGCCGGGCTGGTGGCCGTGCCCATCCTGGACAACTACGGCCTGAAACTGGACATGGGCAGTTCCCAGTCGGTGAAGCTCCTCCTGGTCAACAGCATCTACGTGGCAGCGGTGGCCGCCATCGGCATGGCCCTGGGCACACTGCTTCGGAATTCCGCCGGTGGCATCATGAGCCTGGTGGGCATCTTCTTTGTGGCGCCTCTTGCCTTCCAGCTCATCCCTGGGGACTTCTTCAAGGAAGCCCGAAAGTACCTGCCTGGCAACACGGTCGAGCCGCTGACGGCTGTCCAGCACGTTCCGGACACCCTTGAGGCCTGGCAGGCAGGGATGGTCCTCGGCGCCTGGGTGGTGGTTCCCGTCCTGCTGGCTGCCGTCCTGCTGAAACGCCGGGACGTCTAAGCCGCGGCTCCTGTTTGGCCACACGGTCATACGGACACGTGGTTTCCGGCACATGACAAATATGCCTGTCAGGAAACTTTTCTTGCTTCTGATGGTTTCTGCTTGGAGGGCCGTCCTGTTCCTTGGAGCCAGATCTGTTGGACTGCACAAAGCAGGGCGGATAATGGCGGACCTAGGGTGAAACGACGATGTGGTGCATCACACGGTCCGCCGGTGTCCACCACGGCACGTCGCTCAACCCATGCTATTTCCCAACAGGACGGCGCTTCCATGCATGCTGACCAGCAACTTTCAAAGTCCCTGAAACCCAGGCACCTGTCCATGATCGCCATCGCCGGCGTGATTGGTGCAGGCCTTTTCGTCGGCTCGGGGGCGGCCATCCAGCAGGCCGGCCCCGGCATCCTTATCGCTTACGCGGCCGCAGGCCTGGTGGTGATCCTGGTGATGCGCATGCTGGGGGAGATGGCCGCTGCCAACCCCGAAACAGGTTCATTCTCAACCTACGCGGACAAGGCCCTTGGCCGCTGGGCGGGGTTCAGCATCGGCTGGCTCTACGCGTGGTTCTGGATCATCGTCCTGGGCATTGAAGCCACGGCCGGCGCGGCCATCATGCACCGCTGGGTGCCGGGCATCGACCAGTGGGTGTGGGCCCTTGCCCTCATGGTGCTGCTGACGCTGACCAACCTCGGTTCCGTGAAGTCGTACGGCGAGTTCGAATTTTGGTTCGCGTCCATCAAGGTGGCCGCCATCGTCCTCTTCCTCCTCTTCGGTGCTGCCGCCATCCTGGGCCTCATCCCCGGCGTCCCCGCACCGGGGCTGAGCAATCTGATCAACAACGGCGGCTTTATGCCCAATGGTCCAGGCGCCGTCCTGGCAGGCATCCTTGTGGTGGTCTTCTCCTTCTTTGGCGCTGAGATCGCCACCATCGCCGCCGGCGAATCAGAAAACCCGGTGGATGCCGTGAAGAAGGCAGTGAAATCCACCGTGTGGCGAATCCTGGTCTTCTACATCGGTTCCATCGCCGTGGTGGTCACCCTGCTTCCCTGGAACTCCGCATCGGTAGCAAAGAGCCCGTACGTGGCCGTCATCGAACTGTTCGGCATCCCCGGCGCCGGAACCATCATGGACGTCGTAGTCCTCACTTCCGTGCTTTCCTGCCTGAACTCCGGCCTTTACACGGCCAGCCGGATGCTGTTTTCCCTCTCCACCCGCGGCGACGCGCCCCGCTCCTGGACCCGCATCTCCAGCCGGGGGGTTCCCGCCGCTGCCGTCCTTGCCTCCACCGTGGTCGGGTTCGTGACCGTCGGCCTGAACTACATCGCACCGGACACCGTGTTCCTCTTCCTGGTGAACACCTCGGGCGCCATTGCCCTGTTCGTATGGCTGGTCATCTCCGCCTCGCAGCTGGTCCTCCGCCGCCGCATGGGAGCCGCGGCCAAGGACCTGCAACTGAAGATGTGGCTGTTCCCGTACCTCACCTGGGCAGCGATTATCAGCATCGTGGCCCTGCTCATCGGCATGGTGATCGTCGAATCCACCCGGGAATCGCTGCTGCTCTCCCTGGCCCTGGCTGCCGTGGTCGTAGTGGTCGGTGTGCTCCGCTACCGGCGGAACGGCGCTCCCGCCGGCCAGCCGGCCGTAGCCGCCGAACCCACAGCGGCGCCTGCCGAGTAAGCGCGGCGTTAGACTCGGGACCATGCCTTTGCCTTCCTCTGCCGCAGACCACATCCAGGACCTTGGCGCCTATGTCAGCGCATCGCCGTCGAGCTTCCACGCCGCGCACGAAGGCGGCCGGCGGCTGGAGGAGGCAGGGTTCACCCGCCTGGATGAGCTGCAGCCGTGGGAGGGCGGGCCGGGCCGGTTCTTCATCATCAGGGACGGTGCACTGATCGCGTGGGTGATCCCCGAAGGTGCGGGGCCAACCACGGGGTTCAACATCCTGGGGGCGCACACCGATTCGCCGTCGTTCAAGCTCAAGCCCAAGCCAACCACCGGCGCCTACGGGTGGCTCCAGGCCGGGGTGGAAATCTACGGCGGACCGCTGCTGAATTCCTGGCTGGACCGCGAGCTGCGGCTCGCGGGCCGGCTGGTGATGCTCGACGGCACCGAGCACCTCACGGCCACCGGACCGCTGCTCCGTTTCCCGCAGCTGGCCATCCACCTGGACCGGGCCGTGAACGAGGGACTTACCCTCGACAAGCAGCGGCACATGAACCCGGTGTGGGGGCTGGGGAATCCAACCGATTCGGACTTGCTGGGCGTGTTGGCAGCTGCCGTTCCCGGCGCCTCCGTCGACCCGGGACAGATTGGCGGGTACGACGTCGTCATTGCAGACACGCAGGAGCCTGCGGTTTTCGGGGGCGAGGGGGAGTTCTTCGCATCAGGGCGGCTGGACAACCTTTCAGCCACGCACGCCGGGCTTGCGGCGCTGGTTGCCCACTCGGGTTCCGGGGATGCCGGCGGCCCCATTGCCGTCCTCGCCGCGTTCGACCACGAGGAAATCGGCTCCAACTCCCGCTCGGGTGCGTGCGGACCCATCCTTGAAGACGTGCTGGTGCGCATCTCCGACGGCCTGGGCGCGACGGCGGGCCAGCGGCGGCAGGCCCTGGCGGCGTCGTTCTGCCTCTCGGCCGACGCTGGGCACGCGGTGCATCCGAACTATCCTGAGCGGCACGATCCCGCCAACCACCCCGTGCTGAACGGCGGCCCGCTCCTCAAGATCAATGCCAACCAGCGCTATGCCACGGACGCGTATGGTGCCGCCTTCTGGGCACGGCTGTGCCGCGAGGCCGGCGTGCCGTACCAGGAGTTCGTGTCCAACAACGTAGTGCCGTGCGGCTCCACCATCGGTCCGCTTACGGCCACCCGCCTGGGCATCCGGACCGTGGACGTGGGCGTGCCGCTGCTGTCCATGCACTCCGCGCGTGAGCTCTGCGGGGTGGAGGATCCCCTGCGCCTGGCCGCCGTGACGGAGCTGTTCTTCGGGACGGCTGCGTAGTTTTCTCCTTTGCGGCACCACAAAGGTCCGTGCGGGTAGCCACATGCCCGGGCTGATGCCCTAGTTCCTGCAGGGAGCCCGCTCTACGGTGAAAAGGGCAGATGTCTGGAGAGCGGACCCCGCTTTGCCGCGCCTGCGCCTTGGCTGCAAGGGAAAGGCTGGAACTCATGGGGCTGTTTACCGAGGCTCTCTACCTTGGGGTGGGGTTCGCCGCCGTCGTGCTGGGTTTGGTTGCTGCTCTCACGCACCCTGGGCGCCGGAACATCCTCGCATTCCTTCTCGGCGTTTCCGCGGGACTTGTTGCAATGCAGATTTTCAGGATCCATATCTTTACGTTCTTGGCCGTTGCCTGGGTCTTCCTGCCGGGCCGGGCAAGGAACAGAGGTGCACACAAACTTGTTGCCGCGTTGGTGGGCGCCGCATTGCTGTTGGCCTCGACCACGCTCCTGGGCAACCTGGTTAACAGCCCAACTCTGGGACTTCAGCTGCTGGCACTCGCGGGGTCTGCCGCACTGCTGGCCCTCACGGCAAACCGTAGGGATGTGACGGCAATGCTCTGGGGCTTGCTGGTCGTCTCAACAGTCGGCAGTGCCGTGGGCGTGCTGCAGGTATTCCAGGTCATCCCCATGGACCTCTGGCACCTACATGTCAGCTCCATAGGACGACCCACCGGTATCTATCCCGAACCCGACTGGCTGGGAATGTTCTCCGGCATGGGAGTGCTATTGACCTGGCGGCTTTCCATGTCCCGGGCCGCGAAGGTGGGACTCTTCCTGCCGAATGTCACGGTCTTCGTCCTGGCCATGGCCCGGGCGTCGTGGATCGCGCTCCTGGTGTGTATCGTCGCTGCGGGAGTGGCTTCAGCAATCCGCAGGAGACGGCGTTCCGCCAGCGTGGCGGTGAGCGGGCCCCAGCGGGGACGCCGCGCCGCCGTCGTCATCGCTTCGGTGGTTGCCCTCGCAGCCTTTGCGGCCGTTCCCCAATTGCAGGAGGACATCGCAGCCCGCGCCTCCACCCTGGTAGGTACCGTTCAGGAGGACGATATCTCGGGGCAGGCCAGGATCCGGCAGAATGATTCCCTCATCGAGTTGGCGAGGTCCATCCCCATTTATGGTCACGGTCTGAGCTCCGCAGGAAGAGTAGGGGTCTGGGGCCAGATCGACACCCTTGGCGAGTCCCAAAATAACGTGGCAAGCAATTGGGTCTTGGGGATGTGGGTGGACGGCGCGTTGTTCGCTGTCCCCCTGATCATCTACTTGGTAGGCCTTGCGTTCGCCCGGGTTCGCAGCATTCCGGGCCAACTTCTGCTCTTCGCCCTCGTGTGCAGCCTGTTCTCCAACGCGGTTTTCTTCCCCGTGACGTGGCTCCTCGTCGGATTGGCGATCATCGCGGGCCAGCCCGACAACATCGACGGCCTACCGCCGCAGGTACAGGTTCGTGCCCGCCATCGGCTGGAAGGCGCCCCTGCTGCGTACAGGGGGTAGCGCAGAGCAGGGCCGGCAGCGGGCCTGGTTCACACCCGGCGATTAGGACAGCCGTTGCCGGGGGCGAACCAGCAGAGCCCACTCGTGGTCGGCCTGTCTGTGGAAAGCTCCGGCGGCCTTGGAAGCTTCCGTCCGTCCGTGTTCCACAGCGAATTCAATGGCTTTTGACCACGCGTCAACATCACTCGCGGAGCCGCTGTTGCCGCTGACCAATAGCGGAGATTCCGGTCCAAAGAGGTCGCGGAGGCTCGTTTCGGACCGGCCGACGACCGGGACAGCCTGTTCGAGCGCCCGGATAGCGATCCCGCTCTGGAAGAACCGTTTGTAGGGAATGACGATGACCGTGCTGTCGGCAACCAGCTGGTCCAGTTCCTCTTCTGGGACGAACCGCGAATCCACTCGCCATCCTTCGACCTGCGGCCAGCCGCGGCCAATGATTTCAAAGTCGTAGCTGGACCCCAAACGGCTCGCCAAGGCCACCAGAAGGTCGAGGTCCCGGTCCCGCTTGTACTGTCCCAGAACGCGTACCCGGGGACGGCGGCCAGGCCCCCGGTGAACAGCCTCTACAAGCGGCCGCTCCGATGAATGCGGGAGCACCGGATGGGGCACCACCGTCAATCCCTTCGTGAATCCCCTCACGCGCATGGCTTCGGCGGCTGCCTGACTATGGACCAGTGTTGCCGGCCGGCCCTTCATTCTCCCCATAAGAGCGGAAGCTGCCCTGCCGCTTCCCACCGACCTCACCAAAGGATTCGGATCGTGATAAACCACCCACGAGGAATTCCCGCATAGCACCTTGACCAGGAAAAGGTCCCAAAAACCCAAAACAGGCCAGGTAAGCAGGATCCTTGGAGGAACACTCCGACCGCGTCGGTACCAGCCCTCTGAGCCCAGCAGTTTCACGTACTCCAGAAGCCACATCAGGCGATGCTGGCCCGAAACGGACGGTTCATCCAGGGCCCTGACGCACGCCGGAATCCCTGCGGCCCCCAAGTGTTGTTGCAATGCGTGGCTGTAGTGCGCCAGTGCCCCTCCCAAGGGGTTGACGATCACAACGCCCTCCTGTTCTTTGGCCCGGGCGGCGGCCGCGAGCGTCCGGCCGGAGCGCAACCCAGCCAGCAGAGGTCGCAGTGTGGTGGCTCGGTGTTGCTTGATCAGATCCCGGGCCACGGACCGTACGAAAAGGTATGGTGCGGACGCCTGGGCCTGGAATCGAGACCCGTGCTTGGCGTGGAAGATCTGTATATTTCGTGTCATGTAGAACGGCGGGATACCGTTCGAATGTTGCCAAGCGAAGGCTTGCGCGTTCACTTTCACCTTCCAACCATGGTGCCGGAGGGTCTGGTGGTGGTCCGTCTCCTCCATGTAGAGGAAGTAGGTTTCATCGATGGGATGCTGGGTCAGGACGCCCCGCCGGAACATTAGAAGGGCGCCGTCGAGCCACGACACCAATTGCGGGGGAGCGGCGGACGGTCCCGGCCGTGGAGTCAGATGCCCGTGATGGCGGGGGAGACCCAGGACTCTGGTGAAGCGTCCCCCTTCCGACCAAATGGTCTTCCCTTCGTCGCCCGTCACAAGTATGGGTCCAACTACGGCTGTTTCCGGATCTTCGGCGAGGGTGGCACGGAGGAGGGCCAGGCAGTCCGCCTCGGGCCGTGACTCGTGGGTGGCGACCAGAAGGTATCGCCATCCATGGCTGTTTTTCTCATGCCAGGCCGCTCCACGGTTGACGGCTGCACCGTAACCGGCATTGGCGCTGTAAATCGTATGTGCACCCGCTGGCATGAGACTCTCCACCTCGGTCCGTCGCAGGGGTTCCTCACTGTTGTCCACTACGAGAATCCGGTCCGGGGCGACGCCACCTGCAATAAGCGTGTTGAGGGTGGCACCCAGCGTCCCGTAGCTGCGGTGGTGTACCACTACGGCCACAAGGTCCGGGATGATCATGCGGCATTCCCAACCGAGAGGCGGCTGGCTTGCTTTCGCGATGGCTCCATCGCCGTCACAAGCGCTCGTTCATAACGGCTGCAGACATGCTCCCAGTTGTAGTGGAGGATCGCGCGCTCCCTGTTTGCGTGCCTCGCCTTTGAACGGAGATCCTCGTCTGACAGTATGTCGCGAAGAGCCTTTGCAATGGCCGCGGGATCGGGATCGACCAGATGCTCGGATGCGTCGAGAACTTCGCTGTTGTACACGGTCCGGCGTGCAACCACTGGCGCGCCGCAGGCCATCGCCTGGACTAAGGCTGGATTTGTTCCTCCCACGCTGTGCCCGTGGAAGTAGGCCCCGGCGTGCTGCCACAGTGACAGCAATTTCTTGTCGTCGCTGAGGTGCCCGAGCCAAGTGACGTTGGGGTGGCGGGCACTCAACTCTTTCGCATCCTCGTCCAGAGGACCCCTGTATCCGCTGGATCCCACAATGACCACTGGATAATCACTGGCGATGTCTTCTACTGCCCGGAAGAACTCTGACACCGTGTTTTCGGGGACAAACCGCGCCACCATGAGCACGTAGGAATCGTGTTCCAGGCCCGGAACAACGTCCAAGGGGACCGGGATTTCACCTCCGTACGGAATGAACACGGATTCCCGGCCAAAGTCCTCCTTCCAGCGCCGTTGGATTTCGACGGCGTCACTCACCAAGAGGGTTCCGAAGCGGGCGGTAAGACGGGCGCCAAGCTTGAACACGAGTTTTGCAAGGCCGTTCCATTTGGCACGTTCCCATTCGATTCCGTCAACGTTCACAACGGTGGGTATGCCGCGGAGTTTCAGCAGCGGCAGCCAGAATCCATTCGCCACGTTCATCACCAGCGCGACATCCGGCTTCTCCCGGAGGCAGTGCAGAACGGCGGTCAGGCCGAATGACAGAGTGCTCAGTGACTTGCTTTCCAGACCCGGAGTGGTGGTGGTCCGGACTCTGGGGTCGCGGGCGGTGTCGTCATCCTTGGTGGCACCGGGCCGGCAATAAACGTTGACATTCCAGCCTTTGCCGACCAGGAAGGGGGCGATCTTCCTGACGGCGGTTTCAAAACCACCGTAGTAGCTTGGATAGCCACGTGTGCCGATCACTGCGACAGTCTTGGGCATGGACATTCTCCTGTTTCCCGTTCGAAGCACTCGAGACAACTCCCGGTGCGGGCGATGACGATTCCCGCTCTCCGCGGGGGAACGGTCCTAAATTTCAGCGCCGTCCTTTTCCGTCCCGGGCCGATCCCTCTCGACATCCCGGTCGGCGCTCCCGGACGACGCTGCCTCGGGCGCAGCGGTGTAGGCACCGTAGTACGCGTATGAATCCACACCTTTGGTCGGGACACAGTTGAAGATTGCTCCCAGGACTGGGGCCTGGACCTTTTGAAGAGCTCGGAGGGACCTTTCAAATTCATCCCGCGTAGTTCGACCGGCCTTGGCCACCACGATCACGCCATCGGCGGCCCGCGACAAGACGGCAGCGTCCGTGACCGGAAGCAAAGGGGGAGCGTCGATCAGCACTGTGGCCCCGGCTGCCAGGGTGTTCAGCAATTGCTTCATGGCGTTTGTGCCCAGCAGTTCGCTCGGGTTGGGCGGGGTTGGCCCGGAGCCCAGGACAGAAAGGTTCGACAGGACGGTAGGGGCTTGAATCACATCGACCAGTTGGGCTTGGCCGCTAAGTACATTGGTTACGCCGACCCCCGGGACGAGGTTGAAGGCGCCGGCGATTCGGGGGCGACGGAGGTCCCCATCGACGACGACGACCGGCTCACCAGTGGCTGCCATCGTGACGGCCAAGTTGCCGGTCACAGTTGACTTGCCGTCGGAAGTCATTGGACTGGTTACCAGGATGATGCGGGGACGATGGTCAACGTCGACAAATCTTAGGTTGGTCCTAAGGGCCCGGAGGGCCTCAACGAAGGCACGGTTCCGTTCTCCTGCTTGCGTAAGTTGGTGCCGCTCGGTGCCCAGCACCTTGAGAGCGCCACTGATATCCGGGTCATAGGGAAGGGTCCCGATCACGGGAACGTCGAAGAGGCGCTCGATTTCGCTGGAGCTGCGCAGCCTTCGGTCAAGATGGTGGCGAAGTAGTGCTGCCGCGTAGGCCAGGAGGAGGCCACCAATCGCACCGAAGAGGAGGGCGAGTTTGATGTTGGGAGAAATTGGTGTCGTGGGAAGGGCCGCTTTATCGAGTGGAACCAGGCCTACCGGCAGGGCGGGAGGGGTTGGTTGGCCAGCGGTGACGAAGCTTTCGAGCAGCTGGACCCGTTTGGCCAGCTCCGCGACCCATGCATCAGCCACCCGCTGGGCCATGACCGGATCCGGAGACGTGGCGGTGATGCGAATTTCCGCTGTCTCAACGGGGACATTGACTGAAACGGTGGGGAGCAGGGCGTCCGCGGTGGTATTCAACCCCACCGTCGCGATGACCTGATCTGCGATGAGCCGGGATTCCGCTATCGACTCGTAATTCTTGATTTTAGACTTCGCCAGGGCATCACCGGTCAGGAGTGTGTTGACACTGTCCGAACCCACTGTGAGCACAAGGGCACTGGATTCCGCGGCGTAGGTACGTGGTTGAAGAGCGGCCCAGAGCATCACCAGGGCGGTGACAATCACGGTCACGACGGCGATGGAGCGCCAGTAGAGCCTTGCCACGCGGACATAGTCGCGCACTCCCATTCCTGCAGCGGACTCATCGCTGTTGACCTCATGTTTGCCTGTCATGACGTCGTTCCTTCCTTTTCCATGGAGTACCGCCGCACGGGTGGACCCATTGGCCTTGATGAAAAATTAGCCCGGCGCTGCCTGTCGTCGAGATGAACCGGTTAGGCCTTTGTGGACCCTGTCCTGCAACAGTGTGGAAACTGCGGACCCCCGCGGCCGTGGTGAGTCCTTTCGCGCTTTCCGTTTAGGAATATCTCTTTTTCCACCTGGCGGCAGGTCTAACGAGGGCGTGGTGTGTGATGACTGCCAGAACAGCGCTTCCCGGTATGGCGTACCATCCAACGTTGATGAGCTGGTCCGTCCCCGCGGCGAGCATGAAGAGGATTGCCGTCGGATAGTGCCAGATGTACAGCTCGTAACTGATCTTTCCTACGTAAACGACGGGCGGAACGGAAAGGACCGACTTCAAAGCAGACCCGTTCCCGGCCCCCGCCACGATGGAAGCAATCGTGGCGACGGTTCCTGTCGCCGCCGCAATGTAAGCCAGGGAACTCAATGCGGGCCAGAATCCGGCTGTAACCACCCCAAGGGCTATTGTCAGGACCCCTGCATACCCCCACGATGGGGCGAAGCGGAAGTCCTTGTGCTCACCGAGCCACAGAGCGAAGCTGCACCCGAGGAACAGACCCCCGGCGCGAAGGAAGTAGCTCATGTCCTGCCCAGTTGAGGCGAGCATGACCTGTGCACCGTCCAGGATGACCGCCAGGGCCAAGGACACCATCCACTTTCCGGGGACGCGGCGCGAAAACAGGAGTAGCAGCGTGAATGGCCATATCAGGTAGAAAATCTCCTCAATTCCGAGGCTCCAGGTTTGAAGCCACGTAAGCCCCGACTTACCGAAGAACTGGCCTGCCACCGGCGTAAGGTACGTTGCGGCGAGGGCGACCTCAAAGAGATGCTTGCTGCCCCGGATGAGTAACCCGAAAGGAAGAATGGCCACGATGGCTATCAGTAGTGCGGGGTACAGGCGGGCAGCCCTGCGCCAGTAGAAGAGGCCTAACCGGATGCGGTCATACCGCTTAATTTCCGCGAGCAATATCGTCGTAATGAGGAACCCGGACAAGGCAAAGAAGATGTCGACGCCCAGGAATCCTGCGAACGGCAGCGGCTGGAGTCCGTGGTGCACCAGGACAAGCAGGATGGCCACAGCCCGCAGGCCGTCCAGAGCGGGGATGTACTTCAGTCCCTGCTGTGGTGAAGGTGCCTTTGGCGTAATGGTGGAACCCGGCATTGGCATCTGGACAAAAAAGGGGGTCGATAACCACGAAAAGGCTGTGGGCATATGCATCCTTGTTCTCCTCTGGCATTCGATTCGTGGAGTCCCAACAGGCTCCGAAGTTAGTAGGAGCCCAGTGAGCTGAGTTCACGCCCCGTTACCGCTGCCGCGAAACTGGCTTGGGTCTCAGCCCACGTATGTTCGCGGTGCGCGGCAGCCCGTCGGGAGCGCTCGGCTGCACCAGCGGCGGTGACAGCCTGGCTAAGGGCTTTGGCGAGAGCCGCAGGACTGGGTGCAGCCCATAAGGCTTCGGGATTGGTCAGGACCGCACGGGAAAACGGATGGTCGTTAAGGACCGGGATGTTGCCTCCGGCGAGCATCTCGGCTGCCACGAGGGTGATGTTCGTGAAAGAAAGGGCCAGCCCGGCGGTGGTCCGGTTGTACAGTTCATTGAGCTGTTGGGGGGCGAGGGTTCCGTGCTGCGTGATCGGTATTTCCCATCCTGACACCCGCGATCCATAGATGTGGATTTCCTGTTCCGGATGCATCCTGTGGAACTCATGGAGTGCCAGGCGTCCCATGTCGTATCCCCTGCGTTCCGCCCCGGGCTTGGCGAAGAACACCACTCCCGATCGGGTGCCCGTGTTGGTCAGCCGGTAGGTGCCCGTGTCACTGCCGTAGGGCAGGACGCGCGCCTTGACGCCAGCTTCCCGCTCCAGGACTTCCGCCACCATGGGGCCGAGGGCCAGCATGATGAACCCAAAGCGGTAGCTGTCCTCAGCGAGGGCATACAGCGAACCGCGGGGGTGGAAGTAAGGCTCGTAGTCCTGGATGAAGTAGAAGGGGGTGGGGCCGCCGTGCCTGGGCAGGCGGGTTGCCAGCACATGCGCGGTTTCCCATGAGCTGGCAACGCAGGCGTCGAAGCGGTCCAGTCTTGCGGGCACCGGTTCAATACCGGCTACGACGTCCGGCCAACACTTCCTGATGACGGCCCGGTACCGGGCCAAAGCCGCATCGTTGCTGCTGTACACCAGGACGGTGCAGCGGTGTCCGCGCTGTTCCATCCCGCGGACCATCCGGAAGAGGGTGGTGTGCCCTCCGGCACCGGGTGCGGGTGGAGTGATTAGCCACGCGATGTCCATTGCGCCCTCGAAGGTCCTCCGGGAGGCCACGCCGGAATCGACGGAGCTGAACACGTCGGCGGAGTCCAAGGGAAAGTCGAGTGCTTGTATGCCCATCCGTGCATCCAGTTCCCGGTAAAGGCGCCGCACCACCCGGCATGAGGTGTCCGCAATGCCCCTGGCTTTGGTTCCGGCGATCACTTCGCCAAGGTTGATCGCCATTTCAGTACACCCCGTTGCGGTGCCAGTGCGCGATTCGCATTTCGGACTTTGCCCGACCAATCGCTCTTCGACCCATAGCTGTGGGATGTGCCCAGGACAAGGGTGTGGTTTTGTCAGCTCGCGCCATGAGCCTTTGGAGCGTTTTACGCTGGACCGACGAAGGGCCGAGTTCTTCTGCCAGCCGGATACAAAAGCGGAAAAGCTCAGAGCATCCCGCGCCCCGGTCGAGTTCGTGGCGCGCGATGTATAGGGCTTCATTCAGAAAAGAAGCCGATGCGACGTCCCTAAGCTGGGACGCTTCGGCAATCGTGCCGGCTGGACCGGCGAAAAGCGTTTCGTATGCTTCACGGCGGTCCCGGAGGTCGACGAGCTCATCGACTTCCTTTGCCGACATGCTGCCGGCGTGCTCCCGATGCCAGGCTTGGTCGACACCATGGATATAGGCCACGTCAGCAAATGCCGAGATACGAAGCCACAGCTCCATATCAGGTGTATGTCGCAGCGGCGCCTGGTAGCCCACACGCTCAACCACGGAGCGACGCATCACGACTTCAGGGGAGGTTATGACATTGCGTGGGAACCGACACCGAGCCCTCAACCACTCAGTCCCCGGCCATATGGTCCAGGAAGTCACACGTGCCCGAGGTTTCGGCAATTGGTTCGAAAAGAAGTGGATTGGATGCCCGTATATCAGTCCGACGCTCGGGAAGGCACGGGCCACGTCAATTGCACGCGACAGGGAACCAGGAGTCAGTAGATCGTCCGCGTCCAATCTGACGAGGAACTCACCTGCTGCTGTCTTGGCCCCGTCATTGAACGTCTCCACCATGCCTTTGTTCGACAGGTGGCTCAGGACCGAGACGTTGGAATGCTCTTGTGAGATTTGCCGCGCGATCTCCAAGCTGTTGTCCGTCGACGCGTCATCAACAATGATGACGTCGACTGCGACAGCATCTTGCGATAGACAGCTTTCCACCGCTTGTTTTAGATACTGGGAGTAGTTGTAACAGGGAATGACTACGCTTACCGATGCCGCTTCAACGTTCCGGGCTGGCGTCGGCGTGGTTCGCATTACATGGCCGATGGTGTTTGCCGTTTGATTCATTTTTCCTCAATTCATCAACGTCTTGCGCAGCAGCGCTGCCACTAATTCCTGTTGGGCCGGTGTGATCCCGGGATAGATGGGCAGCGACATAATTTGCCGGGAAAGCATTTCTGCAACCGGGAAAGGCCCCCGCGCGCCAAGCATTGATCGAAATGCGGGTAATTGATGAATAGGTGAAGGATAGTGTATGCCTGCTTTTATGCCTTGATTATTGAGATCACCGATAATTCGATCGCGTTCTGGAACGCGTATAACGTATAGATGGAATACATGTTCGTTTGTACTGACGATGCGGGGAAGAATTACCTCTTCCAGATCGGAAAGGAGATCGTCGTACATTTCCGCCGCCCTCCGTCGTTCGAGGTTCCACTCGTCCAAGTAGCCCAGTTTTGCGTTCAGTACGACGGCTTGCAGACTGTCCATCCGTGAGTTGAAACCCACCTGTTGATGCTCGTAGCGCTCGACTCCTCCATGGTTGCGGAGCCTGCGGATTTGGGTATGAATGTCTTCGGAATCGGTCATGACCGCACCGGCGTCGCCATAACATCCAAGATTCTTTCCCGGGTAGAAGCTCGTGGCCGCCACAGTCCCAAGACTTCCGACCTTGGCTCCGTTCCTTAGTGCTCCCTGGGCCTGGGCCATGTCTTCCACGAGAATCGCATTGGGCGGGATTACCTCCCGTATGGCTCCCACAGGGGCTGCTTGCCCGAACAGGTGCACCGCAATGACAGCTTTTGTCCTTTTGGTGACCTTGTCTGCAACGGCCTCGGGTGTAAGTAGGAAGTCTTCGTCGCAGTCGGCCAGAACCAGGTCGGCTCCGGTTCGAAGAACAGCCCCAGCGGTTGCGACAAAAGTATTTGTAGGCACTATCACCTCGTCGCCGGGTCCAACGTGTCCAGCCCTCAAGGCCAACTCGATCGCATCTGTCCCATTCCCCACGCCCGCCGCAAACCTGACGCCGCAATAAGTTGCCCACGCGGCCTCGAATTCCTTGACATCTTCGCCCAAGATGAAGCTGGAATTCGAGATAATGCGGTCGAATCCTTTAGAAACGAATTCTTTGATTTGTGCTTGCTGGTACGTCAAATCGACCAAGGGAACACCTGGCTGTGTCATCGTTCTCCTCCGGATTGCGGGTGTACGTCTGTGTGCGTTTGGGTCGGTTGCGCTGTTCCCGCAAATGCGCCTGCGATGTATTGGAGGCGGGCGGCAAACCACGTCCTCAGCAAAAGCGCGTACACGCCTGCCCCCACGACTGTGCCCAGCACCAATGCGGCGAGCGGTGAAACGACAACAGCGGTGACAGCCAGGATTGTTCCGGCCGCGACTGCGGCAGCCGCAAGGGGAGGCCAGAGCTGAGAAGCCACTGCTTTGAGGTCTGCGCTGTTTCCCTTTATCGCAATGGCATAGGCAGGCACAACGATAAAGAGGCAGATGGCCAAGTGGGCTGCTGCCGCACCTACGGAACCGGCGGTGTGAACAGCAAAGAACATGACCGGTGCCAAAGCTGCAATCCATGCCACCTGGACGACGAGAGTCGCCTTGGCAGCTCCTTGGGCAAGTAAGAAGGATGCAGCAAGATCAAATAGGGCGCGCAAAGCGCCGAAGATTCCGAGCCAGCTCAAAACGGGGGCAGCAGGGAGCCACTGCCTGCCATAAACGAGCTCAATGATGGGCGAGGATAATGCGGCCAGCAGGACGCCGCCCAGCAGCGACAATGCCCACACGGGGCCAACAACCGGGGTGAGACTTTTGCCGGCGGAATTCGAATCCATCCTGGAAAAAGCTGGCAAGCTAATTGACCGCACCACCTGCCCGAGAGCGCTCATTGGCCAGTTGGATATATTGAAAGCAAGGTAATAGAAGCCAAGGGTGACAGGCCCTGCCATGCTTGATATGGCCACATTATCGATGTTCAGCAGAGCCCAGGAGAGTAGGTTGGCACCTGCCACTGGAATTCCAAACTGGAGGATTGTCGGTGCTATTGATCTGCTGAATCCAAACTTTGGACTTTGCCCGGCCATGACAAATTGCAGGATAAGCGTCATGACTTGCGCGATAATTCTGCCGGCGGCGAGGCCCATCGCACCCCAGCCTGCGAGTACGAGACCAATTGTCACAGTCGTGCTCGTGGCAAATTCGATAACCGCTATTATGAAGAGTTTTTTCTGCTCGAACTCCCGCTGGAGCGATGCGAATGGAACAACACCCAGCCCGGCAAGCATTAGGGATAGGGACAGTACGGCAATAACGGGCCCTGCAGGTCCACTGCCCAAGGCGTCTGCGATTGTCTGCGCTGAGGCTGCCAGTGCGGCAGTTGCTGCAATACCGGACACGGCCCCAAGGGTGGCAACGGTGGGCGCCTTTTCTTTGTGGTTATCGGAGCGGATCAGATCTGCGCTCATTCCCAGGTCGGCCAACGTCATCAACACTGCCTGGACAGTCAACGCAACCGCGAACACGCCGAATTGCTCAGGGATCAGCAATCGTGCAAGGACAATGCCTACTGCGAAGTTGCCGAGACGCAACACCAGGCTGTTGACAACGCTCCAAGTCATGCCGCTGCGTACGCGGGCGCCGAAATTGTATTGAACGGTCGTCATACTCCGTAGCGCCTCCAAATTCGCCACAGCACCTTGGCTCGCCAGAGATCCAAGATGGCGTAGCCCCGGAGCCAAAACCTGAATGTCTTTTGTCCGCAACGCGCATACCAGGACCAGATGATTGAATCCGTGACGTATGGATAGGTCTCAAGAGCGAAATCTGCCAGTTCGAGCGCGTCCTGCCGTCCGTCCTGGTCCTTGGCCAGGCTAAGGAGTGCCAGCCGGGTGGCCTCCACGGCCATCGCCCGCCGTGCTATTTCCAGAAGCCGTGCCTGCTCGCGCCCGGGTTCACTTGCAAATTGTTCAAACACTTGGCGCCGGGCCCTGATGTCATCGATGAATGCGCCGAAATCGGTAAGGTGCATGTTCCCGCCATGGACGCGGTAGTAAGCCTGTACGGGCCCGTTGACCCGTCCAACTCCGCTTATGGCCGCCGCCCGCAGCCAAAAGTCCATGTCTGCGGCATGCGGCATGCCAGCGTTGTAGCCACCCAATTGGTCTAGTACCGAACGGCGGACCACAGCCTCCGGGTTCATGATGATGTTGGCACCCCGGCCGAACATCAGTTGGATCCATTGGCGTCCCGACCACAAGGTCCAGGAGGTGCGCCTGGGCCGGACGGGAGGTGGAGCATCTGAAAACTCACTCGCAAATCCGTATACAAGGCCGACTTCAGGATGGGCCTCCATGAGTGCCGTTGATCTTGCGAGGGATCCGGGCGCCAGGAGGTCATCGGCAGAGAGGAGGACCACGTAGTCGCCGGTTGCCTGGCACAGGCCATCGTTATAGGTGGCAATATGACCCATGTTCGTGTGGTGGCGTATAACCCGTATTCGCGGTTCACTGCCTGCCATTTTGAGGGCGATGTGTGCGCTGTTGTCAGTAGATGCGTCGTCAACAATGATGATGTCCGGATTTACGGCGTCCTGTTCCAAGACTGACTGGACTGCAGCAGGTAAGAAGCGTGCGTAGTTGTAGCAGGGAATAACGACTGACACCGTTGGCACCCGCACGAGTTCCGCAGCAGACTCGCGGCGTGGAGCCAGGATGTTCGGCAGGATTGCGGCGCTCATGACATCCCTCCGATCCGGAACCCGTCCCCGTCGATCTCGTGCGCCGGCACGCCAACCCAGGTCTGGCCGTCGGGGACGTTGCTCAGGACGGCGGCGCCCATCCCGACGGTGGCGTAAGCGCCCACCGACGTCCGTTCACGGACGCTGGCGTTCATGCCCAGGTAGGCTGCCCGGCCAATCCGGACTCCGCCGCCCAGTGACACTCCCGCAGCGAACGTCGCGAAGTCCGCCACGTCGTCGTCGTGCGTGAACGTCACGGACGGCATGGCAACCACATGCGAGCCCAGCGTGACGGACGCGGTGAGCGTGACGTTACGGAGCAGGATGCTGCCCCGGCCCACCCGGCACCCTTCCGGGTACTGGACGGAAGGGTCGATCGCGGTGGCGTAACGGGCCTCGGTGAGGCCCAGCGCCGTGAGGCGTTCCACCACCGATTCCCGCACCCGGCCCGAGCCGATGCACACCAGCACGAACGCGTTCGTGTACCTGGCAGCGTCGTCGATGGTCCCCAACACGGGGGCGCCGTCCACGGTGACCCCCGCCATCTCCTTGTCGTCATCAAGCAAACCGACGACGTCGTACTGCCCGCTGCTGCGCACCATCGCCAGGACTTCGCGGGCCAGGCCGCTGGCGGCTATGAGGATCAGCTCACTCATGTGCGCATCCCTGCTGCCGCAGACCGGATGGTGCTGATGATCCTGCCCAGCCCGTCGTCGTCCAGTTCGTGGTACACCGGCAGGATCAGCGTCCGGTCATTGAGCCGCTCCGTGTGCTGCAGCAGGGATCCGCCCGATTCGCGCCACCGGTAGGCGGGCTGGCGGTGCGCCGCCATGATGCCCCGCCGGGCTGAGATGCCGGCTTCGGCCAGTTTCTCCATCAGCCCGTCCCGCGTTGTCCCAAAGCTGGGCAACACCTCCACCCAGAACGACTGGAAGTTGGTGGTGCCGTAGGGCGGGTCTGATACCAGCCGCAGGCCCGGCACACGGGCGAGGCCGGCCACGTACCGGGCCGCAATCTCCCGGCGCCGCGCCAGGACCTCGGGCAGCCGGCCAAGCTGGACGATTCCGACGGCGGCCTGCAGGTCCGTCATCCGGTAGTTGAAACCCACCTCCAGGTAGGCCTCCGGCGGGGCCAGCAGCGAACCATGCCGGTCTGCAGCGGAGACGCTCATGGAATGCTCCCGCAGGGTCCTGGCCCTCGCGGCCCAGTCGGCCCGGTTGGTGGTGAGCATGCCGCCCTCGCCCGTGGTGAGGATCTTGCGCGGATGGAACGACCACACCGCAACGTCCGCGCCCACACCCACCGGCCGGCCCTTGTACGTTGATCCCACGGCGCACGCTGCATCCTCGATGACGGTGATCTCGTGGCGGTCGCACAGCTCACGGATCGGGTCCATGTCCAGCGGCACCCCGCCCTGGTCCACCACGATCACCGCCCGGGTGTCCAAGGTGAGTGCGGCATGGATGGTTTCCGCGGTCACGTTCCCGGTGGCGGGGTCCACATCGCAGAACACCGGCCGGGCGCCGACGTAGGTCACGGCGTTGGCGGTGGCGATGAAGGACAGGGAAGGCACGACGACGTCGTCCCCCGGCCCGATTCCGGCCACCACCAGCGCCAGGTGCAGGGCTGTGGTGCAGCTGGAAGTGGCCACGCCGTGCCGTGCCTCCTGGGCTTCGGCAAAGCGCGCCTCAAACTCCTTGACCTTGGGGCCCTGCGCCACCCATCCGGAGGCCACCACTTCGGCCAGGGCCCGGGCTTCCTCTTCCCCAAGCCAGGGCTTCATGACGTTGATCCGGGTCAGGAATGTTTCGGCAGTCATGGCGCACCAACCTTCCGTGCAGCGGCAATCTCGTCGCGCAGCGGCATCCACCAGCTAACCAGTTGCCTGAGTCCTTCTTCGAGTTCCACCTCGGCCTTGAAACCGAGATCGCGGGCGGCGGCGGACGTGTCGGCCAGCCGCCGCACCACGCCGTTCACCTGACGCGCGGGCCCGTGTTCCACCTCAAGTCCGGACCCCATGACCCGCAGCAGCGCCTGCGCCATCTCCAGCAGGCTGGTTTCCGTACCGCTGGCCACGTTATAGACCCCCTCGGTGATGCTGCTGGCTGCCGCCAGCACGTTGGCCCGGGCCACGTCCGCGGTATGCACAAAGTCCATGGTCTGCAGGCCGTCGCCGAAAATCAGCGGCGGCTGCCCGTCCATGATCCGCTCCATCCACCGCACCAGGACCTCGGTGTACAGGCCGTGGACGTCCATCCGGGGCCCGTAGACGTTGAAGTAGCGCAGCATCACGTAGTCCAGCCCGCTCATGGCGCGGAAGCTGCGCGCCATGCCCTCGTTGAAGGACTTGGCAGCACCGTAAAAGGTGTCGTTGTTCGCGTGGTGGTGACGTTCCGGTGTGGGGAATTCCTCTGCCATCCCGTACACGGAGGCGCTGGAGGCAGCCACTAGCTTGTCCACCTTGTGCTCCGCTGCTGCTTCCAGGACGTTGAAGGTTCCGTCTACCAGGACCTCAAGGGCCAGACGCGGTTCCTCTGCACACTGGGTGATGCGGATGGCCGCCTGGTGGAACACCAGGTCCTTCCCCTTGGTGAGGTCATGCACCAGGTCCCGGTCCTGGATGTTGCCGCGCACCAGGTTTACCTGCCCCGTTGCCAGGGCACCGGAGAGGTTGCCGAGGCGGCCGCGGACCAGATTGTCCAGGACGTCGATCCGCGCCACTCCGGCATCGAGCAGGGCGTCCACCAGCGTGGATCCGATGGTGCCCGCCCCACCGGTGACCAGGACGCCGGCCCCCTCCAGCGCCCTCACAGCGCCCCCTCCAGGTCCGGTCCGGCACTGGCCAGCTCGGACCCGGCCACCGGAGCCGGCTGCCCGTCCATGCCCAGGCTGCGGGAAACCGCCTCCAGGACAGACAGCACCCGGAGCCCGGAGGCACCACCGGTGCGGGCTTCCTGTCCGTTGCGAATGCACGAGGCCAGTTCCTGCACTACCTGGCTGAGGGCCTCCCGCTCCGGCAGCGCAGGGGACCACGTGTCGCCAAGGCGGTATGAAACTGCGGTGGAAGCCTTCTCGCCGGCAGATTTCGGTTGCCGGTCCAGGCTGACTCCCCGGTCGTATACGCTGAGGCGCTGCTGGGGGTTCAGGTCGTCCCAGACCAGTGTCCGCAGGGACCCGCCAATCACCATCTGCCGGATCTTGGTGGGGCTCAGCCAGTTCACGTGGACGTGGGCGGTGGCGTCGTTGGGGAGCCGGAAGTTAAGGTGCCCCACACAGTCCCGCCCGGTTCCCAGTGGATCGGCGCCGAACGCCGACACCTCGGCCGGATTCAGCCCGCCCGGCAGGACGAAATCCAGGATGGCGAGGTCATGCGGGGCCAGGTCCCAGAACACATCAACATCCGGCTGGACGAGCCCCAAATTGATCCGCGTGGAATCCACGAACAGGATTTCGCCGAGGGACCCCGACTGCACCAGCTCCTGCATCTTTAGGACAGCGGGGGTGTAGCAGTAGGTGTGGTCCGCCATCAGCACCAGCCCGTTCGCCTGCGCCTCCGCGACCATCTCCAGCCCGTGCTCCCGGCTGTCCGCGAGCGGCTTTTCCACCAGGACATGCTTTCCGGCGCGCAGCGCCGTCATAACCGTTCCATGGTGGGTGCGGGCCGGCGTCGCAATGGCAACGGCGTCCACCTCGCAAAAGTCCAGCAGCTCATCCAGGGACTCCACGCAGGGGATCTCGCCGAGCGTTGCCGCAAGCTTCCGCGCCCGCTCAAGGTCCAGGTCGCAGATGGCCACCAGGTCCCAGTCCGGGCTTGCCTGGAGGTTGCGCGCCAGGTTGGGTCCCCAGTAGCCGGCACCAACGACGGCGATGCGGAGTTTGCGCGCAGGCTGCGGATGCCTGGGGGCTTGGTTTTGATGCGTGAATGCCCTCATGTTTTTTCTTCCCATTTTCGTGAATTTGCTAGTAGGCGCCTGACGGCCGGACCACAGCCCGGAACGTTCGCCAGAGAATTAGGAGGTCCCCTGCAAGGGACCAGTTTTCGACGTAGTAGAGGTCAAGACGGACTGCTTCCTCCCAGGGAAGGTCGGAGCGTCCGTTGATCTGCCAGAGGCCTGTGATGCCCGGCTTGATCAGGAGCCTGCGGTGAGTGTGGCGCTCATAGCCGCTGACCTCCCGGTCCAGCGGCGGCCGCGGCCCCACCATGCTCATATCGCCCAGCACCACGTTCCAGAGCTGGGGAAGTTCATCCAGGGAGTATTTACGCATCCACCGTCCGCAGCGGGTCACCCGTGGGTCGTCCTTCATCTTGAAGAGCACCCCCGCTCCCTGGTTCTGCTGGTTCAGGGCGGCCAGCCGCTCTTCGGCGTCGACCACCATGGACCGGAATTTGAACATCCCGAACACCTGGCCGTCCTTGCCAATCCGGTCCTGCCGGAAAAAGACCGGCCCCGGGCTGTCCAACCGGACGATCAAGGCGAGCACCAGGAGTACCGGGGAGAGCACCAGGAGCGCTGCCAGCGCAGCAGTGACATCCATGACCCGCTTCAAGGCGTGCTTTGCGCCGCCATACTGCGGAATGTCCACATGCATCAGGGGCAGGCCCTCGACGGGACGCCAGTGGATCCGCGGGCCGGCCACGTTGGTCAGAGTTGCCGCGAGGATCAGCTCAGTGGAGGACTCCTCGAGTTTCCATCCCAGCTCCCGGATGAACTTGTTTCCGCCCGGAAGGGGTCCGGCCACGATGACGGAATCGGCATCAACCAGCCGGACGGTCCGGGCGATGGCGTCCGTGGACGAAAGCACCGGCACTGTGCGCCCATCCACCCGAAGGCCTGCTCCGCGCCGCGCGCCAGGGAGGCAGGCACCGAGGATCTCGTAGACCGCTCCGGACTTCCGGCCCACCTGCTGCACCACATAGCGGACGTCCTCCGGCTCGCCCACCACCACAGCACGCGAAAGGTGCCGGCCCTTGATCTTCTCGGCAGCGAGCCGGCGGCGGAACGCCCAGCGGTTTCCGGTCAGGGCCACCAGGCCCAGCGGCAGGGAAACGGTGACGAAGGCGGTGGCACCGTGGATGGAGAAGACCACCGCGGCCAGGGCCATCAGGCCGAAGATCCGCAGGGTGGCCGAGGCTACCCGCTTGTACTCGTCGGCGCCGATGCCCAGCACCTTGAGGTCCCTGGTGCGGTAGGCCTCCAGTGCCGCCAGCCAGCAGACGGCCAGGGCGGTGGAGGCAACTGCGGCTCCGCCGTCCCTGGGGCCAACCGGGGAGAAACCGTCCTCGGAGAGGAGGAAGCCGGCATACACGGCGGCCGCGACCACTCCAGCGTCCGCGCCCCTCAAGAGATTCACATGCCGGGAGATCCAGGCTGCTGATGCCTTTCGGTTCCGGGCTTTTGGTGCCGTGGCGGAACGGGCGGCGGGCAACAGCGGGAACCCGGTTCCTGCAGTCTCCGCCGCCACCGTCCGGGTTGCCTGTTTCCGCTGAGCGGCAACGGGTGCAACAGGCCAGTCGAATGCGGCGGGCCGTGTTTTTGCGAGTGGTATTTCAGCCATGGTGCCCCTTTCCGGCATAGCCGCCTGTCCTTGGCCGTGAAGTAAAACTAGCCTCGGAATGACGGGTTTGGCGGGGATGGGGATGGTCCTTTGTGGGTACCGCGGAGGAAGGATGTGGATCCTGCGGGTACCTGCAAATTGCAGGACTTTTGGCCTATAGAACGGGCAGGACGTACGGCTCGGCGGCCGGGGTGCCCTTGCCTGTTGCGAGGGCGGTCAGCTGCGCACGGGACTCGACACCGAGCTTGCGGTAGATGGCGGTGAGGCGTACTTCGACCGTCCGTACAGAGACATACAGGGTGGCCGCAATTTCCTTGTTCCGCATGCCGCGGGCCACCATTTTGGCCAGCGCGCGTTCGTGGTCGGCGAGCAAAAGCATGGCCGGATTGCCCTGCGGGCGCACAGGCTCCATCCGTTCGTCCAGGAGGAGGGCGTCCACGTGCTGCGTCCAGGCATCCGCCCCGGTCTCGTCAAACATGACCTTGGCCCGGAGCAGCGCATCCCGCGCGTCGCGCAGCCGGCCAAAAGCATGCAACCGCTCCGCGTAGCACATCAGGGTCCGTGCCCGTTCCAGCGTGTGCCCGTTCCTGCCTTCGAGGGCCTGGTTGAAAAGCTGAAGTGATTGCTCACCGTCGGCAAGCATGGCGCGGCTGCGGGCCACAGCCATCATCAGCCACGGCGACCGCAGCCCCACGGACCGGCTTTCGAGGCGCAGGAGAGCCTGCGTGGCCTCGTGGTGCCGGCCCAGGCGGATCAGTACCTCCACCAGGTCCGCCTCACAGCGCAGGAGGGTGGGGTTGCCAAACCGCATACCGATCTCCGCGGCCCGGGACAACTGGGCCACGGACTCCGCCAGGTCACCGCGCAGCAGAGCAAAATGTCCTTGGCAGGCGGCAATTTGTGCGGTGATGGCGGGGTGGCTGTCCGGGCCGGCGTACCGGAGGGCTTCGGCTGCGAAGGAACGTGCCTGGGCGTCGTCGCCCAGTGAGTGGGCCCGCCATACCCGGAAGAGGAGCCGCATTCCGCGGTGGTACTTGAGTTCAGGATCGGAAAGCTCGAGTTCGTCGATCAGCCGGACTGCGGAACGTACGTTGCCGGCCCGGATTTCATTGTCCACTGCCATGAAGGCTGCGGTTTCCTGCCAGTTGATGTGGCCCGGTTCAGCGGAACTCTGGAGCAGCGCAAAGGCTTCATGGGCGTTCTCGTAGTGCTCGGCGTAGGTGAGGGCACGGCCGTGCATCAGGAGGCCGGCGATCCTGGCAGTACCGGCTCCTTCGTACTTTCGTCCGAGGTTGGCCGTGTTGCCGCTGATGGATTCGATTAACAGCTTGGCGCGCTCGGCAATGCCAAGGCATTGGGCGGAGGCGGACCCGCGGAACGCGGCACCCTGGCGCAGGAGGTCCGAGGCTTCCTGCAGTTCCCACCGTTCGGCGTAGTAAAGGGCGCCGATGGCCAGCAGGCTGGCGGAATAGGCGGGATCGTGCTGGCCGAACTCCTTGACCAGCCGCAGCACCATGCTCGAACGCACGGCGGCCCCCTGGGCGAACTGGATTTCGAACGACAGCCCGGTCAGCCGCAGGATCAGTGCGGGGTTCCGGGTTACCCGCTGTGCCCATTCGAGGTAGCGGCGGGCGTACACGAACTCGCCCCGGTTGAAGAGCAGTTCCGCCACGCTGGTCAGGCGCGCCGCCGTTTCCGCTTCCCACGGGTTGATGGTGAGTGCGCGTTCAATGTACTCCTCGGCGAAGGCCACTTCGCCGCCGCGGATCAGGTCCACGGCGTGCCGGAGCAGCTGGAATGGTGTTTGCCGCTCCAGGGCGGTGAAGCTTAGGTGCCACCTGCGGGCATAGGGATCCGTGTCCGTCGCTGCTTCCGCGAGGGCGCGGTGGTTGGCGGTGCGTACCGCCGGCGTCATGGCAGCGAACACGTAGCCCCGGAGCAGCTGGTCGCCGATCCCCACGTGTGGACCGGAACGTTTCACCAGGCCCGCAGCGAGCAGTTCATCCACACTTGTCCATACGTCGCGGTCGATATTCTCGATCGTTGAAATGTCGCTGCGGTAGGAAAGGGCCAAAAGGTCCAGGACACTGCGGGCGCCGGGAGTCAGTGCGCCGACCGCGGATGCATACTCTGCGTCAAAGCTGCCCTTGGAGGGCAGCGGGACCGGCAGCGCGTACTTGCCCTCGGCGTGCCGCTCCATCAGCCCCTCGTAAAGCTCGACGGCGGCGAGCGGGTTGCCGCCCGTTGCTGCGGCAACCGCATGGGCAGCCGCCGTCGTGGTCCTTTTGGCGGGGATGCTCTCCAGCATCCGCACAGTGTTGCTGTAGCTGAGCGGACCCAGCCTGAGGGCCGTGAGGCCGTTGAAGGGGCTTTCAGGGAAGTCCTCCCGGACCCCGACAACCAGGACGATGTCGGTTCCGGTCAAACGCCTGGCCATGAAGCCGATGACTGCCTGGCTGCTGGGATCCATTTGGTCGGCGTCGTCAATCACGATGATGGTGCGCGATGACGAGCGCTGGTGCAGCCCATTCAGCAGCATGCTGGAAACAGCCGGTACGCTCATTGCCCCGGCCGCGTCCCGCAGCAACTCATCGGCGATCCGGTTCAGGACAGGATCGTCCATATCGTTCAGGAGCGCGGTCAGTCCGGACAGCGGCCATTCCGACTCGGCGGCAGTGGCCGCCATGAACACCGTCCGGTAATCGGAGAGCGTGGGAATTTCTGACAACAGCGCCGATTTACCCGTGCCCCTGCGGCCAATCACCGCCAGTGCGGTGTCTTTGGGACCGCGGATGACAGACAGTATGCGGTCCAGTTCCTTGTTTCGGCCGATGAGTGGCATCGCGTCCCCAATTCGTCGAAGAAGGAGACCGCTTCCTGCACAACCGATTCCATGCCGCAACATCCGCTCCCCAGTGCGGATCCTGCCGGTACATGCGAATATAGTCCCGCAACCAGCAGCCACACCACACGGTTACCGCTGGATTTCATCAAGATTGAACCCTGCTCTTGCTCAAGGCCGGGGGTGTTGTGGCAGGGGCGGGAATCCCCTCGTCATCTGTCTCCCCACCCGTTATGCTCTAGAACACCCGGGCCGGGGCATGGTTCGAGACGGAATGGGTCATGAATATTGGTCGCTGGCGCCTCCGCACCGCAGGCCTGCTGGCCGCAGCTTGCCTTGGCCTTTCCGGCTGCCAGGAGCAGCCCGTCCCGAATGCCGGGACCGTGCGTTTCACGGCGTCTGGTGACCTGGGGATGGGGTCGGGGGCGCGGCAGGTGCTGGACGTGGTGGCCCGCCTCAAACCGGACTTCAATATAGCCCTGGGTGACTTCTCCTACAAGGCAGGCGCTGAGCAGGAATTTTGCCGGATGGTGACCAGGAAGCTCGGCCCGGATTTCCCTTTTCAACTCATCACGGGCAACCATGAAAGTGATGGCCACGACGGGCTGATCGCCAACTTTGCCCGGTGCCTGCCCAACCGGCTGCCCGGCCTCCAGGGCGAGTATGGCGTCCAGTGGTACGTGGACGTGCCGCAGGACCGCCCGCTGGCCCGGATCATCCTGATTTCCCCCGGACTGGAGTTCCAGGACGGCAAGGAACTGGACTATTCCGGCGGCAGCGATCGCTGGAAATGGACTGAGGACGCCATCGACGGTGCCCGTGGCGCCGGCATCCGCTGGACCGTGGTGGCCATGCATGCGCCCTGCTTCAGCCTGGGCAAATACGGCTGCGTCGCGGGGCAGGAGATCACCAACCTCCTGGTCAGCAAGAACGTTGACCTTGTGCTGACGGCGCACGAGCACGTGTACCAGCGCAGCCACCAGCTGGCGGTGGGCGGCGAGTGCGCCTGGATTACTCCCGGCCGGACCGAGGAGTCCTGCATTTCCGACGCCGAGGGTCCGGTGACGCAGGGAATGGGGACGGTCTTTGCGGGCGTCGGCACCGGTGGGCTGGGAGGGCACAAGGTCCAGGCTGATGATCCTGAGGCGGGCTATTTTGCTGCGTGGTCCGGGGTAAACAAGGATCCCGCGCTGGGGACGCTGGATGTGTCGATTACCGAAGCCCGGTTGGATGCCCGCTTTGTGCCCGCGGCCGGGTACACATTCACGGACCAGTTTTCCATCGTCCGTTGAGCGGCCCGATCGGTTTAGCCAGCCTCTGCGCGCCGGCTGCACAATAGGAGCGGCTCCGGTCCGCCGTAGTGGCGGGCCGGAGCCGCTCCTGTATTCAGTTACCTATTCAGTTGTCTATTCAGTTGTGCGCTTCCACTAGCCCGCAGGCTTGAGGGCTGTCCGCCAGGCGGCCACCGCCCTGGCGGCACTGAGGGTCCAGGTGGCTGTTCCGCTGGCGCCCGCCGTCGGCTGCGGTTTGTCCGCCTGTTCGGCGATCTGGCCGGCCGCAGCCTCCCACCGTTCGGTCCATCCGGACGGGGGTGTGACTACAGGGGCGCTGCAGTCGCATGCCACGCCGCCAATCAACATCGCGCCGTTGGTGGCAGTGGTGATGCTGGCCACCGTGATGCTGGTGGCCGAGTAGCTGGTGTCAGCGGCGGTGACCACGGAGCTGTCCAGCGGCGTGGTGTTGTTGACGCCGCGGTAGGCGGTGATGCCGCCGCCCCACTTGGCAGCGGTGCTGAGGGTCCAGTTGTACGTTCCCGGATCCCCGGCACCTACCACCTTGTAGTAGGCGAAAGCCCGCGCCCCGGAGGTTGACGTGCTGTTGATTGACTTCGCATTCACCATGGTGGTCCAGCCGGCCGGTGCCGTCAGGTTGGGGTTGAGGTCCGTGGTGATGGAGGCCACCAGCACGTCGCCGGCTGCGGTGCCCGCGGGTACCGGCAGCGAGGCCGTGGTCACGGCGGTCCCGGAGTTTGCGGTGCTGGAATTCACCACCGTGATGCCGCCGGTTGCGGGCGGCGGTGCCGTGCCCACCGAGATGGTGGTGCTTGCAGAGGACGATCCTGCGCTGTTGGTGGCCGTCAGTTTGGCGGTATAGGTGCCCGCCGCCGCATATGAATGAGCTGGATTTTGCGCGGTGGACGTGCCGCCGTCACCGAAGTCCCACGCCCAGGACGTAGGCGTATTGGTGGACGTATCCGTGAACGTGACGTTCAGCGGCGCAGCGCCGGACGTCGGGTTGGCGGTAAACGAGGCTACCGGCGCCTGGCCCGCGGGCGGCGGCGTGGTGCCCAGGGGACGGTCCGAGAACCAATAGCGCTTGGCTACGTTGTCGCTGGCCATGACCACCAGCCCGGTGGAGTTGTTCACGCTCTGCTTGCTGGTGGTTACGTCGTTGATGTTCGACGACGATGCCGCCTGCATGATGGGCGTCCCGCGGCCGGAGCCGAAAACAGGATTGTCCATGGATGCGGTCTTCTCATAGATGCTGCCCGCGACGCCCGAGTAGGCACAGCCTGAAACCGAGGTCGGTGGAGCCGTGTGGAACGCCCGCACCAGGTTGTTCTGGGTGTCCAGGATGATCTGCGGACGGGATACGCAGTCGCCGGTCTTGGCGATCGTGGACTGCGTGAATGCTCCCGTACCCGGCTTGAAGACCAGGAGGATCTCCTGGGGCAGGGTCTTGTCGCTTGAGATGTCGTTCAGGCTGGTCTTGACCGCCGCGAAGACCCGGCCGGTGGTATCTGCCTGCAGGGTCTTGAGGTTCAGATGGTCATCGGACTGGCCGTTGCCACGCAGAGCGGGCTGCAGCTTCCAGGACGCATTGGCAGCATCTGAGTCCTTGTGGGTGGCCCACCAGACGGTGTTCGCCTTATGGTCGCTCCACATCACCCCGACTTGTCCGTTGCCGAAGGCGACCACTGCCGAGATGTCGTCCGGGGCAGGGTTCGGGTTGCTGACGGGAAGGACGAAGGGCGTCCCCCAGGAGGCGCCGCTGTTGGTGGCGGCGTTCATGTACACCGTGTTGGTGTACCCCGACGTCGAATTCCCGCCCACCTGCGTCCAGGTCGCCCAGACCCGGCCGGTGGTGTCCTTGTCAATCGTCATGGATTCACTGGAATTGTTGGTGATGGTGGTGGGGAAGCCACTGTCCAGCGTGTACTTGCCGCCCGCGTAGCTGTACCGGTAGAGCTTGGCCGGCGAGTTTGAAAGTGAGGGCTTTGGGGTGCCATCGCCAGTGATGGTCACTACGTGGGAAGCGATGTAGAGATGGGATCCGTCCCACATCGTGTCCGCCAGTGTGCTGGCCCTGGTGTCGTTGACCACCCCGGTGTCCACCCAGGTCTTGGAGGCCCGGTCCAGCCGGTAAATGCTCCACCCGGTTCCGGACTTCCACATGTCAGCCCACCAGGACCCGTCATTCCACCACAGCTTGCTTTGCGGCTTGTCCGACGTGGGCGGGTTGGAAACCCCCGAGTAGGCCATGCCTTGGGTGCCGTACACGGTGTCGGCTACGGCCGGCCCGGGAACGCCGAGGATGGAGGCTGCAAGAACCAGTCCGACGGTGAGGGCCTGGCCCGTCCGGCTAAAGAAATGTCTGCGTCTGAGCTTCATAAGGGAACTCCTGGGGCTTGGGAAACAATCGGGGAACGTCTGCCCGTTGGCCCAGTCACAATGAGCTCTCCGCCCCCAAGTACCGAGAAGCGTATGCCCGCATTCCTACTGGGGCAATGCAGTTGCCTTACCTAAAAAGGGGTTTTTCCCTATCCCCTACCTAACGCTTTTTGGGGCTCCCGGATCCCCTATACCTAACGAATTCCGCCGCAAGCCACCCCTTTACTTGCCTAACAGGGGGTAAACCCCAGGTGAAAAGCGAGTACCTACTACTCGTGATACCCGGATTAGGTAGGGGATAGTCTTCCGGAACGGCCAGAGGATTGGCGATGGGTTGCTGGGGGACAGCGACCAGACCATGACCGGATTAAGCGTTGGTGCCGCCGCCACAACGGCCGGCGGCATTGTCAAGAATCCGAACTGTCATGAAGTGGTGAGGCAATTGTCGATTTCGCCCCAACTTCCAGCTCTGTTTTCCGAGCCGGGACTTTTATCTGCACAGGCCTCGATCAGCGTAGTCATTCCCACGCTGAATGAGGAAAAAAACCTCCCCTGGGTTCTCCGCCGGATGCCCGCTTATGTGGATGAGGTGATCATCGTGGACGGCCGCTCGCAGGACAAAACTGTTGAAGTGGCCAAGGCGCTGCGCCCTGACGTGGTGGTGGTCAACGAAACCCGAAAAGGGAAAGGTGTAGCGCTCCGTGCCGGCTTCGCAGCGGCGACAGGGGACATCATCGTGATGCTGGACGCGGACGGGAGCATGGACCCCCAGGAAATCGGGTGGTTCGTTGCGCCACTCCAGCACGATTTTGATTTCGTGAAGGGCTCCCGGCACGTCACCGGCGGCGGGTCGGAAGACCTGACGCGGCTGCGGAAGGCCGGCAACAGGGCGCTGACCGGACTTGCGAACGCTGTGCTGCACAGCAATTACTCGGACCTCTGCTACGGGTACATCGCCTTTCGGCGGGAGTGCCTGGAGGTGCTGGAGCTGCAGTCCGACGGCTTTGAGATCGAAACCGAACTCATTGTCCGGGCAGCCAGGGCGGGCCTGCGGATCGCCGAGGTCCCCAGCCTCGAGCTGGACCGGATCTCGGGGGCGTCCAACCTCCAGACGTTCCGCGACGGCTGGCGCGTCCTGCACACGCTTGCCCGGGAATGCACGCTTTGGGAGGCACCCACGGCAGGAGCGCGCCCGGAAGCACTCCGCCGCGTGAAGTACACCTACTCCAACGTCCGCTTCCCCAGGCTTCCCGTGGATCCGCACAGCGTCCTCGCTCCGGCCATGAAGCCGCAGGAAGCCCTTGTTGCAGCGGCGGTGGGCCAGCATGCTTGATCGTGCCAAACCCCTGTCCGTGTCAGTGGTGATCTGCGCCTACACCTCAGAGCGTTGGGGCATGCTGCTGGACGTCATCGAATCAGTCCGCAACCAAACCCTTGCTCCGGACCAGATCCTGGTGGTCATCGACCACAACGAGGACCTGTACGAGCGGCTCATCGAGATTGTCGACGACGTCACGGTAATTGAGAGCACCGGCCTGCCGGGGTTGTCCGGGGCCCGCAATACGGGCGTCGGGCTCGCCGATTCGGACATCGTTGCCTTCCTTGACGACGACGCCGAGGCGGCGCCGGATTGGCTCGAGCGCCTGCTTGCGCTGTACGACGATCCGGACGTGCTGGGGGTAGGCGGGAAGGTGGTCCCGCTGTGGGAGTCCGGGCGGCCCGGGTACTTCGCCGAGGAGCTGGACTGGATTGTTGGATGCAGCCACCGCGGCCTGCCCCGCGTGGCTTCGGAAGTCCGCAACGTCATTGGTGCCAACATGTCCTTCCGGCTTGAGGTGCTGCGGCAGGTGGGCGGCTTCAACCAGTCGCTGGGCCGCAAGGGCACTATGCCGCTGGGGTGCGAGGAAACCGAGATCTGCATCCGCTCACGAATGGGCTCCCCGGGCTCGCGCATTGTCTACGAACCCGCGGCACTGGTGCACCATCACGTTCCCGCATCCCGCGGTACCTGGCGCTACATGATGTCCAGGTCCTGGTCCGAGGGATTGTCCAAAGCCCAGGTCAGCCAGCTGGTGGGCCACAAACGCGCACTCGGCCCGGAACGCCGTTATGTCCGCAGCGTGCTCCCGCGCGCAGTGTTCACCGGCCTCACATCGTGGGGACGGGATGGCAGCCCCGACGGGCTGGGCCGTGCCGGTGCCGTTATCGCCGTCCTGGCCTGCACCGCTGCCGGGTACTTCCGTGGGCGCCGGCTCCAGCATTGGACCGGGCCGGAGGAAGAGGATCAGGTCCTGGTTGTAACCGGTGGGCAGTGGAGGGAAGTGCAATGAGCGAAGGCGCCAGCCAAGTGCTTGAGGAGCTCCAGGGCGAGGCACTGATCCTGGTGCCCGCCATGGAGTCCCCGTTGCCGCCGGCCTGGCCGGGGGCGAGGTGGATCGGGTCCGTGGATCTGGAAGACCTCGCGGACTGTTCGCGCTTTGAACTGGAGAACCATGCTGGATACGAACGGGCACGGCTGCTGGTGCGCGCGTCGGGGGCTGTGCGGGGATTTGTCGATGTGCCGTCGCCGGCGGGAATCGTGGATCGGGCTGTCTTCGAGGACGCCCTGGCGGCCCTGCCGCCGGTCCCATCATTCCCGCCGGCTGTGACGGTCCCGCACATCACCGTGGTGGTGTGCACCCGGGACCGTACCCAGCAGCTGCGCGGCGCCTTGATGACAATCCTGGCCCTGGACTACCCGCGGTTCGACGTGGTGGTGGTGGACAACGCACCGGCGACCCGCGCCACGGAGGAACTGGTGCGCCAGGAGTTCCGGGACCAACGGGTACGGCTTGTGACGGAACCCGTCCCGGGCCTCTCCCACGCCAGGAATACCGGCCTTCGCCACGCCACGGGCGACCTCGTGGCTTTCACCGATGACGACGTTGTGGTGGACAGGTCCTGGCTGCGGGAACTCGCCGCGGCCTTCGAGGCCGTGCCCGGAGTGGCCTGCGTGACGGGCCTGGTCCCGGCCGGAGAGCTCCGCACTCCGGCCCAGGGCTACTTTGACTCGAAGGTCAGCTGGTCACGGAGCCTGGTCCCGCAGGTCTATTCGCTGGCAAACCCGCCCGCTGCACTGGCCAAATTCCCCTTCAGCCCAGGTGCATTCGGGACGGGTGCCAACTTCGCACTGAGGCGCCAGGCCGCCCTGCGCCTTGGCGGTTTTGATCCCGCCCTGGGTGTAGGCACTCCCACGGGCGGCGGCGAGGACATCGACATGTTTACCCGTGTCATCCTCGAGGGGCACGCGTTGGTGGTCCAGCCCGCCGCCATCGTGTGGCACCGCCACCGGGACGGGCTGGAAGACCTGCGCGTGCAGGCCCGGGGCTACGGCAACGGCCTCGGGGCGTGGATGACCAAGGTGATGATGGACCCCCGCACTGCACGGCTGGCACTTGCCAGGAGCTGGGGGGTTGGGCTCGAGTTCCTGAACCGCCGTCCACAGCCCACCCAGCCGGCCCTCCAGGGGCCCCCGGTGCACAGCTCCCTCGAGGCCCAGGTCTCCAGGCTCGTCTGGCTGCAGCTGCTGGCGGTGGCCTTCGGACCCTACAAATACCTGCAGTCGCGCAGGGCCGCGGGCAGCTAAGGCAAGCAGCTACGACAACAGTCCACAGGTGCTGATCGCGGAGGCCCCCTCCGCCAGCGGCAAGAGCAACATCCAGGAGTTGAAACAGTATGGCGCTTCTTATCAGGGGTGACGTGTCCGGCCCGATGCACTCCCGCACTTCGCTCCCGCGCAGGCCAGGCTACCCGGAGTACGCCCTGGCACTGCTGGGTGCATTGACGGCGGTCCTGATCCTGTTCGATGCCGGTGGCGAATCCATGGCCGGAGCCAAACTCCTGGTATGCCTTGCCGTCCCCGGGTGGGCGCTGGTCCGGTGGCTGCGCCACGTGGATCCCGTTGCCCGCTTTGTCTTCACGGTGGTCGCCGGCGCAACCGCTTTCGCCCTGACTGCCGCAGTGATGGGGTGGCTCCAGCTCTGGAATCCCCGGCCCGCCGCCGTCGGAATCCTGCTTGTGTCCGTGGCCGTCCTGCTGATCCCCGGGCCACGCACTGCCTGGCAGGCTCCTGCCCGGCTGCCCCGTCCGCAGCTAGCCACCTATGCGCCCGGGCTGGTCCTCCTGGCAGCCATGGTCCTGTGGGCAGCCACGTTGGAGTCCACAAACCACCACCTGGGGGACTATGGCCTCCTGACAGCCTTCCCGGCCACCTGGTACATTTCGCTGGCCCTCGTTGTCGCTCTGTGCATCTGGAGCGCTGCCCGGCCGGGCGTGCACTCCGGGTGGCTCGCCGGAGCTTCAATCACGGGACTGGTGGTTATCCTCTACTCTTCCGCCGGCCTGCTGACCGACGTCCCCCGCCTGCCCTGGACCTACAAGCACATAGCAGTGACGGACCTGATCCAGACCACTGGCCAGTTCGATCCGGACATCGACATCTACAACCGCTGGCCCGGCTTCTTCCTGTTCAGCGCTTTCCTTGGTGAATCCAGCGGCTACAAGGACGCCCTGTCCTACGCCGGCTGGGCCGAGCCGGTATTTGCCCTCATGAACGTGGCCCTGGTGCTTGCGATTGCCAGGACCCTGACAAAGAACCCGCGGATTTACTGGACCAGTGCGCTGGTTTTCGCGCTCTCCAACTGGCTGAACCAGAACTACTACTCCCCACAGGCGTTTGCCTACACCCTGCACCTGACCATGTGCCTGGTGATCCTTACGTTCCTTCGTGGCACGCCGGCCGGGTGGGTTCAAAGGCTTGAGGACAGGCTCGCCAACCGGTTCTCCAGGTCTAAGCCGGAACCGGAAGAGGTCAAAACCTACACCGGCCGGCAGCAGGCGCTGGCAATCGTGGCGGTCCTGGTCCTGCAGGCGATGATCGTCATGAGCCACCAGTTGACGCCCTACCTTGCCATCCTGGGGCTGCTTCCCCTCTTCCTGGTGCGCTACTTCAAACCGGCCTGGGTGGCGCCGGCGCTGCTGATGATGGCCTTGCTCTACCTTCTTCCGAACGCCGAGTTCGTGAAGGACAAGTACGGCCTGCTCAACAGCTTCGACATCTTTGCCAACGCCGGCTACAAAGCCGCCAGCGGGGCACCGGGCCCGTCCCTCCTCTCCGGGCGGTGGCTGGCACGGGAAGCTTTGGCGTTGTCCCTGTTCACCGCCCTGCTTGCGGGGCTGGGATTCATCCGCAACTTCCTTCGCGGCAACGTCCGCACCACCCTGATCGTGGGCACGTTTGCGGCGACGCCGATCATCGGCCTGTTCGGAACGTCCTACGGCGGAGAGGGCAGGCTCCGGGTCTTCATGTTTGCCCTTCCCTGGCTTGCCATCGGTGCCGCCTGGCTGTTCTGGTCCGGCAAGCTTCCGGGCCGGAAGGCAGTGGTGGGTGCCGCGTCCGCGGTCTCCATCATGGCCATCATGTTCACCACCGTGTACTTCCAGAACGAAGCCAACGTCCGGGTGCCGGCGGCCGATGTATCGGCAAGCCGCTGGCTGGACTCGAACGTTCAAAAGGGCGACGCGGTGGTGGAGACGAACTACCACCTGCCACTCCTGGTCGGCCCGCACTATTCGTTCTACCTCCGCAGCGGCCAGCTGGTTTCGGTTGCCGCAAAGCTGCACAACACGGGCCAGCCATTCACCGGGGATGACATGCTCGCCTACGTTGACAAGACCAGGGCAGCCGCGAAGATGCGGCCCTCCGACCGGGTCTTCGTAGTGGTATCGGACCTGCAGCAGCGGACCTCCACAGGCGTCCTCCGGCAGTTCCCCAAGGATGTCCTGGTACCCCTTGAGCACGACTTGGATGTGGCAAGGGGCAGCGACCTGGTCTTTGAGAACAAGTCGGTGAGGATCTACGAGGTTACCCGTGCTGACTGGGGAAAATAGCGGCCGGATGTACCAGGTTTCGCTCGTCACCGTAACGTCGTTGTCCATTGTCGGGGCCGCCTTGCTGGCCCTCCATGGCGACTCGTCCAACGTCACCGACGCGCCCAGGGGGGATCTCCCTTCCTGGCGGCAGACCATGGTCCAGGACTTCGACGTCCCGGCCCCGCTGGGCGCCGTGGGGCAGGTGTACGGGCCGGACATGCGCGGGTATTCGGGGTTCTCCGATTCCTCGGGCTACGGCACGTACACCCCGGACGATGTCCTTTCGGTCCACGATGGCTACCTCGATTTCTACCTCCATTACTCGAACAGCAGGCCCCGCGTGGCCAGTGTGATTCCGTTCGGGTACACCGGCCAGACGTACGGGCGGTATTCGGTGAGGTTCCGCTATGACTCCACCCCCGGGTACAAGATCGCCTTCCTCCTGTGGCCGGCCAGTGACAACTGGAATGAGGGGGAAATCGACTGGCCCGAAGGAGCCCTGGACGGGCCCCTCTACGGGAACTCCGCCATCAAGGGGACACGCACGTCCAACGGAATGCAGTTTGATCCCGGAGATAAAAAGTATTCGTCGTCCCGGCCCGGCCAGTGGCATGTTGCCACGATCGAATGGAGCCCGGGACTGGTCCAGTGGTTCCTGGATGACGAGTTGGTTGACCAGACCACCAAACCAAAGGGCGTGCCGCGTACCCCGATGCGCTGGACACTCCAGGCGGAGACCGCCGATGACGCCACAAGCACCTTTCCAGCCACCGATGTGGCCGGGCACGTGCAGGTGGACTGGGTGGTGCAGTATGCCTACACGCCGTAAACGAAGCAATTGCCGTGACCGCGGCCCAGAACACCTTGGGGGATTTCACCATGGATATCACCAGTGACCTTCCTGTTCCCGAAGAGCTGGGGGACATCGGCCGCCCGGCAGGGCCGCCGGTAGCCGGTACCCGGCAAATCCACCCCCGGGTGGCGGCCGTATTCAATGTCCTTGACGGGGACGGGCTCCCCTGGCTGCTGCTCCGCGGCGAGGACGATCTGGCCCTGCCCGCAGGGGATGTGGACATCCTGGTGGACCGGCAGATCCTGCCCCGCCTGGATGGCTTGATGGCCGACGCGGGGTTCTGCCGCGTCCTGGCATGGGGCCATGGCAGCCATCGGTTCTACTTCTGCTACTCGTTGGAGGAGGACGCCTGGATCAAGCTGGACGTGGTGACGGAGCTGGCATTCGGCCCCTACCAGCAGTGGCGCACGTCGTGGGCTGCGCGGTGCCTGCGCCGCCGGATCCGCCACGGCTCCTACTGGCTCCCGGACGCTGCGGACCAGGCCTGGCTCCTGCTGCTGCATCTGTTCATGGACAAGGGCCATGTGCCGCAGGAGCGGCAGGAGCTAGCCCGCGCGGCTGCTAAGGTGGCGGCCGACGGCGGCAGGATCGCGGAGTCGGTCCGGCGGCGGGTGGGTGCCGGGCTGGCAACGGACATGCTGAACCTGGTCCTGGCCGAACGGTTCGGGGATGCGCCCGCCATCGCTGCCCGGATGATGGCTTCATGGAGCGGCGGCGCCCACGCCAGGCTCATCGCCGGAGCCAACCGGACGCTGCGGCGGTCCGGCGCCCGGGTCCAGGGACATACCCCCTTGCTGGGTGTCATGGCTCCGGACGGGGCGGGCAAGACAACCCTTTTGAACGGGTTGCACGCGGACGTGCCGCTGCCTACCAAATACGTTTACATGGGCCTGTGGGGGGCCGGGCCCTGGGACAAGGTGCTCAACCGGGTTCCGGGAGGGCGGACGGCCAAGAAGGTTTACCGCCTGGTGCGTGGCGGCGTCCTGGCGAGGTTTTACCGCCGCATGGGCAAGGTGGTGCTGATGGACCGGGTGGCGTACGACGCCCTGCTTGCCGGCCCGGGGGGCGGCCCGCTGGCGAGCATGAGCAACGCACTGGCGATGGCTGTGATCCCTGCCCCCGATGTACTCCTGGTGCTGGATGTGCCCGGCGCAGTCATGTTTGCGCGGAAGGGTGAACACAGCCCCGAACTCCTGGAATCGTGGCGGAACGACTACCTCATGCTGGCCGGGCGGCTCCGCGGCAGCAGGGTGGTGGATGCTGCGCAGCCGGCAGAGGCTGTGCAGCGCCTGGCCACCGGCATCATCTGGGACTCGTTCTCCCCTCCTGCCGGCAAGGAAACCCGGCATCGCCCTCCCCAGCCGGCTTCCGCCGTCGAGCCTCCAACCCAGGCCGGTCCCGTCACAGAGCCCGGCACCAGTGAAGCTCTGTCCCTTCATCTCTGGCGGCTCCTGGACTGGCGGTTCCTGCTTCCCGTCCTGCAGCCCCGCACCCTCGGCTTCGCCGGGAAGGTGGGTCCTGAGGCAGAGTCCGCGCTGCGGTTGCTGGACCCGGATGCGGTCCGGCTGCCCGGGCCGGGAACCGGGCCAGGCGGCAGGACCTGTGATGTGGTGTTGCTGGCCTCGCCCGACGCCGGCGAGATGGAAAGCGCAGGATTGGCGCTGGAACCCGGTGGCTGGATCTGTGTGGAGGCCAGCCGGTCCCTGCTGCAGCGCTCCGGTCCCCGCACCCTGAGGGGCTGGAAACGGACGCTGGAGCGCCACGGCTACCAGGACGTTGCCCTGTACTGGAATGCCCCCAACCGTGAGCGCACCGCAAGGCTGGTTCCGGTGGAGTCCGGCGTGACCATCAAGGACACCCTGGCCCTGCGGAAGGACGTGCGCTTTGGGGCACTGAAAGCAGCCGCGGTGCGCATGGCCCTTGGGCTGCGTGTTTTCGACCTCCTGGTCCCCGAGGGCACCGTCACGGGGCGGCGGCCGGAAAGGAATGAGCAGCCATGAGTTTCGTGGACCAGTTCCTGCGCGACCACTTCGACGAGTTCGCCCTTGACCGGTACGGCCTGGGAAAGCACTGGGAGACGCTGCTGCTGACCCCGCGCTTCGCCACCTCCCGGCACGTGGTGGCCCTGGTGTTTCCCTCCCGGGAAAGGGAACCCGCATTGGTGGTGAAAGTGCCCCGCCAGCCCGGTGACAACAGTGGTGTGCGCCGTGAGGCTGACATGCTGGGCCAACTCTCGGCCGCCGTCGACAGCTCCGGCGGCGGGGTTCCACGCCTGGTGGGCATCAGGGACGTGGGACCCTTCGCGGTCCTCGTGGAAACTGCCTTAACCGGCATGCCCCTTGATCCGCGGACGGTGGCAGCGGACCTGCCGTCCGCCGTCGCCACGGGGGCGGAGTTTGTGGCTTCCCTTCCGTGCACGCACGCTGCCGCGGACAACACCGACTGGTACCAGCGCGCCGTCGCCGAGCCCCTGGCGGCACTTGAAGGCCTGGCGGGGGATGCCCCCACCGGCCAACTGGTGGAGCGGACCCACCAACTCCTGGCACCCCTGCGCCAGGCGGAGCTGCCCGCCGTCATCGAACACGGCGACCTGAGCCACCCCAACCTGCTCATCAAGCCCGGCGGCGCCCTGCAGGTCATGGACTGGGAACGGTCCCTCACTGACGGCGTGCCCGGGCATGACCTGGTGTTCTACCTCCAGTACCTGAGCGAGTCCAGCGAACAGGCGTTCGCCAGGGAGGCCCAGCTGGCGGCCTTCGACAAGGCGTTCGGCCAGGGCGGCTGGGCGCTCGACCCGCTGTCCCGCCACCTTGGCATGAGGGGAGTGGACCAGTCGCTCCTTCCCCTGCTGGTCATCGCCACCTGGGCACGGTCCACCGCCACGCTCGCCGACCGCCTGGCCCAGGAAGCGGAGGCGGATCCCGTACAGGGGAACGGGAAAGTCCGGGCTACCCTCCAGGCTGACAGGGACTTCTGGTTGTGGCGCCATGTGGTGGAAGCGGCCTAGGGGCAGCAACTTTCCCCGGTCCAGGGCAAGACAACCCCTGGGAGGTCCGGCTTTCCGCCTCCCCCTCAACCTTCGTGGTTGCGCCTGAACAGCCCCAGGATCTCGTCGTGCAGCTCCCGGTAGCCGAACCGGAGCACGGCGTACACCAGTGCCACGCCGGCAACCACCATGACCGCCAGCGTGGGGACTGGTCCCAGCGCATGCCGCGCGAGGTTCAGCAGGCCCACCAGCGCCACCGCGGCGCCGCACACCAGGCCGGGCAGCGCGGCGCGGAGCATCCTGCGCATCCTGGTCCCCATCACTTTGGCCGCCACCGCCTGCATACCGAACGCGAAGACCACGGCCACCACCATCTGGGCACAGGCGACACCCACTATGCCCCAGCGGGTGGCAAAGATCAGTGCGGGGAGGAGGACCACCAGGCGGACCACGGAAATCCAGATGGAGAGCCCGGGCCTGCCCAGGGCCTTGTAGACGTCGTTGGCCCCGGCACCCAGGGACCGGGCCGCCGCATACAGGGCAAGGTATACCAGCGGCGTGACCGATTCCTCCCACTGCTGGCCAAACAGGACCGGCACCAGGACAGGGGCCACCACGGCCAGTCCCACGCCGGCCGTAATGCCGTACAGCGCCTGCACCGTGACACTCTTCAGGTACCCGTCCCGCAGCCGCTGCCGGTCGCCGCGGACCTGCGTGTACAGGGGGAACAGGACGGTGGAGAGCACGAAGAAGACGTTCAGGATCAAGGCCTCGGGCAGCCGGAAGGCCAGCGTGTAGAGGCCCAGTGCGTGGGCGCCCAGGATAACGCCGATAACCAGGTAGTCGACGTCGAAAATCGCCCTGGCCAGCATGGTGCTGCCGGCGACGGGGGCACCAAAGCGGACGTTCTCGCCAATGGCGCTGCGGCTCACCCGCCAGAGCTGCCAGGGCGCCTCGTGGCGGACCAGGAACCAGCAGGTGGCGGCGTAGGCCACGGACCCGGCGGCTGTTCCGACGGCGAGAGACCAGGCGCCGTGACCGGTGAAGGCCAGGTAGAGGGTCACCGTGCCCATGGTTGCGGCGCGCAGCACCGGCGCCGCCGTCAGCTGCCGGAACTTCAGGTCCCGGCGCATGATGGCTTCCGGGACGGCGCCGCATGCGGTGGCCAGTACTGAGATACCCAGGACCTGCACCAGCGGAGCCACCCCGTCGAGCCCGACCAGGTCCTCCACGGCATCTGCGGCAAGCACCGCCGCCAGAGCCAGCACCACACCCAGGCCCACGGAAAGCAGCAGTGCCGAGCGCGCTATGACAGGCGTCCTGGGGAGGTAGACCAGGGCCTGGCCCACTCCGGCGTCGGCGATGGTTTCGGCATACGCCATCAGCACCAGTGCCAGGGCAACGAGGCCGTATTCCTCAGGCGACAGGAGCCGCGCGAGCACCACCGTGGTGACCAGTACGATCACCCTGCCGGAGGCAAAGGCCAGGCCCTGCCATAGGGCTCCGCGGACGCCCTTGCGTTCCAATTCCCCCGGCGCGTATGTCACGGTTGCCTGTTCGGTTGGGAGAGCTCCCCGGCAGGGGAAGACGCGGCAGCCGCACGGACCTCGGCGAGGTATTCCTCCGCGACCGCGTCCCAGGTCCGGACCGGGGCGGCGTTTCCGCCTTGCGGCGCGCCCTGCCCCGATCCTTCCGGCGGCCCTTGCTGCGGCCCGTGCGCTGCCCGGGGAAGGGCAAGTTGCTCCACCACCCTGCGGACAAGTGCCTCCGTGCTGCCTTCAACGGCGAGCAGGGGATGCGCAGGCAGTTCCCTGGCAGCCACCGGCGTTGCCACCACGGGCAGCCCGGCTGCCAGGGCCTCCAGCACGGAGTTTCGGATGCCCACGCCGTGTTCGTCCGGGAAGACTGCCACATCGGCCCCGTGGAAAACGTCCAGGATGGAGGGCACGTTGGCCAGGACATCCACCTGAGGGCCGGCCAGTGCCTGCACAGCCGGTGTCGGCCGCCGCCCCGCGATGACGAAGCGGGCGTCCGGGACCTCCTGCCACACCTGGGGCGCGATCTTTTCAACCAATACGGTGGCGCTGTCCACATTGGGGGCGTAGTTGAGGCTGCCCGCGAAGCAAACCACGGGTACGTCCGGCCTCCGCCGGGGTCCGGTGGCCACTTCCGTTCCGTTGGCGATGCTCCTGACCGGCCTGCCCAGCCTGGCGGACCACGCGGCAGCATCCTGCGCCCCGACGGTCAGCAGGCGGGCTCTTGGCGGCAACTGCCGCTCAGCACGCGCCGCCAGATCTTCACGCAACCGGTAGGCGGCCCGGAAGGTCCGGGCGATCGCTGTGTCCATCCCGGCCCGGATGGACCAGGGGTCCACCGTCTGCAGCACCAGGGGCCCGGTGACGTGATGGGACAGGAAGAGGGCGTGCGGTCCGTGGATAAGTGTGGCGTCCTGGCCGGCGGACAGGCGTGCTGCTGCAGCTCGGGCGGACGGTGTGGCACGCCGTTGTTTTCCCAAGCCGGTGAGGCCGCCCAGGGACCGCACAAAGGCTGAAAGTTCTTCCCGGGGTGCCAGTTCGTACACTGCTTCACACCGGTTCCTGATGTCTGCCGGAACCGGGACGGGGCCGGAGAACGTCAGCAGCGTGACGGCAACATCCGCAGGAAGGTGCAGGATCACCTCGTACGGAATCATGGAGCTTCCATCGCCCAGTTCCGGGTCCCGGTTGGGCACGCTTTCGGTCACGTACAGGAGCTTCATTGCAAGAGTGTAATGGATCACACCCCGCGTGGAAGGGTTGCTTTGGGCAACCTTGAGGGAAACCACAGGAAAAGCAGAAGGACGACGGCGGGAGGTCCCGCCGTCGCCCTTCACCACCAGGTGCGTGGCTTGCTACTGCCAGGCCCGCACGTAGTCCACCAGCATCTGCGACTGCTGGCCGTAGGCCGGGTTCGTGGACGAGGCGCCGACGTTCAGCACGATGTACTGCGGAGCGTTTCCGTCGTTCGTGGGGTAGGACTTGACCTTGATCCCGTCGAAGTACACATCCGAGGAGTTGGCCATCCGGTGCAGGCCGAACGTGTGGTACTCGTTGGCCCAGTTCCCGCCCACGCCGCCCTGGTTTTGGGAGCCGGAAGTGGAATGGTAATTAACGGTCATCTTGGCCTGGAGCACCTCGGCGATGTCGTTCTCGCCGGTGGCCGGCCAGGACTGCCCCGTGGTCCAGAACGCGGGCCAGTTGTAGAGGCCGTTGGCGTTGCCGGGGAACTTGATGCGGGCCTCCACGTAGCCGGTGGTGAATTGGAAGCCCGTGCCTGCCCCGCCCTTCGGGTTGGTCGACACCAACGCCCCGGAGGTGGAGGATGCCAGGCCCAGGGCAAGGTTTCCGTTGGCCACCGAGACGTTCGCGGGGCTGGTGGTGACCTTATTCATGGTTCCGCAGCCGGGGGAGAACCAGCAGCCGGACCACGCGGCCGTGTCCAGTCCGCCGCCGTTGAAGTCGTCGGCAAACGCCAGGCTCCAGTTCCCGGGCACTCCGGTAGGCACCGGGGCGCCACTGTTGGCGAGCTGGGCTGCGGCGGGCGCCACGGCGATGGGGGCTTCGGGGGTGGCAGGGGCGGCGGGTGCCGGTGGCTCTGCGGCGGCAGCGGGCTGGGGAAGCGCCGGGACCGGCGCGGGAGCGGTGGCCGGGGAGGGCGCCGGAGCCGGCGTTGCGGGGGCAGGAGCAGCTGAAGGCTCCTGTGTAGGGGCATCGTTTACGGGGACACCACTGCCGGTGTCGGAGGCGCTCGCCACCCGGGCTACATCTGTGGGATGGGTACTGTGTGCCAAACCGAGGCCCAGGGAAGCCGCCCCGAGAAGCGCTGCGGCGAGGCCGGCAGCGAGGGGCCACGGCCGCCGCGCGGCGCCTTGTTTCGCTTCGGTGGAAGGAAGGAGGGGAGAGCTGGAAGCTGTCTCGTTTTGATAACGGGGCGCTGGGTCGGCGCTGTGTTTGCGGTGTGCGGGCATGGGGAAGTTACCTCTCAACGCCTGCGGAGTTAGCTGTCGGGTTCGGATGAGGCATCCGGCCGCGTGCGCGGCTTCACCCCAGGGCAGGCGCAAGCCAGGCCCGTGAGACTTGGGTTCCCCGCCTCTGCCTGGTACTTGGTGGATCACCGGAAGCGGCAGAGTTGGGCGTCATCCGGGATTGGGGCCGGCTGGGGGCGGCCCCCGCTCGACCGTACACGAACCCGGCGCTAAAATCACAATTAGGTAACGGGGCTCACGCGGGAGGCATGCGGGAAGTCCTCCGAGCTGGAGGCAGCCCGGCCTCTGGCCCGGTTTTCCACATAGCAGCACTGGGGCTGACTGTCCCCGGAACCACGCGGCTAGCCTTTGAGTCAGGCACAGATCGCCTATCGGGTCCAAATGCACTAAGATAGTGAAGTCTGTGCTGCGTCCTGCCTCCGTTCCGGCGGCAAGGCATTGCACGGAATCGCAAATGAACCTCCTGTTACGGAAATGCCGTAACCGCTTAGCCCAAAGGAGGTGGGTTCACATATGCGTCCTTACGAATTGATGGTAATCATCGACCCCGAGGTCGAAGAGCGTACCGTTGAGCCGTCGCTTCAGAAGTTCCTGAACGTCATCACCAACGATGGTGGAACCATCGAAAAGGTTGACATCTGGGGCCGTCGCCGTCTGGCTTACGACATCAAGAAGAAGTCCGAAGGTATCTACGCCGTGGTGAACTTCACCGCCAAGCCGGAGACCGCCAAGGAACTTGACCGCCAGCTGTCTCTTAACGAGACCATCATGCGCACCAAGATCACCCGCCCCGAAGAGCAGAAGGTTGTTGCTGAGTAATTCAGCCGTCTTCATTCTTTACCCCGCAGGAAACGCACTCTTCACCCAGGATCGAACAAGGAGGCAGTAGATGGCAGGCGAGACCACCATTACGGTCATCGGTAACCTCACCAATGACCCGGAATTGCGGTTCACACCGTCCGGTTCGGCAGTAGCGAACTTCACCATCGCTTCCACCCCCCGCACCTTTGATCGCCAGTCCAACGAGTGGAAGGACGGGGAAACCCTGTTCCTCCGCGCCGCTGTCTGGCGTGAAGCAGCCGAGAACGTCGCCGAATCCCTGACCAAGGGAATGCGCGTCATCGTGACCGGCCGCCTGAAGAGCCGCTCCTACGAAACAAAAGAAGGCGAAAAGCGCACCGTCATCGAGCTTGAGGTCGACGAAATCGGCCCCAGCCTGCGCTACGCCAACGCCAAGGTCAACCGCACCCAGCGCTCCGGCGGACAGGGTGGCGGCGGCTTCGGCGGCGGCAACAGCGGCGGTGGCTTCGGAGGCGGCAACTCTGGTGGAAACCAGGGCGGCAACTCCGGCGGAGGCTGGGGCGGCGGCAACCAGCAGGCTGCACAGGATGATCCCTGGGCCACGCCCGGTGTATCCAACGCAGGCGGCTGGGGCAACGGCCCCGATTCCGAACCTCCCTTCTAAAACCCAAACAACGGCCCGGCGCCGGAACTGCCAAGGTGTGCAACGCACTCAAAGCAGCTATCGCTGCCGGACCACCACCATCCCGTGGATCAATGTCCACGGGCTCCCTAGAATAGGAGCTCCACGATGGCTAAGGCTGAACTCCGTAAGCCCAAACCAAAGTCCAACCCCTTGAAGGCCGCTGACATCACTGTCATCGACTACAAGGACGTAGCATTGCTGCGCAAGTTCATCTCCGACCGCGGCAAGATCCGCGCCCGTCGCGTCACTGGCGTTACGGTGCAGGAACAGCGCAAGATCGCCCAGGCAATCAAGAACGCCCGCGAAGTTGCTCTGCTGCCTTACTCCGGCGCTGGCCGCGGCTAAGGAAGGGATTAACTAACATGGCAAAGCTCATTCTGACCCACGAAGTTACCGGTCTCGGTGCTGCTGGCGATGTTGTGGAGGTCAAGGACGGTTACGCACGTAACTACCTGCTGCCCCGCAACTTCGCCCTGACCTGGTCCAAGGGTGGCGAGAAGCAGGTTGAGTCCATCAAGGCTGCCCGCGCCGCCCGCGAGCACGCTTCCCTGGAAGATGCTCAGAAGCAGGCCGCTGCACTGTCCGCCAAGCCGGTCAAGCTGGTCGTCAAGGCCGGCGAGTCCGGCCGCCTGTTCGGCACCGTCAAGCAGGGCGACGTCGCCGACGCTGTTGAGGCCGCTGGCCTTGGCAAGATCGACAAGCGCAAGGTTGAACTGCCGGCCCACATCAAGTCGGTTGGTTCCTACCAGGCCAACGTCCGCCTCCACGCTGACGTTGCTGCTGTGATCGAACTCGACGTGGTGGCAGGAAAGTAATTTCCCGCACCACGTCTCGACCCCCGTCGCCGGTTTCCGGCGGCGGGGGTCTTTCATTTGGCGGTGGTAGCCTGCTCCGGTGACCCCGACACCCCGCAGCCGTCCTTTCCACCAAGTGGATGTATTTGCCAGCCAGCCCTACCGCGGCAACCCACTCGCCGTCGTCCTTGATGCCCAGGGCCTGGACGCCGCGACGATGCAGCACTTCGCCAACTGGACCAATCTTTCGGAAACCACCTTCCTCCTGCCGCCCGAGGATCCCCGCGCGGATTACAAAGTCCGGATCTTCACGGGCTCGGAGGAGTTCCCGTTCGCGGGCCACCCCACCCTGGGCTCGGCCCATACCTGGCTGGAAGCCGATGGAGTGCCAAAGGCGGACGGCTACGTGGTGCAGGAGTGCGCGGCGGGGCTGGTCAGGGTAAGGCGCGACGGCGGGAGGCTGGCTTTCGCGGCACCACCCCTGACGCGCTTCGGCCCTGTGGACGCGCCGGTCCGCCGGCAGCTGGCGGCAGCGCTGCGGTTGCCTGTGGGTGATGTCCTTGACGCCGCCTGGCTGGTCAACGGCCCGGAATGGATCGGGGTCCTCCTGGCGTCTGCCGACCAGGTGCTGTCCCTTGAACCGGACCAGGCAGCCATGGGCGACCTGAAGGTTGGAGTCATTGGGCCCCATGCAACGGGCGCCGGTACCGACTTTGAGGTCCGCACGTTCCTGCCGGGCGACGCCATGGTGGAGGACCCGGTCACGGGCAGTTTCAACGCCGGAGCCGCACAGTGGCTGATTGGAAGTGGACGTGCGCCGGAGCAGTACCTGGCCTCGCAGGGGACGGTCTTGGGCCGCGCGGGGCGCATCCACATCAGTGGCGGGGACGGGGAGATCTGGGTGGGCGGCGATTCCACCACCTGCATCAAGGGAAGCGTGCTGCTCTAGGCAGGGCGCGGTCCCGGTCTGATCAGAAGGGTTCGGGGCCGTGGGCCTGTCCGGGAATACTTCGAAGCTGCCGGCAGTTCATCGGTATAGATGCATATGCATGTATGATGAAACTGAACGAGCACCAGGAGAATGTCATGGAAACCCGCCGCATCACCGTCCTTTCCGCCGGCCTCGGCGTGCCCTCATCCAGCCGGCTGCTGGCGGACCAGCTCGCGGCAGCCGCCCAGCGTCAGCTCAAGGCAGGCGGCTTCGACGTGGCAGTGGACATCGTCGAACTCCGTGACCTGGCGGTGGACATCGCCAACAACTTCGTGACCGGCTACGCCGCACCGCGCTTGGCGGAAGTTATCGCCGGTGTGGAGGCATCGGACGGGATAATCGCCGTGACGCCGGTTTTCAGCGCGTCCTACAGTGGCCTCTTTAAGTCCTTCATTGATGTCCTGGATCCGAAGTCGCTGGATGGCAAGGCAGTCCTGCTGGGCGCCACGGGCGGCACGGACCGGCACCAGATGGTCCTGGACTACGCACTGCGGCCGCTTTTCAGCTACCTTCGAACCCGCATGGCTGCAACCGGCGTTTTTGCGGGGCCCCAGGACTGGGGAACCGCGGAAGAGGGTGGTGGATCACTTGCGGACCGGATCGAGCGTGCGGCCGGTGAATTCACGCGGTTGCTCGAGGGGCCACAGCCGGGCCGGAAGCCCGCCCCGCTGGAATCCCTGCCCTTCGAACAACTGCTGGCGGGTATCGCAGGGCCCCGCTAGTCGGTCCACCCCCTAGTCATCCAGCAGCGCGATGAACTCCCGTGCCTGGGTGAGTGAAATGTCGGAGTGCCGGGTCAACGCATTGGCTGCCGCCTCCGTGTCGCCGCTCCGGGCCAGGGTACGGATCCTGCCATAGATTTCATCGTTGAGCATGTTGCTGCTCACCTCGCGCGTGACGTCGCCCTTGCTGGCAATGGCCCGGTAGCGGTAGGGGAACCGCTGCGGCTCGTCGTCGTCGTCCTCCTCAACGGCCGGTGCCGGTTCCTGCCGCCGGTAAGGCTGTGGATGGGCCGCCAAGGCACCCACGGCGTCCCGTGAGGCCCGCAGCCCCTCTCCGGTGATCTCGTAGTACAGCTTGATGGCGGCCATGGCCTGGCCCTGCGCGATCAACGCGTAAAGCCGACGGTGTTCGTCTTCCGACAACCGGTCCGCCGCCGACCGGGCCAGCTCCAGCGATGTCGCGGCGGGCTGGGCGGGCGCCGAGGCGTGTGCGGCCCTGCGCTTCCGGGCGGCGCGGTACGCCACCGTCACCCCCGCAACCACCGCGAGCAGGATAAGGACCGGGACCACAAGGGATTCCATCTTCACGAGCCGTTCTGTTTACTTCCTGGCCCTCGCCAGGTGCGATTGCTTTGCTGGCCATCCGCCCAGCCATCTTCCTGCTGCCGGTTGTACAGCTGCATGTTCTGGCTACCAAAATCTTAATCCAGATCATGGTTATCCACAGCACTATTCACCACCGGGCATACAGCCCCGGCTGCTGTCCGGTCAAACGCCCAGTGTGGAATATGACCAGGGCCACGGCATGGACCTTCAACCCGCGCGGGCATACTTCCAGCCTGCTTCCCGGCGCCGGCTCCAAAGGGGCCTGTGGATGAAATTCCCTCGAAGAAATATTTACTCCACATGCCAAAGTTCGCGTTTGCGCAAGTCAAGGGGCAATTCGCGGGCAAAAAACTTTTGTATCCACAGGCTTCCCCACAGGCTGTGCACAAGCTATGCCCCATACTGCACAGGTTATCCACAACCACTCCGGCATGCTGGCTTTGCTGCCGGCGCCCCGGCGGTTAGCGTAGCGGGGTACCTGTTCTCCGCGGCTGAAACAGGGCCCATCCTGCTTCGATTCGGACCCCACTCTGCCGCTTCCCACCCGTACCTGTGGAAAAGCTGTGGATACTGGGGATAACTCCAGCCGGGGGTGTGGGAAACCCCTGCGGCGCTCGATTGTCAGAGCCGGTGGGTAGAACTGGACAAGTAGCGGAAGCCGGATGTTCCGGAGGCCGCGAGCAGGATGGAACACCGGACGCACGCCCGGTACAAATGGAGGACGGCAGCTTTGTCAATCGCGCATCTGGACCCTGTCGAGGCAACCCGTGGATCGGACGCCAGCAGGAAGCCCCCGCAGGACATCGCCGCCGAACAGTCCGTACTCGGCGGCATGATGCTCTCCAAGGACGCCATCGCCGATGTTGTGGAAATCCTCCGCGGCCAGGACTTCTACCGGCCCGCCCACGAGACCATCTACGAAGCGATCATCGACCTGTATGGCCGGGGCGAACCTGCGGACGCCGTCACTGTTTCCGATGAACTGACCAAGCGGGCTGAAATCAACAGGATCGGCGGCCCCGCCTACCTGCACGAGCTGATCCAGACTGTCCCCACTGCGGCCAATGCGGGCTATTATGCCGAAATCGTGGCCGAGCGGGCGGTGCTTCGCCGGTTGGTGAACGCCGGTACCAAGATCGTCCAGTTGGGCTACGGCTCGGACGGCGAGGTGGAGGACCTGGTCAACCAGGCGCAGGCAGAGGTCTATGCCGTGGCCGAACGCCGGACCGCGGAAGACTACGTGGTGCTGAAGGACGTCATGGAGTCCACGGTGGACGAAATCGAGGCGTCGGGCCACCGCGGGGAGGGGATGGTGGGCGTGCCCACCGGATTCTACGAACTCGATGAACTGACCCACGGACTCCACCCCGGCCAGATGATCGTCATCGCCGCCCGCCCCGCCGTCGGCAAGTCAACCTTTGCCCTGGACTTCGCCCGCTCCGCAGCCATCAAGCACAACCTGGCCACTGTCATGTTCTCCCTGGAAATGGGCCGGAACGAGATCGCAATGCGCCTGCTCTCAGCCGAGGCCACCATCAGCCTCCAGGATCTCCGCAAGGGAACCATCAAGGACGAGCAGTGGTCCAAAATCGCCACCACCATGGGGCGCATGAATGAGGCCCCGCTGTTCATTGACGACAGCCCCAACATGTCCCTGATGGAGATCCGGGCAAAATGCCGCCGGCTCAAGCAGCAGCATGACCTCAAGCTCGTGGTCCTGGACTACCTCCAGCTCATGAGCTCCGGCAAGAAAGTGGAGTCCCGCCAGCAGGAGGTCTCCGAGTTCTCCCGTGCACTGAAGCTCCTGGCCAAGGAACTCCAGGTCCCCGTGATCGCCCTGTCCCAGCTGAACCGTGGATCGGAACAGCGCCAGGACAAGCGGCCCATGGTCTCTGACCTCCGTGAGTCCGGCTCCATCGAGCAGGACGCCGACATGGTCATCCTGCTCCACCGCGAGGACGTCTATGACAAGGAGTCCCCGCGCGCGGGCGAGGCAGACATCCTGGTGGCCAAGCACCGTAACGGTCCCACCAAGGACATCGTGGTGGCGTTCCAGGGCCATTATTCACGGTTCGCCAATATGGCCGGCGACGGCGGTGGCGGTGGCGGCTTCTAAGCGCCCTGCGCCAGCAGATGGTTGGGCAGCCGGTTCCCCGGCGCCGTTCCCCGGATCTCCAGGAGTTCGCGGGCGTGGGCGTGGAGGCGTTTGTCTTCGTCACTGACCGGCACCCAGGCGGGGACGGGCACTGAGGTGCCTTCGTCGTCGCGCGCCACCATCACAGTGAGGCAGTAGGTGGTGAGGTTCAGTTCCCGGCCCTTCGGGTCGCCGGAACGGACGTGGACGGCGATGTGCATGCCCTTGGTCCCGGTGTATACCAGCCGGGCTTCCACCTCCACCACATGGCCGATCAGCAGCGGCCGGTAGAAGCGCACGCCGCCGGAGAACACTGCCACGGTATCCCGGCCGCAGTAGCGTGAGGCGCACACGTAGGCGGCCTCGTCGATCCACTTCATCACAATGCCGCCGTGGACCTTGCCGCCCCAGTTCACGTCGGTGGGCGCGGCCATGAACCGCAGCGTCACCCGTTCGGCCGTGCCGGCGTCGGTATATTCCTGCCGGTTCATAGCTTCCACGATCTGCTCGCGGACCTTGATCCTGGCCAGCGCGTGGTCCCGCTGCTCAATTTCTTCCGGCGTGACAGGCTCGAACTGCGGTACCGGCACGGGCTTGCCGTCCGCCCCCACGGCCACGAAGATGACCATGCACGTGCTGCGCATCGTGGCAGGGCCGCCTTTCGGGTCGCCGGAGGAGACAACTGTGTGGATGTGCATGGATGACCGTCCGGTGTAGACGATGGTGGCCTCCACCTCCACCATGTCGCCACTGTTGACGGGATCGGCGAAGTGGATGTTGCCCACATAGGCGGTCACGCAGTAGGACTTGGCCCAACCCACCGCTGCGGCATATGCGGCCTTGTCCACCCACTCGAGTACCGTGCCTGCATCCACTGATCCACTGTGGCCTACGTCCGTGGGGGCGGCGAGGAAGCGGAGGGTCACGGAGTTGGGGCGGCCGGTCTCAGTCATGGTGCGATCTTACTGACGGCCCCGGTTACCGGCCGGTTGGGCCGCAACAATCCGCCCGCCCGCATTAGCCACGACGGCGGCCGCGCACCTGGGTGCGCGGCCGCCGCCGGCAGTGCTGCATCAATCCATGCCGGGCCTAGGCCAGGGCAGCCAGTTTGGAGTTGCGGCGGGCGAAGAGCGCGCGGTCCACGGAGAAACGCCCGGCGCCGGTGAGGGCCAGCGCGAACGACGCTGCGGCCAGGAGCAGGACCAGTTCATACCCTCCGTTCGCGGCAAAGATGCCGGCATGGGCATGGACCAGGAAGAGGGCGCCGAGCATGTCCAGGACAAGGAGTGCAGCCACCACACGGGTGAGGATGCCCAGGATCAAAGCAATGCCACCGGCCAGTTCCAGGACGGCGATGGCCGGGGCCATGACATCGGCTGCAGGCACCCCCATTTTGGCGAAGGAAGCCTGGGTGCCCGCGATGGTCCATTCATTGAACTTCTGCCAGCCGTGGGCTGCAAAGAGGAAGCCGAGGATCAGGCGGAGGGCTGTGAGGGCTGTGGTGGTCAGTCGTGGCTGGTTCATGGATCCACTCTCTCCAAAAAATACTTGAACTGTCAACTATTAGCGGGCGGGTGTGGGTCATCTCATGCCCGCTGTCGGAGGGCGCCACTAAGCTGTCACCGTGCCCCAACAACCTGCCCCCGTGATTCCGGCCGCCACCCGCGGCCCGGCCCGGGAGATACTCCGCCTCGCCGTCCCCGCCTTCGGGGCGCTGGTGGCCGAACCCCTCTTCCTGCTGGCAGACTCCGCCATCGTGGGGCATCTCGGCGTCGCCCAGCTCGCGGGGGTGGGACTGGCGTCGGCCGTGCTGCAGACCGCCGTCGGACTCATGGTTTTCCTGGCCTACTCCACCACTCCTGCTGTTGCCCGGGCCATTGGTGACGGGCAGCTGGGCAAGGCCCTGGCGGCGGGTCGCGACGGCGTATGGCTGGCTTTGATCCTTGGCGTGCTCCTCGCGGTGGCCGGCTTTGCCGCTGCGGAGCCGCTGATCGACCTCCTGGGTGCCGAGGGCAGCGTCCGGACGTTCGCCGTCGACTACTTCCGCTGGTCCATGCCGGGGCTGGTGGCCATGCTGTTGATCTTTGCCGGTACCGGTGTGCTGCGCGGCCTGCAGGACACGCGAACCCCGCTGGTGGTGGCCACCGCCGGATTCGGCGTCAACATCGTCCTGAATTTCTGGCTGGTCTACGGCCTGGGCTTGTCCGTGGTGGGCTCCGCGGCGGGCACCAGCCTGGCCCAGTGGGCCATGGCAGCCGTCTATGTGGTGATGGTGCGCCGGAATGCGGTGCGCCACGGGGTAAGCCTGCTGCCCAGCTGGCGCGGCATCCGCAGCTTGAGCCGCGTGGGGTCCTGGCTCATGCTGCGGACTCTCAGCCTGCGCGCCGCGATCCTGGCCACAGTGCTCGTCGCCACGGCCCAGGGCGAGGTGAACCTCGCCGCCCACCAGCTCGCCATGACCGTTTTCTCCTTCCTGGCGTTCGCGCTCGATGCCCTGGCCATCGCAGCCCAGGCACTTATTGGCAAGGAGCTCGGTGCATCGAATGCAGCCAGGGTCCGGCTGCTGACGGGGACCATGATCCGCTGGGGTGCGGGCTTCGGCGTGCTAACCGGCCTGCTGCTGGCCGCGGCGGCACCCTGGGCCGGGGCACTGTTTACCCCCGACCACCAGGTGCAGCAGGTGCTTATGGTGGCACTCTGGGTCCTGGCCGCGGGGCAGCCCATCGCCGGTTACGTCTTTGTCCTGGATGGTGTGCTGATCGGTGCGGGGGACGCGCGGTACCTTGCCCTCGCGGGACTGGTAAACCTCATGGTCTACGTGCCTCTGCTGGCATGGGTTGCCCTGTCCGGGGCCGACGGCGCCTCCGGGCTCGGCTGGCTCTGGGCGGCCTTCGCGCTGGGGTACATGGCCGCGCGCGCAGTCACCCTGGGACTGCGTTCGCGCTCCGACCGCTGGATGGTGCTCGGCTCCGCCTGAGGCGGGCCCGGTTAGACCTCCCAGCCAGCCCCACTAAACTGGACCGGTGACGCAACCATCCACCCCCGCGGGCGCTGCTCCCGGAACCGCTCCCCGTAACGACCTCTGGAAGCCGGTCCTGCTCCGTTCGGCTGCTGCGCTGGTGTTTGGCGCGGTGACGGTCTTCTGGACATCTCCGTCCGTTGAGGTCATGGGCTGGGCCGGCGGACTCTACCTCCTGGCCGCCGGTGTGGTGGCGCTCCGCGCCGTCCCCGCATCGGGCTTTGCCCAGAATTCTGCCCCCGGCAAGCTGCTCTCCGCTGCCGGCGCAGTCCTGGCCGGCGCCGGCTTTGCCGTGCTCCTCCTGCACAGCGACCTGTTGTTCGGGGTGATCGCAGCCCTGGGGCTGGGCATGGCCGGTGTCCTCGAGCTGGCGTGCGGCCTGCAGTACAAGGGCCGCCACGTGCTCGCCAGGGACTGGATTGCCTCGGGGATCATCGGCATCGGAACAGCGGTGCTCCTGCCGTTTTTCATCAACCTCGGCGCCCACGCGCTATTGGGTGTAGCCGGTGGCGGAGCGATCATTTCCGGTGTCCTGTGGGTTCTTTCCGGCCTGACCCTGCGGCACGATGCCCGCACGGGGGCAGGAAAGCCGTAAACTAGGAGGAGTGCCCTTCTACTTTATGTAGAAAATGGGTGCGACACCGCGAACGTAAACCAGGCCGGCCGAGCGCCGCCTGCAGGGAGGAACCACTGTGGCTGACCAGCATCAAGGAAAACCGCGCAAGCTGCGGACCTCGGTGAAGGGTCCCCTGATGTTTTCGGCATTCTGGGCCGTCGTCGCCTTCGTTGCGGTGTTGATCTTCGCCTCCGGGGGAAGCGCCCGCGCACCCCGCTTCGACCTCGCCTTCACCGCAGCCGGCATCGCCTTCATCGTCACCCTGGTGATCGCTGCGATGCTGTCCATGAGCTACAAGGAGAACGCGGAACACCTGGGCAAGGGTTCCGGCGTCAACCTGAGTTCGGCGCCTAAGGCGCCGCCCCACGGAGGCTCCGGCCACGGTTTTGGTGCTACCGGCAGCCAAACCCCGCCGGCTCCCGGTGACGGCACGGACGGCACCCCCCAGCGCTAGCAGGAATCCCAGCACTCGGAACGGCCCCTTCCCGCTAGCCCGCCGCCGCCTGCCTGGCGCGGTAGGCGGCAACATGGGCGCGGTTGGCGCAGTTACCCGTATCGCAGTACCGCTTGGACCGGTTGCGGCTCAGGTCCAGCACGGCAGCGTCGCAGTCCTCCGACTCGCAGATGCGCAGCCGGTCCATTTCCTTGCTGCGGATGACGTCTGCCAGGGCCATTGCCGCCTCGGTGCTCATCCGGTCCGCCAGGGGCGCCTCCGGCGCCGTGGCATGCAGATGCCAGTCCCACCCGTCGTGCTTCATCAACTGCGGCAGGGCGTTCGCGTCGCGCAGCAGTCGGTTGACCGTAGCCACGGCCGCGTCCTCATCCGCTGTCCAAACCGCTGACAGTTCGCGGCGCAGCTTCAGCACGCTTTCCAGTTCCGCTGCATCCCGGCTCCTGGACCCGGAAAATCCCTCCGCGTCCAGAAAGCTGTCCAGGTCAGTAACTGAGGCCAGCCCTTCCCTGCCATTTACGGCGGTGTTGATGAGGTTCACCACCGTACGCAGCGCCACTTCCGTGTCAGGGGCGAAAACCATGTTGACTCCTTACAGCGCCGAAGCGTAGTGTCATGAGCATTACCCCACTTTACTCCTGACAGGAGGCGACGGTGCCTGCCGCCAACAACCACAACCCCGCCCCGGAACTGCCCGCCACGCGGACCGGCTTCATGGCGTCCGGGCTCGGCATCGCGTTGTTCTCCTCTGCGGTCTTCGGCCTGTCCGGATCATTCGCCAAGTCATTGCTGGAAACCGGCTGGTCTCCTGGGGCGGCCGTCACGGCCCGCCTTACCGGTGCCGCCCTGATACTCGCCCTGCCCGCGGTCTCTGCACTGAAGGGCCGTTGGCATCAGTTGCTGGACAACTGGCTCACCATCATGCTGTTCGGGCTCATCGGCGTGGCTGCCTGCCAGTTGTTCTACTTCAATGCGGTGGCACGCCTGTCCGTCGGCGTCGCGCTCCTGCTGGAGTACCTGGCCCCGGTCATCATCGTCCTCTGGCTCTGGGCCGCCAGCCGCCGCCGCCCGCGGGTACTGACCGCCGGCGGGACACTGCTGTCACTGGCCGGACTGGTGCTGGTCCTGGACCTTACCGGCACCGTGAAGGTGGACCTGGTCGGCGTCCTCTGGGGCATGGCTGCCGCGGTATGCCTGGCCATCTACTTCTTCATCACGGCCAGGGAAAACGACACCCTGCCGCCTATCGTGCTGGCGTCCGGGGGACTCATGGTGGGTGCCGCGGTCATGTGGCTTGCGGCTGCCACCGGCCTGCTGCCCATGGCCTTCAGCACCGCGGACACCCAACTGGGACCATGGACCACGCCCTGGTGGGTGTCGCTTGCGGGGCTGGTGGTGCTGGCCACCGTGCTGGCCTACACCTCGGGCATCATGGCAGCCAGGGCACTCGGCTCCAAGGTGGCATCCTTCGTGTCTCTCACCGAGGTCCTTTTTGCCGTGCTGTGGGCGTGGCTGCTGCTCGGTGAACTTCCCGGACCTGTCCAGCTCCTGGGCGGTGTACTGATCGTGGGCGGGGTCATCCTGGTCCGCCTCGACGAGCTGCGTGCCGTGGCTTCCGACGCCGCCAAGGGCGCCCAGGTGCCCGCCGCACCGCTGGAACACGCGAACGACGTCGAACCCGTCCCCTAAGTGCCCCGGCCGGACGGGCAGTGCCGCTCCTGAGCCGGACCAGGGGCCGGTTTCCCAGGCGCTGACAGCCTGCCCAGGCAGGCGCCCGCCGTCGGACACCACAAGCTGGACACCAACAAACGCCAAACAAAAAAGGCAGGGACACCGCGTGGTGTCCCTGCCCCCGCCAGCGAGTGGCGCTAAGCCTAGTGAGAGGCCTGGCTCTGCTCTTCGGCGTTGCGCTTGGCCTGCGAGCCGGCTTCCTTCAGTGCCTCGGCAACCTTGGTGAGCATGGCGGTGTGGGTACCGGACCACTCGTTACGGAACTTGGTTGCGTCCGGGCCCTCCCAGTTGGTGCTGCTCAGAACCTTGGTCAGAGTGGACTTCTGCGTCTCGATCTCGGACGCCCCTGCCTGAAGCTTGCTGCCGAGCTGGCGAAGCTGCTCAACGTCTGCACCCCAAATAGCCATCAGTTTCTCCTTGTTAGGTCGTGGATCCGAACCAGATCGGCATCCCCAGCGGCCCCCCGGCTCATCCGGAAGATCCATTGCCTAAAACCTATCCCGGCCCCCAAACAGTGTCGATGGGCAGCCCTGCCCATGCCGGGCTCCCCATGGACGCCGGGTGGAGACCATGAAAAAGGGGTCGATCCCAGGCGTTGCAAGAGCCTAGCATGGCGGTATGTGCCGGAATATCCGAACCCTCCACAACTTCGAGCCGCACGCCACGTCCGAGGAAGTGCACGCAGCGGCGCTGCAGTATGTCCGCAAGATCAGCGGGAGCACCAAACCGTCAAAGGCCAACCAGGAAGCCTTCGATGAGGCCGTGCACCAGATCGCGCACATCACGCAGCACCTGCTGGATTCGCTGGTGACGCAGGCCCCGCCCAAGGACCGGGAGGCCGAGGCCGCCAAGGCCAAAGCCCGCGCCGCAGTACGGTACGGCGCGGCCTGACCTGTCCTGAACCGGGGCCGGTTATTTACCGAAGCTGCGCAGGCGCAGCGAGTTGGCCACCACCAGGACTGAGCTGGCGGCCATGGCGGCGCCGGCAATCATCGGATTGAGCAGCCCCAGCGCGGCTACGGGGATCCCCACCGCGTTGTAGAAGAACGCCCAGAAGAGGTTGGTCTTGATGGTGCCCAGGGTCTTCCGTGACAGTTCGATGGCCTGCGCCACCTGGGCGAGGTCATTGCCCATCACGGTCAGGTCCGCGGCTTCGATGGCCACGTCCGTTCCGGATCCCATGGCAATCCCAAGATCGGCCTGAGCCAGTGCCGCGGCGTCATTGACGCCGTCGCCGGCCATGGCCACCGTGGCACCCGCGGCCTGGAGCTTCCGCACTGCCTCGACTTTCCCTTCGGGCAGGACGCCGGCGTAGACATCGCCAGGAGCAATGCCGACGGCGGCAGCCACCCGGAGGGCGACCGCGGCGTTGTCCCCAGTCAGCAGGATGGGCCGCAGACCCAGCGCCTTCAGCCGGGCGACGGCGGCGGAGGAGCCCTCCTTGACGGTGTCCCGCAGGCTGATGATGCCGGCCGGCCTGCCGTCCACCGCCACGCAGATGGCCGTGGCGCCCCCGTCTTCCGCGGCCGCCAACTGCGCCCGGTGGCCGGCATCCAGGACAACACCGTTCTGCTCCAGCCAGCCGCTGCGCCCGGCCATCACCTGCCTGTCCTCAACGGTTCCCGACACTCCGCCGCCCGGGGCGGAACTAAAGCCCTGCACGGGCGGCAAGGTGCCGCCGTCGTTCCCTGCATCCCCGGAACCTTCCGCGGATGCTGCTGCAGCGGCGATGGCGCGGGCCACGGGGTGCTCGGACGCGGCCTCCACCGCCCCGGCGAGCCGGAGGACATCCTGTTCCGCGAAGCCGGGGAACGCGGAGATGGCGTCGACAGCCAGGATGCCGGTGGTCACCGTCCCCGTCTTGTCCAGCAGGATGGTGTCAACAGTGCGGGTGTCCTCCAAAACCTGCGGGCCCTTGATCAGGATGCCCAGCTGCGCGCCCCGGCCGGTTCCCGTGAGCAGGCCTACCGGGGTGGCCAGTCCCAGGGCGCACGGGCAGGCAATCACCATGACGGCGACGGCGGCGGTGAACGCCTGGCGCAGATGCCCGCCATCAGCATCGGGGCCGGCCACGAGGAGCCAGAGCACGAAGGTCAGGACGGCGATGCCCAGGACCACGGGCACGAAAACGGCGCTGATGCGGTCCGCGAGCCGCGCGATCGGCGCCTTGCCGGTCTGGGCCTGCGACACCAGCCGGGCCATCTGGGCAAGGGTCGTCCCGGAACCAACACGGGTTGCCCTCACCAGCAGGCGGCCGGACGTATTGATGGTGGCACCCGTGACGCGGCTGTCCGGCCCCACCTCGACCGGGACGGATTCACCCGTCACCAGCGAAGCGTCAACGGCGGATGCACCGTCAACCACCACGCCGTCGGTGGCGATCTTCTCGCCCGGGCGGACCACCAGGATGTCGCCCACCTGCAGCCGGTCCGCAGCGATCTTCTGTTCGCTGCCGTTGCGCAGGACCGTGGCGTCCTTGGCGCCCAGGTTCAACAGGGCCTGGAGGGCATCGCCGGCCTTCTGCTTGGCATTCGCCTCCAGGTAACGGCCCAGGAGCAGGAAGGTGGTGACCACGGAGGCTACCTCGAAGTACAAGCCTCCGGACATGCCCTCCATCCCCGGGTGCTCCGTCATCAGCGGGTCCACCAGCAGCTGCCAGGCCGAGAACAGGTAGGCCGCAGCCACCCCCAGCGACACCAGCGTGTCCATGGTGGAGGCCAAGTGCCGGGCATTGATCGCCGCCGCCCGGTGGAACGGCCAAGCCGCCCACGTGACCACCGGCAGTGCCAACACCGCGGCCGCCCAGCCCCAGTTGGGGAACTGGAGCGCGGGGACCATGCTGATCAGGAACACCGGAATGGTCAGGACTGCCGCGGCGATGAGGCGGGGGCGGAGCCGGGAAGCCGGGATCGCGGCAGCCTGGTCTGCGGGGGCCGCCCCAGGAGCTGCGATGTGCTGCGGCCGGAGTGTGGCCTTGTAGCCTGCGGCGTTGACCGTATCCACCAGCTGTTCGTCGGTAATGCCCTCCGGGACCGTGACGTAGGCCGACTCCAGGGGCAGGTTCACTGTTGCCGCAACGCCCTCAAGCTTGCCGAGCTTCTTTTCCACCCGGTTGACGCAGGAAGCGCAGGTCATTCCCTGGATGTCCAGTTCGACGATCCGGGTTCCCGGCGGGCGCAGCAGTTCTTGGTGGCTCATGTCAGCTTTCAGGTGTTGGGCGGGTGTTTAGGCTTCGTTGGCGACCACCAGGTAGCCGGCCTCGGCCACGGCTTCCCCGATGTCGGTGGGTGAGAGTTCCTTGTTTGCGCTGATGGTCACGGTGGAGATGCCGCCGGCGTTCAGGTCCACCTTTACTTCCTCTACGCCTTCAAGGGCTTCAAGTTCCTCGCTGACAGCCGATACGCAGTGTCCGCAGGTCATGCCGGAGACGCTGATGGTTGTGGTGGTGGGGGAGGTGGTGCTCATGGCTTGCTCCTTGTGTAGGTTCCGGCGGTGGCCGGAGGTGGATTGTTTGGTGGTGTCAGCGAAGCAGCCGGCCGATTGCGTCGGCGGCTTCCTTGACCTTGGCATCGATGGCTTCAGCGCGGGCGTCCGGGTCCGGTTCGGAAGCTGCACCCACCACGCAGTGGCCAATGTGTTCCTCGACCAGTCCAAGGCTGACTGCGTGCAGGGCCTTGGTGACGGCGGCAACCTGGGTGAGGATGTCGATGCAGTACTTGTCCTCGTCGACCATCCGGGCAATGCCCCTTACCTGGCCCTCGATCCGCTTGAGGCGGCGCAGGTACGCGTCCTTGTTGTCCGTGTACCCGTGCTGCGGGGCAACGTCGGCCTCGGCGGGAACCTGCTCAGCTGCCGCGGCCGCAACGGCTTCTTCGATAGAGCTCATGCAGTCAACGTATACCCCTACAGGGTATAAATGCAAGTACCCCTAGGGGGTATCGAAGGGCGCAATTCGCCTCCCACACGGGGGGAGCTCCCGGGGCACAAAAAAGCTCCGGAGTGCGTTATTGGGGGATACGCACTCCGGAGCAGCTCTTGGGCAATTCCGTCCTCCACCTGGGTGGATCGTCCTTGCTTGAATTAGCTTACGGGCTGGTACCGGCACTGCGCCAGCATCCCGAATAACTACTTTCGCTTTACTTTAACCGGCCCTTCAACGGTGCGGATTCTCCGGCGGTTGAAAGGCTAGGGGCGGTCCTCGTGGGCCGGCATACGGTAGGGGACCACCAGCACCGGCCGGCTTTGGTGGTGGCTGAGCCAGGCACCAACAGAGCCGTTGAGAGCCTCCGAGAGCCGGTGCGAAAAACCACGTTCCGAGGTACCCACGATGATGATGGGGGCATCGAGCTCGGCCGCCACCTGTCCCAGGGCGCGGGCGGGATCCCCGGTGAGGGTGCGGAAGGACCAGTCCAGGGAGGCGCCGTCGGATGCCAGTTTGTCTCCGACGGCCTGGACCTGCGACTTCAGCTCCGTTGTCAGGGCCAGCATGTCGTCGTTGGCGTGTGGGTCGCGCGAAAGCCGGTGGGCGGAGCGGGCGGGATCCCATTCCACCAGGTAGCTGGCTTCATCCACGTAGGCACAGACCAAAGGTGTGGCAAGCCGCACGGCCAGGGTGGCCGCGGTTTGAAGGACTTCCGGGTGCTGTTTAGGCATGATCCCCACCAGCAGCGGGGCGCCGTTGAAGTGTTCCCCTGTCATGCGGCCCATTGTCCGCGCGGCTAAGGGGTGGGAACAGGTACGTTCGGCCCGGAAGCTTGCGACGATCCTGGAGTGCCCGGCGCGGAGGGGCTAGGAGGCGGCAGGGTACGCAGTGACCACAACGTTTTTGCCCCAAGGGTCCTCGGTGTAGCAGCTGATGAGGACCAGCCGGTTGGGCACCATGTCCCACACGGGGCTGTCCTTGAGGCCGGACTTCACGAACGTCGTGATGCTTTCCACCCGGTAGCTGATGGTTCCGGCGGCGGTGTCGACATCGAAGCGGTCCCCAACGGCGGCGGCTGAGCTGAGGTGGTTGAAGGGGGCGTCCGCGCCTTCCCAGCTGTGGCCGATGACGTACGTGGTGTTGTTCGAACCACTGCCTGGAATGCCGAACGGCGTCAGCCAGTAGCCATCCTTGGTGGCAGGGGGTTCAATGGTCCGGCTGGACTGGGCTTCCCCGTCCAGGTCCAGGGGGTGGACGGCCACGTCGAACGCTGCGGAGGGATACCTGATGCGGAGGGGCCGGGCAGCTGCCGGAAGGACCGGTCCTGCCGCCATTTCTGTCGGCTCCATGCCGGGGATTTGGGCGGCTGCGGTTGGGTGCGGTGCGGCAACTGCAGCCGGAACGCCCGTCCCGGCGATGGGAGCCCCGCCCGCCGGAGCCCCGCCCGTCGAAGCAGCTCCCGTCGAAGTGTGGGCGGGGGATGCAGCGCCACCGGCAATGATCACAGCAGCCGCAGGACCAGTCCCCACGGACAACGGCGGTGCCGCGTGGAAAAGCGGCGCACCAACGGTGAACGACAGGAAGGTGAGGACGCCGCAGAAGAGGATGGCCAGGTCGCCCCGGTTCGATGTCCGCCAGGCGCGCCGCCAAGTGTGGGGCCTGGGTGCCGCGTGCCGGCTCCGGTCCTGTCGCATGGCGCTCCTCGGTTATTAGCGGGATTGGCTGGATTGGAAGGAAGGCGCCCCGCCGGGCACTGGCAGGACGCCTTCCTTGTCAGGGGGCCACGGGTTTGTGGCTGATTGCGGTCACCCGGCGTTGTTCAACGGACGCGACCGGCGGCGGGCTGCCACGGCTACGCCTGCCGCAGCAAGGGCTCCAACCCCTGCCAGCCAGCCCTGTCCGCCGTCGGGAGCTCCCACCGCGGTCTGGGCGTTGTAGCCCTGGTTGGTGCCCACGCTGACGGGCGCTGCCGCGGCCTTGGGTGCGGCGGCAACCTGCTTGGCGGGCGCGGGCTGTGCAGGAGCCTGGGCCACCACGACTGGTGACTTCACCTCAGGCGCTTGCACGGCTGGAGGTTGTGCCGCGGGCGGTTCCACTGCGGGTGGATCGACGACGGCGGGTGGCTGCACCACGGGCTGGTCCACGACGGTTGGCTTCTCGGTGGGCGGCGGAGTCGCGGGAGGCTCGACGGTGGGTGGCGGCGTCACGGGAGGATTGACGACGACGGGCGGCTGCTCGGCAGGCGGTGTCGCCGGAGTCGTGGCAGGAGGATCCACCACAACGGGCGTTTCAATCACTTCGCCGGGCGGCAGTGTCGCACCGCACTCGTTGACGTAACGAAGCTTTCCCTCGTTGTTCCAGTTCTTTCCCTCCGGCAGCTTCGAGGTCGGAGGGATGATGTCATCAGGGTGCTGGTCGTGGCCGCCGGTCCCGTTGACGTTGAATGACATCTGCGTGAGGGTCTCTCCGTCCCAGTGGCAGGCCACCACCTGGTCGGGGGCGGCTATGGCAGGCGCTGTGAGGCTGAGGAGGCCGAGCCCCACCACCCCCAGTGTGGCAAAGGTGCGTTTCATCTTTTTCCCCATCTGTTTGAGAAACGGGCCATGCCGGGGACGGGCCAGCGGTTGCGCCGTATGCCCCAGCAGCACGGTCAGCTTGCTTTGAGGTTTCAGGCTAGGAGGGCCTGCAGGAGGCGGTCGCCAGTAGGGGGTACTCGTCTTTTCCAGCCCCTTGGTGGCCAAGTTACCTGCGGGTACCCGAAACGCTGCCGGGCCCCACCTGCTTTGGCATCAGTACCTTGTCCACGCCGCCCGCCGGTGCCTAACGTTTTAAGTGACCCGGAAGGGGGAATCGTGGAAATTTTCATGTGGTGGCTGGACCTGGACCTCGCCAGCAAGGAGTGGCTGCGGCAAAACCTCCGTGCCGGGGAATTGCCGCTTCACGTGCTTCAGGGCATCGCCGAGGCGGGAGGTCCCCACCCGGGTAACCCGGCAGCCGTGCTGACCGCCGCTGATTGGGACTTCATCGAGACGCAGTCGGAGTTCGTGGACTGACCCCTGCCTTCCCGGAAGGGGGAGTTGCAGGGTTGAAAACCGTTGCGCGCCAACCGTTCCGGTGGTTGCATGGTCCGCATGGCAACGGCGGCAGAATCATTTGTCCTGGCAATCGGCACGAAAAAAGGGCTGTGGCTTGCCACAAGCCGGGACAGGCAGGAGTGGTCCCTCGCCGGCCCGCATTTCCTGATGTCGGAGATCCCCAGCATCGGGATCGATACCCGGGAAAGCCGCACGAGGATTCTGGTGGGCGTGCGCAGCCCGCACTGGGGCCCCACGGTTGCCCATTCTGATGACCTCGGCGCCACCTGGACCGAGCCCGAGCAGGGCGCCATCAAGTTCCCCGAAGATACCGGCGCAGCACTTGAGCGCGTGTGGCAAATTTACCCTGACGCCGAGTCCCGCCCGGGCGTGGTGTGGGCGGGCGCTGAACCCATCTCGCTCTGGAAGTCCACGGACGGCGGGGAGCACTTCGAGTTGAATCGAGGCCTGTGGGACCACCCGCACCGCAGCGAATGGGGAGCCGGCTACGGCGGGGCGGCAGCGCACTCCATCGTGGTGGACCCCTCCGGTGGGAACGTCCACGTCGCCATGAGCACCGGCGGCGTTTACCGCTCGGCTGACGGCGGCGCCTCTTGGGAAGCGCGAAACAAGGGGATCTCGGCATATTTCATGCCGGACCCCAACCCGGAATTCGGCCAGTGCGTGCACAAGATCGCTGCGGATGCCGCCGTCGAAGGCCGGCTCTACGCGCAGAACCACCACGGCGTATACCGCACCGATGACAATGCGGACACGTGGACATCTATCGCCGAGGGGCTGCCCGCGGACTTCGGCTTCGTCATGCTGACCCATCCGCGCCGCGACGGCACCGCCTGGGTGGTCCCGCTGAAGGCCGACGGCGAACGCATCCCACCGGATGGCAGGCTCGCCGTCCACCGCACGGACGACGCCGGGAACACCTGGAAGCGCCTCAACACCGGGCTCCCGGAGCACGAATACAACAGCGTGCTCCGGGACGCGGCGTCGGTGGACACCGCCGAGCCGGCCGGGGTGTACTTCGGCACGCGGGGCGGGACTGTCTACGCGAGTGCGGACGAAGGGGAGACGTTCAGTGAGGTGGCGTCCCACCTGCCCGATGTCCTGTGTGTCAGGGCGGCAGTGGTGGCCGATGCCTGAGATTACGTTGCTGCTGCCCAGTGTTCTGCAGCCACTGGCCGGCGGGCGGCCCGTACTGGCAACGCCCGCCGACGGGCCGGTGACGGTGGGAGACCTGCTCGATGCGGTGGCCTCTGACTATGCCGTGCTGGGCCGCCGGCTGCGTGACGAGACCGGCGCACTGCGAAGGTTCGTCAATGTATATGTCGACGGCGATGAGGTGCGGCGGCTGCAGGGGCTGGACACCGAGGTGATGCCCGGCCAGGAGGTGCTGGTGATCCAGTCCGTCGCCGGCGGCTGAAAGACCGTCCATCCACGGACGGGCTCTTTGGCTGGGGCGCTTCCTCAGGAACCCAAGTTCGAGCCAAAATCGTTGACAATTTCGTGGGCGATCCGTAGCGTCGGTTTCGTGCAGTACTGATCGGCTGCATCCATTCCTAGCAATGAAGCGACAGGAAGGTACGGGGTGGCTGCGAGCCTTAGCCTCAAGGACGTCAACCTGCACTTCGGCGGGGTCAAAGTGCTGCAGGATGTCAGCTTCGACGTTGAGCCCGGCGTGATCCTGGGCCTGGTGGGTCCCAACGGCGCCGGGAAGACGTCCCTGTTCAACTGCATCAGCGGCCACTACAAGCCAAGCTCCGGCTCGATATCCATCGACGGGACCGAGGTGTCCGGCAGTGCCCCGTCCCGGATGGCACGCCTTGGCCTCGCACGCACCTTCCAGCATCCGGCGCTCCAGCTGAACGCCACGGTCCTGCAGAACGTGCTCCTTGGCGCCCACACCCGGCTGCCCGGGGGCCCGGTATCCTGGGCGCTCCGGCTGCCGCGCACGGTCCGGGCCGAGCGGGCAGTCCGCGCCGAAGCACTGGAGCTCCTTGGCCGGGGAGGGCTGGGCTGGGCGGCGGAGCTGCCGGCCGACGAACTCTCGCACGGCCTGCACAAAGGCATCGAGCTGTGGCGGGCGCTTCTTTCCCGGCCCGCACTGCTCCTGCTCGACGAGCCTGCGGCCGGACTGTCGCCCGGCGAAGTGGAACAGCTCATTGCAACGGTCAAACGCCTCCGCTCGGAGCAGGACATCACCATCATCATCGTGGAACACCACATGGGACTCATCTCCGCGCTCACAGACCAGGTGGTGGTGCTGGACCACGGGCGCAAACTGATGTCCGGCACCGCCGCCGAGGCGCAGTCAGACCCCCGGGTGATTGAGGCTTACATCGGGAAGGACGCCGCCGGTGACGCTGCTTGAACTCAAGGACGTCACCGCGTCCTACGGGCCGGTGCAGGTGCTGGACGGGGTCTCGCTCAGCGTTCCGGAAGGCGGCTCGGTAGGGATCCTCGGCGCTAACGGTGCCGGCAAGACCACAACCCTGCGGGCCATCAGCGGCACGGTCAGGACCGGAGGGACCATCAGGTTCGACGGCCGGGACATCCGGGGCCTCCGGTCGGACCAGGTGGCGGCCCTGGGCATAGCCCATGTACCGGAAGGCCGCGGCACCCTGGGGCAGCTGAGCGTCCGGGAAAACCTGCTGGTGGGGGCCTATCTCCGCAGGGACCGGAAAGCCATCGAAACGGATATCGACTACTGCCTCGATCTGTTTCCGCAACTGCAGGACCGGGTGGGCTCCCGGGCAGCGGCCCTGTCCGGCGGTGAGCAGCAGATGCTGGCCGTGGGCAGGGCCTTCATGGCCAAGCCCAAGCTGCTGCTGCTGGACGAAGCCTCGCTGGGGCTGGCACCGGGCACTGCCAAGACGGTGTACCAGGCCATCCGCCGGCTGCGGCTCGAGTCCGGCATAGCCATGCTGGTGGTGGAGCAGAACGCAAACCTCGCGTTCTCCCTGGTGGACACCGCGACCGTCCTGGAAACAGGCCGCAGCGTCCTTACCGGCACGTCGGCCCAGCTCAAGGGCATGGACGAAATCCGCCGCGCCTACCTGGGGGGTTGAACCGGCATGGGAACCTTTATCCAACTCGTGGTCGACGGCCTCGCCACCGGTTCCATCTACGCGGCCCTGGCCCTGGCAATCGTGCTGGTCAACCAAGCCACGGGCTTGATCAACTTCGCCCAGGGTGGCATGGCCGTGCTCTCCGCCTACATTGCCTACGTTTTCGTCCAACTCGGCCTGCCCCTCATCCTCGCCATCCTCTTCGCCGTGGTGCTTTCTTTCGCCTTCGGCGCGCTGGTGGAGCGGTTCCTGGTCCGCCGGTTCGAACGCGGCGACCCGGACACCGCAGTGGTGGTCACGATCGGACTGCTCACGCTTGTCACCGGCATCTGCGCGGTGCTGTGGGGCTACAACAATCTCTCCTTTCCATCGCTCTTCCCGCTGACCAGCGTGGAGATCCTGGGGGCGGTGGTCAGCGTCAGGTCGCTTGCCACGGCAGTGACCATCGTGGTCATCATGGTGCTCCTGCAGCTGCTCTTCCTCCGCACCAAGCTGGGACTGGCCCTCCGCGCCGTCGCCGACAACCCGTCGTCGGCCGCTTTCTCCGGCCTGCCGGTGGGCCGGCTGCTCATGGTGGGCTGGGGGCTTGCGGCGACGCTGGGCGCCATCGCCGGAGTCCTGGTGGCACCGCAGCTGACGCTGACCCCGGGCATGCTGGACACTGCCCTGGTCTACGCGCTCGCCGCCGTCATCCTGGGCGGCCTGAACAGCCCCATCGGCTGTGTGGTGGCCGCCTCGGCGATCGGTGTCCTGGAGAACCTGGTGGCCGTCTACATTCCCCTGATCGGGCACGACCTTAAGATTGCGGTGCCCTTTGTCCTCATCTTCGTCATCCTCATCATCCGGCCGCAGGGCCTGTTCGGCAGGAAGGTCGTGGTGAGGGTCTGATGGATACTGCTTCTGCCACCGCACGCCGACGGCGGGTCCGCCTTGCCCTCGCAGCCCTTGTGGCGGTTCTGCTGGTCGTTGCGCCACTGATCCTGCCGGCGTTCGCCAACCAGACACTGGTCCGCATCGGGGTCTATGCAGTGGCGGTGCTGGGGCTGAACATCGTCATGGGATACACCGGCCAGGTCAACCTAGGGCAGATCTTCTTCGTAGGCCTTGGCGCCTACGTCACCGCGTACGGCGTCAACCATGGCTGGAACATCCTGCTGGTGTTCGTTGCGGCCTGCGCCATCGCCGGCGTGGTGGGGCTGCTGGTGGCGCTCGCCGCCGCACGCCTCGGCGGCCTGGCCATAGCGATGGTCACCATCGCCCTGCCCATCGTCGGCGTGCCCCTGGCCAAACGCCTTTCCGAGTTTACAGGCGGCTCCCAGGGCATCTCCGCGCGGTTCACCGATGCCCCAGACTGGTCCGGACTGGCCAACGACCAGTGGCAGTTCTACATCGTGCTGGTAGTGACGGCGGGAGCATTCCTGCTGGCCCGGAGCCTGGTCCGCGGCAAGTACGGGCGGGCTTTCGCAGCGGTCCGGGAAAATGAGGCTGTTGCCGCCTCGATGGGCATTTCGCCCTACCGAACCAAGGTCCTGGCCTTCACCATCGCTTCCATTTTCGGCGGTGCAAGCGGCTTCCTGTACCTGGCAGCAGTGCAGTACACCTCTCCGGAAACCCTCAGTTTCGGGCACTCCATCAGCCTCCTGGCCGCCATGGTGATCGGCGGGGCCGGAAGCATCGCCGGTTCGCTCCTGGGCGGCGCCTATTACGTCTTCGTTCCGCAACTGACCAACGCCATCGATCCCAACCTCACCACCGTCAGCCAGGGTGCCATCCTCCTCGCGGTGCTCTTCCTGCTGCCCGGCGGCCTGGTCAGCCTGCCCCGGGCGGTGCGCAGACTCACCCGCCGTGCCGCCCCGCGCCGTTCCACCGCCCAGACTGCACCCGGGACTTCCCCGCAGACCGCTCCCGCCCATCGTCCGGTACCGGACGCTGCGCCGGAGGGACACGAACAAACAGAGAGGCAAGATGGACCATGAAGATGAGAAAGAAGCCACGCGCGGTACTCGGCGTCGTTGCCGTGGCGGCCGCCGTCGCGCTCTCCCTGTCCGGTTGCAGGGGTGACAGCGGCGGGCAGGGCGGAGGCTCCGCGTCCTCGCCGGGGATCACTGACTCGGCGATCACGCTTGGGATCACCACTCCGCTTAGCGGTGCAACCGCCGGGCCGGGCAAGTGTACGGTTGCCGGCGTCTCGGCCTACTTCGGTGCCGTGAACGCCGCCGGTGGCGTGAAGTTCGGCGACGGAAAGACGCGCACCGTGAACATCAAGTCCTACGACGACGCCTACGATCCCCAAAAGTCCTTGGCCAACTTCCAGCAGATGGTGTCCGACAACGTGTTTGCGGCCACCGCCGGGCTGGGAACGCCCACCAACCGCGCGTTCCGCGACGCCGCCATCAGCCAGAAGGTCCCGCAGGTGCTGGTGATGACCGGCGACCCGCTGTTCAGCGACCGGAAGCAAAGCCCCTGGCAGCTGGGCTTCGTGCCCATTTACCAGAATGAGGGCGCGGCGTTCGGAAAGCTCCTGGCGAAGTCGGGTGCGCAGCACAAAGTGGCGATCCTGTCCCAGAACGACGACTACGGCAAGGGCTACGTCGCCGGCTTCAAGGACGCGATCAAAGGCGCGTCCAACATCTCGGTGGTGGGCGAGCAGACGTACGAGGCCACTGACACGTCCGTGGATGCGCAGCTCACCCAGCTCGCTTCCTCCGGGGCGGACGTTTTCTTCAACGCCATGTCCATCACGCCGCTCACCATCGCGGCCCTGCAGAAGGCGCAGCAGATCGGCTGGAAGCCCAGCTGGTTCCTGCCTTCCAACACCTCCAGCCCAACGGCCATCCTGGAACCCGGCGGCGGCTCCGCCTACCCCGGCATCTACTCCGTGTCATTTGCTAAAGCGCCGCAGAGCCCGGAATTCGCCAAGGACCCCGACGTCGTGAAATTCCTTGATGAACTGAAGAAGTACGGGAACTACCCGGACATGCCGGCGTTCCCGCACTGCATGTGGAGCTACATGGTGGGGGCCACGCTTGAGCAGGCGTTCAAGAACATGAAGGAGCCCACGCGGGACAGCTTCATGACGGCGCTGCGGGACATCAAGGACCTGAAAGCACCGCTGATGCTGGAGGGGACGTCGGTGAACACCACCGTCGATGGCCAGCCGGCGGTCTCGTCCGTGGTGGTGCAGAAGTACAACGGCAAGGGCTATGCAACTGCCCAGAACTTTGGGTGATCAGGCCGGGGACGCGCTGGGCACCGGTTCGGCGCGTCCGGGGGATTCCAGGCTGTCGACAAGCTCGAGTCCCCGCCGGGCCCACGCGATCTCCGCGCGGGCCCGGTCCACCAGGCCTTCGTAGGTGAACCGCTTGAAGGCGATGGTCCGCTCGCGGTCCGCCGGGTCGGTCACGGCCAGGCGGCGCACCAGCATCGGGTTGTCCACTTGGGCGATGCGCTGGAGTTCACCCTCCCACTGGGCGAGCTCGGCCTCCCACTGTTCCTGATGCCGGCGGAAAAATGCGCGGGCCGTCTCCGGCGACGCCGCCTCAAGGTAGGCGGCGCGGAGGTGCGCGGGGTCGCGGACCCGCGCGTACTCCAGCGGGGTCTGCATCCAGTCGAGGAAGGCCTGCTGCCCGGCGTCCGTCACGTGGTAGACCCGGCGGGTGGCGCGCTGGCCCCGTGGCTGCTCCTCACCCTCGATGAGGTGCTCTGCCTCCATTTTGCGCAGCTCAGGGTAGATCTGGGAGTCGGGGGCATGCCAGACGTGCCCCACGGACATGGAGAACTGTTTTTGCAGCTCATAGCCGGACAGCGGGCCCACGCGCAGCAGCGCCAGCAGCGCGTACCGAAGGCTCATGCGGTACTCCTCCAAGGGCTCAAGGAAAGTGCGGGGGCGGCTGCGCCCCCGCACTTCAGGGTCCCCAGCCTAGGCCGACTGGTAGTTCGTCCGCCACCCGCCGTGGTAGGTGGCACGCGCCACGGTGGAGTAGGGGACGGGGCTCACCACGGCCCGCACTTCAGTCTGCACATGGGGTTCGACGGCGGCCTTGGCAGTTCCGCCGTGCGGCTCACCCCACACGACCTTCAGTTCCGTGCCTTCGGGAACGTTGGGATCGATGGTGGCGAGTGAGAGCGCGCGCCGTTCGTTGGCGCTGTAGCCGGTGAACATGGAGTACCCCACCACCGTTCCGTCGGCGTCCACCACCGAGTCGTAGTTGGCCGAGCCGTAGTTGGCCAGGGGCAGGTCGAAGAACTTATAGCTGGGCCCCTCCACGTTGAACAGCGACGCGAAGATCGAGGTCACGTCCTCCGCGTCCCAGGCCAGGGTGACCTTCCTGCGCTGCGTGGCCGGATCGATCCGCTCGAGTGCGTCCCGGCCGATGAAGTCGTGGTCAAACTTCACGAACGATCCGTAGCCCAGCTCCCACGGGGTCAGGTAGTAGTCCTCGATGTTGTCGGACACGAAGGAGCCCGCAAGGGTTCCGGTGGCCTCGTATCCGTCTGCGGGCAGCCATTCGCGGTAGCCGCGCTCTGCTTCGCCCGTATAGATCGCGGGCAGCGGCGACGGGATCCAGCCGGACTCCAAGGTGTTGGAAGGGTACGCCCGGGAACCTACGGGCACCAGGCCGAACTCGGCCCCGGCCTCGACGATCGCATCCCGGATACGGTCGTGGTCGGCGTACGGGCCCCAGACTTCAAGGCCCGGCGCGCCCGCCATGCCGTGCCGCAGGGTGCGGACGGTGGTCCCGGCGATGGCCATGGTGGACATGTTGAAGAACTTGAGCTGCTCCAGGGCGCCGCCGTTGAGCTTTTCGATGACCTGCCAGGCATTGGGTCCCTGGATTTGGAACCGGTAGTACTGCCGGGTCACGGGATGTCCGTACGGCCGTGACGGGGAACGCCGGTCCACGGTGATGTCCAGGTCCCGGTAGCCGCCTGTCTCGCCGTGGTAGAGCAGCCAGTTTGCGGCAGGGGAGCGGCCGACGTACACGTATTCGTCCTCCGCCTCGTGGAAGAGGATGCCGTCGCCGATCACGTGGCCGGACTCGGTGGTGGGCACGTACTGCTTGGCCCTGTTCACCGGGAATGTGGCGGTGGAGTTGATGGCGGTGGCGGTGATCAGCTTGATCGCATCCGGACCCTTCATGAACAGGTTGTCCATGTGGTGGGACTGGTCGTAGAGGACGGCCGTCTGCCGCCAGGCGGTCTGTTCCTTGATCCAGTTCTGGAAGTCCGCCGGAACTACCGGGTAGATGTAGGAGCCAATCTGGGAGTTGCGGAGGAGGTCCACGGCCCCTTTTGATGCGTCGAGGACTTCCTGCAGATTTTTCGGTGCCACGTTGAACCTCTTGTTCTGTATCGGATTGTTGGTGGGTATCAGAAGACGATGGTCTGGTTGCCGTGCCGGATGATGCGGTCCTCGGCATGCCACTGCACGGCCCGTGAGAGCACGGCGCGTTCCACGTAAGCGCCCCGCGCCTGCAGGTCCAGGGCTGTATGCCCGTGGGTCACACGGGCCACATCCTGTTCGATGATGGGTCCCTCATCCAGGTCCTTGGTCACGTAGTGCGAGGTGGCGCCAATCAGCTTGACGCCCCGCTCCTTGGCCTTGCGGTAGGGCGCGGCGCCCACGAACGCGGGAAGGAAGGAATGGTGGATGTTGATCAACGGCACTTTCACTGCCTCCAGGAACCCGGGCGACAGGATCTGCATGTACCGGGCCAGCACCACGAAGTCCACGTTCCCTTCCAGCAGCCTGAGGATCTGGGCCTCGGCCCCGGACTTGTCCGGACCGGCGGAGGGGACATGGAAGAACGGGACGCCGAAGGAGCGTACGTCCTCGGCGGTGTTCGTGTGGTTGGAGATCACCATGGGAATGGTTACCGGAAGCTCACCCCTCCGGTGCCGCCAGAGCAGTTCCAAAAGGCAGTGGTCGGAAGTGGATACCAGGATGGCCATGCGCTTGGGGATGGAGCGGTCGGTCAGCGTCCAGGACAGCCCCAGTGGCGTGAGGGTCCTGGCAAGGTCCGCCTCAATGTCGGGCATCGCTGCGGCCAGGTCCGGCCGGTTGAAGACTACGCGCTGGAAGAAGTCACCCGATGAGGGATCGCTGGAGTACTGGTCCAGGGAGACGATGTTTCCCTGGTTCCGGGTCACCAGGGCGGCCACCGCAGCCACGATCCCGGGCTGGTCCGGCCCGTGGACAATCAGGCAGGACTGGTCCTTGCGGGACTCTGTGTGCAGGACCATCGGTTGCCGTCCCCTAGCGCTCTTCGGCCGTGAAGTGCCGGACCCAGTTGGCCGTCGCCAGCAGGCCGCCGAACGTGTAGAAGTGCAGGCCGAGCTGCGGGGGCAGGTGTTGGTCCTGCCCGGGCGCACGCTGCGCAAGCACCGCAGCCAGATCGTTGACGAACCGGTCAGGTCCCGCGTCTCCCATGAGGTTGGTCAGTGAGAAGCCGTATTTCTTGACGATCATCGCGTTGGCTCCAACTCCGAACCGGCGTGCAAAGCCGAGGAGCCGCTTGACCCCTGCCGGTCCGGGCGTTCCGACCCGGATGGGTGCGTTGATGCCCCTGGCCCGTACTTCCTCGATCCACCCGGCCACTGGACCGGTGTCGAAGGCGAACTGCGTAATGATGAAAGCGTCCAGGTTCTCCCCGGCGATGGCTGCGGTCTTGTCTTCCAACGCCTGCCAAAGAGTTTCCTTGGGGATATCGGGGTGGCCTTCCGGATACCCGCCGATTCCCACTTCGCGGACCCCGAACTGCTGCAGGAGCCCGGTGTTGACCAGCGCAAGCGAGTCGCCGTACGGGCCCTCCGGTTCTGCCGGGTCGCCGCCGATCAGGAAAAGGTGTTCGGCAGCGCCCACCTCCGCCAGGCGCTGGAGGAACTTTTCGAGATCGCCCTTCGATGCCAGCCGGCGCGCCGAGATGTGCGGCACCGGGACGAAGCCCAAGTCCCGCGCGGCCTTGGCCGCCGCCACCCGCATCTCCAGGTCCTCGTTGCCGAGGAAGGTGACGTTGATGCGGGTGCGGGGTGGAATGTGGTCTTTTGCCTCGATGAGGGCGGGAATGTCCTTGCCGGTCATTTCCAGCGAGAAATCCTTGATGAGTTCCAGTGATGCTACCCGGTTGGGTACGGGCATGGTTCGAGTCGCCATCAGGTCATCCTTTCGGCGGGTGCAGCGTTGCACCCGCCTCCGACATTACCTATGTCCATAGGTAATGTCGATAGTTATCTGAGGAAACCTTGGCCTTCCTTGCTGCCGCCCCTAGCCTTCTGCCGCTTCAGGTTCAAGGTGGGCAATGGCGCGGGTGTCCTGGAAGGCCCGGACCCCCTCAATGCCCTGTTCCCGGCCCATGCCGGACTGCTTCATGCCGCCAAACGGGGCCCTTAGGTCCAGCCGCGTGGCGCCGTGGTCATTGACCCACACGTACCCGCACACCAGTTGTCCGCCCACTCTGTCAGCGGCGGCGGGATCCGCGGTCCACACCGAGCCGCACAGTCCGGCCCAGGTTCCGTTGGCCGCCTGCACTGCCTCTTCTTCGGTGTCGAAGGGAATCAGGGGTATGACGGGCCCGAACTGTTCCTGGGTGACCACGCGCAGTGAGGGGTCGGGATCAATGACCAGTGCGGGGCGCAGGAAGTTCCCGCCCTGCAGGTCCGGGTCCGTGGGAAGGGTCCCGAATTCCCTCACGTCCGCGCCTGATTCCTTGGCTTCCTCGATGAGTTCGGCCACGAATGCCTTCTGTACGGGCGAGTGCAGCGGCCCCAGGGTGGTCCCTTCGTCGAGACCGTAGCCGATGACCGCCTTTTCAAGCCGCTGCGCCAGCCCGGCCACCACCTCGTCCAAGCGCGAACGATGGACATAAACCCGTTTCGCATTCATGCAGATCTGGCCGGTGGTGTCGAAAATGGCCGCGTAGAGCCGGTCCAGGTGCGTGTCGTCAAGCACGGCATCCGCGAGAATGACGGCGGCATCATTTCCACCGAGTTCCAGCGTCACGCGGGTGAGTGACTTTGAGGCCATCTCCATAATGCGCTTGCCGCCGCCCACGCTTCCCGTGAAGCACACCTTTGCGATATCCGGGCTGGTGATGAGCGCAGCCATGTCCGCATCCTTGCCGGTGACCACGTTCAAGACCCCTGGCGGCAGCTTCGCAGCAATCCTCTGGACTACCCGGGTCGTTGCCAGGGGTGCCGTGGGTGGCGGCTTAACAATTGCGGTGTTACCTGCCAGCAGCGCGTGCGGCAGCGAGGCCGCGAGGATGGCAATAGGCCAGTTGAACGGCACGATGACCGTCACCACGCCCAGGGGCTGGAAGGTGACCGAAGTGGAAACGGGGATGCCGGGCGCGGGCGGGAGAACCTTGGCGGTGTCGACGTCGGAAGCCAGTTCCAGGGCCAGGTTCCACCTGATCTCGAACACCAGGGAGTCCACCCAGGCTTCCATGCGGATCTTGCCGTTTTCCTGCGAGAGGATGGCGGCATCCTCATCACGGAAGTCCGCGATGCCCTCCAGCGCCTGCCGCATCCGGTCCGCGCGCTCCTGCGCGCCCAGCGCGGCCCACCCTGGATAGGCGGCTTTTGCCGCCGCGATGGCGTCCTCAACGTCGGCAGGGCTGGCAGCGGCGGCGTGGCCCACGATGACTCCGGGCTTGCCCGGATCGGCAATTTCCATGGTGGCGGCGGCCTGGCGCTCACTGCCTCCAATGAAGAGGCCGGTGGTCACCGGAGCGGAAGTATCCACTGTGTTGGTCATGATTTTGCACCTCTCTGTGCGGTACTGCGTGGATCCCTTAATTTTGTCACTGGCGGACGTTCGGCGTTCCGTGCGTGTGGAACGTCTCGATGGTTTTCATGCCCCAGGCCTGCCCCTTCCTGCGTTCCTCCTGGCTCCACTCCACCACCGGCGAATCCGGGTCCAGCAGCAGGCGTGCCCCGGCGTTGGCCAGTTCAATGCGGTTGCCGCCTGGTTCCCAGACATAGAGGAAAAATGTCTGGTTGATGGCGTGCTTGTGCGGTCCGGATTCGATGTGGATGCCGTTTTCAAGGAAGATGTCCGCGGCCTTCAAAATGTCCTCGCGGGTATCGGGGGCGAACGCCACGTGGTGCAGCCTGTTGCCGTGCTTCAGCCAGTCGTCGGAGTACACGATGTCGTAGGACTTGTTGTTGAAGTGGAACCACCAGGCGGCGTATCCGCCGTCGTCGAGCCGGATGCGCTCGCTCTCCCGCCCCCGCAGGACGTCGGCCACGAATTCCCCGTTTGCCACCACGTCCTTGGCGAGGAAATTGATGTGGTCCAGGCGCCGCGCGTTTACGCCGCGGCCAGGGAAGGCCGAAGCCTGGTTTTTAAGCGCGGGCTTGTCGTCCGTTGCCACGTACCGTTGGGTCTCGTAGTAGATCCCCATGTCGTGCCCGTCCGGGTCGCGGAAGGAGTAGGTGGGTCCGGTCCCCACTTCCCCGTCTTCCCAGCCGATACCCAGCCCCGCGGCTTCAATGGCGGCGACCCTGCGCTCCAGCGCCTCCTGGCTGGTGGTCCGGAAGGTGGTGCGTCCGACGCCGGCGTCGGCAGAGGCCGTGAGCTTCAGGGTGTAGAGCTGGTATTCGTCCCAAGTCCGGAGGTAAGCGCATTTCCGGCCGTCGCTGCTGGACTCCGCCACCACCCGCATGGCGAGCAGGTCACGGAAGAACCAGAGGCTTTCCTCGAAGACGGGGGTCAGCAGTTCCACGTTCCCCAGATGGGCGACGTCGAACGAGGTATACCCGGTCATGGGACTGTCCTCTCTCTAGTTCCTGTCAAGCGGCGCGGGAGGGGGCGCGCCGGCCAGGAAGAACGCCCCCTTGGATGTCCCTTCCCGCATGAGGAGCAGCTGATCCCCACTGATCCGGGCATTTCCAGTCCCGCGATCCTCGGCGGCCACGCTGCCTTGCGGCCCACGGTCAGTCCTTTCCTGCGGACACTGCCAGAGAATCACGCTCTGGAACTTTGGTCAAGACATCCCATACAATTTTGTTAGCAATCGCGCGTCAGCTTTTCCAGGGATGCGTTTCGGCAGTGCCCACTGAACCGAAGGAGAAAGCCATGGCCCCGAAATCCCTCCAGGAAGTGCTTGATGCGGCAGGCAACACCGTTGATCTCCTGCGCAATTCCCAACTCGGCACCTATATCTATCCGGTGGTGCCGGCAGAGTTCACCAACTGGCGCCGTGAGCAACGCGCCTGGCGGGAAGCGGCGGTGCTCTACGATCAGTCCCACCACATGGTCAATTTCTTCATGACCGGGCCCGATGCCCTGAAGCTCCTCTCTGACACGGGCATCAACAGCTTCGCCAACTTCCCGGTCAACACCGCCAAGCAGTTTGTCCCGACGGCGTCCAATGGCGGCGTGATCGGTGACGGCATCCTGTTCCACCTGGCGGAGCAGGAGTTCGTCTATGTGGGCCGGGCACCGGCGGCAAACTGGCTCCAGTTCCACGCCGAAACCGGCGGGTACGACGTCGAATGCACGTACGATGACCGGTCGCCGTCGCGCCCTTACGGCCAGGCGGTCACCCGGAAGTACTTCCGCTTCCAGATCCAGGGTCCCAATGCATGGCAGATCATCGAAAAGCTCAATGGCGGAACCCTTGAGCAGGTCAGGTTCTTCCACATGGGCCACCTGAACATCGCCGGGGAGCAGGTGCGTACCCTGCGGCATGGCATGGCCGGGGCGCCCGGGCTGGAAATCTGGGGACCCTACGAACAGCACGGCAAAATCCGGGATGCCGTCCTCGAGGCGGGGGCCGAGTTCGGGATCGAACCCTGCGGCTCCCGGGCCTACTCCTCGAACACGCTGGAATCCGGTTGGATCCCGTCGCCGCTGCCGGCGATCTACAGCAGTGACGCCGAGCGGGCCTACCGTGAGTGGCTGCCGGCAACAAGCTATGAAGCGGTGAATGCGCTCGCCGGCTCATTCGTCTCCAACAACATCGAAGACTATTACCTCACGCCCTGGGAGCTCGGCTACGGCTCATTCGTGAAGTTCGACCATGACTTCATTGGCCGCGACGCCCTCCAGCAGATTGACCCGGCCCGGCAGCGGAAGAAGGTGACCCTTGCCTGGAACGACCAGGACCTCGCCCGGATCTGGGCATCGTTCCTGGACCGTGACACCCCGGGCTACCAGTTCTTCGACATCCCCAACGCCAACTATGGGTCGTCCAACTACGATGCGGTGGTGGACGCCGACGGCACAGGCGTTGGCCTCTCGCTCTTCACCGGGGTCACGGCCAATGAGCGCCGCGGCCTTTCGTTGGCAACGGTCGATCCAAACGTTGAGCTTGGAACGGAAGTCCGTGTTATCTGGGGGGAGCCAGACGGCGGAACCCGCAAGACAACGGTGGAGCCGCACGAACAGCTCAGCGTCCGTGCTGTGGTCAGTCCCGCCCCTTACGCGGTTACTGCCCGGACCGAATACCACGGGGGCTGGCGAACCGCGGCCGCCGGTGCACGGTAGGGAAACGGAGCAGGGCGGCACCTGGATCGCCGTCCTGGGTCTCGGGGAAGCCGGAAGCATCTATGCGCAGGATCTTGCCGGCCGGGGACTGCGGGTGACCGCCACAGACCCCGCCGTCGAGGCTGTCCCCCCGGGCGTTGTGCGGGCCGGGTCCATCCGCGAAGCGGTGGCCGGCGCAGGCCTGGTGATCAGCCTGGTGGGAGGACGTGCTGCAGAATCCGTTCTCCAGGAGGCGCTGCCTGCCATGGAACCGGGCGCTGTCTTCGCGGACCTGAACACCTCGGGACCGGACCAAAAGCGACGGCTCGCCGAACAGGCGGGCCGCAGGAATATCCTGTTCGCCGACGTGGCCATCATGGCGCCTGTACCCCGCAGCCGGATCGATTCGCCCCTGCTGATAAGCGGCACGGGGGCGGATGTGCTGGCATCCCTCTTCGGTGGGTGGGGCATCCCGGCCACCGCCGCAGGAAGTGAAGCTGGGGCGGCAGCGGGCCTGAAGCTGCTCCGCAGCGTGTTCATGAAGGGGCTGGCGGCAACCATCCTGGAAGCGGTCACAGCCGCCGAAGCGGCAGGCTCGAAAGACTGGATGATCGGGCAGATTGCGGGGGAGCTGGGTCCGTCCGGCCCGGCGCTCGTGGCCCGGATGCTTGAAGGGACGCGTGTGCACGCCGTGCGCAGGGAAGCGGAGATGTCAGAGGCGCGGGTATACCTTGAGTCGCTGGGAACCCCGCATCCGGTGACTGATGCCGCCATCTCATGGTTGCAGTCGCTGGCGCATCAGGGGTGGGTTGCGGACAGTCCTTCCTGACTACGTCCGCCGTCCACCGCCCGGAAGTCCTAGGCCACCCGCCACACGCTGCACTCGTCGGTATTGATCGCCTTGCGGAGGCCGGTGAGCCGGTCCAGGATCCAGACGACGCCGATGCCGGGGGCGGTTTCCTGGACGCTGCCGCGGCGGATCACCACGTCATCGTAGGACGGCCCGATTGACAGGCGGGCTTCGATTTCGTCACCGCGGTGGAGCTGGTCCAGGGCGCGGATTCTGGTTACGTGCGGGGTCGCTTTCTTCAACAAGGGGGCCTCCTGGCTGGAGCTGGTGCCGGCTCTTGCCTGCACTCACCAGTGTGGCCGCACAATGTTGCGTCCCGGTTTCCCCGCTGTTAGGGAGCGGTTAGTTCTTCACTCCGTCACTGTTTCCAGTTCGTAGGCTGCCTCCCGGTTGCGGTAGGCGGCCAGGAAGGTGGAGATCCTGCGGACGGCTTCCTCGATCTCCCGCATGGACGGGAGGATGACAAACCGGAAGTGGTCCGGTGTGGGCCAGTTGAAGGCCGAGCCGTGCGATACCAGGATCTTCTGGTCCTTCAGCAGGTCCAGGACAAACTGTTCGTCGCTGTCGATGGGGTAAAGCTCAGGGTCGAGCCGGGGGAACAGGTACATGGCCCCCGACGCCGGAACGCACGTGACGCCGGGAATGGCGGTCAGGAGCTTGTGGGCCAGGTCCCGCTGCTCCCGTAGCCGGCCGCCCGGCTTCACCAGTGCCTCGATGCTTTGGTATCCGCCCAGGCAGGTCTGGATGGCGTGTTGGGCGGGAACGTTGGCGCACAGGCGCAGCGAGGCCAGCAGTTCCAGGCCCTCACGATAGGCGGCGGTGGCGGCCAGGGGTCCGGTGATGGCAACCCATCCGGCCCGGTAGCCGGGCATCCGGTAGGCCTTGGACAGGCCGCTGAAAGTCAGGCAGCACACGTCCTCGGCCACGGCGGCGGTGTGGATGTGCTTGGCGTCTTCGTACAGCACCTTCTCGTAGATCTCGTCGGAGAACAGGACCAGGTTGTGCTTCCGTGCCAGGGACGCGAACTGTTCCAGGATGTGACGGGGGTAGACCGCACCGGTGGGATTGTTCGGGTTGATGATCACGATGCCCTTGGTGCGGCTGGTGATCTTTGCTTCCACGTCGGCCATGTCCGGCCACCAGTTCTCCGCCTCGTCGCAGAGGTAGTGTACGGGCTTGCCGCCGGTCAGGGTTACGGCGGCGGTCCACAGGGGGTAGTCCGGCGCGGGGACCAGGATCTGGTCGCCGTTCTCCATGAACGCCTGCAGGCACATGGAGATCAGTTCGCTGACGCCGTTGCCGATCACGATGTCTTCGACGCCGATGTTCATCAGGCCGCGGGTCTGGTAGTACTGCGAGATGGCTGTCCGCGCGGTGAAGATGCCCTTCGAGTCGCTGTAGCCCTGGGCGCCGCGCAAGTGGTGGATCATGTCCACCACCACGGACTCCGGCGCTTCCAGGCCGAACGGGGCCGTGTCGCCGAGGTTCATCTTCAGGATCCGGTGCCCCTCGGCCTCCATGTTCTTGGCTGCCTGGAGGATGGGTCCGCGGAGTTCGTACCGGACGTTCTGGAGTTTGCTGGAGTGCTGCATGGCGTGCATGGTTGATTTTTTCACAAAGCACGACGGCGGGCGGCCGGGTTACGGTGCCAGCCGGTCACCTTTGCGGTGCAGGCGGAACCAGCGGCAGCCGTAGCGCCCCAGCTCCACCGTGAAGCCGCCGTCGGGCTCCAGGGCGACGTTGCCGCCGTCGAACAGGTCCAGCAGCATGGCGCCCCGGAAGTCCGGCGCCGGACCATCATCCGGCCCCACCTTTCCGCTGACCTTCACCGGCTCTTCGCTGAAGTTGTGCAGCAGCACCAGCGTCCCGCCCTCGGAACTGCACGTATGGGCGAACACCGCGGGCTCGCCCTGGTCGATGACCGCGAACTTTCCCCAGCCCAGCTCCGCTGCCTCGCGGTACCTGGCGATCAGCGTGGCCATGAAGTTGAACAGCGACTCCGGGTCCCGCTTGGCCGCGGCGGCGTTGACCCGGCCCGGCCCGTACTCCCCGCGCACCAGGGGCGCCACCAGGTCCGCGGGTTTGGCGCTGGAAAAACCGCCGTTCTCCTCGTTGTTCCACTGCATGGGCGTACGCACGGCAGCGCGGCCCTCCTGGCGGAGGTCCTCGCCCATGCCGAGCTCCTCGCCATAGAACAGCACCGGAGTGCCGGGGAGGGAAAACATCAGGGAGTACACCATCCGCAGGCGCTCCTGGTCCCCGCCGAGCATCGGCGGCAGCCTGCGCCGAAGTCCCCGCCCGTAGATCTGCATGTTCTTTTCGGGCCCGAACGCCGCGAAGACCTCCTGGCGCTCGCCGTCGGTGAGCCTGTCCAGCGTGAGCTCGTCATGGTTTCGCACGAACATGGCCCATTGGTTGTCCGGGTTGATCGGCGGCCGGCCCTTCAGCGTCTCCGCCAGGGGCCTTGCATCCTGCCGCGCCAGGGACAGGTAGAGGTGCTGCATGGACAGGAAGTCGAACTGCATGTTCAGCTCGTTGCCCTCGGACCCGCCGAAGTACGCCAGCTGTTCCTGGTAGGACAGGTTCACCTCGCCCAGCAGCACCGCGCCGCCGTTGCGCCGGTTCACGAAGCTTCGCAGCGCCCTGAGGTAGCCGTGCGGGTTGATCCTGGCTGCCTGGTCCTGGGGCTCGCCCCTGGTCTCCAGGAAGAACGGCACGGCATCCAGCCGGAACCCATCCAGGCCCAGCTCGAGCCACAGGCCCATCGCCTTGGCGATCTGGTCCCGGACCCTGGGATTCATGACGTTCAGGTCCGGCTGGTATTTGGCGAACATGTGCAGGTACCACTCGCCCGTGGCATCATCCCGGGTCCACAGCGAGTTCTCCTCCCCGGGGAACACCACCTCGGCGGAGGTGTCCGGGGGAGTGTCCTTCCGCCACACGTAGAAGTCGCGGTACGGGTTGTCGGCCGATTTCCTGGCCTCCACGAACCACGGATGCTGGTTGGAGGTGTGGTTCACCACGAAGTCCGCGATCACCCGCATCCCCCGGTCCTTTGCCGCGCGGATGAACTCCACCAAATCGCCCAGGGTGCCGAGCCGGGGGTCCACATTGAAGAAGTCCGTCACGTCATAGCCGTCGTCACGGTCGGGGGACGGGTAGAACGGCATCAGCCAGATGCAGGTCACACCCAGGGCGGCCAGGTAGTCCACCCGCTGGGTGAGGCCGGCAAAGTCCCCGGTGCCGTCGCCGTCGTCGTCATGGAACGTCTCCACGTCCAGGCAGTAGATGACGGCGTTCTTCCACCAGAGGTCCGAGGTTTCGGCGATCCTCATGCCGAAGCGTCCGACGCCGGATTGGCAGCTGCCGCGGCCAGCTCCGGTTCAGCTGGGGTTCTTCCGCCAGGGTTTCCTGAGGGGGTGCGCAGTTGGGGGAGCACCTCCGCGGCAAAGGCGTCGATGAAGGCTGCCTGCTCCTGCCCCACGAAGTGCAGGTACAGCTCGTCGAAGCCAAGGTCCGCGTATCCGGCCAGCCACTCCACGTGCTGCTGAAGGTTGGCCGAGACGTTGACCGCGCTGCGTACCTGCTCCTCCGGCACATGCGCCCCCACCGTGTCGAAGTGCCCGGCGGTGGGCAGGTCCCAAGGGATGGGCGGGGCGAAGGTGTTGGTCCGCCACTGGTCCATGGCAATGGCTACGGCGTCCTTCTCCGTGCCCGCCCAGGACAGGTGGACCTGCAGCACGGTCTTGCCCTTGCCGCCGTTGTCCCGGTACGCGGCCAGCATGTCCCGCAGCTTTGGTGCCGGCTGGTTGATAGTGACCAGGCCGTCCGCCCAGGTGGCCGCGCGGCGTGCCGTCTCCACGCTGACGGCGGGGGCGATGAGCGGCGGCGGCGTATTCGGGACATCCCAGATCCGCGCCTGCTCCACGGTGACCAGGCCCCGGTGGGTGACCTCCCCGCCGCGGTGCAGGCGGCGGATCACGTCCACGCATTCCTCCAGGCGGCGCTGCCTGATGTCCTTGGCAGGCCACGCGTCCCCTGTGATGTGTTCGTTCATGTTCTCGCCGCTGCCGGGGGCCAACCAGAACCGGCCGGGAAACATGCTCGCCAGCGTGGCGGAGGCATGGGCGATGATGGCCGGGTGGTACCGCTGGCCCGGCGCCGTCACCACCCCGAACCGGAGGCTGGTGGTGGCAAGCGCCGCGCCCAGCCAGGACCACGCGAAACCGGCATGCCCCTGCCGTTCGGACCACGGTTCGATATGGTCCGAACACATGGCGGCGTCGAAGCCTGCGCGCCCTGCGTGCTGGACGTCCTTGAGCAGTTGCCCGGGGCTGATCTGTTCGTGCGAAGCGTGGAAGCCGACGGTAACCATCATTAAGCTGTACCGTCCGGCGGGCGCCGTGTCGAGAGGCCGGGCAGGCAGCCGGTGGGCCATTCTGTGGACACTTTTGGCGCAGCGCTCCTTATCCGATAAGTATGAAACTTGTAGTACTGCCTTCCAGCGGTAGTGCACGGTGTAACCGGAAGGAAGTACCCCAAGTGGGCGGTGTGCTCATCGGACTGGCGGTGATCGGCGTCGTCATTGCCGTCGGATACGTCGCCGCGCGCTGCGGGCTGGGAGACGAGCCCACCATTTCGGCATTGACGCGGACCGCCTTCTTCATCACTAACCCGGTGCTGCTCTTCACGGTGGTGCTGAAATCGGACCTCTCGGTGGTCTTCTCCGCCTACGTTCCGCTTGCCATGATCACCGCAGCGGTCACCGCCCTGCTCTACGTTGCCGCCAGCCGCATCTGGTTCCGAAGGCCTGCGGCCGAAACCGCCGTCGGTGCCATGGCCGGGTCCTACGTCAACGCCAACAACATCGGCATCCCCATCACGCTCTATGCGCTGGGGGACGCCACCCCCGTGGCTCCAGTCCTGCTGGTCCAGCTGCTCCTGTTCGCCCCGCTGGTCCTGACCCTGCTGGACCTTTCGGAAGCCGGCCGGTTCTCTCCCCGGCTCATGCTGACGCAACCCTTCCGGAACCCCATGATCATCGCCTCGCTCCTGGGCGTGGTCCTGGCTGCCTTCCATGTGAAGCTGCCGGACCCGGTGATGGCCCCACTGACGCTCCTGGGCGGGGCGGCCGTGCCGGTGGTGCTGCTGGCGTTCGGCATGTCGCTTCGCGGAACCAAAATGCTGCGGAGCGGCGGGCATACCGCCGAAATCCTCACTGCCACGGCACTCAAATCCGCTGTGATGCCGGCGGTGGCGTTCGTCGTCGGGCGCTTCCTGTTCAACCTGGACCACCGCATGCTCCTGGGCGTGGTGCTTATGGCGGCGCTCCCCTCTGCCCAGAACGTCTTCCTGTTCGCCAGCAAGTACGGGCGCGGCGTGACGGTGGCGCGGGAAACAATCCTGCTCTCCACTGCGGCCGCAGCACCGGTGCTGGTGCTGATTGTTTGGCTGCTGGCCGCCTGAAGCCGGGCGCGCCGCCCTACCGCCCGGGGCGCCGGCCGGGCAAGAATGGGCACATGGAACTTCCCGTGATGCCGCCTGTCCCGCCCATGCTCGCCAAGGCCGTCAGCGGCATCGACGGCATTCCAGGCAGTGGTGACCTTAGCTATGAGCCCAAGTGGGACGGCTTCCGGTCCATCATCTTCCGTGATGGCGACGACCTGGAGATCGGCAGCCGCAACGAAAAGCCCATGACCCGCTACTTCCCGGAACTCGTTGCCGCGCTCAAGGAAAACCTGCCGCAGCGCTGCGTGGTGGACGGCGAAATAATCCTGGTGGGGGCCTCCGGTGACCGGCTTGATTTCGATGCCCTCCAGCAAAGGATCCATCCCGCCGCCAGCCGGGTGAAGCTGCTGGCGCAGCAGACACCCGCGAGTTTCGTGGCCTTCGACCTCCTGGCCCTCGACGATGACGACTACACGGGCAGGCCTTTCAGTGAGCGGCGGGCGGCGCTGGAGAAAGCGCTCGCAGCCAGCAAGGCGCCCGTCCACCTGACGGCCGCCACCACGGACAAAGACACCGCCGCGCAGTGGTTCGAGCAGTTCGAGGGCGCCGGGCTTGACGGCATCGTGGCCAAGCGGCTGGACGGCAGGTATGAGCCGGACAAGCGGGTGATGTTCAAGGTCAAGCACCAGCGCACCGCGGACTGCGTGGTGGCCGGCTACCGGCTGCACAAAAGCGGCCCGGACGCCATCGGCTCCCTGCTGCTGGGCCTGTACAAGGACGACGGCGGCCTGGCCAGCGTGGGCGTGATCGGCGCCTTCCCGATGAAGAAGCGGCAGGAATTGTTCGAGCAGCTCCAGCCGCTGGTCACCGACTTCGAGGGCCATCCGTGGGCCTGGGGCAGGCAGGAAGAGGGTGAGCGGACTCCGCGGAACGCCGAAGGCAGCAGGTGGAGCGCAGGAAAGGATCTGTCCTTTGTTCCGCTCCGGCCCGAACTGGTGGTGGAGGTCCGCTACGACCACATGGAGGGCGACCGCTTCCGCCACACGGCCCAGTTCAACCGCTGGCGGCCGGACCGGGACCCCGAATCCTGCACCTATGAGCAACTTGAGGAGCCGGTGAACTTCGACCTCGCCTCGGTGCTGGAGACCGGCCGGGGGTAGCGGCTGCTGACAAATTGGCCCGGTTTTAACAGGGGAGAGCCCGCCATTTGGGGGAATGGCGGGCTCTCTGGGCTGGAACGTGGGCTGGAGCGCGCTCCTACTTCAGGCCGAGCTGCTTGGTGGGGGTCCGGAAGGACTCCTTGGCGGTCAGCGCCGACACTGCGGCGACGGCACAGATGACGGCGGTGAAGATGGTGATCTGCACCCAGCCGCCGGGCTTGATGCCGCCCATGGCAGCCACGATGGCCGGCGCGAACCCTGCCATCAGGAAGCCCAGCTGGGTGCCGATGGCCAGGCCGGAGAAGCGGACCTTGGTGCTGAACATTTCCGCGTAGAAGGACGGCCAGACGGCGTTGGCGGCTGCGTAACCGCCGGAGAAGTAGCCGATGGCGGCCAGGAACATCAGCGGGACGCTGCCGGACTCCAGGCTGAGGAGGAACACGGGGGTCAGGATCGCGCTGGCCAGGGCGCCGTAGATGAACACGGGCTTGCGGCCGATCCTGTCCGCCAGCATGCCGAAGAGCGGCTGGGTGCCCAGGGCCACGATGTTGGCGGCCACCACCAGCCAGAGGGTGGTGGTGCCGTCAACGCCGGCCACCGTCTTGGCGTAGCTGATGGCCAGCGTGCCGAACACCGTGGAGACGGCGGCGATGAAGGCGCAGCAGATCACGCGGAGGACGTCGCGCCAGTGGCCCTTGAGTAGGTCGGCAACCGGGAGCTTGGCGATCTGCGCGGTCTTGCGGGCCTCTTCGAACGCGGGCGGCTCGTGGAGGGTGCGGCGGATCAGGAACGCCACCACAACCACGGCGGCGCTGAGCCAGAACGGGATGCGCCAGCCGATGCCGAACTTGATCTCATCCGGCAGGGCCAGGACGGGAATGAACACCAGGGCTGCGAGGATCTGACCGCCCTGCGTTCCGGTGAGGGTCCATGAGGTGAAGAAGGAACGGCGGTTGTCCGGGGCGTGCTCCAGGGTCATGGAGGAAGCGCCGGCCTGCTCGCCGGCGGCGGAAAGGCCCTGGCACAGCCGGGCCAGCACCAGCAGGGCCGGAGCCCACCAGCCAACGGTGCGGAAGTCCGGGAGGCACCCAATGACGAAGGTGGACGCACCCATGAGCACCAAAGTGAACATCAGGACCTTCTGCCGGCCCACCCGGTCACCGAAGTGGCCCAGGATGATGGCGCCGACGGGGCGCGCCACGTAGGCGAAGCCGAAGGTGGCGAAGGACATGATGGCGGCGTTGGCATCGGCGCTGGGGAAGAAGACCGTGGGGAAAATCAGCGCGGCGGCGGAGCCAAAGATAAAGAAGTCGTAGTACTCGACGGCGCTGCCGAGGAAGCTGGCGAGGGCGGCCTTTTTGGGCGTCCCGGCATGCGTGAGGGCACCCGCCCCTGCGGACGGAAGTGTCTTGCTCATGGTGTTCCTTTGGTGTGACGACATTGTCGCGGATGGATCTGGGGGTCGCAGCCGCCGCTGCCTTGGTGCGGGCGGGGCGCGATGCGGCTGGAGTCCGGAAAAGACCCGGCATAAATAGCCACATGGTGGGAGCTACTTGTGCGATACAGAAACTATGACTGTGAGGACTGTCACCTGTCAAGAAAAATAATCACCATCTAGAAGCAGCTCTCACATTGTGGCAACATGGAGTCATGAGTGTGAACCAAAGCACAGCGGCCAATGAAGAATCCGCTGTCGCCGCCCCGGCCGCGGAACCCGTCAATGCCATGCCCCCGGAGGGAAAGGTCGGCGCGCGCCCTGCCGACCGCACGGACATGGTGGGCAAGGCCCTTGGCCTGCTGGTCCTGCTGGGGGACGAGCCGCGGGGGGCCACCGCCGCGGACATATCCCGCCGGGCGGAACTTCCCTTCAGCACCACCTACCGCCTGCTCGGTTCCCTGACCCGCGACGGCTTCGTTGACTACGAGCCGGACGGCCGCCGCTACCACCTGGGCCTGCGGATCTTCCAGTTGGGCCAGCGCGTCTCCAACCACCACGGCTTCGCAGGGACGGCCATGCCCATCCTCCGCCGGGTCACTGAGCGGACCGGCGAGGCCACCATCCTCAGTGTCCGCGACGGTCTGCACCACCTGACCGTCAGCAAGGTGGATGGGCCTCAGACTTTTCGCGTGACCAGCGACCCCGGCCACCTGGGCTCGCTCTCCACCACCGCGGTGGGCAAGGCCTTGGTGGCGTTCGCCGAGGACGGTGAGCGGGAAGAACTCCTGGGCGAGCTGCCGCTGGAAGAACTCACCGGGAAGTCGATCACCGACAGGGATGCCTTCCGGGCCGAAATCGAGAAGGTGCGCCGGCAGGGCTACGCCGTCATGGATGAGGAAAACGAGGCCGGAATGCGCGCAGTGGCCGTACCGCTGCTCAACGACCAGGGGCATGCCTTCGCGTCACTGGCAACAGCCGTGCCCGTCTTTCGCCTGGGCCTGGACGAGCTGATCGCCCACGTTCCCCTCCTGCAGGAAGCCGCCGCCGAGCTCGCGGCGAGGCTGCCCCAGCGGTAGCAGAAGCCCGATCCAGGACACCCCAACGCTACTTCTGTTCGTATCTAGAACATGAGTGCGATAAGTGAACATTTGATGTACCGTAATCCGTATAACCCGCAGCGCGGCAAAGTTCCGCCGCTGCCAGGTGCTGTACCAAAGGAGCTGCACGCATGAGCAATCGAACTGAGTCCTACCTGGTGGGACTGGTTGGTGATGGCGTAATGCCATCGCTCACGCCGCCCATGCACGAACGGGAAGGTGACGTGCAGGGCCTGCGCTACCTGTACCGCCCCATCGACCTCCTGGAACTGGGGCTTGCGGGGGAAGCCGTGGGGGCCATCCTGAACTGCGCCCGCACCCTGGGCTTCAACGGCCTGAACATCACCCACCCGTGCAAGCAGCTGGTCCTGGAGCACCTGGACGAAGTGAGCCCTGACGCGCGCCGGCTCGGCGCCGTCAACACGGTGGTCATCCGGGACGGCAAGTTCATTGGCCACAACACCGATTTCTCCGGCTTCGCCGCCGCGCTTGCTGCCGGCCTCCCCGGAGCACGCCTGGACCGCGTGGTGCAGCTCGGGGCAGGGGGCGCCGGATCCGCCGTCGCCTACGCCCTGCTTACCGCGGGCGTGCGCACGCTGGCCCTGGTGGACATGGACGTTGCCCGGGCAGCCGCACGGGCCGCCGAACTGCAGGACTTCTTCCCCCACAGCACCGTTACGGCAGGCACGACGGCGGAGCTGCCGCAGCTGATGCGCCTGGCCGACGGCCTGGTGCACTGCACCCCGGTGGGCATGGCCGCCCATCCGGGCGTCCCGCTGGACCTGGACCTGCTGGAGTCCCGGCACTGGGTGGCGGACATCGTCTACCGCCCCATCGACACCGAACTGGTCCGGGGCGCCCGCGCCAAGGGCTGTGAGGTGCTGGACGGCGGCCGCATGGCAGTGGGTCAGGCCGTGGATGCCTTCCGGATCTTCACCGGGCTGGAAGCAGACCCGGACCGCATGCGCGCACATTTCCTGGAGCTCGTGGCCGCGGAGGAGGTGGCCGCCTGATGCGCACCGGAATCGCCACTGTCTGCCTCTCGGGCACCCTGAAGGAAAAGATGCAGGCCTGCGCCATCGCCGGCTTCGACGGCATCGAAATCTTCGAACAGGACCTGGTTACCTCCCCGCTCAGCCCAGAGGACGTGCGAAAGACGGCCGCGGACCTGGGCCTTGGCCTGGACCTGTACCAGCCGTTCAGGGACTTCGACGGCGTCACCCCGGACATGCTGAAGGCAAACCTGCGCCGCGCGGAGGCAAAGTTCAAGCTCATGGCCCGCCTTGGCATGGACACCATCCTGGTGTGCTCCAATGTTGCCACCGCCACCATCGATGACGACGGCGTCCGCGCCGAACAGCTGGCGCAGCTGGCCAACCTGGCCGGGGACCACGGCGTCAAGGTTGCCTACGAAGCCCTGGCATGGGGCAAGTACGTCAACGACTACGAGCACGCCTACCGCCTGGTGGAAATGGTGGACCACCCCAACCTGGGCACCTGTCTGGACTCGTTCCACATCCTGAGCCGGGACTGGGACACCGCGTCGATCGAAGACATCCACGCGGACAAAATCTTCTTCGTCCAGGTGGCGGATGCCCCCAAGCTCTCCATGGACGTCCTCTCCTGGAGCCGCCACTACCGCGTCTTCCCCGGTGAGGGGCAGTTCGAACTGGCCAAGTTCATGGGCCACGTGGTCCGCGCCGGCTACAGCGGCCCGGTCTCGCTGGAGGTGTTCAACGACGTCTTCCGTCAGTCCGACGTGGAGCGCACGGCCGTGGATGCCATGCGGTCGCTTATCTGGCTGGAAGAGCAGAGTGCCAAGTGGCTCGCCGCTACCTCCGCTGAAGCCGCGCCCGGCAACGCAGGCGCCCCCCGCCGTCGTTATCCCATGGAGCTGGCCACGCTGCCCAAGGTGAACGAGCCCGCCGGCTTCAACTTTGCCGAGGTGAAGGCGGACGACACCGTGCAGCTGGAGAAGCTCCTGGGCCAGCTCGGCTTCCAGTTCGAGGGCCGGCACCGCACCAAGGACGTCCAGCTCTGGACCATGGGCCAGGCACGGGTGATCATCAACGAACAGGCAGCGCAGCATGCCGAGCCCGCCATCGCCGCCCTGGGGTTCGACGTCGACTCCCCCGTGATTGCCTCCGCCCGGGCCCAGCAGCTCAAGGCCCCCGTGGTGGCCCGGAAGGTGCAGGCGGACGAGGAAGTGTTCCAGGGCATCTCGGCACCGGACTCCACGGAGATCTTCCTGTGCCAGGGCAGCCCGGACGGGACCGCAGCGTGGACGCAGGAGTTCGGCGAGGGGCTGGAACACCCCTCCGCCGGAGCCAGTGCAGTGATTGACCACGTCAACCTTGCCCAACCCTGGCAGCACTTCGACGAGGCCGTCCTGTTTTACACCAGCGCCCTGGCCCTGGAGCCCCAGCCCTTCGCCGAGGTGCCCAGCCCCAGCGGCCTGGTGCGCTCGCAGGTCATGCAGACCTCCGACGGCGCGGTGCGGCTGGTCCTGAACCTCGCCCCGATCCAGCAGGCACGGAACGAGGCCCGCAAGACCTACCAGGAGCACATCGCCTTCGCCGTGGACGATCTTGTGGCAACGGCCCGTGCCGCCCGGGACCGCGGCCTCGAATTCCTGCAGATCCCTGCCAACTACTACGAGGACCTGGACGCCCGGTTCGACCTGGACCCCGGGTTCCTGGCCACCCTGCAGGAGCTCAACCTGCTCTTCGACCGGGACGCGGACGGCGAATTCCTGCACTTCTACACCGCCACCGTGGGCAGCGTGTTCTTCGAAATGGTGGAACGCCGCGGCAACTACGACGGCTACGGCGCGCCCAACGCCCCCGTGCGCCACGCAGTGCAGTACGACTCGCTGCACCGCAGCACGCAGACCCGCACCCCCTGAACCACAAGCCAAGCAACCCGAACAGATCAGAAAGGAGCCAGCCGTGTCGGAAAACATCACCGAGGAGCTGGAGTCGGAGGAACTCGTGCCCCCGGCCGAACCGAAGGCTGCCCACCAGCTGGACAAGGCCGTCGAGTCCCAGGCGGACCTCAGTGCAGAGATCACCGCCATCGGCGAGGCCTACCAGCGCGCCCTCAAGGACGGCGCCGCCCAGGAAATCCAGCCGCGGCTTGATTACCCGCCCTACCGCAGCAGCATCCTGCGCCACCCCACCAAGAGCCTGCAGCACGCCGATCCCGAGACCATCGAACTGTTCTCGCCGGCGTTCGGGCACCAGGACGTGCACGCGCTGGAGTCGGACCTGACCATCCAGCACAACGGCGAACCGCTGGGTGAGCGGATCATCGTGTCCGGCAAGGTCCTGGACGGTGACGGCCGCCCGGTGGCGGGCCAGCTCGTGGAGATCTGGCAGGCCAACTCCTCCGGCCGCTACATCCACAAGCGGGACCAGCACCCGGCCCCGATCGACCCCAACTTCACTGGCATCGGCCGTTGCATCACCGGCCCGGACGGCTCCTACCGGTTCATCACCATCAAGCCCGGCGCCTACCCCTGGAAGAACCACCTGAACGCGTGGCGGCCGGCGCACATCCACTTCTCGCTGTTCGGCAACGAGTTCACCCAGCGGATCATCACCCAGATGTACTTCCCGGGTGACCAGCTTTTCCCGCTGGACCCGATCTACCAGACCATCGTGGACCAGGACGCCCGCGACCGCCTGGTGGCCACCTACGACCACAGCCTTACTGAACCGGAGTGGGCCCTGGGCTACAACTGGGACATCGTCCTGACCGGTCCCAAGCGCACCTGGACCGAGAACGAAGCATACGGCGACGCCGGAGATGAGGAGTAGGAACGATGAGCACCAAACTGGTACCCACCCCCGGGCAGACCGTGGGCCCGTTCTACGGTTACGCGCTCCCGTTCGAAAAGGACAACGAGTTGCTGCCTCCCGGGTTCCCGGGCTCCATCCGCCTTCAAGGCACGGTCTATGACGGCGCCGGCCACACCATCCCGGACGCCATCCTGGAAATCTGGCAGCCGGACGCCGACGGAAAGATCGACCAGCGCACCGGCTCCCTGGTCCGCGACGGCTACACCTTCACCGGCTGGGGCCGCGGCGCCGTGGGCAACTCCGGCGTCTACACCTTCACCACCGTCAACCCCGGCCCCACCAAGCCGGGCGCCGCGCCGTTCATCTCCGTGGCACTCTTCGCCCGCGGCCTCACCAACCGGCTGTTCACCCGCATCTACCTGCCGGAGGACACCGAGGCCCTGGCCAATGACCCGCTGCTGAGCTCACTGGATCCGGAGCGCCGCAACACGCTCATCGCCCGCCGCGACCCCGATGGTGGCCTCACCTGGGACATCCGTCTCCAGGGTGAGGACGAGACGGTCTTCCTGGACTTCCAGTGACCCACACCGCCGCCCTGGGAGATTTGCGCGCCTTCGCGGATGAGGCCGACGCCGGCCTGCTCAGTCCCGTCTCAGCCTCGCCATTGGTGGCGGCACTGACGGGGGACCGGGCAGTGCTGGCGGCCCTCCTCGCCGTCGAGTCGGGCTGGGCCGCCGTGCTGCAACGTGCCGGCCTGGCACCCGCCGGTTCGGCCGCCGTCGTAGCTTCCGCAGCTGAGGCGGGGCGCTACGACCTGGCCGGTATCGCGCAGCGCGCCCAAGGCGGCGGCAACCCGGTGATTCCGCTGCTGGCCGATCTCCGGAAAAACGTGGCGGCGCTGGACACCGCCGGAGTTGGGGCGGCGAAGGCCGTTCACACCTCCCTGACCAGCCAGGACGTGCTGGACACGGCCCTCATGCTGCTGGCCCGGAACACCGTTCACGCCGTGCTGGCGGACCTGAAGGGCACCACGACGGCGCTCGCCGCCTTGGCAGGGGAGCATGCGGACACGCTGTGCGTGGGCAGGAGCCTGACCCAGCATTCCCTACCCTTCACCTTCGGGCTGCGGGCGGCGCAGTGGTTCCAGGGCGTGGCAGCCGCCGGCCGGCAGCTGGAGGCCCTGGAATTCCCGGTCCAGTTCGGCGGTGCGGCCGGAACCCTCGCCGCCGGAACCGTGCTGACCGGAGGCTCGCCTGCGACGCCGTTCAGCCTGGCTGACAGCCTGGCCGCCCAGCTGGGCCTGGCCTCTGCGGCGGCGCCCTGGCACACCAACCGCCTTGCCATCACCTCCCTCGGAAATGCGCTGGCCTCCGTGCTGGACGCCTTCGGCAAAATCGCCGCGGACGTACTGTTCCTCAGCCGGCCCGAGGTGGCCGAGCTTGCCGAACCGCGTGCTGCCGGCCGCGGAGTCTCCTCCGCCATGCCGCAGAAACAGAACCCGGTGCTGTCCGTCCTGGTCCGCAGCGCCGCGCTGCAGGCGCCACAGCTGGCCGCGCAGCTGCACGTGGCCGCCGCCAACTTCAACGATGAACGCCCGGACGGAGCTTGGCACACGGAGTGGCCGGCCCTCCGGCAGCTCCTCGCCCTGGCCCTCGGCGCCGCCGGACACCTCCGCGAACTTGCCGAAGGACTGCGGGTGTTCCCTGACGCCATGCGCCGCAACCTGGACCTGTCCGGCCCGCTGCTGCTGGCCGAGGGCGTCAGCGCAGCGGTGGCGCCGCTGCTCGAGGAGAAGGACGGCCGCAGCGGCAAGCAGCAGCTGCAGGACGTGGTGGACCGGACCCTCCAGGCGCCTCCCGCAGAGCAGGCCGGAACCTACCGCAAGCTGCTCCGTGAAGCCGTCCCCGCCGCCGTCGCTACTGACGCACGGCTGGAAGAACTCCTGGATTCCGCCAGCTACCTGGGCCAAACGGCGGAGATCGCCCGCCGCATCCTGGCAGCCTTCCCCGACTTTGTTTCCCCCGACGCGAATGGAGCTTCCCGTGGCTAAACCGGCACTGAAGGCAGCACTGCTGTCCCCCCAGCGACCCCTTGGCGACCACCCCCTGCTGGTGGCGGGCCCGTCCCTGGGCACGTCCACGTTCCTGTGGAACAGGGTGGCTTCCCTGCTCGGCGATGATTACGACGTGGTGGCCTGGGACCTGCCGGGCCACGGCGTCTCGCCTGCCGCCACCGAAAGCTTCGACGTCGCAGCCCTCGCGGACGCCGTGGTGGACCTGGTCGACTCCATCGCCCCCGGTGAAAACTTCCACTACGCCGGGGTTTCCCTGGGTGGCGCTGTCGGGCTGCAGCTGGGCACTAAGCACGGCCAACGGCTCAAGAGCCTGTCCGTGCAGAACAGCGGGGCCAAGATCGGCACCCCGGAGGGCTGGCTGGAACGCGCAGAGACCGTCCGCACCCAGGGCACGCCGGTGATGATCCAGGGCTCCGCGCAGCGCTGGTTCGCGCCCGGGTTCATGGACCGGGAACCCGACTTCAGCAGCCGGCTCCTGCACGCCCTGCGCGACGCCGACCGCTTCAGCTACGCCTTCTGCTGCGAAGCCCTGGCCGCCTTCGACGTGCGCCAGGAGCTGGGCAGCATTACCGTCCCCACCCAGGTCATTGCCGGTTCGCTCGACGCCGTTTCCACGGCCGCGATGGCTGAGGAAGTGGCTGCCGGAATCACCGCAGGCGGCGGCACCGCCACTGCCGTGACCATTGAGGGCATTTCCCACCTTGCCCCGGCAGAGGCCCCCGCGCACGTCGCGGACCTGATGCGCAGCCTCCTCACCTGGGCCGAATCCCGCGAGGCTGCCAGATGAGCGGCGCCGAACGTAACGGAGTTGTCCAGCCCGGCGCCACCAGCCAGGAGATTTACGACGGCGGCATGGCGGTCCGGCGCGAAGTCCTGGGCGACGCCCACGTGGACCGGGCCAACGCCAACAAGGATGAGTTCACCGAGGACTTCCAGGACATGATCACCCGCATCGCGTGGGGCGGCATCTGGACCCGTCCCGGGCTTCCCCGCCAAATGCGTTCCGCCGTGACCATCACCGCCATGGTGGCGCACGGGCACTGGGAGGAACTGGCCATGCACATCCGCGCCGCCCTCCACAACGGCCTCAGCAGGGACGAAATCAAGGAAATCCTGCTCCAGACCGCCATCTACTGCGGCGTCCCATCCGCCAACACCGCCTTCAAGACCGCCCAGCAGGTCTTCCGCGAACTCGACAGCACCCACCGGAACCCCGGAGAACCAGAGGAATCATGAACCAGGCTTTTGTGTACGACGCCGTGCGCACCCCGTTCGGCAAGTTCGGCTCCGGCCTCGCTGCCGTGCGTCCGGATGACCTTGCCGCGCACGTGATCAGGGAGTCCGTGAAGCGTGCCCCGTCGCTTGATCCGGAGCGGATCGATGAGGTGGTCCTCGGCAACGCCAACGGCGCCGGCGAGGAGAACCGCAACGTGGCCCGGATGGGCACCCTCCTCGCGGGCCTTCCGGTGTCTATCCCCGGCACCACTGTGAACAGGCTCTGCGGCTCCTCCCTGGACGCGGCGATCATCGCGTCCCGGCAAATCAACGCCGGGGATGCGGACCTGATGCTGGTGGGCGGTGTGGAGTCGATGTCCCGCGCCCCTTGGGTGCTGCCCAAGACAGAGAAGCCGTACCCGGCCGGGGACATGACGCTGGCCTCCACGACGCTGGGCTGGCGCCTGGTAAACAAGGCCATGCCCAAGGAGTGGACCATCTCGCTGGGCGAGGCCACCGAGCGGTTGCGTGAGAAGTACAAGGTGACCCGGCAGGCGCAGGACGAGTTTGCCGCGGACTCGCACAACCGTGCCGCCGCGGCCTGGGACGAGGGGTTCTACGACAACCTGGTAGCCCCCGTGCCGGGTACGGACCTGGTGCGTGACGAGGGCATCCGGCCCGGCTCCACGGCCGAGAAGCTGGCCGCGTTGAAGACGGTGTTCCGGAAAGAACCCGAGGGCGCGGAAGTTGGCGGGACGGTCACCGCGGGCAACGCGTCGCCGTTGTCCGACGGCGCCTCCGCGGCCTGGATCGGATCCGAGGCGGCCGCCGGGCTGCTGGGGCTGGAGCCGCTGGCCCGCATTGCCGGGCGCGGGGCGCATGCCAACGATCCCCAGTACTTCGGCTACGCCCCGGTGGAGGCGGCGAACAAGGCCCTGGCGAAGGCGGGCATCGGCTGGGACCAGGTGGGCGCCGTCGAACTTAACGAAGCCTTCGCCGCGCAGTCTTTGGCCTGCATCAACGCCTGGGGCATCGACCCCGCAATTGTGAACCGGCACGGCGGGGCCATCGCCATGGGCCACCCGCTGGGTGCGTCCGGTACCCGGATCCTGGGCACACTGGCCCGGTCCCTGCAGGCCTCGGGCGAACGCTGGGGCGTGGCCGCGATCTGCATCGGCGTGGGCCAGGGCCTGGCCGTGGTCCTTGAGAACGTGACTGCTTCGAACGGAAAGGCGTAAGCCATGCTGAATTTTGTTGATTCGGTCCAGGACGCCGTGGCCGGCATCAAGGACGGTTCCACGGTGATGATCGGCGGGTTCGGCAACGCCGGCCAGCCGTTCGAACTGATCGATGCCCTGCTTGAATGCGGTGCCACGGACCTGACCGTGGTGAACAACAACGCCGGCCAGGGGGACCAGGGCCTGGCGCTGCTGATCAAGGAGGGCCGGGTGAAGAAGATGATCTGCTCCTTCCCGCGGCAGTCCGATTCCTGGCACTTCGATGCCAAGTACAAGGCCGGCGAGATCGAACTTGAGCTGGTCCCGCAGGGCAACCTCGCCGAGCGGATCCGCGCTGCCGGGGCCGGGATCGGCGGGTTCTTCACCCCCACCGGGTACGGCACCATGCTCGCCGAAGGCAAGGAAACCCGCTTCCTGGACGGCAAATGGCAGGTGTTCGAGACCCCCATCCACGCCGACGTCGCCCTGATCAAGGCGCTCAAGGCCGACGGCAAGGGCAACCTGGTGTACCGCAAGACGGCCCGGAACTTCGGTCCGATCATGGCCGCGGCAGCGAAGCACACCATTGTGCAGGTCGCCGAGATCGTGCCTACCGGCGGACTGGACCCGGAGAACGTGGTCACCCCGGGAATCTACGTCAACAGCGTCGTCAAAGTTGCCGGCAGCGCTCCCGCTGCAGGCACAAACCGGAAGGTGGCTTGAGATGAGCCTGACCGAAACGTCCCTCCAGACCTCGGCGACGCCCATGGGCCGGGATGATCTGGCCCGGCTCGTGGCCAGGGACATCGCGCCGGGGTCCTTCGTGAACCTGGGGATCGGGCAGCCCACCCTCGTGTCCAACTACCTCACCGAGGAACAGAACATCACCCTCCACACGGAGAACGGGATGCTCGGCATGGGCCCGGAGGCCAAGGGCGACCAGATCGACGGCGACCTCATCAACGCCGGAAAGATCCCCGTCACCGAACTCCCCGGCGCCTCGTACTTCCACCACGCCGATTCGTTCGCGATCATGCGCGGCGGCCACCTGGACATCTGCGTCCTGGGCGCCTTCCAGGTCTCCGCCACCGGTGACCTGGCGAACTGGCACACCGGCGCACCCGGGGCGATTCCCGCCGTCGGCGGTGCCATGGACCTGGCCACCGGCGCCAAGGACGTCTTCGTCATGATGACCCTCCTGACCCGCGAAGGGGCCTCCAAGATCGTGGAGTCCTGCACCTACCCGATCACCGGTGTCGGCTGCGTGACCCGCGTCTACACGGACAAGGGCGTGTTCCTCACCGGACCCGACGGCGTCTCCGTCCGCGAAACCTTCGGCTGCACGCTCGAAGAACTCCAGGAACTGGTGCCCGTCCCGCTCAAGGCCGCGCCCGCCGTCGGAAGCGCCACCTAGGATTGGTAACCATGACCGACGCCGTCCGCACGGAAACCCAGCCCCCGCAGGCCAGCGACCAGTACGTCCAGTCGCTGGCGCGGGGCCTTTCCGTGATCCGTGCCTTCGACGCCGAGCGCCCGGTCATGACACTGTCCGAGGTCGCCGCCCGGACAGGGCTCACGCGCGCCACCGCCCGCCGGTTCCTGCACACCCTGGTGGAACTGGGCTATGTGCGCACGGACGGCAAGACCTTCGCCCTGACGGCCAAGGTCCTCCAGCTGGGCTACGCGTACCTGTCGGGACTGTCCCTGCCGCAGCTCGCGCAGCCGCATCTTGAAGAGTTGTCCCTCAAGCTCGGCGAATCCACTTCCGCTGCAGTGCTGGACGGCACTGATATTGCGTACGTTGCCCGCGTGACCACCCGCCGGATCATGACCATCGGGATCACCGTGGGTACCCGCTTCCCTGCTTATGCCACGTCCATGGGCCGGGTCCTGCTCGCGCACCTGCCCACGGCGGAGCTCAAGGCATACCTGGCGGCCGCGGACATCAAACCGCTCACTCCGCGCGCCCTGGGCACAGTTCCCGAGCTGCTCGCCGTCCTGGAAACCGTTCGCGCACAGGGCTGGTGCCTGCTCAACCAGGAACTGGAACTGGGGCTCATGTCTGTCGCGGCGCCCGTTTATGACGGGGCCAAGGTGGTGGCCGCCGTCAACGTTTCCCTGCAGGCCCAGTCCGTGGAGGCCAAGCCGGATCCGGACGCCTACCTGGCATCAGTCACACAGGAAATCGTGGCCACCGCCAAACTCATTTCCGCAGACCTCACCGCCCGCGGGTAGGAACGCCGCCGCGCAGCGCAAGCTGCTTCCGGCTAGCTGATCCTGGTTTGGGCGAACAGCCGGCGGAGTGTGAAGAAGCAGCCCAGCCCACTGAACAGCAGGGCAACGAGGAAGTCCCCGCCGTACCCGTCGACCAGTTCCCGGTTCGTCGTGAGGTTGAAGAGGAGCAGGTCCCAGGTCTGGGCATCTGCCAGCATCAGCAGTGGAGAGCCCCCGCCAAGGTACTTCGCCGCGTCCACCAGCATGCCGCCCCAGAACGACAGCAGCACCGTCACCGCCGTTATTGCCACAACCACCCATGCGCCCCGCCGGCTGATGACGCCGCCGGCTCCCATGACGTACAGGCGCGCTGCCAGCGCCGCGGCGATAAAGGCAACGATGGAGGCCATCCAGCCCATGTTCCACAGCACCAGCCAAGCGGCGATGCCTACCGGAACCGCCGCCACAGCGTAGACGGCGCCGCGCACCACATCCTCCCGCGGAGCTGCCGGCGCAGGCACCGGGAGCTGGAACTGGCCTGCAGGCGGCAGCCATGGTTCCGAAGACCGCTGGCCGTACTGCGGTACCGGAGTTCCGTGACCGCCCTCCGGTCCGGATGGTGTTGCCTCGAATTCTGCGCGCTCTGACATGGGTCCCCCAATATTTTGTTGTCTGTGAATCCCGCTCATTCTCACACAACAGCGCGTTGACCTGGCCAAATGCGCGGGGTGCAAAGGCAAGAGGCCGACGGCGGGTGCTTCCCGCCGTCGTCCTCTTCTGTTTGCTCCGTGGTTGTGAAGGCTCCTACCGCACGTGGTTGCCCAGCTCCCGGAGCGGGGTCTTGGCGGTCTCGCGCGCCCACCAGGCACCCGCCACGGCGAGGATGGAGGAACCTGCCACGATCCAGGCTGCCGGTCCCCAGTTGGCCTTGTCCGCTCCCACCAGGGCGGTACCCAGCAGCGGGGTAAAACCGGCGCACAGGATGCCGATCTGGAGGCCGATCGCCATGCCCGAGTAGCGGACCTTGACGTTGAAGAGCTCGGAGAACCAGGCCGGGTAGATGGCGTTGGACATGGCCTAGGTTCCGGCCGTAATCAGTGTGCTGGTCAAAAAGATCATGGGGATGTTCCCGGTGGAGATCACCCAGAAGTAGACAAAGATCATGGCGCCGGAACCGAGCACGCCCCCGATGAAGATGGGACGCCGGCCAAGGCTGTCCGACCACCGTGCCATCAGGGGCTGGCTGGCGACCGCCAGCACATTGCCCAGGATGCTCACCCAGAGCATGGTGGAAGCCGGGACACCCACCGACACCGCATAGGCAAGGCCAAAGGACTGCATGAACGTGTTGGTGACGGTCTCGAAGGACATCAGCGCCACCTGGAAGAACTGTGCCGGGTGGGTCTGGAACATCTTGGCGAAGGGCAGCTTCACCAGTTCGCCGTGGTCATGCTTTTCCTCGAAAACCTCGGGCTCCTCCAGGGAGCGGCGCACCAGGTACGCGACGATGAGGACCACCAGGGAAAGCCAGAAGGGGATCCTCCAGCCCCAGGCAAGGCGGTCTGCCTCGCTCATGGCGGCAACAGGAAGGAAGGCAAGGGACGCCAGCACGATGCCGGCCGAGATGCCGCTCATGGCGAAGCTGGCGAAGAACCCGCGGCGGCCTTCCGGCGCTTCCTCCGTGGACAACGCCGATGCCCCGGCGGTCTCGGCGCCGGCGGACAGACCCTGCAGGAGGCGCAGCACCACCAGCAGTGCGGGGGCCCAGTAGCCTGCCAGGCTGAAGTCCGGCAGGGCGCCGATCAGGAACGTGGCGCTGCCCATCAGGACCAGGGTGAGAACCAGGGTGTTCTTGCGGCCGATCTTGTCACCCAGGTGCCCAAACACCACTGCGCCGAAGGGCCTCGCAACGTAGGCGACGCCGAAGGTGGCGAAGGAGGCGATAAGTGCCACGGTGGGGTCGCCCGCAGGGAAGAAGATCTTCGAGAAGACGAGGGAGGCGGCCGTGGCATAGATGAAGAAGTCGTAATACTCCAGGGCGCCGCCGAGGAAGGCTGCCAACGCTGCCTTCTTTGCGCGCTTGAGACGACGCTGCTCTTCAGGCGTCGCCTGGGCCTGGGCTCCTGCTGCGATGTTGGTCATGGTGGGGTTCCTTCCACGCTGAAGGCGGGGATCTTTTCTGTTCGTGTACGCATACCGAACAAGTGTGCGAAATGCGCCTAAAGAGAGGATACTAGCCGGTGACGCCAATCACAACGGCGATCTCTGCGAAAGGTGGAGCAACGCATGGAACCGCGAACTCACGCTTCCCGCCTGGTCCTGATCGGGTCGGCGGCCTCCCAGGCCATGTCACCCGCGCTGTGGAACCCCGTCCTGGCCCGGCTGGGCAACGGCTGGAGGTACGAGGCGTGGGATGTGCCGCCGGATGGCGACCTTGCACAGGTCCGTAAAAATCTCCTGGCTCCGGATACGGTGGCCGCCAACGTGACCATGCCGCATAAGCATTGGGCGGCGGAAACCGCGGATGCTGCCGACGAGTCCGTGAGGCTGAGCGGTGCCTGCAACCTGCTGGTGCGTTCAGGTGAAAGGCTGGAGGCCCACAACACCGACATTACTGCTGCCCGGAAATTGCTTGGGCCCGGCTACCAGCGCCACGCCCTCCTGCTCGGGGCAGGGGGAGCGGCCCGCGCGGCCCTCATATCCATCCGGGAAAACGTGGGGGCCGTGTCCATCACGGACCGCGATCCCCGTGCGTCCGCCGAGCTGCTTGTACTCGCGCGCCAACTGGGCCTCGACGCGCATGCCATTACGTGGGAGCAGGCCGGGGATGCCGCTCCTGATGCCTCCCTGATCGTCAATGCCACGCCCATCGGAAAAAGCACCTCCGACCCGGCGGCCTGGGGTGGTGCTGCCTTGGCGCCCGACGCCGTCCTGTATGACTTCGTCTACGCCCGCCACACCACCCCCAGCGTGGCCCGCGCAAAGGCCTTGGGTATCCGGTGCATCGACGGGTGGGACCACCTGCGGGAGCAGGCGGTGGCCATGGTGCCCCTCCTGGGACTGAACGGAGAAGCAGGCGTGTTGTTGCAGGAATCCCTGGTCCGGCTCCGGCATACGCATTAGGACCCGATTCTTGGCCAGGCTTCCTCCGCAACGGTGCCCGATATGATCGAACAGGCGCGAAAAGCCCGGCAATTCCCTGCCGGTACGCCCGGTTGGTTCGGAGGGCAGGAACGTGGAGGAGCAGGCAGGCTACTTCGTTAAGTCGGTTGAGAAGGCTTTTGACGTCCTGCTCGCCTTTACCCCGGACCAGCCCCGGCTTACCGTCTCGCAGGTTGCGGCCCGGACGGACATGACGCGGGCTTCGGCCCGGCGCTTCCTGCTTACGCTCTCCGACCTTGGCTACCTCCGGGCTGTCGGGGCGGCCTTCGAGCTGACCGCGCGTTCCCTGGACGTGGGCAGGTCCTATCTGGCCGCACTGACCTTGCCCAAGGTGGCCGAGCCACACCTGAGGGACTTGGCGGCGGAGCTTAACGAGACAACGTCCCTGTGCATCCTCGACGGCGGCGACGTGGTCTACGTGGCCTGCGTTCCTTCTCCGCGCCTGCTGAGCGTGTCCATCACGGTGGGCACCCGCTTCCCCGCCTGGGCCACCTCCATGGGCCGGGTCCTCCTTGCCGGGCTGCCTGCGCCGCAGCTGGAGGAATACCTCCACTCGGTCCGGCTCCAGCGCTTCACGGACCGCTCCATCGGCAGCGTGGAGGACCTGCGCGGCGAAGTGGAAGCGGCAAGGGCCAGGGGCTGGTGCATGGTTTCACAAGAACTCGAGGAAGGCCTTCGGGGCGTGGCCGTCCCGGTGTGGCGCGGACATGAGGTTGTGGCCGCGGCCAACGTCTCGCTGCAGACGCACCGGGCCGCGGCCCAGGACATCGAAGCGGCAGTCCTGCCCCAGCTGATGGAAACCGCCCGCCGCATTGCCCTTGATTACGGCGGTCCCGCCGTTCGTGCCGTTCAACCCACCTGACGCATCAGGCCAAGCCGGCCCTTGGCCTCGTGGACGGTGCTGACGCACCTGGGAACCGGAGCTGGAGTACGCTGGGTTCGGGAAATTGTCAGCAAAATTGGCAACTGACAGGGACGGGGAGAAGGTTGGCTGTGGACACCGTGGATGGAGCGGGCCGGGCCCTCACTGCCGTTGAGCTTGCAGAACTCCTGCGCACCGCCATTGTCAGCGGGGAGCTCGTGCCCAACCAGCGCCTGGTGGAAGGCGACCTTGCCGCCGAGTACGGGGCCAGTCGGGGAAACATCCGGGTTGCCCTCTCGGAGCTGAGTGTCGAAGGCCTCGTGGAGCGTGTCCAGAACCGGGGAGCGCGGGTGCGTGCAGTCTCTGTGGAGGAAGCGGTGGAAATCACCGAGGTGCGGGCCGCCCTGGAGGCGCTCTGTGCCCGCAAGGCTGCCGAACGGGCCACCGAGAAGGACATCGTTGAGCTGCAGGACCTGGCAGCCCGGATGAAGGATGCCGTGGAGCGGGGAGACCGCGAGTCCTACTCGGAAGGCAACCAGGCGATGCACGAAAAAATCATCGCCATGAGTGCGCAGCAGACCGCCGCAGCAACCATCCAGCGGCTGCGGGGACAGGCAGTCAGGTTCCAATTCCGCCTTGCCCGCCAGCCGGGCCGCCCGGCCGTCTCCCTGCCGCAGCACCTCGCCATCATTGATGCCGTCTGTGCCCATGACCCGGATGCGGCGGCAGAAACCATGCGGCTCCATCTCGAAAGCGTGGCGGACGCCATCCGCGCCAGCAACAAATAGGCGCAGTCCTTCAGCAAGGCAATCACCGTGCCAAAGTGGCCTGCTGACAGGCGAATCGTTACCACTAACCCTCCGGCACCTACTCCCGCCGCAGCGCGGAGCGCTTTAGACTCAAGCCAACTGCGTGCAGCAGAGCCGCTGCACTGCTCGTCAGGAAGAGGAGTCGGCGGGTGAAGCTGGGGATTCCGCGGGAACGGCGGGAGGGTGAGCGGCGCGTGGCCGCCACCCCGGACACCGTCAAACAGCTGGCCGGGATGGGACTGGAGGTCCTGGTGGAAACCGGGGCTGGGGATGGTGCCGGGCACGCAGACCCCGGGTACCAAAATGCCGGCGCCGCGGTGGTCCCGCAACTGGACCTGGCCGCCCTGGACATCCTGGCCCACGTCCGCCCCCTTGACCTTCACACCGCCGCATCCCTCAAAAGGGGCGCTGTTACCGTAGGGCTCGCGTCGCCGTCGTCCGAACTGCCGGGTGTGCAGGCGCTCGCGGACAGCGGAGTGACCTCCTTCGCGCTGGAACTGGTGCCGCGCATTTCCCGTGCCCAGTCCATGGACGCCCTGACGTCGCAGGCGCTGGTGGCCGGGTACCGCTGCGTGCTGGAGGCCGCCATCCGGCTGCCGCGGTTCTTCCCCCTGTACATGACCGCCGCCGGAACCATTCCGCCGGCCCGCGTCCTGGTGCTCGGCGCGGGCGTTGCAGGGCTGCAGGCCATCGGCACCGCAAAGCGCCTGGGTGCCCGCGTCTTCGCCAACGACATCCGCCCCGCCTCCGCGGACGAAGTGGCGTCCATGGGCGGCACGTTCATCCGGCTGGACCTCGAGACGGCGGAGGCGGCAGGCGGCTATGCCCGGCAGTTGAGCTCCGACGCCGGCACCCGGCAGCGGCAGCTGCTGGCACCCCACGTGGCGCAATCAGACGTCTTGATTACGACGGCGGCAGTCCCCGGGCGGCCCGCGCCCCTTTTGGTGACACGGGAGATGGTGCAGGGCATGCGCCCGGGATCGGTCGTCGTGGACCTCGCCGCCGAGTCGGGCGGCAATGTGGAGGGCTCGGTGCCGGGCCAGGACATTCCCATTCCCACCGCCGACGGCACCGGACACATCACCCTGGTGGGGCTGAAGGACCCGGCCTCCGCGATGGCGTCCGATGCCTCCCGCCTCTACGCCAAGAACGTGGCCAACCTGCTGGCGCTGCTGGTCCGCGACGGCACCCTCACGCTGAATTTCGATGACGAAGTGGTGGCTGGTGCCTGCCTCACCCACGCCGGGGAGGTGCGGCACAAAGCCACGGCCGAATTGCTGGCGGCACGGGCGCAGGCCTCAACAGCCGGTGCCGCTGCCGCCGCCCGGCAGGAAGGAGCGCTCTGATGGCCGGAATCGCACTGCTGACCATTACGGTGCTGGCGGTGTTCGTCGGCTTCGAGGTGGTATCCAAGGTCTCCAGCACTTTGCATACCCCGCTGATGTCCGGCGCCAATGCCATCCACGGCATCATCCTGGTGGGTGCCGTCATCGTGGCCGGCCAGGCAGCCGACCCGTGGGTGCTCGCCGTGGCGCTGCTCGCCGTCGTCCTTGCCACCGCCAACCTGGTGGGTGGCTTCGTGGTGACGGACCGGATGCTGCACATGTTCCACGGCAAGAAGGACGTAGCCACCAAGGCAGGCGGCAAATGAGCCTCCTCAATCCCGTCTGGACCTCCCTGCTCTACCTCGCCGCGGCGGTCTGCTTCATCCTGGCGCTGCGCGGGCTCAGCTCACCGCGCACCGCCCGCCGCGGAAACCTGGTGGGCGCACTCGGGGCGCTGATCGCCGTCGTCACCGTCTTCCTGTCCGCCCGGCTGGAGAACACCCCCTGGATCCTGGCCGCCATCGCCGTCGGCTCGGCAGTGGCGGCACCGGTGGCGCGCCGCGTGAAGATGACGCAGATGCCGCAGCTGGTGGCCCTGTTCAACGGGGTGGGCGGCGGCGCGGCCGCCCTGGTGGCACTCCTGGAACTGGGCCATGCGGAGGACCCGTGGGTGCGGGTGGCCATCGTATTCACGCTCCTGGTGGGCGCGGTGTCCTTCGCCGGCTCCGGCGTCACGTTCGCCAAGCTGCAGGAACTGATGACCACCCGGCCGGTGGTGTTCCCCGGGCTGCCGGTGGTGATGGCCCTGGTCCTGCTCGCCGCCGTGGCCGCGGCGGTGGCAGTGGTGCTTACTGCTTCGTTGCCGCTTGCGGTGGTGCTGCTGGTCCTGGGCCTTGCCGCGGGTGTCCTGCTCGTGCTGCCGGTGGGCGGTGCGGACGTGCCCATTGTCATCTCGCTGCTGAACGCCTTCACCGGCCTCGCCGTCGCTGCCTCCGGCCTGGTACTGGGCAACGTCCTGCTGGTGGTGGCCGGCACCCTGGTGGGCGCCTCCGGCACCATCCTCACCCGTGCCATGGCCGCGGCCATGGGCCGGAGTGTAGCGGGCATCCTGTTCGGCGCCTTCCGGGGAGGTTCGACGGCGGGATCCACCGCCGTGAGCGAGCGTCCGGTCCGCTCGTCCTCACCGGAGGACGTGGCGGTCCTGCTGGGGTACGCCCAGCGGGTGATCATCGTCCCCGGCTACGGCCTGGCGGTGGCCCAGGGCCAGCACACCGCCGCCGAACTGGCCCAGGCACTCGAAGCGCGGGGCATCGAGGTGGATTTCGCCATCCACCCGGTGGCCGGCCGCATGCCGGGCCATATGAACGTGCTCCTGGCGGAGGCCAACGTGCCCTACGAGTCGCTGAAGGAGATGGGCGAGATCAATCCGGAGTTCAAGACCACCGATGTGGCGCTGGTGGTGGGCGCCAACGATGTGGTGAACCCGGCCGCCAAGACCTCCTCGGGCTCGCCGATTTACGGGATGCCCATCCTGGAAGTCGCGGAGGCGCGGCAGGTGGTGTTCCTGAAGCGCTCCATGCGGCCGGGGTTCGCCGGGATCGAAAACGACCTGCTGTATGAGCCGCAGACGTCGCTGCTGTTCGGTGACGCCAAGGACTCGCTGGCGCAGGTTCTGGGCGCGGTCAAGGCCCTGTAGGCGCGGAACATACCCCGCGGCGGGATACCCTTCATTCAGAAGCTTGCTTTCCATCTCCCATTTGAGGACGCCATGACTGAGACCAGCTCCACCCCTTCGCCCAAACGCGCCGCCGTCGTCATCAACCCGGCCAAGACGGTGGACATAGACGTGCGCGAGTTGATGGCCAAGCACTGCGAGGAGAACGGCTGGGGCGAAACCCTCTGGTTCGAGACCACGGAGGAGGACCCCGGCGTCGGCCAGGCCAAGGAAGCCCTGGCCCAGGGCGCGGACCTCATCATCGCGGCCGGTGGTGACGGAACCGTCCGCTGCGTGGCCGAGGTCCTTGCCGGCGGGGACATCCCCATGGGCCTGCTGCCGCTGGGCACCGGAAACCTGCTGGCACGCAACCTGGGCATCGACGTGACTGACTATGACGGCGCCCTGTCAGGTGCGCTGGTCGGTACTGAGCGGAAAATCGACGTGGTCCGCGCCCGCCGGAACGACCCCGACAAGGAGCAGCTGTTCCTGGTCATGGCCGGCATGGGCTACGACGCCACCATCATGGCGGACACCAACCAGGAACTGAAGCACAAGGTGGGCTGGCTGGCCTACGTGGACGCGGGCATCCGCAACCTGCCGGGAAAGCCGGTCAAGGCAACTGTAACCATTGACGGCAAGCGGGTTGTCCACCGCGGCGTACGCAGCGTGATGGTGGGCAACTGCGGCAAGGTCCAGGGCGGCCTGGAGATTTTCCCCGAGGCCAAGATCGACGACGGGCTGCTGGATATTGCCGTCCTGGCGCCGCACCACGGCAAGCTGGGCTGGCTGTCCGTGCTGGCCGGCATCATCGGCAAGGGCAAGAACAAGGACACCGCCGTGGAGTACTTCCAGGGCAAGAGCGTTGAAATCACCCTGGAGCACAAGGACGACTACCAGCTGGACGGCGACCACGAGGGTCAGGGCAAGCACGTGCTCATGACCATGGAGCCCGGTGCCCTGACGCTGCGGATGTAGGGCCTCCTGCCGTAGGGCCGCTCAGCCCAGCAGCTTGCCCCAGCGCCGCTCCAGCAGCGGCGCGCCGGCCAGCTTCAGGGCGTGCCAGAGGGTGACCGCCACGGAGTCCAGCACGGGAACCCCGGTGGCTTCCTCGATCTCCGCCGTGATGTTGGCCCCGTACAGGTTGGTGCATAAGTACACCAGCGCATCCGGGGCCGCAGCGGCGAGCTCCAGGGAACCTGGGCGCATTTCGTCGTCGCTGACCCGGGCAAAGGACTCGTTGTCGCTCAGGCCCAGCCCCCGGTGGTCCACCGTCTTAATGCCTTCACGCTCGTAGGACGCGATGACCTGGTGGTTCACGTCCTCCGTGTACGGCGTGAAAAGGCCGATCCGCTCGGTGCCGAAAGCCCGGAACGCTTCCAGGTAGGCCAGCGTGGAGGTGGTGGCCGGGATCCCGGTGGCGTCCGTGATTCCGCCGGCCAGGTCCTGGTCGTGGGCCGAACCCAGCCACGAGCCTGACGTGCCGTTCCAGGCAATCACGTCCACGTCCGCCGTCGCCAGCAGCTGTGCCGCCTGGCGCATGACGGCAGGGTCGAACTGCCGGTCCGAGGAATCGTCAAGCGCGATCCGGGTGACCGGGATCCGGGTGAAGTGCACCGTGACATCGGTGCGGCTGCCCAGGATGCGGTACGTCTGGGGTTCCAGGCAGGTGTTGGAGGACGGCACGATCATGCCGATCCTGCGGGGGCGGGTGGTTGCAGGCATGGTGGCTCCTAGAGGGCGGCGGCGGGCAGGTGGGCGGCGTCGGAGGCGGACTGGTGCTGCCGGAAGCCGTTGCGGTGGAGAAAGCGGCCTGCGGCGCCGGGATCGTGGAAGCCGTCCGCATCCAGGACCACGCGGCCGTTGGAAACCACGACGGCGGGCCAGCCCGTGAGTGCCTTCCCGTCGAAGGGGGAGAAGTCGGTCCCCATGTGCAGGGCTGCGCCGTTGACGGTGCGTTCCTCGGCGGGATCGAAAACCACCAGGTCGGCGTCGAACCCCTCGGCGATGCGGCCCTTGCCGGGGACGGCGTTGATCCGGGCAGGTTCGGCGGCGAAGGCACTGACAAATTGTTCCACGCTGGCTCCGGCGGACGTCATCGCGGTGAAGGTGACCGGCATGCGCGTCTCCACGCCGGGGAGCCCGTGCGGCATGGCGCGCACGTCATCGGTGCGTTCGCGCTTCTGGGACAGGTCGTAGCAGGAGTGGTCCGAGGACATGGTGTGGATGGCGCCGGCCGCCAGCCGCTCCTTCAGGGCCGCCACCGTTTCCGGGCAGCGCATGGGCGGGCAGCAGGCAAACCACTCGGGGAAGGTGGAGGCGTAGACGGAGTCGTCCAGCGTGACGTAGTGCGGGCAGGTTTCGGAGTAGGCGTCAATCCCGCGCTCCCGCGCCTGCGATACCAGGTCAACGGCGCCGGGCGTTGACTGGTGGACGAAGTACACCGGCGCCCCCGTGTATTCGGCCATCGCCAGGGTTTCCTTCACGGAGATCTCCTCGGCCAGCTCGGGCCGGGTCCGGTGCAGGTGTTCAATGCCGATCCGGCCGTCCTGGGCGTGCTGTTCTGTGCAGTCGGTGATGATGGGGTCGTGCTCGGCATGGATGTAGGCCAGGCCGTCCAGCCGCACCATTTCCCGCATGACCTTGAGGATGGTGTCGCCGTCGGCCATGGTGGTGCCGCGGTTGGTGGTGTACATCTTCACCGAGCGGACGCCCTCGGCAGCCAGCTGCTCCAGCTGCCACGGCACCGTCTCGTCCCAGCTGACCACGGCGCCGTGCAGGGCCACGTCGCAGCGGGACTGGGTGGCCAGTTCCTTCTTGTGCAGGACGGCGGCCAGTGGGGTTTCCTGGGCATCCCGGGGAATACCGAAGTCGATGATCGTGGTGGTGCCGCCCCACAGAGCGGCCGTAGAGGTGGTGCGGTAGTCGTCCAGGGTGCGGAAGCGTCCGGTCACCTGGGCCACATGGCAGTGTCCGTCCACGCCGCCGGGAATCACGAGCTTGCCCGTGGCGTCGATGGTGCGGTCCGCCGCGGGTACCGGCTGGGCGGCGTCGATGAGTTCGGTGATCTTTCCGTGGTGCACCAGGATGTGGGCTTCCTGGCGGCCGGTGCTGTTCACCACGGTTGCGTTGGCAATGATGAGGTCTGGCTGGTGGGACATCGGTGTCCTCCTGGGTTGGTGAAGTGGGGCTTAGGCGGCGGGCTGCGGGGTGCCGGCGTGCTCCTGGCGGGCGGCGAGGGCCGCGTCCAGGTTGCCGGACAGGCCTTTGCGGTCCTTGGCCGGGGGCGGGGCGAAGGCGCCGGCGCGGTGGGTTCCGGACTGCAGGGCCGCCACGGCCTCGGCCATGCGGATGCCGGCGGAAATGCCGTCAACGACGGGTACGGGAATTTGTCCGTTGAGTTCGCGGGCCAGGCCTGCCAGCGGGGCGCCGGCGAGGATGACGACGTCGGCGCCGTCCTCGGCCACGGCCTGCCGGCTGAGTGCCAGCAGGGTTTCCCGGAAGTCCTGCTGGACGGAAGCGATGCTGGTGAGGGAGTCGTTGATGGAACGGATGGAGGCCAGCCGGCCTGCCAGGCCGAACTGCTCCACGCATTCGCGGTACCAGGGCTTGATCCGGTCCGAGATGGCAATGATGGAGAAGCGATGTCCCTGCAGCGCTGCTGCGCACAGGGCGGACTCGGTGATGCCGATGACGGGCACGTCGGCCAGTTCCTTGAGGGCCGGCATGCCGGGATCGCCAAAGGCTGCCACCACCACGGCATCCACCGGGTCTGCTCCCGGGCGGGTGTGCTCGGCGATGATTTCCGCTACCGCGCCGGCGGCGATGAGGGATTCGAAGCGGGTTTCGATGTACTCGACGCCGTGGCCGGCCGTCCGGACCAGCAGGTCGGTGCCGGGGGAGGCGGACCGCAGCGCTTCTGATTCGATCAGTGCGGTGACATCGGCGCTGATGTTGGGGTTGATGACCAGGAGTTTCATTTTCTCTTCCGATGGAATTCTGGTTCGGTTTTCTGGAAGTCCTCGGGGAACTGGTCCCGGTACTTTCCAATGTGGGATGCGGATTGGGCGGCTGCCCTGTCCGGGTCGCCGCTGGCGATGGCAGCGTAGAGTTCGCGGTGTTCGCGGATGAGCTCGGGCAGGTCGGCCACGTGCCGGAACAGCCAGTGCATCCGGCCCTGGAGGGGTTCCAGGGCGGACTTGAGGAAGTTGTTGTCTGCGATCCGGGTGATGGCGTCGTGGAATTCGCTGTTGGAGCGGTGCGCTTCCATGACCGAACCCTTCGCCAGGAAGGCCTCCGCGTTGTCCAGCAGGCCCTTGAGATAGGCGAGGTCAGCCTTGGTGGCCCGCTTGGCGGCGAGCCGGCAGGCCAGCACCTCCAGGGACTGGCGGACGTCAAAGAGGTCCTCAACGTCCTTGGGGCTGAGGCTGCTGACCTCGGCCCCGCGTGCGCCGCGGTCACTGATCAGGCCTTCCATGCGGAGCATTCGCAGGGCCTCGCGGACCGGCAGCCGGGAAACGGAAAACTCGGCGGCCAGGTCGCGCTCCACCAGCCGCGTGCCGGGAGCGTAGTGTCCTTCAAAAATCCGGGTGCGGAGGGTGTCCCGGACAGTCTCGCGGAGGGGGCGGTCCTTGTCCTGGGTCTCTTCTGCGGTCAGCATGGTGCTCCATTCCGGATTCTCGTGCGGCACTGCTCCCGGCTGCGGGGGCGTCGATTGCAAGTTTCCCTGCGAGGGTCAGCTTAGACAGGAAGCCGCTTGTTGTAGTTCAGGGTGAGGACGGATGCGCCCATGATCACCGCGGAACCCACGAAGTACAGCAGCGCCCAGGTGTAGGAGCCGGTGGCACCCACGATCAGGCCGACGACGATGGGGGTGACGAAGCCGGAGATGTTGCCGCTGAGGTTCATTGCTCCGCCCAGGACGCCGGCGTTGGTGCGGCCGCCCAGGATGGAAGGGATGCTCCAGAACAGGCCCACCCAGCGCAGGAAGAACAGGACAACGGAGAGCAGGACCACTGCGGTGGTGGCGTCAGGGACCACGGTCACGCCCACCAGGCCCGCCACGACGATGGCGCTGGAGATGCCGAGGAGGGTGCGCATGACCAGGTTGGCGGAGGCGCCGGACGCGCGCCACTTGTCGGCGATGGTGCCGCCGATGATCTCGCCGACGAACCCTGCGCCGAAGATCACCAGCGTGGACCACCCGATGGTCTTCAGGTCGAAGCCCTTGGCCTGCGCAAGGTACAGCGGGCCCCAGGTCAGCAGGCCGTAGAACACGCCGTTGAAGCCGAGCCAGCCCAGGCACATGGCCCAGAAGGAGCGGAACTTGAGGTAGGGGATCAGCCCGCGCTTGCCTTTGCTGCCGTCCATGGCTGCTTCGGCATCCTCGGCAGCGTGCGACGCTTCGATGTAGGAGGCCTCGGCGTCGTTGACGCCGCGGTGCTGGCGGGGGTTGTCCCGGACGTACCACCAGACGGCCAGGCCCATGAGGACGGTGGCGGCACCGGCGATGACGAAGGACCAGCGCCAGCTGCCCGTGGAGGCGATGAGGCCGGCAATGATGATGCCGCCAAGCCCGGCGCCCAGGGGTGCACCGGCGTCCAGGATGGTGGCACCGCGGCCGCGTTCGGACTTGTGCATCCAAATGGCGTTGAGCTTGCCGCCGGCGGGCATCACGCCGGCCTCCGTCACGCCGATGCCGAGCCGCGCGATGAACATGCTGAGGAAGCCGCCTGCCATGCCGGAGGCCGCCGTGGCAGCACCCCAGCCTATGCAGGAAGCGGTCATCACCTTGCGGGGACCGAATTTGTCGATCAGCCAGCCCACGGGCACCTGCATCAGGGCGTAGGTCCAGAAGAACGCGGACAGCAGCAGGCCCACCAGTTCGGGGGCCAGGTTGAATTCCTTTTGGATGATGGGCAGCGCGACGGAGATGGAACCGCGGTCAATGTAGTTGACGGAGACCAGGACCAGGAGCAGCAAAAAGAGCTTCCACCGGACGGCGGTGCGCCGTTGCGTGCCGTCCTTTGCGGGTTCGTCGGCGGTGCCGGGGGTGGCCTCGGGGGATGTGGCCGTTGTTTCGGTGTTTGGGATGGACACAGCTTCTCCTTCACGGGGAAGTTTACGGATGGGGGGATGCGAACGGTGCGGTACGTGCCCGTTGGGCCGTTGCCAATGGGGAGTGTCCGCCGGACGATCCGGAGCGCCGGGCGGAAGCTTTGCATTTTTGGGATCCCAATTTGGGATCCCAAATCAAAGGTAGGAGTGACTCCCGCCACTGTCAAGGATTTTTCGGGCACAGGCGCCGGGGCCGGCTTCCCAACCGATTGTGACCGGCGCCCGCCGGGTACGGGGGAACCATGAACACACCAGTGCTGGAGCGGGCTAAGAAGAACTGGAACAAGCTGGGCGCCGGACTGTACGCAGGGGTCCTGAGCATCGTTGTCCTCGCCGTCAGTGGCGCGGTGGGGCTCCTGTTCCACCTGCCCTGGCTGTTTCCCAGCCTCGGCCCCACCGTGATGTTGTTCTTCGAATCGCCCGAGCAAAAAGCCTCAAGGCCCGTCAACACCCTGGTGGGGCATGGCGTCGGGCTGTTGGCCGGCGTCCTGTGCCTATATGCCCTGGGCCTGCAGGACCAGCCGTCCGCCACGGTGGGCGGACTGACCCCGCTGCACGTCCTCAGCGGCGTGCTGTCCGTGGGGCTCACCACCCTGGTGCTGACCTGGCTGGGCCTGCCGCACCCGCCCGCCGGGGCAACCACCCTGATCGTCAGCCTCGGCATCCTGTCCAGTCCGGTCCAGCTGGCGTCCATGGCCGGGGCCATCATCCTGATCACCGTGGTGGGGTGGGGGCTCAACGTCCTGTTGGGAACGCGGCCGGCCGATAAGAAGTAATTTCGGCCAGTTCGGCGAGCCGGTGGGCCCGCGCTGATTCCGCCGGGGTGAACGGCTCACCCGGCCGGGAAAAGGTGATGGGCCCGTGCCATGCCGTGGGGATCTTAAGGCGCGTCCCGTCGTCGGGCCCTTTGCCGCCGGCGTCCGACGGCGGCAGGATCCTTGCGTGCAGCAGCTCGGCCACCGCCAGGGGCAGTTCGTCCGGGGCGGCGGCGATGCGCGCCGCGAGGCTCAGCGCCTTGGTCTGTCCGTCCGCCATGGCCAGCGCGGTGGTGGGCCAAACGTGGGAACTTCCGACGCCGCCGTCGTGCAGTGCCTCCAAAAGCTCCCGCTCGCCCACGTGGCCCGGGACCGAGAGGACGAACTCGTCCAGGACGCCGCCAGGCACCGGATGGACGTGGATGCTGAGGATATTGCTGTCCAGACGCGCCAGCGCCCGCGTGATCCGTTGCAGTGACCCGGGTTGGTCCCGCAGCATGGTCCGCGCCCGCCACAGCGATGGGGCTGCCGCCAGCTGCCGGCGGCGCCTCAAGGCAGGAGCATGCAGCCAGCGGAGCAGGAGCCGGGCGGCTGACGGCTCGGCCACCCAGATCACCAGGACCGTCGCGGTGAGCGTCAGCGCAAGCACCTTGGCCACATAAGGAAGGTGGGTTTCCACCACCAGGGCATGGACCAACAGCTCGATGGGAAGCATCACTGCCACGTTCGCCAGGGTGAGCCGGGCCTTGGGCGGTTCCGGCATCTGACCACAGACCTCGCAGCGCAGTTCTTTAGCGGTCGGGTGGGACGAAGGGTGCTTCATGGCTCAAGCATTGCCCCGCGTTGTTTCCCCTGCGTTGCCTTCCGATTCCATTCAGGGGAACGCGGCGGGCGCTGCATGGGGTCCCGGCCGTAGGATTTATCAGGAACGTCAGCGTGGCCGCCCGTCCAGAATCCACCCCAGGAAGGCGCTGCCCGTGAAGATGTTTGCCGAGATGTTCACCATCGGCCCCGGCAATAAAGACCACCACCCGGCGCTGCGGTGTGCCGTGGGCGTCTTCGTTCCCCTCATCACGCTGGTGCTGCTGGGCCGGCTGGACCTGGCAATCTTCGCGTCCTTCGGCGCCTTCACCGGAATCTACGGCCGCGGCGAACCGCATGCCGTCCGCTTCGTGCTGCAGCTGCGGGCCGGGCTGCTGATGCTGCTGGTGATCTTCCTGGCGGCGCTCGCGGCCCGCATGGGTCCTGCCTGGGGCCTGGATGCCGCCACCCACACCTGGCTTTTGGTCCTGGCCACCACGCTGGTGGCAGGCGCCTGTTCCGTCGCCATCTCCTGGCTGCGGCTGCGCCCGGCGGGGTCGCTCTTCCACATCTTCGCGTTCGCCGCCATTGCGTCCATTCCCAACCAGCCGCCCCTCTGGCAGGGCATGCTGGTGGCTGTCCTCACCACGGTGTTCGCGCTGCTTGTCGGCTTCTCGTCCCGGATCCTTCCTTCCCACCGCACCCCGTGGACCAGGCCTCCGCGGATCCGGCGCACCCCCGCGGAGAAGCGCACGGCCTGGCTTGAAGGGTTCGGCTACCTGGTGGCCGCGGGGCTTGCCGGCACGCTGGCCACCTGGGCCGGGTCCAGCCTGGGTTTCGGGCACAACTACTGGGCCATGGTGGCTGCGGTCGTTCCCCTGGTGGGCCACACCACCCGGCACCGCGTACGCCGCGGCATTCAAAGAATCATTGGCACCGTCCTGGGCCTGCTGGTCCTGGCGGCGATCCTGCTGGTGGGCCTGCAGCCCTGGCAGACCGTGCTCGTCATGGCGCTATGCCAGTTCGGCGCCGAGATGTTCATCCTCCGCCAGTACCTCCTGGCCCAGGTGTTCGTCACCCCACTGGCACTGATCTCCACACTCCTGGTGGTTCCCGCCTCGCCTGTTTTCCTGTTGCGTGACCGCATCGTGGAGACGGTCATTGGGGCCGCCGTCGGCATAGCAGTGGTGCTGGCTCCCGCCGTATGGCGCCGTCTGCGGCGGAGGCAGGGCCGGGTAACGACGGCGGCCTGACCGCCTTCAGCGTTCGGCCCGCCCCGGAGCACCTGGGGCGGGCCGGACGGCGGCCGGTTATGGGCGTTCCGCGGTTGACTCTTCCCGGACTGCCCGGATGGTGTGGGGAACTGCCACGAGTGCCACCACGGCAATGGCGGCAGCAGCCGCAAAAACGTAGAAGCCCCAGGGGTAGGCGATGTTGGCAGCCACCAGCGTTCCCGTCACTGCAGGGCCCATGATCGCGCCCAGACGGCCCACGCCGGCGGCGAACCCCAGTGCTGTTGCGCGGAGGGCTGCCGGGAACAGTTGGCTGACCCATGCGTAGACCAGCACCTGTGCGCTGAACACGAAAACGCCCGTGACAAAGACTGCCAGGTTGAGCAGCAGTTCACTTTGGATCTTGACGCTCAGGACCGCCAGGAAGACCGCGGAGAGCCCGAACCACAGCAGTACCACCTTCTTGGTGCCGTGCTTGTCGGCCAGGATGCCTGCGATGACCAGGCCCACCACGGCGCCCACATTCAGGACCAGCAGGAGGACCAGGCCGGTGCTGACCGTGTATCCGGCGCCGGCCATCAGCTGCGGGAGCCAGGTGTTCAGGCCGTAGACCAGGAGCAGGCCCATGAACGAAGCGGCCGCGATGGCCAGCGCCACCAGGGGGTAGGGCTTGCGTGCCAGGTCCCGGAAGCTGGCGCGGGCTGCGGCCGGTTCCCTTGCTTCTGTCGTTGAGGCGGCCGCTGAGGGCAGGGTTTCAGGGAGCTTGAACCACAGGAAGGGTGCCAGGGCGATGCCCGCCAGGCCGCCCACGATGAACATCATCCGCCAGTCCGGGATCAGCATCAGGGCAAGGAAGGACGTGGCCACAGCGCCCGCGTGGTAGCCGGTCATGGTCCGGGTAGTCGACTTTCCGGCCGTGCCCGCGGGAGCGTAGTCGTTCATGTAGGCCAGGGCGGCCGGGAGGCAGGCGCCAAGACCCAGCCCGGCAAGGAGTCGGAAGACGCAGAACACCGCGACGTTGGGTGCGAACACCACGGCGATGGTGAAGATCGAAAACCACAGGACGCAGGCCACCAGGAGGCGGCGGCGGCCAAAGCGGTCGGACAGCGGGGCGATGAACAGGGCGCCGGCGCCAACGCCGACAAGCGAGATGGTGGCGGCCCACGTGGCGCCCACCGCGTCGAAGCCAAGTTCGTGGGTCTTGATCAGCGTGGGGATGACGGTGCCCAGGACCACCAGGTCAAAGCCGTCAAGGACCATCGCGAGCCAGCAAAGCCAGACCGGCCACTTGGAGCGGTGTTGAGTTGGCGCAAATGACATAGAAATACCTCGGTGTATCTTCCAGGAGTTTGAGCGGCGGGCTGCTTTGCCGTGGTGGTTTTGGGCAGCATCGCCCACATCCCCAGTGAGGTTTGTATCACCAGGGGGTGTAATCTGGGACATGTTTTCCCATTCAACGGAAGCGAGTGATTGCCCTGGCCAACTCGAAATCCGGCGACTCCGTGGTGGACCGGATCGTGCGGCTGATTTCCGCTTTCCCCCAGGACGTCGGCGCCCTGCAGTTGAGCGACCTCGCCCAGCGCGCCGGCCTGCCGCTCACCACCACGCACCGCCTGGTGGGCCAGCTTGCCGCCCACGGGCTGCTGGAGGCAGCGCCGGGCGGCATGGTCCGGCCCGGGGTCCGGTTGTGGGAGCTGGTGAACCGGACTTCCCCCACGCTCGCCCTGCGCCAGGCCGCCATGCCGTTCATGGAGGACATCCAGCAGGTCCTGCACCAGAACGTGAACCTGGCCGTGCTGGACGGCTGGGAGGCGCTGTTCGTGGAGCGGCTGTCAAGGCGCGGATCGGTGGCCAACCGCGCCCAGGTGGCAGGAAGGATGCCGGTGCACATCTCGTCCGCGGGGCTGGCGCTGATGGCCCACCAGGACAAGATGATGCAGGAGGAATACCTCGATGGGTTTACCGACCCGGAGGGAAAAGTCACCGCGGACTCGGTCCGCGCGCTCCTGGCCGAGACGTCCCGCCAGGGCTTCGCCCAACTCAAGGGCGTAGTGGATCCGGACACCTGGGGCATAGCCGTCCCGGTCCTGAACCGCAGGCAGCGCGCTGTGGCGTCGCTCGGCGTCGTGGTTCCCCTCCGTGAGATGCGCCTGCAGGCGCTGGTGCCGGCACTGCAGACAGCCGCCCGCGGCATTGCCCGGCAGATGGCGGACGCCTGATCCGTTGAACGGAATGGGTGTAACGGGTGTCACCACCTTCGGCCCACACTGGTTGGCAGACGAACCGATCCGGTGCCGCGCAGGCGGGGCCCGCAATGAAGCGAGGACAGATCATGGCACGAAAAATCATCACCACGCAGGTGGCCATCATGGGCGGCGGTCCCGCCGGACTCATGCTCTCCCACCTGCTGGCGAAGGCAGGCGTCGACTCCACGGTGATCGAGATCCGCAGCCACGAGCAGATAGCCCGCACCGTGCGGGCCGGCATCCTGGAGCATGGCACCGTCAACCTGTTGGTGGACAGCGGCGTCTCGGACCGGGTGCTGCGCGACGGCGACCGGCACGACGGGATTGAGCTGCGCTTCAATGGTGAGAGCCACCGCATCGACTTCAAGGACCTGGTGGGGGAGTCCGTGTGGCTGTACCCGCAAACCGATGTCTTCCTGGACCTCGCCGCCCGCCGGAAGGACGACGGCGGCGACGTCCGCTACAGCGTCACCGACACCTCCGTGCACGACCTCGAAGGCAAGCCGAAGGTGTGGTTCACGGACGCGGACGGGGCTGAGTACGAGATCCAGGCCGATTTCCTGGTCGGTGCGGACGGCTCCCGCAGCCACTGCAGGTTCCAGATCCCCGAAGCCCACCGCAAGTGGTATTTCCACGAATACCCCTTCGCCTGGTTTGGCATCCTGGCCGAGGCGCCGCGCAGCTCGGATGAGCTGATCTACGCCAACTCGGCCAACGGTTTCGCCCTGATCAGCCAGCGGACCGAGAGCGTGCAGCGGATGTACTTCCAGTGCGACCCCAAGGAAAACGTGGCCGACTGGGATGATGACCGGATTTGGGCCGAATTCCGCAGCCGCGTCAACGGCAACGGCTTCGAGCTCAGGGAAGGCCCGGTCCTGGAGAAGATGGTGCTGCCGTTCCGCAGCTTCGTCCACACGCCCATGCGCCACGGCAACCTGTTCCTGGCCGGCGACGCAGCCCACACGGTTCCGCCCACCGGTGCCAAGGGCCTCAACCTGGCCATCAATGACGTCAAGGTCCTTTTCGAGGGCCTGGACAGCCACTACAACTCCGGCTCGGATGCACTTCTGGACACCTACAGTGACCGCGCCCTGGACCGGGTGTGGAAGGCGCAGCAGTTCTCCTACTGGATGACCACCATGCTGCACACCCCCGCGGACGCCGATGACTTCTCCCGCGCCCGACAGCTCGGGGAACTGAACTCCGTGGTCTCCTCCCGCAACGGCAGGGCCTACCTCGCCGAGGCGTACACGGGCTGGCCCACTGCCGCTTCCTAAACCAGGGGAATTACGACGGCGGGCTGCCAGTCGGTCTTATGGCGCCAGCAGCCGCCGGACTGCCGAAGCGATCGCGGCAGCGTCCGGAGCATCGTCCCGCCGGACGGTCAGCAGGTGCAGCAGCACGCCGTCGCCGTAGTCCGCCACGTCCCGGGCCTTGGCCCCGGCATCAGGTACTTCCAGTGCGGCCAGGGCCTGCTCCAGCCCGCCCACCAGCCGGAAGTGGCCGGCGGTCACCGATTCGGGCTTGTCCAGGGAGAGGGCCAGCCGGGCGCGGGTCAGGCCCGCGTGCCGCCCGGCAAGCACCAGTATCAGCGAGGCCAACTGGTTTGCCAGTTCCCCAATGCTGCGCGGCGGGCCGGCCGCACCCTGCTCTGCCAGGAGCGCTGCGTCCAACTCCAGCAGCCGCTCCAGCACTGCCGCCACCAGGGTGGCGCGGCTCCGGTAGTAGTTCGAGGTGGTTCCCTCGGCGACTTCTGCTGCGGCGTCAACAGCCCGGTGGGTGAGGCCCTTCATTCCCCTGTCCGCCACTACGGCCAAGGCGGCGTCAAGCAGTTGGGTGCGGCGGTCCGGCATGCGTTCAGTGTAGTGGGACGCCTTCCCATTCACTACAAAAGTAGTAAAATCTGATTCATGGAAACGATCACGATCGTTGGCGGTGGTATCGCCGGGCTCGCCCTCGCGGCGGCGTTGGACCCCAGCCGCTTCCAGGTAACCGTCTACGAGAAACGCCCCGGGCTGCCCACTGTGGGCAATGCGCTGGGCATGTGGCCAAATGCCCAGCGGGCACTGGCGCGGCTTGGAATCCTTGAGGAGGCGCGGGCGGTCAGCCCGGTGCTGGGCAGCGGCTCGGTCCGCAACGGCCAGGGGGAACCCTGGGTCACTGTCGACGCGGGCGGGATGTTCGGCATTTCCCGGATTGACCTGATCCGGCTGCTGGATGAAGCAGTGCCCGCAACCGTCCGACGGGTCACTGAGACTGTACAGGCGGTGCCCGCAGACGGCAGCCTGGTGGTGGGCGCCGACGGTGTCCACAGCATGGTCCGACGTGCGGCCTGGGGCGGGGCCACCGATGCCCGCCTCACCCCTTACCTTGCTCTTCGCGGCACCCTCCCCACTCCGGTTGGGCCGGATGAGGTGGGCGAGTACTGGGGCCGCGGCGACCTGTTCGGGATGGCCGCTGCCCGGGGAGGCTCCTTTTGGTACGCGAGCTACCGGTCGGACCTCGGCCCTTACGGAATAGACCCAGCGTCGGCCCTCGAGCAGGCACGGGCACGCTTCGCCAACCATGCCCCCGCCATCCGCCGTGCCCTGGCCGCGGCCACACCGGAGGAATGCCTGGTCCAGCGCCTGTGGACGGTGCCTCGCCTGGGCTCCTACGTCAGCGGCAGGAGGGTGCTCATTGGGGATGCCGCCCACGCCATGATGCCAACCCTGGGCCGCGGGGCCTGCGAGTCGCTGGTGGACGCGGTCACGCTGGCTGACTTCCTCAACACCCTTCCCGAGGACCAGGCGCTGCGGGCCTACAACAGGCAGCGGCGGCTGCGCACCCGTGCCGTGAGCGTGGCCTCGTCAGCGCTCGGACGGATTGCGCTCGCCGACCGTGCCCAGCCGCTGCGGGACCGCGTGCTCAGCCTTGCCCGACGGCGGAACGCAACGGCCGCCGTCGGCAGCACTGCCGGAGGCTGATCAGCGGACGGCAGCCGCGGGACGCGTGGCGTCATCCTCACCCGGCGCCTGCGCGTCCTGGGGTCCAGGACCGGGAGCCTGCGAAGCGGAAGGCAGTGCGGGCAGACGCTTCCTTGTCCCGCGCCGGCCGGACCTGCCATACACCAGGTACATCGTCACACCCGTAATGACCATGAGGAGCACCGTGTAAACGAAGGTATTGGCAATTCCCTCAGTTCCCTCGGCCCCGTCAGTGTTGGCCTTGATCACCAGGCCCAGCGGCTGGACCAGCGGATGGGCAAGGAAGATGGCAGTGTCATAGTCGTCCAGCAGGCTGTTGAAATTCAGTGCGGTGATGGCGGCCGCGGCCGGCAGCACCAGCGGCAGGAGGATCCGCCGGAAGACGTAAAGTGTCTTGGCGCCCATGATGGCTGCAGCCTCTTCCAGCGAGGAGTTCATGGAGGCAAAGGACGCTTTGAGCATCCGGAGCGTGAACGGGATCTTCACCGTGACAAACGCGATAAGCAGGATCACGGTGGTTCCGGTCAGGACGGCACCTCCCACCAGCGGACTGGGATGGTCGTAACTGACGATTAAGCCGAGGGCCAGCAGCGCGGAGGGCAGGATCCAAGGGATGTGCAGCAGGTACTCAAAGGCCGAGGCCACCCAGTTCCTGTATTTCTGCAGCAGCCGGGCCACGAAAAGGAGTCCGCCGACGGCGATAACGGCTGCCAGGGCGCTGTACACCACGCTCACGATGAACGGCCGGATCCCTGACTCCTGGGTGAGGACGCGAACGTAGTTCTCCATTGTCAGGTTGGCGAGCGAAAGCTGTCCGGTCTGGATGGCCGCCCCGTCGGCAAAGGAATAAAGCACGATCAACACGACCGGAAGCGTGTAGATGGCGAAGAGTAGATACGCCACAGCATGCACGGCCAGGTTGGCTGCGGGGTTTCGGATTTCCTGCTTTTGCAGTTCCGAGGACACCTTTGACACGGAAAAGTAGGTGCCGCCCCTCTCCAGGCGGGACATCACGGCGAGCATCAGGATGGTGGCCACGCCGAGGATTACGGCCAGCAGCGCGGCCAGGTCGCGCGAGGTGGGGCTGTTGGTAAACGTCAGGATCATCGGTGTGATGGTCTGGAAATCCCGGCCACCCAGCACCTGGGGTGCGCTCAATGCACCCAGGCCGGTAAGGAACGACAGGATGGTGACGGCGAACAGTGTGGGTTTGAGCATGGGCAGGACAATTCGCCGCAGGATGGTCCACGTGGAGGCGCCAAGATTACGTGCGGCCTCGATGGTCTGGTAGTCGATGCCTTTGAGCGCATTCGCCACGAACAGCATGTGGTTGGTGGTGGTGGCAAAGGTCATCACCACCAGGACGGCGAAGAACCCTGAGAACCAGCCCGGGTCCATGCCGGGAACCATCTTGACCAGCAGCGAGGTGACAATGCCCTTCTCGCCGTAGATGAATTTGTAGCCCGCCGCCAGCACGATGCCGCCGTAGATGAAGGTGGAGGCATAGCCCAGGAAGAGGATCCTGGAGCCGCGGATGCGGAAGTAGTGCGTGACCAGGACGATAAAGACCCCCACCACATTGACGGTGACGGAGAGTGCGACGGCCAGGAGAAAGCTGTTGCCAAGGGCCTTCATTGCGCGCTGCGAGGAGAACAGCTTCTCGGCCGCCCGGCCCGAAAAGCTCCCGTCCGGAAAGAAAGTGGCGATCAGGATGTTGACGTTGGGCCAGACAAGGAAAGCGGCAATGAACCACGTGAGGACCACTCCGACCACCAGGACGAAGGGGGAGCGAACCATGTGGCGCACCGTGGTGTTGGCACTCATGGCAGGGCGACCGCCTGGTCCCGGGTCAAGGCAACGCCCGTGTCCGGGTGGTACTGGAGGATGTGTTCCGGCCGGACATAGACCGTTGTACCCGTACCGGCGTCAGGGTGGGTAGCGCCGTCCTCCCTGACCAGGAGGCGGATGTCAGCCCCGTGGCTGCGGACAACGTACCGGCTGTGGAGGCCGTGGTACGTGCGCGAGACCACGGTGGCGGACAGTCCGACGGCATCGCCTCCGGCCACAGGCTGGTCCAGTGAGGCTTTTTCCACCCGCAGGTACGACTTGGCGTCGGTGCTGAGCCCGGCTCCGGAGAGCCGATTAACCTCTGCCACAAACTCCGGTGTCAGGGCCGAGCTGTCGCCAATGAAGTTGCAGACGAACTCGGTGGCGGCATGGTCGTAGATGTCCTGCGGCGTCCCGACCTGCTCAATGACGCCTTTGTTGAACACGGCCACGCGGTCACTCATGGCGAGTGCCTCGTCCTGGTCATGGGTGACGTACACGGTGGTGATGCCAAACTCGCTTTGCAGGTCTTTTAGCTGCTGGCGCAACTGGTGCCTCAGCTTGGCGTCAAGGTTGGACAGCGGCTCGTCCAGCAGCAGGATCTTCGGCCGCAGCACCAGGGCACGCGCAACGGCCACCCGCTGCTGCTGGCCCCCGGAAAGTTCTGCCACATTTTTCGCCAGTTGCTCGTCGCTGAGCTCCACCCGCCGCGCAATATCCCGGACGAGGCGGTCGCTGTCAGCTGCTTTTTCCTTCCGGACCCGGAGCCCGAAAGCGATGTTCTCCCACACGCTCATGCTGGGGAAAAGGGCATAGTTCTGGAACACCATACCCACCTGCCGCTTATCGCTGGGAAGGCGGGTGACGTCCTTTCCGTCCACACGAATGGTGCCCTTGGCCGGCTGGATAAAGCCGGCCAAGGTGCGCAGTGCCGTGGTCTTCCCGCAACCGGAGGGCCCCAGCAGGGTGAAGAATTCGCCCGGTCGGACATGCAGGTCCAGGCGTGGAATGGCGGTGAAATCGCCAAAGGTAACTTCGATGTTCTCCAAGCGGATCATGGCAAACCTGTCTGGTGTGGTGCGGGAACGGCGGGCGGAGGTCGGGCTAGGTCATGTATTCAAGCTCGATCTTCTCCACCCAGGCGCCCATGTTCTTCTGCACGAAGTTCCAGTCGATGTCCTGCTGCTTAAGGTCCGCAAAGAAGTTCACCACCTCCGGATTGGCCTTTGCCTGGGCGCCCTTGTTGACGGGCATGGAGTTGAACTGCTGGGCGAACTCACCTTGGACATCGGCGCTGCCGAACCAGTCGATGAATTTCTGCGCCTGCTCCTTCTTCTTGGTCCCCTTCACGAGGGCTATTTGCTCCACTGCAAGGGGGACGCCAACGGAGGGGACGACGGTGTCGACGTTCACCTTGAAGGACTTCTCGCGCTCAGCAATGATGGAGGACGGCATCTGGCCCATGTCCACTTCGCCGGACGCGATGCGGGCAAACAGGTCGGTTTTCGCTACGGCCGGGCTTCCGTTCTTGAAGTACTGTTCAACCTGCTTCCAGCCTTCGTCGGAGATCCCCAAATCCCCGGACTCATCGCGGTAGCGCGACAGGATACCGGCGAAGACAAGCTGTGCCGTGGCGGTGCCCATGCCGGTGACCCGTTCGTAGCGGCTCTTGAATTCGTCCTTTGTCCAAAGGTCCGTCCAGTCCTTTGGTGCCGCATCTTTGCTGATCTTGTCTGAGTTGTAGCCCAGGAGGATGGCCTGCTTCACCAGGGGCCAGTACGTCTCCCCGTCGCCCAGGCCCTTGTCCACGTCACCAGCCCATTTGGGTTGGTAGGCCTCCAGCGCTCCCTCGTTCTTGACCTGCGAAAAGTACATGTTGTTCAGGCCGAAGGCGACGTCCGCGATGGGATTGTTCTTCTCGGCAATGAGCTTGTTGGTGGCATCAGCGCCGCCGGCACCCACAATCTCGATCTTGAAGCCGGCATCGGCGGCCTTCTTGGTAAGCCAATCGCCGCGGCCTTCGCCGTTGGAGTTGGTGTAAACAACAAGGGTGTCTGCTGACGCACCTGCCGCTGAACCGGAGGCTTCCCCGGACGAGGCCGGCGGGGACGAGGTGCCACCGCATCCGGCGAGAAGGGTGGCGGCGACGGCGGCGGCAACCAAGGTCTGCAATTTACGCACGATCAGGACTCATTTCTGGACTGGAATCGGAGCATGTCCGCACAGCCTATAGCGGGGCATGACGAAAACCGGGCTGTTATAGCTATCGATTCGATAAACAGCCCGGCTGCTCACTTTGGACCAGTCGGGGAAACGGAGGACGCCCTGGGCGTGAACCGGGGGCGAACGTTAGTGCTGGCCCTCCGGGTCCCCGCTAGGCCATCGCTGTCTGGGCTGCGCTGTGGGCGTTGATGGTTTTGGCGTAGCAGTGCGAGTGTTCCATCCCGATATAGGGGCCGAAGTTGGGGATGGGTTCAAATCCCGAGTTCTGGTAAAAGCTGCGGCCGTCAGGCTGGGCTGAACCGGCCTCCGCCTTGATCCGGGTAATGCCCTGGTTGAATGCCTGCGCCTCGAGCGCCGCCAGGATCGAACTGGCCACGCCGGAGCCGCGCGTGTACGGCAGTACGTAGAGGCGCTTGATCTCGGCCGTTGATCCATCCAGGATCCGCAGTCCGCCGCAGCCGACCGGTTGGCCGGAACCCTTGTCATACGCCACCAGGAACACCGCGCAGTCGGCGCCCGACGGCGGCGGGCCGGGTTCGTGGTCCGGCCGGCCAAAGCGGGCGTCCAGTTCGGCCTGTTGGGCGCGGCGCAGGTCCGCGCCTACGGGGTTGGACCAGGAAACCTGCCGGATGTTCAGCCGGGGGTTGGTCTGCATAGCTGCCTCGATTCACCGGAGGGGTATGCCTGACAAGGCTAGGCGGGGGCGGTTACGCGGGCGTTTCCTGCTGGTTAGGGCTTGGCTAACGGCTGTGGGAGGCGGCACATCAAGTTACTTGGCAGACTAGTTATCAGTTGGTCTAAAATGATCCCATGGTTTCTACGGGCAACGAGGGATCCGGCTACTGGTACGGACCCGACGGGCAGCTGGACTACAGTGCAGCGGTGTTGAAGTCGCTCCGGGACTACCGGGCGGCTGAAACGGAAATCCGCCGCAACACCAGGGACTCAATGGGTATGGGCGAAACGGACATCCTTGCCCTGCGGTACCTGCTGAGGGTCCAGGCGTCGGGCAAGCAGGTTGTTCCGAAGGACCTCAGCCAGTTCCTCAATATTACTAGCGCTTCCACCACCTCGCTTATCGACAGGCTGGTGGCCAGTGGCCACGTTCGACGCGAGCCGCATCCCTCCGACCGCCGCTCCGTGGTGGTTGTACCAACGGTCGAATCCGATAAAGAGGTGCGCGAAACCCTTGGTGCCATGCACCGGCGGATGATGTCCGTAGCGGAAAGCCTCACCGCGGACGAGGCACGCATCGTGGTCGATTTCCTCCAGCGCATGACCCAGTCACTCCAGGTGCATGAAAATGAGGAACTAAAAGTTCACTAGGCTGACTAGCTAGTTGACCTAGTTATATGTATGCTTACGAATGTTCCTGATGTTGCTTTCCCAACGGAGTCGTGAGTGTCTTGGTTACCTTCACCGAAGTTTCACCGCCTGATCCCCGCCTGGGCGCTGAAATCCCGGATACCCGCACTGACCTGCCGGAGACCTTCACGGACCTGACACGGCCTACCCTGGACGGCACCACTGCGCCGCAGGGCGGATGTGCAGTCCACTGCGGAACTCCAATGCAGCTCGTGACGCCCGCCGTCGGCTTGGAAGCAGCGACCTACACCTTTGGGCCCGCCGATGCCGTCGGTACTGAGCTTCCGCCTGTCTGGCGTTGCGGCTGCGGGTTCCAGCTCGATGCCTGGTCCACTGATCCCCGGTGGGGGCATGCACCGCTGGTTTCCCTCGCATGAGCCTCCTGGAAACAGCAGTTGCTGCGCCGCGCCCGGCCCAAGCGAAGGGCACCGTTGCCGGGCGTTGGCAGCTTCGGGAACGCCTGGGCCGTGGGTCTGCTGCCGAAGTTTTTCGGGCGGTGGACCTGGAGGGCGGTCCCGACGTAGCGGTGAAGATCGCTGCCGCCAACGGCCGGAAGCAGCACCAGCGCATACAAAACGAAGCGGGGGTCCTGGCCGGACTCAACCACCCCTCGATTGTGCGGCTCATTGCGCAGGGCGTCATGCCCGGCGGCGGTACCCACGCAGGGCGTCCTTTCCTGGTGGAGGAGCTGGCGCTGGGAACGAGCCTCGCCGACACCATCCGGTTGCAGAGCCCACGCCCAGCTGAGGTTGCACGCTGGGCGCGCGGCCTTTTCGAGGCGCTCGCTCACCTTCACGCCTGCGGCCTGGTGCACCGTGACATCAAGCCTGCAAACCTGATGCTGAGCGGACTGCGGAGAAGTCCCGTCCGGATCATTGATTTTGGTATTGCAGCTATGGCCGGGGCGGCCCCCGAGCCCGGAATTTCCTCCGGAACCGTCCATTACATGAGCCCGGAGCAGGCTGCCGGCGGGGCAGCGGAGCCAGCGTGGGACGTGTACGCCATGGGGCTGGTCCTGCTGGAACTCCTCACCGGCACCAAGGCGTTTCCCGGTACGGCCGTCGAATCCCTCGTGGCCCGCACCTTGCGCTCGCCCGGGATCCCGGATTCCCTGGGCGACTGGGCTGTCCTGCTGCGTTCCCTGACGGCGATGGATCCCGGGGAACGTCCGACGGCGGCAGTCGCCGCGGCGATGGCGGCCCGGCTGATGACGGAGGTTCCGTCGCCCGGCCAAGGCATCCAGCGCAGCCTGCAGAGCCAAGGGAGCCAGCGCGGCCAGCGTGGCCAAACGGGTGCCGGGACGTGCCCGGCGACGCGGGCATCCTCCCTCCGGCGCCACCGGCAGCGGGCCTAGGGAGCCGCTACGTCCCGTCCGGTTGGATCTCCGGCCGTTGGGTCTGCCAGGGCAAGGCCACCCACGGGGCTGCCGTCCCAATGGATCAGGGTCCAACCGGCAGCCGGGTCTCCCTCCAGCGCGACGATCCCGGTGTTGGCCAGGACATGGCGTGCTGCGAACTCGTGGTCAGCGCCATCTGCCCGGAGTCCTGCCCAAGTGCGGATGGCGGCACCATGGCTGACAATGGCAACCGTGCCGTGCTGCTGCCGTTCAGCCCGTTCCACCACTTGGGCGATGGCGGCGTCGAACCGCTCGAAAAAGGCGTGGCCGTCGGGCCCTGCGGTCATGCGGCGGTCCAGGTCACCGGCAGCCCAGGAGATCACCGTCCCCATGTAGCGCTTGTGGGCCTCGTGGTCCGTCAGCTTCTCCAGTGAGCCGGCCTCGATTTCGTGCAGCCCGTCCAGGACCTCGATATCGAGGGTGTGCAGCCGGGCAAGAGGGGCGGCGGTGATTTGGGTCCTGACCAGGGTGGAGGCGTAGAGCGCCCCAATGCGTTCGTTGGCCAGTGCCCGCGCCATGGCTTCCGCCTGGCGTTCGCCCAGTTCGGTCAGGCCGGGCCCCGGGTGGTCGGTATCCAGTTGGCCCAGCACGTTGCCGGGGGTTTCGCCATGGCGGATCAGGAGCAGCTTCATGTTCCCAGTTTCCCACCCCGGGCGGCTGTAACCGTGCGGCGGCAGCGGCGTTACCCTGCCGGATGCAAGGAAGGCGCCGGGCCTCCTCGAAGCCCGGCGCCGCCGTCGTACGTTCCTGCCCTGTCTGCGGGCCTACTTCAGGTGGTCCACCAGCTGGTCCGCGATGCCCGTGTACTTGCCGGGTGTGAGGGCCAGGAGGCGTGCCTCAGCCTCAGGGGAGAGGCCCAGGCCCTGCACGAACTCCTGCATGCGGGCCGCGTCCACGCGATGACCGCGGGTGAGGTCCTTGAGGCGCTCGTAGGGGTTCTCCATGCCTTCGACGCCGGCGATCGCCTCGGCGCGCATGACCATCTGGATGGCCTCGCCCAGGACCTCCCAGTTGGTGTCCAGGTCGGCGGCGAGGACGTCCCCGGCCACGTCCAGGCGGTCAAGGCCCTTGGCCACGTTGGAGATGGCCAGCAGGGAATGGCCAAACGCCACACCGATGTTGCGCTGGCTGGAGGAGTCGGTGAGGTCGCGCTGCCAGCGGGAGGTCACCAGGGTGGCAGCCAGGGTGTCCAGCAGGCCGTTGGAGATTTCCAGGTTGGCCTCGGCGTTTTCGAAGCGGATGGGGTTGACCTTGTGCGGCATGGTGGACGAACCCGTTGCGCCGGCGACCGGGATCTGGGCGAAGTAGCCGATGGAGATGTAGCTCCAGATGTCCGTGCAGACGTTGTGGAGGATCCGGTTGAAGCGCGCGACGTCGGCGTACAGCTCTGCCTGCCAGTCGTGGCTCTCGATCTGCGTGGTCAGCGGGTTCCAGGTGAGGCCGAGTCCCTCGACGAACGACTTGGACACCTGCTGCCAGTCGGCGCCGGGAACGGAGGCAACATGGGCTGCGTAGGTGCCGGTGGCGCCGTTGATCTTGCCCAGGTATTCGGTCTTGGCGATCCGGTTCAGCTGCCGGGTCAGGCGGTGCGCAATAACGGCCAGTTCCTTGCCCAAAGTGGTGGGCGTGGCGGGCTGGCCATGGGTGCGGGACAGCATGGGCACGGCGCGGTTGTCTTCAGCCATCCTGCTGATCTGTGCCACCAGGGCACGGGCCGCGGGCATCCACACGTCCTCCACAGCACCCTTGACGCCGAGAGCGTAGGAGAGGTTGTTGATGTCCTCGGATGTGCAGCCGAAGTGGACCATGGCGGTCAGGTTTTCGATGCCGATCGCGGGGAGGCGGCGGCCAATGTAGTACTCCACGGCCTTCACATCGTGGACGGTGACGGCCTCGATTTCGGCCAGCTCTGCCACGGATGCGGCGTCGAACTCCGTGACGATGGCGCGGAGTTGGCTCTGCTGTTCCGCACTCAGCGGACCCGCGCCGGGAAGGACGTTGTTGCTGGTCAGATGGATGAGCCATTCCACTTCGACGGCCACACGGTCGCGGTTCAGTGCAGCCTCGGACAGGTAGTCAACCAAGGGCGCGACGGCGGACTGGTAGCGGCCGTCCAGGGGGCCAAGCGCGATCTTTTCCGATGACGCGGCGAGGGCCAGGCGTCCTGAGGGCGTGCGGGTATCAGCTGTGGCGGCAGTTTCAGGCATGTGCTGATTCTTTCACGAAGTGCGGTGCCGCCTTAAGCGCGTCTCCCACGTTACTTGTCCACATAGCCGACGGCGGCGCTTACCCGGGCAGGGAAGCGTCCCTAGCGTTGGCAGCGGCAGGGTTGGGGCGGATCGGCCGGCCGGGGAAACCGCGACGGGAAGCAACTTGGGGAACGAATCGATGGACGGGATATGGGGCGGCGGGCTGGACGTCAGCCTGGAAGTGCAGGAGGTGGGCAGGAAGGTGGCGCAGTGCTCGGATAGTGCCGAAGGGGTGCTGGCGGGATTCCATGACATCCAGCTGCTGGACTGGCAGTCACCTGCCGGACAGGCCTACCGGGATTCTGTCGCCTTGCAGGCGGTGGCCGTACGGCGGGCACTGGACCGGATTCAGGAAGCTTCTGCCGCGGTGGCAGCACATGCCCGCGCGGCATTGACCTCCGAATGTTCGCCCGACGGCCGGTTCTAATGGCTGACGCAACGCCCTCCGGACCGGGAGGACCCATCCGGGTTTCGCCGCCGCCTCCGGACGGCAACCTCACAGTCTCCGGCGGGGTGGGCGGCATTACCGTCCAGCTGGAGGAGTTGGAGTTGGGGGCCGGAAAGCTCGATCGGCTCGCCGATCGGCTCGCAGCCATCGAGTCCGGGCTTTCCGCCGTCTGGCAGGAGCTCGGTGCCCACCAGAACCGCCCGCGCAGTACGGGAACTGCCGCTCTCATTGCCGTTTGGGAGGCTAAGGATGCCATCCAGAAAGTGCGCCTGGAACTGCAGCGGATCAGCGGCCAGGTCCGCAGTTGCAGGCGCGAGTATGAGATGGCCGAATCCGCTGCCCACCTGAAGTGGCGGCTGGGTCTGTCGGATCCGGACGTGGAGCTACAGAAGCACGTGGACTTCTGGCGCACGGGATTCCTCAACGGGGATGCCACTGAAATGCTGGTGGCAGATGCCGTCATCCTCCTTCCCGCGATCAAGCCCGGGGTAGAAGAGAACATCCCTTCCCTGCGCACGGGCCCGGTAAAGCCCACGCAGGAAGAAACCATCCCCATCGATCTCGATGCGAGCCCCGCCGGGCTGCTTGAGCGGGTCCGGATGATTGAGGCACGCGGCAGCGGCTACATCGAAGTCATTGAGGTGGATGCCGGAGGCAGGAAAGCCTACGTTGTGGTGGTTCCCGGGACCCAGGTCAACGAATCCGACGGGGGAACCAATCCTTTTGACCTCGGCGGCATCGTAGACGGCATGGGTGCCCGCTCGGAACGCATCAATGCCGCTGTCATTCAGTCGCTGCGGGCGGCCGGTGCCGAACCCGGCGCGGAGGTGGTCGCGGTGGGGTACAGCCAGGGCGGCATCCACGCCATGAATTTGGCGGCTGACGAGGCCTTCCTGAAGGAGTACCGACTCAAATACGTCCTGACCGCCGGGTCACCCGTTTCTCGCATCATGCCTTCGCCCGATGTCAGCAGCCTTCACTTGGAGCACCGAACAGACTGGGTGCCAGGCAGCGATGGCCTGGCGAACCGCGACGCCAGGAACCAGGTCACCGTAACCATGACCAATGACCTTTATGTGCGCGGTGGAGAAGATGCCGGTTTGGGTCCCGGACACAGCCTCCCGGGCTATGAGGAGGCAGCCCGGCAGGTGGGCGCCAGCAAAGACCCTTCACTGGTCCAGTCCACGGCGGTGCTTGGGAGTGTCCTCGGTGCCGGAGGTGCTGCCACTGCCACCCGCTTTGCCTTGTCCAAGACCCCGCCGCCCTCTGTTCCCAAGGACCCCAGGGACCCCTTTTCCGGGCGGCCGCAGCCGGGTGCCCGGTAGCGGCCCTGACTGTTTCCCGGCGGGGAGTCATGAAATCTGCGCGGCGTGCAGTTCAGCATAGGGATTTGAGCGCGGGTTTTCGGGTTTCGGGGGAGGTTCCGGAGCGGCCGGCGGGGCCGGCTGCGGGGCCGGAGCGGGGACAGCGGAAGGGCACCGGTAGTTGTAGTCGAGGTCGTTTTCCGTGAACTGCGTTGTGGTCACAGTTCCGCCCGGCGTCAGAGGGGGAGCCTCGCAATACTCCTCTGCCGACTCTGCGGAGTAGGCGCCCGCCAGCCAGTTCTGGAGTTTGTCGAGGTTGCTGCCGGGACGGACGTCGCCCACAATCTCGTTGAACTGATAGCCGGTCGAATAAATCCCTACTTCTGCTCCGGCGCCCTGCAGGTAGGCCGTCATGCCTTCCAGTTCGGCGGCATTTACCGCCTTGTCCCACAGCCAGCTGTTTCCGAATTCAACATCGAGCCACCACATGCGGTGTGCCACGGTGTGCCCGGCTTCCTGCAGGATGTCGGCCGCGTTGACGGCCATGCCGTAGCCGTGCACGTAAGCGCAGGCCGGGGATGCAGTGCCATCACAAAGACCGTAGGGGTTGCTGACAGCAGCGCCCCGATAGGTGTTCTCTGCAGGCCACCACAATGTTTCCACAGGACCTGTGGCGGCCGTGTTCACATACACGGCCGCCGGCGTCCCTCCTGCCGAGGCCGCGCTTTGATCCGCCCAGGCCAGCTGGTCGGACAAACACGGGTTGGCAGTATCCGGCCGGCCGCCGTTCACGCCCACGATCGCGAAGGCAGGGGGTGCAGGAAGATCCGCGCCGCATTGGGGCCAGGAGATGTCGTTGCCCAGACCCGCGGGACTGGGTACCGGCCCTGTTTCAGCGTCCGCATAAGCAGGGCCGGCCTGCCACGCGAAAAGCAGGCAGGCGGCGAGCAGGATTCTTATGGGCTTCATCTTTGGCCCCCGTGTTCAGGAACTGATAGCGACGGGCCTTACTGGGGCCCGGTTCGCAGCCTAAAAGGCGGGCCTCATGGGGGTCATGGGTGGCCGGTACTGGACTTTTGGGAACCGTCACCGGGAAAGGCACCTGTTAGGTACCTGGTTCCGCGGGGATTCCTACTTGGGCGGGTGAGTCCTGCCTGGTTGGGGGCAGGTCCGGCTTGTGGTCCCGCGGAACGTCAGCGGCGGCCGCCCGGCAACAGTCCTGCCACCAGCGAGACCAGGGAGATGATGATCGCAGCCAGCACCGCAGTCCAGAAAAAAGAATCGAAGGTGAGGTGCACCGGGGTGTAGCTGCTGATCCAGGAGGTCAAGTACAGCATCGCTGCATTGATCACTATCGCGAACAGGCCGAGCGTCAGGATGGTGATGGGAAGCGCAAGGAGACTTACCAGAGGCCGCACGAGGGCGTTGACCACGCCGAAAATGAGGCCGATAAAGAGATAAGCCACCACAATCCCGATGGTCCCGGTGTCCTGCGAAATGCCGGTCCTGGCCACAGCATCAGATGCCGCAGTACTGGAGATTTCCATACCGGGCAGGACCCAGCTGGCCACCCAAAGAGCAGCGGCATTAACGACGACCCGTAGGATGAAGGAACCCATGGCACCATGCTTCCATACCGTCCTTCCGGGCGGCTGGGACCACCCTAAATTTCTGCCGTTCGCTCCCCGGAACCCTTGAGGGCCTCGAAGTAGGCTAGAGGCCATGACTTCATCTGAAACCAGGGCGGGCGGAATCGCGCCGCGCCCGGTGCTGGACCGGCTGCCCCGCTATGCCGCAGGAAAGCCGCCGGCCGCGGTCAGCGGACTGGCCAGCTACAAGCTGTCCTCCAATGAAAACCCCCTGCCGCCGATTCCGGCGGTGCTGGACGCCATTGCCAACCAGGGAGACGTCAACCGCTACCCGGATCCCCTGAGCAGCAGGCTCCGTGCCGCGCTCGCAGACTTCCTTGACGTGCCTGCCGAGGACATCGTGACCGGAGCGGGAAGCCTGGGCGCGCTTAACCAGATCCTGGCGGCCTTTGCCGGCCAGAACGACGACGGCAAGGCGGACGAGGTCATTTATGCCTGGCGCTCCTTTGAGGCATACCCCATCAGCGTGGGCCTGGCGGGCGCCGAGAGCGTACGGATCCCCGTAACGGCTGACGGACGGCACGACCTCGCAGCCATGGCGGCCGCCGTGAGTGCCCGCACCAAAGTGATCCTGCTTTGCACGCCCAACAACCCCACCGGCCCGGCCCTCACCGCACCTGAGACTGAGGCCTTCATCCGGTCCGTACCGGCCGACGTCGTGGTGGTCATCGATGAGGCCTACCAGGAGTTCGTCCGGGCGGAGGACGCGGTGGACGGAATCGCGCTGTACCGCAAATACCCGAATGTTGTGGTGCTCCGCACGTTCTCCAAGGCACATGGCCTGGCCGGGCTTCGCGTGGGCTACAGCGTCTCCCATCCCGAACTGACCCAGTACCTTCGGGTCTCCGCAACACCTTTTGCCGTGTCCCAGATTGCCGAAAAAGCCGCAATTGTTTCCCTTGAGAATTACCCCCAGGTTGTGGAAAGGGTACAAAAACTCGTGGATGAGCGGACGCGCGTCATGGCTGGCCTCCGGGAGCTGGGATGGGCGGTCCCCGATGCCCAGGGAAACTTCGTATGGCTCGCCCTTGGTGCCGAAAGCACGGCCTTTGCGGAGTTCGCGGGCACGCGGGCCCTCTCCGTGCGTGCGTTCGCCGGGGAAGGCGTGAGGGTCAGCATCGGGGAACCCGAGGCAAACTCACGGTTCCTCCAGTTGTGTGCCGACTATACAAAGGCGCCAGCAACTTCCTAGTGCTTAACAAGTAGCCCTCCGGCTACTTACCGCAGATAAAGTTAGGATCAGTAAGCCAATGTATATGCCGTAAAGGGAATGTATTCCTTGTAAGGCATATATCCTCACGACATCGCATTGCATCCGGATGCGGCAGGCAAGGAGACGGTATGGGCACTCATCTGCCTTCCACCGAGTTCGACGGAACAGCGGTAGACGACCAGCGGGAGGCCGATGCTGAGGCCGTCATGGGCGAGCCCCCTGCCCAGATGGTGCAGTTGCTGGGCCCTGACGGAAAGCTGGGCGCCGATCCGGTCTTCAGTGATTACGCGGACAAGCTCACCCCGGAGGACCTCCGCGGCCTCTACTCCGACATGGCCGCCATCCGCCGGTTCGACGTCGAGGCCACCGCCCTCCAGCGCCAAGGGCAGCTGGCGCTGTGGGTCCCGCTTACCGGCCAGGAGGCAGCGCAGATTGGCTCGGGCCGGGCCAGCCAGCCGCAGGACTACATCTTTCCCACCTACCGCGAACACGGTGTAGCGCTGACCCGCAACGTGGACCTGGCAGAACTCCTGCGCCAGTTCCGCGGGGTTTCCAACGGTGGCTGGAATCCCAAGGACACCAACTTCCACCTGTACACGCTGGTCCTGGCCGCGCAGACCCTGCATGCCGTCGGCTACGCCATGGGAATCCAGCGGGACCAGAAGCTCGCGGCGTCGGATCCGGCAGGCAAGCAGCCGGATGCAGCCGTCATTGCCTACTTCGGCGACGGAGCCAGTTCTGAGGGCGACGTCCACGAATCGATGGTGTTCGCCTCCTCCTACAAGGCCCCCGTGGTGTTCTTCTGCCAGAACAACCACTGGGCCATCTCCGTGCCCACCAACGTCCAGACCCGCGTGCCCCTCTCCAACCGCGCCAAGGGCTACGGTTTCCCCGGCATCCGGGTGGACGGCAATGACGTGATCGCTGTGCACGCGGTCACCGAGTGGGCGCTCGAGCACGCACGCCAGGGCAAGGGCCCGGTCCTGATTGAGGCCTTTACCTACCGGGTGGGTGCACACACCACCGCGGACGATCCCACCAAGTACCGGCACTCCGACGAAGAGGACGCCTGGCGCGCCAAGGACCCGCTGGCCCGGCTGGAAAAGTACCTGCGCGCGGAAGGCCTGGCCGACGACGCCTACTTCGCAAAGGTGAAGGCCGACGGCGACGAGCTGGCCGCGTATGTCCGCCGCACCGCCCACGATCTCGAAAACCCGGACATCCGGACGGCCTTCGCCAACGTTTACGCTGAAGCGCACCCGCTGGTGGCGGAGGAACTGGCGTGGTTCGAGGAATACAGTGCAGGATTCGCCGGCGAGGAAGAATCCGCCGGGCAGGCAGCAAAGGCAGGCCACTGATGACCACCATGACCATTGCGAAGGCCATCAATGAGGGCCTTCGCGCCACCCTGGCCGCCAACCCCAAATCCCTGTTGATGGGCGAGGACATCGGCCCCCTGGGCGGCGTCTACCGGGTCACCGACGGGCTGATCGGCGAGTTCGGCCCCGACCGCGTGGTGGACACTCCGCTGGCGGAGTCCGGCATCATCGGCACCGCCATCGGGCTGGCCCTGCGCGGCTACAGCCCGGTCTGTGAAATCCAGTTCGACGGCTTCGTCTTCCCCGGCTTCAACCAGATCACCACGCAGCTGGCCAAGATGCATGCCCGCAGCAACGGCAATCTCACCGTTCCGGTGGTCATCCGCATTCCCTACGGCGGCGGCATCGGCTCGGTGGAGCACCACTCGGAGTCCCCCGAGGCACTGTTCGCCCACACGGCGGGCCTGCGCATCATCACCCCCTCCAACCCGCACGACGCCTACTGGATGGTCCAGCAGGCCGTGCAGTGCCAGGACCCGGTGATCATCTTCGAACCCAAGCGCCGCTACTGGCTCAAGGGGGACGTGGACGTCCAGGCGCCGGGCACCGCCGAAGACCCGTTCAAGGCCCACGTGCTCCGGGAGGGGACCGACGCCACCATCGTGGCCTACGGTCCGCTGGTTCCCGTGGCCCTTGCCGCTGCCAACGCCGCTGAAGAGGACGGCCGCAGCGTTGAGGTCATCGACCTGCGCTCCATTTCGCCGATTGACTTCGACACTGTCACCGCGTCCGTGCAAAAGACCGGACGGCTGATCGTGGCGCACGAGGCACCCACGTTCGGCGGAATCGGCGGCGAAATCGCGGCCCGCATCAGCGAACGCGCCTTCCACTCGCTCGAATCCCCGGTGATCCGCGTGGGCGGATTCCACATGCCGTACCCCGTTGCCAAGGTGGAGGAAGACTACCTTCCGGACATCGACCGCATCCTGGAGGCGCTGGACCGCGCCCTCTCCTACTGAGGACACCATGACCCTGAACAAGTTCAACCTGCCCGACGTCGGCGAGGGCCTGACGGAAGCGGAAATCGTCTCCTGGAAGGTCAAGCCCGGCGATGCCGTGGCCATCAACGACGTCCTGTGTGAAATCGAGACCGCCAAGTCCATCGTGGAACTGCCGTCCCCGTTTGCCGGTACCGTCACCGAACTGCTGGTGCAGGAAGGGGTGACCGTCGACGTCGGGACCGCCATCATCAGCGTCAGCGACGAAGTTGCCGGCGACCCCACCCCGGCAGACGTGCGCGCCCCGGAGGCGCCGGCGCAGCCGCAGCAAACAGCGCAGCCGCTCTACGGGACGCTTCCCCAGGACGAAGAGCCGGAGGGAACGGACGACGGCGGCACTGGCGCCGGTGCCCCGGCCGGCGGTCCGCTGGTGGGTTCCGGCCCGAAGGCCGACGCCGTTAAGCGGCGTCCGCGGAAGACCTCACCTGCCGCTGCCGTGACGGTCAACGCCCCCGAGGTTGAGCCCGTGCAGCCGCGGACCCCCGCAGAGGTGTCCGCGGGCGCACCTGCCGCCGTCGACAACCGCCCAACCCTGGGTGGCACCATCACCGGCCTGGTCAACCGCGTCCTGGCCAAACCGCCGGTCCGCAAGATCGCCCGCGACCTGGGCATCGACCTTGCGGACGTCGTGGCCACCGGCTCGCGCGGCGAGGTGACGCGGGAGGACCTGGTGAGCTACCAGGCCCAGCGCGACGCCGAACTGGACAAGGCTGACGGCTTCTGGGGCAAGGCAGGGAAGCCGCAGGACCAGCGTGTGGAGCGGATCCCGGTGAAGGGCGTCCGCAAGGCCACGGCCAAGGCGATGGTGGAGTCCGCTTTCGCTGCACCGCACGTCAGCATCTTCGTGGACGTCGACGCCAGCCGCACCATGGAGTTCGTCAAGCGGCTCAAGGCCTCGCGGGACTTCGAGGGCGTCAAGGTTTCACCGCTGCTCATCCTGGCCAAGGCTGTCATCTGGGCGGCCGCCCGGAATCCGAGCGTGAACGCGGCGTGGGTGGACAACGGAGACGGGTCCGCGGAGATCCAGGTCAAGCACTTCATGAACCTGGGCATCGCCGCAGCCACCCCGCGCGGCCTCATGGTGCCCAACATCAAGAACGCCCAGGACCTGTCGCTCAAGGAACTCGCCCTGGCCCTGAACAACCTTGCCACCACCGCCAGGGCCGGGAAGACGCAGCCGGCTGAAATGCAGGGCGGCACGCTCACCATCACCAACATCGGCGCCCTGGGCATCGATACGGGCACGCCCATCATCAACCCGGGCGAGGTGGCCATCGTGGCCTTCGGGACCATCAAGCAGAAGCCCTGGGTGCTGGACGGCGAGGTGATCCCCCGCTGGATCACCACGCTTGGGGGATCCTTCGACCACCGCGTGGTGGATGGTGATTTGTCCGCCCGCTTCATGGCCGACGTCGCGGCCATCCTGGAAGAGCCCGCGCTCCTCCTGGATTAGCCGGTGACGGCAAGTGGCGGGTCAATCCGGGTCAAGAACCGGACCGCCAGATGGCTGACTGAGGTTTTCCAGCCACCGGTGGTGGTTTCCCTCCAACTGCTGATCAGCCCGCTGGCGGAGGCGGGGTTTCCCGGATCCATCGGCTACGGCGCGCTGGCGGCCCTCTTTGTCTGCGTGGTTCCGCTCGTAGTGCTGCTGGTCCTGGTCCGGCTGGGGAAGGTGACGGACCATCACGTCAGCGACCGGAAGCAGCGTGCGCCCGTGCTGCTGATGGCGCTGGCCTCCATTGGTGTCGGTTTGCTGGTGCTCAGTGCCGTGGACGCGCCGTCGAGTGTGGTGGCCATGGTCCTGGCGGTGGTGGGCGGAGTCGCGGTGCTGGCTGCGGTCAGCCCGTTCTGGAAAATGAGCGGCCACGCCGCCGCGATGTCCTGCGCCGCCGTCGTATCAGTGCTGATGCTGGGCCCGGCATGGGCGCCGCTGCTGCTCCTGGTTCCGGCGGTCAGCTGGTCAAGGGTGGTCCTGAGGGCGCACACACTGGCGCAGGTGGTGGCGGGTTCGCTGTTCGGCGGGGTAGTGATGGCCGGGATCTGGTGGCTGTTGCGGAGCTGGCTGGTGGGCTGAGCCCCGCAGAGCACGCGCAGCTACGGGGTTTTAGTACGCGTTGTAGGCAGTCAGGGCGTCAATGATCGCCGGATCGGCAGTAGCTCCCAAGGCCACCGCGGCGCCGGTCATCAGGACGCCCATCAAGGCGGCCATGCCGGCCCAGGCGCTCAGCAGCTTCCAGTCCTCGCGCAGGACGCTGCGGACGGTCGCCGGAAGCTGAAGGCCGGGAGTGATCAGGTTGGGCGCGCTGTCCAGGCTGCCGTCGTCCAGCAGTGCAACCACCCGGTCGTTGCTGCGGTCCACCCGCATGGAGCTGATGTGGTTGCCGTGGCGGGCCAGGAGGATGTCGTGACCAACCAGCTGGCGGCGCTGCAGAGTAATCAAGGGAAGCCCTTCGCTGGGGGTGGAATCGTCAGTGTCCACGCCTTTGGGGGCCTCTACAATTTTATCGTTGCGCCACCAGCTGAAACGGTGATATGGCGGTGAGAACGGACACCCCCCGCAGCGATGTCCGCCACCACGGGGAGTGTCCGGGGTTACGCCCGGGGGTTGCTGGAGGGCCTAGTCGACGTCGTAGGTGTTGGCGATGTAGACGTCACACGGAGCATTGTGGGCAACGCTGTTGGCCACGCTGCCAAGCACCCGGCCAACGCCGCGCATGCGCCGGTTTCCAACCACAATGATCCGCGCGTCCATTCGGACCGCTTCCTTGATCAAGGCGTCGGCAGGGCGTCCGCGTGCCGCGGAGTACGTCACGGTGATGTCGCGGCCCAGCGATTCCGCCACGGTCCGCGCTACCTGCTCTGCCGCGTCCGCGTCCGAGACGATCCACCGGTCGCTGCCGCTGCCGAACACTTCGGTCCGGTCGCTGTCGAAGGCGGAGACTACGTGCAGCGAAGCGTCCATGGCTGCCGCCAGGTCCTTGGCCGACTCGGCCGCCTTCTTTGCGGTCTCACTGCCGTCAACCCCTACAACGATGATTCCACCCATATGCATGCTCCTTTGCTCGGTTTACGGCTTTCGTGTGGCTTACGCTACAGCGCGGCAATGGCTTCCTGCAGCACCGGCGCAAGGCGGCGCACGCCTTCGGCAATCGCGTCAGGAGGCACGGCGCTGAAGGCGAGCCTCAGCTTGTTGGATGGCTCGTCCGACGGCGTGAAGGCGGCTCCCGGGATAAACACCACCCCGGCGTCGATCGCCTTGAGCAGCAGCGGATAGGTGTCGACGCCTTCGGGCAGCGTCACCCAGACGAAGAAGCCGCCCTGCGGGCTGGTCCAGGATGTTCCGCGCGGCATGAATTCCTTGAGGGCGGCCAACATGGCGCGGCACCTTTCGGCGTACAGCCCGCGATAGGTTTCGATCTGCCCTTTCCAGTCGTATCCGCCCAGGTAGGCCGAGACCAGCATCTGGTTCAGGGCCGGCGGGCAGAGCGTCACGGCCTCGGCGGCCAGGTAATAGCGGCGCTGCAGGTGTTCCGGTACCAGGGCCCAGCCGATGCGGAGGCCTGGGGCGAAGATCTTGGAAAAAGAGCCCAGGTAGATCACGTCATCCGGATTCGCTGCCCGCAGGGGAGCGAGGGGTTCCCCCTCGAAACGGAGCAGGCCGTAAGGGTTGTCCTCCAGCACCAAAATATTCGCCCTGCGACATATGTCTACGATCTGCTGCCGTCGTTCTTTGGCCAGGGTGATGCCGGAGGGGTTGTTGAAGTTGGGGATGGTGTACAGGAACTTGATGCTCCTGCCGGCCAGCTGCAGGGCCGCAATGCGGGCTTCCAGCAGTTCCGGGACCAGTCCATACTGGTCCATCTCCACCGTCTCCACCTGGACCTGGTAGGCCTCGAAGGTGTTCAACGCGCCCACGTAGGTGGGGTCCTCCACCAGCACTACGTCACCGGGATTGCAGAAGAGTTTGGTGGCCACGTCCTGTGCCGACTGGGAGCCGGCGGTGATCACCACATTCTCCGGTTTGGCATCGAGGATGCCTTCGGCGGCCATGACCTCGCAGATCTGGGCGCGCAGCTCCGCGGTTCCCTGCCCGGCGCCGTACTGCAGGGCAGTGAGGCCGTCCTCGGCGATGATCTGCGCAGCCGTCGCCGCCAGGCGGTCAAGCGGCAGCGACTGCAGGTAGGGGCTTCCGCCGGCCAGGGACACCAGGCCGGGCCGCATCGAGATGTCGAAGACGTCGCGCACGGCGGACTGGCGGATGTTTGCCGCACGCTCTGAGAAGAGCTCTTCGTGCCGGTGCGCGGAGGTGGCAGCACGTTCGATGGCGTCAATGGCCTCTGCCGGCAGGGTGCCGGCAGCAGCGTCAAGTGTTTCGTGGGTCACAGAGTCAGGATACAGCCCGCTGTTGCTCCAAAAGCAACAGCTGTTTATCCACGATTTACCCGCGGAAAGTTCGTCCCCAGGCGACCGGCTACTGCAACTTCAGGTAGTCAGCCAGGCTTTCACCGTTGATGTAGATGGCGGCCCTGACAGCGCCCACGGCGTCAAGGGCGGTCTGGGTGAGCTGGGCCTCAACCCGGGGCGTGTCACAGGTTCGGCCCGGGTTCAGGGTTCCCGACAGGTAGACGGTGACTGTGGTGCCGTCGAAGCTGCCGGACAGGAACCTCAGCCGGGAGCTGCCCAGCGCGTTGTACAGGTTGTGCGGCTGCTGTTCCGCACCCAGGAGGGCGTTGATCGCCGCCTTAAGCCTGCCGTCCCCCGCACCGCCGGCCAGGGCTGCGCCCACCAGGCTGTCGTTGCAGCCGAAGCGGACCCCATGCCTGCCGCCGTCGTCCACCAGGACGAAGTACGCCGTGACCGGCGCGGCCGTTGCGTCGGTGCCGCTGCCCAGGGCGGCAAGGGCTGTCGCAGCACCGCTTCCGGATCCGGAGGCGGGAATTGTGGCCGGCAGGAAGGCCAGCGGGGCGGCGCTTGGTCCGGTGCTCCCGGCTGCGGCAGGGGATTGCCCGTCCGCCTTGGGGAGGAGGGCGCTGCACCCGGTGAGCAGCAGGGCCAGGCATCCCACGGCAACCATGGCGCCAAGCCCGCGGCTGTCCCAGCTTCTTTTTCCTGCCATGGGGCCGCAATCCGATCCGGTAGTTCCAGTGGATTAACGCTATGGCCGCCCTTCCTGCCGCAGATGTCCGGACGGTACCGGTTGGGACAAGAGTTGGTCACGGCGCCTGCGCCCGCCCCTTAACGCGGCAGTGCCCGGTACGCAAGGGGCGTACCGGGCACCGCGGGATGCGGGACGGGCTAGGCTGCCGGAGCCGATGCGGCCAGGGCGTCGAAGATGCCCTTGATCTGCTCCACTACCTCGGCGTCGTCCTTGGGGTGGACTTCGGCGAAGCGCACCATGGAACCTGGGACGGCAAGCTTGACGTCTTCCAGGACCTTTGCGCCTGCGATGCCTGCGGCTTTGCGCGCCTCATCCTGGGCCCACACGCCGCCGTACTGGCCAAAAGCGGTGCCGACGACGGCGGTCGGCTTGCCTGCCAGGGCGCCGGCGCCAAAGGGGCGGGACAGCCAGTCGATGGCATTCTTCAAGGTGGCGGGAACGGTGCCGTTGTACTCGGGGGTGACCAGCAGGACGCTGTCGGCTTCTTGGGCTGCCGCGCGCAGTGCTGCCGCTGCGGCCGGGACCTGGCCTTCGACGTCGATGTCCTCGTTGTAGAACGGGATGTTGCCCAGGCTTTCGTGGATCACCACGTCCACCTGCTCCGGTGCGTTGAGCTGGATGGCTTCCGCCAGCTGCTGGTTGGTGGATCCGGCGCGGAGGCTGCCCACAAGGGTCAGTACGGTGCTCTTGGTCATGAAAACTCCTGGCTAGGGGCCGCGGCGGGGGCCGCGTGCGGTCTGTCTTCAGGCTTTGCAGCCTTTCACCCAGAGTAAACGGACCGCGGTCCGCTTCTATTCCCTCTGGCTACACTGTCTTTGTGAGTTCCATCCCAGTGCGGCCGGAAATGCCGGTAACGGCCGCGGAGCGCAGCGATGCCGCCCGCAACCGGGAGCGCCTCCTGCTGGCTGCCCGCGAACTGATCGAACAGGGCGGAGCGGGGGCGCTCACCATGGACCGCCTGGCCGAGCACGCAGGCGTGGGCAAGGGCACCGTCTTCCGCCGCTTCGGGAGCAGGGCCGGGCTGATGCTGACCCTGCTGAATGATTCGGAGGCCGCCTTCCAGGCCCGCTTTCTGTTCGGCCCGCCGCCCATGGGGCCAGGCGCTGCGCCCCTCGAACGGCTTATCGCTTTTGGCGCCGAGCGGATTGCCTACGTGGTGGAGTTCGGGGACCTGGTCCTTGCAGCGGGCCATGCCTCGCGCGGACGGTTCGAAGTGCCGGCCGTCGCCCTCTGGAACCAGCACGTGGAAATGCTGCTGCGCGAAGCCGGAGTCGACTCCCCGGAGCCCTGGCTGATGGCAGGTTCCCTTACCGCGACCCTGGACCCCGAGCGGCTCCTGCACCTCATCCGCGACCACGGTGTCACACGTGACCGCCTTGCCGTCTCGTGGCGCGATCTTGTGACACGGGTTGTAACAGCCGCGTAGGCTACGCGCCGGCGGTCCAGCGCGTCCAGTCAAACCAACTTCACAGAACTATTCATAACGATCTGATACGGCGCGCCGGATTTCGAGGGATTACCGCGCTTTTCGGGTTGGGGCTTGTGATAGTTTCCTCTGGAATGTGACCCGCGACATAGTCCACCAGGACCTGCCCATAGGGCTGCGGGAAGCCAGCTACCCGCTGGTTCGGGACCCGGTGAGGCGGCACAATCCGTGCTTGTCGGGGGAAGACGGAAGGATCCTGCAGCGGCCATGCTCAAGTACCTCGCCAAGCGCGGCATCACCTATGTGGTGATGATCTTCCTCACCACGTCCGCCGGGTATTTCCTGGCTGTCAGCTCCCTCAAACCGGCGCTGCTCGAGCAGGAGCGGATCCCCCGGCCAACCCCGGAACAGGTGGCCAACTCCATGCGGCTGAAGGGACTGGACCCGGACCTCAGCCCATGGGAGCGCTACGTTGACTGGCTGACCGGCATCGTCACCCGCTGGGATTGGGGCCGGAGCCCCAACGGCGCCTACATCAACGCCGAGTTCGGGGACCGCGTCTGGATCTCCACCCGGCTCTTCCTGGCCTCGATCATCCTGACCCTGGTCATTGGTGTTGCCCTGGGCGTCTATTCGGCGGCGCGGCAATACAGGTTCCAGGACCGCGCCATCACGTCCTACAGCTACCTTGCCCACATTGTGCCTGCACCCATCGCCTACTTCCTTGTGCAGCTGGGCGCCATCAGCATCAACGAATCAGCGGGAAACCGCATCTTCTTTGTCACGGGCATCTCCACTCCAGGCGTTGCGCCCGGCTGGCCCCAATTCGTCGACCTCCTGGCCCACTATGCGGTGCCCACGGTCGCAATCACCCTGGTGGGCTGGGGGTCGTACCAGATCGCGCAACGGCAATACCTGCTGGACAACGTGAACGCCGACTTCGTCAGGACTGCCCGGGCCAAGGGCCTGAGCCGGAACCAGGCCATCGCCCGCCATGCGCTGCGCGTCTCCTTCATTCCGGTGGCCCAAAGCATCGCCTTCACCATCCCGGCCATCTTCGCCGGCGGTTTCTTCGCCGAAAAAATCTTCGCCTGGCCCGGCGTCGGCTCCTGGAGCATTGATGCAATTTCGCTGCAGGACGTCAACGCCGCCACCGCCACGCTGGCCTACGGCTCAGTGATCTTCGCCATCGGCGCCATCCTGGCGGACTTCGCCACCACGCTTGTCGACCCGAGAGTGCGGGTGCAGTAACCATGACCAATCTCAACGCGGTAGACCTGGCCGCCGAAGCGCAGGATGCGCACCTGGAAAGCGCCGACGTCGTCATCGGCAAAAACACCATCATCTTCCGCCGGTTCCTGCGCAACAAGACGGCAGTGGCGGGCCTGGCCATCTTCCTGGCCCTGACGGTTTTCTCGTTCATCGGCGGGTTCTTCACGCAGTGGGACAAGGAAACGATCGACCCCTTCAACATCGGGATGCCGCCGTCGGCCGACCACTACCTCGGCACGTCGCAGGCGGGCATCGACCTCTATGCCATGACCGTCGAGGGCACCAGGATTTCCATTCTGATCGGCCTGGTGGTGGGCCTGGTCTCGGTCCTGGTTGCCGCGGTCTACGGCTGCACCATGGCCTATTTTGGCGGCAAAGTGGACAAGGTGATGCTGTTCATCCTGGAAGCGCTGATCATGATGCCGGCGCTCCTGGTGGTGGCAGTTGCCACCAGCGGCGGAGGCGCAGGCCTTAAGCGCGACCTTCCCTCGTGGCTGCTGCTCATCATCGTCCTGCTGGTGTTCAGCTGGATGGGCACCGCCCGCCTGATCCGCTCCATGTCCATGTCGCTGATGCAGCGGGACTTCGTCAAGGCTGCCCAGTACATGGGCGTCCCGCCGCGCCGGATCGTCTGGCGCCACCTGGTGCCGAACATCGGCTCGCTGCTGATCCTGGACATCACCCGCGGCGTCACCGCTGCAATCCTTGCCGAGGTGGCGTTCTCATTCATCGGCATCGGCATCAAGGTCCCGGACGTGAGCCTGGGCGTGCTGATCGGCGCGGCAACCTCGCAGGTGCAGACCTTCCCGTGGATGTTTTGGGTTCCGCTCGCCGTCATGTTCCTGCTGACCGGATCCCTGGCCATGATGAACGACGGTCTGCGTGACGCCTTTGACCCCAGCTCCAGTTCCACCGGCAAGGCCAAGAAGGCCAAAGCCCGGAAAACCACCGCGGAAAAGAAGACGGCATGAGCAGCGAAACCACCACCGGAGCCACCCAGCCTGCACGGTCCGACGTCGAGCGGCTGCACGTGGCAGGACTGCATGCCCCCACCGACGCGGTCCTGTCGGTCCGCGACCTGAACGTCCGTTTCAATTCCGAGAACGGCGTGGTCCATGCTGTCCGGGGCGTCGACTTTGACCTGATGCCCGGAAAGACACTCGGGATCGTAGGTGAATCGGGCTCCGGCAAATCCGTCACCTCCCTGGCCATCATGGGACTCCTCCCGCCAACGGCAGAGGTCTCCGGGTCCGTCCGGCTCAAGGGCCGCGAGCTGCTGGGGCTCAGCGACAAGGACATGTGCCAGTACCGCGGCAACGACCTGGCGATGGTTTTCCAGGACCCGCTGTCCTCCCTCACGCCGGTGTTCACCGTCGGCACCCAGATCATCGAAGCGCTCACCATCCACCACCCCACCATGAGCAGGAAAGCCAAGGAAGCGCGCGCCGTCGAACTCCTGGCCATGGTGGGCATCCCCAGCCCCAGGGAACGGCTGAAAGCCTTCCCGCACGAGTTCTCCGGCGGCATGCGCCAGCGCGTCATGATTGCCATCGCCATCGCCAACAACCCGCGCGTCCTGATCGCCGATGAGCCCACCACGGCCCTGGACGTCACTATCCAGGCGCAGGTCCTCGAAGTGCTGCACACCGCGCAGGAAGAGACCGGGGCCGCCGTCGTCATGATCACGCACGACCTCGGCGTGGTGGCCGGGATGGCGGACGACATCATGGTCATGTATGCGGGCAAGCCCGTGGAGACCGGCGCCGTGGACGATATCTACTACAACCCCCGGATGCCCTACACCCTGGGCCTGCTCGGCGCCGTCCCGCGCGTGGACGTGGCCGAGAAGACTTCGCTGGTTCCCATCGCAGGCATGCCACCGAACCTCCTGCACCCACCCACCGGTTGCTCGTTCGCCCCCCGGTGCCCCCTGGCATCGGACGCCTGTCTCGAGGGCGAGCCCGCCCTGGCACCGGTCGACGGCCAGGGGCACCGGGCTGCCTGCATCAAGTCCGAGGCCCTGGGCGGGGAAGTGGACGTCCACGATGTGTTCGCCGCCCCACCGGTGCCCGTGTCACGCTTCGACGCGATTCCCCGGGCGGAGCGGACCACCGTGCTGGAACTCAAGGACGTGCGCAAGCACTTCCCGCTGACCAGGGGCGCCCTGATCAAGCGCAGGATCGGAACCGTCAAGGCGGTGGACGGTCTCAGCTTCGACGTCCGCGAAGGTGAGTGCTTCTCCATCGTGGGCGAGTCGGGGTCGGGAAAGACCACCACGCTGCTGGAAATCATGGAGTTCCATCCGGACCAGGACGGCGAGGTAGTGATTGGCGGCCTCAGCAACAAGCAGGCGGCCGACGCAAAGACCAAGGGAAAGATGCGCCGCGAGCTCCAGATGGTGTTCCAGGACCCCACCGGCGCCCTTGACCCGCGGTTCACGGTGTACGAGGTCCTTGCCGAGCCGCTGCAGAACGCGGGCATGGACCGCGCCGCCATCAGGAAGCGGATCATGGAGCTGATGAAGCTGGTGGGCCTGCAGCCGGACCACGTCAACCGCTTCCCCAACCAGTTCTCCGGTGGCCAGCGGCAGCGGATCGGGATCGCCCGTGCCCTGGCCGTGAACCCCAAGCTGGTGGTCCTGGACGAGCCGGTGTCGGCCCTGGACGTATCCGTCCAGGCAGGTGTCATCAACCTCCTGGACCACCTGCGCGCCGAGCTGGGCCTGAGCTACCTGCTGGTGGCGCACGACCTTTCCGTGGTGCGGCACATCTCCAACCGCGTGGCCGTCATGTACCTCGGGAAGATTGTTGAGGTCGGGGCCGTGGACCGGGTGTTCGACAACCCCCGCCACCCCTACACGCGCGCGCTCCTTTCCGCCATCCCCGTGCCGGACCCGCAGCTGGAACGCACCCGCGAACGCATCATCCTCCAGGGTGACCTGCCCTCGCCGCTGCAGGCACCCAAGGGCTGCAACTTCGCCACCCGTTGTCCTGTCTTCGCGGCGCTGCCGCCGGCCAAGCAGGAAAAGTGCCTCACCCTCGAACCGCCGCTGGAAGCCGCGGCAACCGCCACGGACCAGCAGTTCGCCTGCTTCTTCCCTGACGGGGAACTGGATGAGGACATGTTGGTGGTCCACGAACCGGCGGACCACCATGCACCCTGAGGCTTCTCGACCCACACGCTCCACCACTCGCACCTATGAAGGGAAAACCATGAGGAAACTGAACAGGATCGGCGGAGCTGCAGCGGTTGCTGCGGCCCTGGCGCTGACCGCTTGCGGCGGCGGTGGCGGTGCCAGCGGCCCCGAAACCGCCAAGGGGCAGGATTCGGGCAGCGACCTGTCCAAGCTGATCAGCATCAACGAAAAGCCGGCAGCCGATCTTCAGCAGGGCGGCAAGGTCACCCTGCCGCTGGGCAACATCGGCCCCGACTTCAACGGGTTCTCCAACAACGGCAACAGCGCAGACAACTCGGCGCTCCAGGTGCCCATGAACCCCGTGGGAATGAACAGCGGCGGCATCGGCGGCTGCTGGAAGGTGGACTTCAAGGGCAAGGTCACCCCCAACACGGATTTCTGCGAGTCGGTGGACAGTGAGGTCAAGGACGGCAAGCAGACCATCACCATCAAGGTGAACCCCAAGGCCACCTACAACGACGGCACGCCCATTGACGTCAAGGCCTTCAAGAACACCTGGAACATCCTCAAGAGCCCGGATGCCGGCTACGACATCGTCAGCTCCGGCGCATACGAGTTCGTTGATTCGGTCGAGGCAGGCAGCAACGACAAGGAAGTCATCGTCAAGACCAGCCGCCCGGTCTTCCCGGTGGACTCGCTCTTCTTCGGCCTCATCCACCCCGCCGTCAACACCCCCGAGATCTTCAACGAGGGCTACAACGGCAACCTGCACCCCGAGTGGATGGCCGGCCCCTTCAAGCTGGACCAGTACGACACCGCCGCCAAGACCGTCACCCTGGTGCCGAACGACAAGTGGTGGGGCCAGAAGCCCGTCCTGTCCAACGTGACCTTCCGCCAGCTGGAAACCAGCGCCCAGATCGCCGCGTTCAAGAACGGCGAGATTGACGCCATGAACGCCAACACCATCTCCCTCTACAAGCAGCTGGACGGCACCAAGGACACCGACATCCGCCGCGGCCAGCGACTGTTCGCGGGCGGCCTGAACCTGAACGCCCAGCGCATCACCGATGTCAACGTCCGCAAGGCGATCTTCGCCGCCGTGGACCGCGAAGCCCTGCGCAAGGTCCGGTTCAACGGCCTCAACTGGGAAGAGCCCAGCTCAGGCTCCATGATGCTGCTGCCGTTCTCCGACTACTACCAGGACAACTACCCCGTCAAGGAGACCGGCCCGGACGCCGCCAAGAAGGTCCTCACCGACGCCGGCTACACCGCCAATGCCAACGGCGTCATGGAGAAGGACGGCAAGCCTGCCGCTTTCAAGATCAGCAACTTCGGTGACGATCCCACCACCCTGGCTGTGGCCCAGACCCTGCAGAAGCAGCTTCAGGCCGGCGGCATGGACGTGGGGATTGACCAGCGCGCCTCCGCCGACTTCGGCAAGGTCCTGGGCAGCCGCGAATTCGACCTGAGCATCTCCGGCTACACCGTAGGCGCGGACGCCACCGACGCTGTCAAGCAGTACTACGACTCCAAGGTCAACGAGAACAAGCTGGGCGACGCCGAGCTGGACAAGAAGATCGCCGACCTCGCCTCCATCGAGGACAATGCCGCCCGCAACAAGGCAGCCATGGATGTGGAAAAGGAGCACATGGCCAAGTACTACTCCATGGGCGTGGTCTTCAACGGCCCGCAGATCTCCTTCGTCCGCAAGGGCCTGGCCAACTACGGACCGTCCCTGTTCCAGAGCCTTTCGCAGGTTCCGGACTGGACCACCATCGGCTGGGAAAAGAAGTAGACACCACTAGGGCGGTCTTAGCCGCCTAGCGAAGAAGCCGGTATCCCTGGGCAACAGGGGTGCCGGCTTCTTCTTTATGCGCGCGGCCCCGGCGGTAGCGTAGTTCCATGACCGGTACCGAAGGCGAACCCCGCACCATCCGCACCGCCGTCGTCGGCTATGGACACGCCGGCAGCGTGTTCCACGCGCCGCTGCTGGCCACCAACGCCAGCTACTCGCTGGACATCGTTGCAACGTCCGACGCCGGGCGGCAGGCAAGTGCCTCGTCCCGGCTTCCGGGGGTGGAGGTGGTGCGCGACGGCGCCGCCGTCCTTGAGCGGGCAGAAGACCTTGACCTTGTGGTGCTGGCGACGCCGCCAGTGACCCACTACCCCTTGGCCAAGGCCGCGCTGGAGGGCGGCCTGGACGTGGTGGTGGACAAGCCGTTCGCGGTCACCAGTGGGCAGGGACAGGAACTGGTTGACCTGGCCCGGCAGCGGGGCCGCGTGCTGACGGTGTTCCACAACCGCAGGTGGGACGGCGACTTCCTCACCCTGCAAAAGCTGCTGGCCGTCAAGGGGGTGGGCGAGGTGACCAGGTTCGATTCGAGTTTCGAGCGCTGGTCGCCCACCATCGGCAAGGCCTGGAAAGCCCGCGCCACGGCTGCGGACGGGGGAGGCACCTTGTTCGATCTCGGCAGCCACCTGATCGACCAGGCGCTCCAGCTGTTTGGTCCGGCCACCGTGCTGCACGCGGAGCTGACGGCGCGGCGCTCCGACGAGAGGGCGGATGACGACGTCTTCCTGGCCCTGCGCCATGATTCCGGCGTAATCAGCCACCTCACCATGAATGCCCTGTGAGCGCAGCAGGGACCGCGTTTCCGGGTCCTGGGCTCCATCGGCGGTTTCACCAAGAACGGCGTGGACCCGCAGGAACCCTACATGGCTGCCGGCGGCAGCCCCCTGGACGCCGACTACGGCGTGGAGGCACCGGAATGGGCCGGCCTCCTGGGCCGCGACGGACACCTGGACCGGCTCCCCACCGAACGCGGCAACTACCCGGAGTTCTACCGGCTGCTGGCAGAAAAGATCCTCGACGGCGGAGCGGAGTCGCCCCTTCCCCTCCCCGTAGACCCAGAGGACGCGGTAGAGGTCCTGAAGATCATCGAGAGTGCGAGGGAACTGGGTTAAAAAACTCATCGATTGCTCCGTAACTGCCGTTCTGAGGGTTCAAAAGGACAGTTACGGAGCAATCGATGAAGGGGACTTAGGCCGAGACGAGCTCGTGCCAGTCGGCCACGAGGGGCAGGCCGTGGGCCTCGGACACGGAGTGGTGTGCCACGTGGCCGGCGGCGATGTTGAGGCCGGCGGCGAGGGCGGGGTCGCGGTCGAAGGCCGCCTTGACGCCCAGGTTGGCCAGGGACACGGCGTAGCGCAGGGTGACGTTGGTCAGCGCGTAGGTGGAGGTGTTGGGCACGGCGCCGGGCATGTTGGCCACGCAGTAGAAGATGGTGTCGTGCACTTTGTACGTGGGTTCCTGGTGCGTGGTGGGGTGCGTGTCCTCGAAGCAGCCGCCCTGGTCCACGGCGATGTCCACCAGGACCGAGCCGGGCTTCATGCGGGCCACGAGGTCGTTGGTGACCAGCTTGGGGGCCTTGGCGCCGGGGATCAGGACTGAGCCGATCACCAGGTCGGCGTCCACCACGGACTTTTCGATCTCGTACTTGTTGGAGGCAACGGTCTTCAGCCGGCCCTGGTACTGGGCGTCCAGCTCGCGGAGGCGGTTGATGTTGATGTCCAGGATGGTGACGTCGGCGCCGAGGCCCAGGGCCATGGCTGCGGCGTTGGTGCCGGCCACACCGGCGCCCAGGACAACCACCTTGGCGGGGCGGACGCCGGGCACGCCGCCGAGCAGGACGCCCTTGCCGCCGGCCGGAGCCATCAGCGAGGTGGCGCCCACCTGGACGGACAGGCGGCCTGCAACCTCGGACATCGGGGCCAGCAGCGGGAGGGTCCGGCCCTCCTGGACGGTCTCGTAGGCGATGGCGGTGACGCCGGAGTTGATGAGCTCCTTGGTCAGTTCCGGCTCGGCGGCCAGGTGCAGGTACGTGAAGAGGATCAGGCCCTTGCGGAAGCGGTGGTACTCGGACTTGATGGGCTCCTTGACCTTCATCACCATGTCGGCGCGGGCCCAGACGTCATCGGCTTCGTTGACGATCTCAGCGCCGGCAATCGAATATTCCTCGTCGGTGATGCCCGAACCCAGGCCTGCCCCGCGCTCCACCAGGACGGTGTGGCCGTGGGTGAGGAACTCGTGGACGCCGGCGGCGGTGATGGCCACCCGGAATTCGTTGTTCTTGATTTCTTTGGGGACGCCGATGATCATCGTCTGCTCCAGTTTTTGGGGCCGGTGGGCCGGAAAGGCGGAAGGAATTTCGTGCTTCAACGATAAATCCCGCTGTGAGCCAGGCGACATGAGTCCCGGACCGTGAGGACTTCAAAAACCTTGGAATTCCGCGGTTTTTGTCCGCTGCAGCTCGACATCTGTCGAGTCCTGAAGCGTCAGGTGTCGCCTCCTGTCCGTTCGTGCGGGACGCTTCCAAGGCAGTACTGTTGGCCCATGCAGCAGCAGGGTGTGGAACAGCTCGTCGAGCAGGTGGCGCAGAAGCTGGGCCGTGGCCTGTCGCTCGAGGACCTGGACGGGCTGCTGCTTGCCTACAGCTCCAACCAGTCCCATGCCGACCGGGTGCGGGTGAACTTCCTCCTGAGCAAGAAGGTCCCGGCGGACGTGAGCGCATGGCAGCTATCGCACGGGATTGCCACCGCCGTGCGGCCCGTCGTGGTCCCGGCCAACCCGGACCTGGGCATGCTGGGCCGGGTCTGCGTTCCGTTGATGGTCCGGGGCTTCCGGGTTGGGTACCTGTGGGTGCAGCAGGATTCGGCGGAGGAAAGCCCGACGGCGATCCTCACCCAGCTGCCCGGCGTCAACCATGAGCTGGAGCTGCTCTCCGGCCTCCTGCTCGATTCAAACACCGCCGAATCCGAATTCCGACGCAGCCGTGAGCGTGAGTTCCTGCTGGCATGCTCCGGAGAACCCAACGCGGTGGCAGCGGTGGCCGGCTGGAAGGAAGTCCAGGGCCGGGGGCCGTGGCAGATGGTTACGGTACTCGATGCCGACGGCTGGGCCAGCGGCCCGGACCCCATCGCGTCCACCCTGATCCACCGCTCCACTGCGCTCCAGGCAACGGTGGGCATGGATGCCGCCCTCTTCAGTGCCGGCACGGAGACCCATTCCGTGGTGCTGTTCCGCGAATCGACCGGCCGCGCCAACCATGCCCAGGTCCTGGTGCACTACCAGCTGGAGCTGGCCAAGCGCTCCGGCCGCCCGGTCCACCGGATCATCCTGGGCATCAGCGAGGGATTCGCCAAGACCAGGCAGCTCGCCGAGGCATACCGGCAGTCGCGGGTGGCGGCCCAGGCGGCGGCGGTGGATCCGCAGCTGGGCGAGCTGGTGGATTGCCGGTCCACTGGCGTGTACCAGCTGCTCGCATCGGCCGGGGGAGGAGTGGGGGCCTGGGCGGACTCCGGCTCGGTGTACTTCCGGATGCTTGAGGACCACGACCGCAACGGCGAGCTCATCCCGGTGCTGGAACTGCTCTACGACAACGACGGATCAGTCCAGGACGTGGCCGGCAAGCTCCACCTGCACCGGAGCAGCATCTACAACAGGCTCGGCCGGATCCGCCAACTGCTGGGCGTGGACCCCTTGAAGGGCCTTCCCCGGCTGGAACTGCACGCCGCGCTCAAGATGCGACGATGGGCGGCGCGGCCCAGGATCTGATCGCGGCTGCCACCTCCCGCGGGCGCAGGTGTTGTGCCACGTGCCCAGCCCTGGAAATCTCTACGAAGCTTCCCTGCGGTACCACCTGCGAGAGCCGGAGCGACCAGTCGGCACCGGCCACCTGGTCATGGTTGCCGCGCAGCACCAGGACGGGAACGTTGACGCCAGCCAGCCGTGCTTCGGTGGGGTAGGACATCATGACGGGGAGCTCGGTGAAGTACCAGCGGGGGCCGCAGCGGAAGTAGTCCGAGAAGACCAGCCAGTTGGAGGACAAGTTTTCGCGGAGGAGCGCATCAAGGAACAGGGCCAGGCCCTGCCGCCGGACGCTGCGGTGCCGTGAGTCAACCACGGGACCCATCAACACCACCCGTTGTGCCTGCCCCGGGGCGTAGAGCGCCGCCTCGATGGCGAACTGCACGCCCATGGAATGACCCACCAGGATGTACGAGCTGATACCGCTTGCCTTCAGCGCCTGCGCGATGAAGGCGCCGTAGTCCGCTACGGACAATTGCCTGCCCGGCTTGGGGGTTGCGGCAAATCCTGGAAGGTCCAGCGAGTATGTAGGGGCGACGGCGGCAAGCTCACCGTGCAGCCGGCGCAGGTAGCGGTGCGAAACACCGATGCCGTGGATCAGGATGTAGGCGGGTGCTGCCGGGCCCGCCGCAGCAGCCGGACCCGGGGCAGGGGTACCGTCTGCCCAGAGAATGCGCCCCCTGAAACCGTTCGCTTCCACGTCGGCCGAGCGAAGCGCAACCTCTTTCCGGCTGCGCACCCACGCCGATGGGGTCCGCACTATTCCCCCGTGCCGGCGTCGTGCCCGGCGTCCCTGCCCTGCTTGCGCTTCTGTTCCGCAAGCTTCTGCTTGTCGAGCCAGGCCATGATGTCGGCCGTCCGGATGCGGCGGTGTGAGCCGCGGTATTCCACCGGGATCTCGCCGCGGTCCGTCATGTTGCGCAGGTAGGTGTGCGAGATCCCTGCCAGCTCGGCTGCCTGTGAGGTGGTCAGCATCTCCTCGACGCTGCCCACGGTCACCGTCTCGCCACGGCCCAGCCTGGCGAGGAGGTCCACGACGGCGTCCCGCGCCTGTCCGGGCAGGCGGTGGACGGTGCCGTCCACGAACACGGTGATGTCATTGCTGTCCTCGAGGGCGCGTGCAAGGCTGCGCGCGTCGCCGGCGGGCAGGCCGGCCGTGACGCGGGGGGCTATCAGTGCCATGCACGTAGCCTATCCCGGCCGCGGCCGGCACGCCGGAGCCGTGGAGGAGGCGTCAGAGGCCCAGCTCTTCGAGGACCGGCAGCTTCTCCCGAACCCAGGCCCGTGCCTCGGTGGCGCTCGGCGCGGACAGGGCCAGCTTGGCCAGTTCCTGCGCCTCGGACAGGGTGACTGTCTTCAGGACCGCTGCCACGGCGGCCAGCGAGCGGGCGGTCATGGACAGGGTGGTGACGCCAAGCCCGGTGAGGACGACGGCGAGGGCGGGATCGGCGGCGGCCTCGCCACAGACGCCCACGGGTTTGTTGTGGCCTTCCGCGCGGGAGCCTTCGACGGTCAGTCCAACGAGGCGAAGCACCGCGGGTTGCCACGGGGTGTTCAGGTTGGCCAGCGGGCCGAGCTGGCGGTCGGCGGCCATGGCGTACTGCGTAAGGTCGTTGGTGCCCAGGCTGGCGAAGCCGACTTCACGAAGGATGGCTTCCGCGGTGAGGGCCGCGGACGGGACCTCCACCATCACGCCCGGCGTCTTGATGCCGGCGTCAGCGCACATGGAAGCGAAGCGGGCAGCCTCTTCCGCGGTGGAGATCATGGGGGCCATGACCCAGACGTCGGCCTCGGACTGCTGCTGGGCCAGGGCGATGGCCTCCAGCTGCCGGTCCAGCACGCCGGGGGTGGTGAAGTCGGTGCGGTAGCCGCGGACGCCCAGGGCAGGGTTGGGCTCGGTGGAGTCGGTCAGGAAGGGCAGCGGCTTGTCGGCGCCGGCGTCCAGCGTCCGCAGCACCACCTTCTTGCCGGGGAAGGCGTCGAACACGCTCTTATAGGCTGCGGCCTGTTCCTCGACGCTGGGTTCGGTGTCCCGTTCCAGGAAGCAGAATTCGGTGCGGAAGAGCCCCACGCCCTGGGCTCCCAGCTTGGCGGCCGCTTCGGCGTCCTTGCCGCCGCCCACATTGGCCAGCAGCGGCACTTCGTGGCCGTCCGCCGTCGCGCCCGTACCGGTGAATTCGGCCAGGAGGGATGCCGTGGCAGCCCACGCTTCCGCAGTTGCGCGGAGGGTCTGGTCCGGTTCCGCAGTGATGCTGCCGGCCGCGCCGTCCACATACACCTCGGTGCCGTCCGGCAGTTCGTCAACGCCGACGGCGGCCACCACGGCCGGCAGGCCGAGGGAGCGGGCGATGATGGCGGTGTGCGACTGCGGGCCGCCGCCCGCGGTGACCAGGGCCAGGACCTTGTTGGGGTCAAGCGTGGCGGTGTCCGCTGGGGCCAGGTCCTCTGCCACCAGGACGAACGGGGTGTTGGAAGCGGGAATGCCGGGTGCGGGCACGCCCCGCAGCTCGGCCACGATCCGGGCGCGCACGTCCAGGACATCGGTGGCGCGTTCGGCCATGTAACCGCCCAGGTTGTGCAGCATTTCCGATACGGAGGAGCCGGATTCCCAGATGGCTCGTTCGGCAGAAACGCCCCTGGCCACCAGCTTGGCCGCCCCCTTGATCAGCATGGTGTCCTTGGCCATCAGGGCAGTCGCCTCCAGGACGGCCTTGCCGTCACCGGTGGCGTGGGCGGCACGGTCCTTCAGTTCGTCGTGCACGGCCTGAGCCGCTGCCTTCAGCGCCGCGGTGGCTTCCTCGGCAGTGGTGTCCGGGGCCAGCTGTTCACCGGCGGGAGGCTCGCTGATCGGCTTGGGCATCTGCCGGATGGCGCCGATGACGCGGCCTGGGCTGACGCCTACTCCTGGGAAGTTCTGCACTGAAGGTCCTCATTCTCTGCCGGTAGACAGGCCCGCCAAGTGCTCCGGCGCCGTGCCGGGTCCGGCCGGAGGACTGCTACGTCCAGGGGCAGGAAACGTGCCTGAAAAAATTGTATGTGATTCAGTTCATATAGCAACGCTATAGGTGCTAGGGTAGCGGTTATGAGTTTGGATGGCCAGCTTCCCCCCAAAATGCGACTGCTTCGTGCTGCCGCTGAACTGCTGGCAAATTCCGCGGGAGCTCCGGTTTCCACCCGCCAGATCACCCAGCTGGCGGGGGTTTCGGCTCCCACGCTGTACCACCACTTCGGTGACAAGGAAGGTCTGTTCGACGCCGTCGTCGCCGCAGGGTTTGAAGAATATGTCGCGGGCGAAAGGGATTTCGCCCCCTCCGGACAGCCCCTTGAGGACATCCGGAGAATGTGGGACAACCACGTCCAGTTCGGCCTGAACCAGCCCGAGCTGTACCTGGTGATGTTCGGCAATATCCGCCCGGAAAGCCGGCCGGCCATTGTGGCCGATGCCGAAGCGCTGATGGAGGACATGCTGAACAAGGCAGCGGCGGCGGGCCAGCTGAACGTCCAGCCCAGGGAAGCGGCCAGGTCCATCCTGGCGGCCAACGTGGGCGTGACTCTCATGCTGATTGCGGAACCCGCCACCGAACGCAACCTCGAACTGTCCACCATGACCCGGGACGCCATGATCTTTGCGGTGTCCGCCGAGCCCGCCAGCGGCCCGGCCCCGGGCGGCACCGGAAAGTCCTCGGTAGTGGTGGCAGCGATTGCCCTGAACGCCGCACTTCAGGCTTCGCACTCTGACCAGCTTTCCAGCTCGGAACTCAAGCTCTTCCTCGAGTGGCTCCACCGGATCTCCACCAGCCCGGCAGGTTAGCCCCACAAACCGGTAATACCCAGCAGTACGTCGTCGTAATCATCGGACCATCCTGCGGAGCAGCAGGAATGACGGTTAGGAAATCACATGGCAACAGAGACAGTTGCAAAACCCCGCACCAGCGCGCGCGTGCACGTCCAAAAGTTCGGGACATTCCTGTCCGGCATGATCATGCCCAACATTGGGGCGTTCATCGCCTGGGGCATCATCACCGCCCTCTTCATCGAGAAGGGGTGGCTGCCCGTTCCGCAACTGGGTGGTTTCGGTGAGACCGACGGGAAGCCGAACATCGGCCTGGTGGGTCCCATGATCACCTACCTCCTGCCGCTGCTGATCGGCTACACCGGCGGCAAGATGGTCTACGACGTCCGCGGCGGCGTGGTGGGGGCCATCGGCACCATGGGCGTGATCGTCGGTGCCGGCATCCCGATGTTCATCGGCGCCATGATCATGGGCCCCCTGGGCGGCTGGACCATGAAGAAGATCGACTCGATCTGGGACGGCAAGATCCGCCCCGGCTTCGAGATGCTGGTCAACAACTTCTCCGCCGGCATCTGGGGTGCCCTGTTGGCATTGCTGGGGTTCTACGGCATATCGCCCCTGGTTACCGCCTTCAGCACCGCCGCGGGCAACTTTGTCCAGTTCCTGGTGCACAACGGCCTCCTGCCGCTGACCAGCATCTTCATCGAACCGGCCAAGGTCCTGTTCCTCAACAACGCCATCAACCACGGCGTGCTCACGCCGCTGGGCGTGCAGCAGTCGCTTGAGCAGGGCAAGTCCATCCTCTTCCTTCTGGAAGCCAACCCCGGCCCCGGCCTGGGCCTCCTGCTCGCGTACACATTCTTTGGCCGCGGCGCCGCCAAGGCATCGGCTCCCGGCGCTGCCATCATCCAGTTCCTTGGTGGCATCCACGAGATCTACTTCCCGTACGTCCTGATGCGTCCGCTGCTGATCCTGGGTACCATCGCGGGCGGCATGACCGGCATCGCCACCCTTGCGGTCACCAACTCCGGCCTGGTGGCGCCTGCTGCCCCAGGGTCCATCTTCGCCGTGCTGGCGCAGACCTCCCGCGACAGCTACTTCGGGGTGATCCTGTCCGTGGTGCTCGCCGCGGCAGTCTCCTTCCTGGTGTCCTCGGTGATCCTGAAGACCACCAAGCACAGCGATGAGGCGGACCTCGGCGACGCCACCGCCCGCATGGAGGAGATGAAGGGCAAGAAGAGCTCTGTGTCCTCCCACCTGACCGGTGCCGGTGCCGGAACCGCTGCCGGCGCAGCGGCGGGCCGCGGCGGAGTGGGCGTGCTGGCTGGTCCCGTGCGGAACATCGTGTTCGCGTGCGACGCCGGCATGGGCTCCAGTGCCATGGGCGCCTCGGTGCTGCGGAACAAGATCAAGGCGGCCGGCTTCCCGGACGTCAAGGTCACCAACGCCTCCATCGCCAACCTCAGCGACACTTACGACGTGGTGGTCACCCACCAGGACCTGACCGAACGCGCCAAGCCTGTCACCTCCAGCGCCATGCACTACTCGGTGGATAACTTCATGAACAGCCCCCGCTATGACGAGATCGTTGACCTGGTCCGGGAGAGCAACACCGAAGGTGCTGCGGCCACCGAGGGGCCGGACGCGGGAGCGGGTACGCCCGGCGGTGCCTCCGCTTCAGGGCCCGCAATGGCGGCGGCGGCCGGCGCCGGCACCACCCACGGTGCCCACGCCGCCGACGCCCCGGTCGACGCAGCCCCTGCTGCCGATGCCTCCGCCAATGGCTCCGGTGACATCCTGGCCCGCGAGAGCGTGGTTCTGACCGGTTCGGCCACCACCCGCGACGCCGCCATCGACGAGGCCGGCCGGTTGCTCCTGGCCCGCGGTGCCGTGGACGAGGGCTATATTGCCGCAATGCACGAACGCGAGGAATCGGTGTCCACCTACATGGGCAGCTTCCTGGCCATCCCGCACGGCACCAACGCTGCCAAGGACCACATCCGCAAGTCGGCAGTGTCCGTCATCCGCTACCCGGAAGGCATCGACTGGAACGGCAAGCAGGTCAAGTTCGTGGTGGGCGTGGCAGGCATCAACAATGAGCACCTGCACATCCTGTCCTCCATTGCCAAGGTCTTCACCAACAAGGAGCAGGTGGCCCGCCTGGAGGCCGCCACCTCCGAAGACGAAGTCCTGGACCTCTTCGGAAAGGTCAACGCATAGTGAAGGCAGTACATTTTGGTGCCGGCAACATCGGACGCGGCTTCGTGGGCCTGCTCCTGCATGATGCCGGGTATGAAGTGGTGTTCGCTGACGTCGCCGAGGAGCTGATCAACCGGCTCAAAGACGCCGACAGCTACGCGGTGCACGAGGTGGGGGAGAACCCCGCCGTGCGCACCGTGGACAACTTCCGTGCCCTGAACTCCAACGCCCAGGAAGCGGAACTGGTCCAGGAGATCTCGACGGCGGACATCGTCACCACCGCGGTGGGTCCGCACATCCTGAAGTTCGTGGCGCCGGTGATCGCCAAGGGCATCGTTGCGCGGGAGCCGGGCCTGGCGCCGCTGCAGGTAATGGCCTGCGAGAACGCCATCAATGCCACGGACATCCTGGCCAAGGAGGTGGCCTCCCAGCCGGGCGTCACCGCCGCAGTGCTGGACGGCAAGGCGGTGTTCGCCAACACGGCCGTGGACCGGATCGTGCCCAACCAGGAGGCCGGGCAGGGCCTGGACGTCACCGTGGAGACCTTCTACGAGTGGGTCATCGACCGCACCGCCTTTGGTGATTCCGCCCCCGTGATCCCCGGTGCCGCGTTCGTGGATGACCTTTCGCCCTACATCGAGCGGAAGCTGTTCACCGTCAACACCGGGCACGCCTCTGCTGCGTACTTCGGATTCGAAGCGGGCCTGGAGAAGATCTCCGACGCCATGGCCGACCAGGACGTGGCCGAGGACGTGCGCGCGGTGCTGGAGGAAACCAAGCAGCTGCTGGTGGCCAAGCACGGGTTCAGCAACGACGAACAGGAGGCTTATGTCCAGAAAATCCTGGTCAGGTTCTCCAACCCGTACCTGCCGGACACGGTCAACCGGGTGGGCCGGGCTCCGCTGCGGAAGCTAAGCCGGCACGAACGGTTCATCGGCCCTGCCGCGGAACTTGCCGAACGGGGCGTCGTGCCCGAGGCCCTGCTGGGTGCGATCGCGGCCGCGCTGAGGTTCAACGATCCCGCCGATGCGGAAGCCACCGAACTGGCGGGCATCCTGGGATCCGCCAGCCCCGCCGACGCCACAGCCAGGATCACGGGGCTTGAACCGGAGCACCCGCTATTCAACGCCGTGGCCACCCTCGTGGAGGAGCGGCAGGCGGAGCTGGCCCGCACCCCCGCCTGACCTGGTCCGCCTTCCGGACTAACCGACGTACTGCGTAAACCACGACGCCGGCACTTTCAAAAGTGCCGGCGTCGTGGTTTTTGCTGTGCCAAGCTGGGCGGGTGACTTCCAAACAAGCTGCTGCTTTGTTCACTGCCGGCGTCGACGGCGGGACGTTCCGCCTCCGCCACGCCACCCGCGCGGACCTGCCGGCCCTGGTCCACTTACTGGCGGATGACGCACTGGGCGCCGGCCGCGAAACCGCCAGGGACATGGAACCGTACGAGCGGGCTTTCGACGCGATCGAGGCCGATCCCGCCCACCTGCTGGCGGTGGGGGAGCTGGTGCCGCCGGGCGCGGAGGCGGGACCTGTTGTTGCCACCTTCCAGCTGAGCTTCCTCCCCGGCATCTCCCGGCAGGGAGCCTGGCGCTCTCAGCTTGAGGGCGTCCGGGTGGCGGCGTCCCTTCGCGGGCAGGGCATCGGCAAGCTGATGGTGGGATGGGCCGTCCAGGAGTCCCGGAACCACGGTTGCCGGCTGATGCAGCTGACCACCCACAAGAGCCGCACGGCAGCCCACCGGTTCTACGAGCAGCTGGGCTTCGAGGCCAGCCATGTCGGCATGAAGCTGGAACTCTAACTCCTTGACCGTTAGGGTGCCTAAATGTTAGGCTACCTAACGATGAATACGAACGATGCCCAGCTGCAGGAGCTTGCCAGCGGGTTCCGCGAAGCCCTCCGCCACAGTATCTACCTGGTTCGGCGCCTCGACGCCGACGGTGAACTCAGCGCCGCCCAGCTCAGCACCCTCAAGATGATGCTTGGGGACGGCCAGCGGGTCGGTGAGATTGCCCGGAACCTCGGAGTCCGCGTGCCCAGTGCCACCGAACAGATCATCAAGCTTGAGCGCGCAGGCCTGGCCCGCCGCGAGCCGGACCCGGCGGACTCCCGTGCGGTCCGCGTGATCCTGACTGAGGAAGGCCGCGCCGCCGTCGACTCCGCCAACAAGCGCCGCAACCAGGTGATGGCCGAAATCCTCAGCACCCTCACCGACCAGGACCGCAAAGCCCTGGCCGAGGCCCTGCCGGTCATCGACAAGATCAACGCATCGCTCCAGAACTGAACCGATTAGTACGAAACTTAGGAGTACCCTCCATGGACGGCCAGCTCGCAGAATCCCTGCAAGCACCAGAATCAACCCTGCAGGCTGAAAAAGCCTCATTCCTGAAGCAGCCAAAGGCAGTCTGGGCCACCGCCCTGGCTGCAGTGTTCGCCTTCATGGGCATCGGCCTGGTGGACCCCATCCTCCCCGCCATTGCCACCAACCTGAACGCCACCCCCAGCCAGGTGTCCCTGCTGTTCACCAGCTACTTCCTGGTCACGGCGCTGGCCATGCTGATCACGGGATTCGTCTCCTCCCGGATCGGCGGCAAGAAGACGCTGCTGATCGGCCTGGCCGTCATCGTCGTCTTCTCCTCGCTCTCCGGCCTGTCCGCCAGCGTCAGTGAACTGGTTGGCTTCCGCGCCGGTTGGGGGCTGGGCAACGCCCTGTTCGTCGCCACCGCGCTCGCCGTGATCGTCGGCGTGGCCAGCGGCGGCGCCGGCACCGCCATCATCCTCTACGAAGCCGCCCTGGGCCTGGGCATCTCCCTCGGCCCGCTCCTCGGCGCCCTCCTGGGCGGCTGGCAGTGGCGCGCACCGTTCTTCGGCACCGCAGTCCTGATGGCCGCCGCCTTCATCGCGCTGATCACCCTGCTGCCCAAGACGCCGCTGCCCGAACGCAAGGTGCGGCTGCGCGACCCCCTGCTGGCGCTGGGCCACAAGGGACTGCGCACCACGGCGGCAAGCGGCTTGTTCTACAATTACGGCTTCTTCACCATCCTGGCTTTCACCCCGTTCATCCTGGGCATGAACGCCTACGGAATCGGCGGTGTCTTCTTCGGCTGGGGCGTGGCCGTGGCCGTGTTCTCCGTCTTCGTGGCACCGCCCCTGCAGAACCGCTTCGGCGCCGTCAAAGTCCTGACCGGAACGCTGTTCCTGCTCATGCTGGACCTGGCGGGGCTGGGACTGGCGGCCGGGCACTCGGTTCCTGCCGTCGTCGTCCTGGTCATCGTTGCCGGTGCGCTGCTGGGCGTCAACAACACCATCTACACCGAACTGGCCATGGGTGTCTCCGATTCGCCCCGGCCCGTGGCGTCCTCCGGCTACAACTTTGTCCGCTGGATGGGCGGCGCCCTGGCACCGTTCCTGGCGGCGCAGCTCGGTGAACACTTCGGCCCGCAGGTTCCGTTCTTCGCCGGCGCCCTGGCTATGGTGATCGCCATCGCCATCGCGTTCGGCGGGCGCAAGTACCTGTCCTCACACGAACCGCACGTCGTCTAGGCACAGCTGATCAAACAACAAACCCTCCATCACGCCATGTGGTGGAGGGTTTGTTGTTTTCCTGTGCAAGGTGGTGGGGCGTTACTTGGCCTTGGCCGACCCCTTCGGTACGAACAGGGTCTCCGCCTGCTCCAGGGACATGCCGTTGGTCTCCGGCACCTTGAACATGACGAAGAAGAAGGACGCTGCCGCGAACAGGGCGTACATGGCGTACGTCAGCGGCAAGGACGCGGCTGCCATGACGGGGAAGCTAAGGGTGATCACGAAGTTGGCCACCCACTGCGCCGCGGCGGCCAGGCCCAGGGCGCGGGCACGGATCCTGGACGGGAAGATCTCGCCCAGGAGAACCCATACCAGCGGGCCCCAGGAAGCGCCGAAGCTGATCACGAAGATGTTGGCGGCCACCAGGGCAACGGGACCCCAGGCGCCCGGCAGGGTGATGTCCTCGCCGCTGCCGGTTGCGGAGGAGAACGCCAGCGCCATGGCCCCCAGGGACACGGCCATGCCAACGGACCCGGTCAGGAGGATGGGGCGGCGGCCAACGCGGTCCACCAGGGCAATGGCCACCAGGGTGACCAGGATGTTGGTGACCGAGGTTGCCACCGAGATGGCCAGGGAGTCCTTCTCCTGGAAGCCGACAGCCTTCCACAGGGTGGTGGAGTAGTAGAAGATCACGTTGATGCCCACGAACTGCTGCAGCACGGAGAGAATGATGCCCACCCAGACTACGGCCTGCAGGCCCAGGGTCTTGCCGCGCAGGGAGCCTTTCTGGCCGGCCAGCTTGTCCTCTTCGATGGCCTCCTGGATGTCGCGGATGTGCCGGTCGGTGTCCTCGGCCGGGGCAATGGAGGCGAACACCTTCCGGGCCTCGTCCTCCTTGCCCTTGAATACCAGGAACCGCGGGGACTCGGGCAGGGTGAAGGCAATCCAGCCGTAGACGACGGCGGGCACCGCGGCGGCAAGGAACATCCAGCGCCACGCTTCAATGCCCAGCCAGAAGTTCTGGTCCGCACCGCCGGCGGTGGTGGCCAGGACCGCGTCCGAGAGCAGGGCGGCGAAGATGCCGGTGGTGATGGCCAGTTGCTGCAGCGAGGCAAGGCGGCCGCGGACCTTCCGGGGTGAAATCTCGGAGATGTAGGCGGGGGCGATGACCGAGGCCAGGCCGATGCCCAGCCCGCCCACCAGGCGCCAGAACACCAGGTCCCACACGCCGAAGGCGAAGCCGGTCCCCAGGGCGCTGACCAGGAAGAGGAGCGCGCCCAGCTTCATCGCGGGGATGCGGCCATGGCGGTCCGCCACCCTGCCGGCCAGGAAAGCGCCCGCCGCGCAGCCCAGCAGGGCGACGGCCACGGCGAAGCCGGTCACGGCCTCGGACAGCGCGAATTCTTCCTTCAGGGCGTCCACGGCACCGTTGACCACGGACGAGTCGAACCCGAAGAGGAATCCGCCCACCGCCCCCGCAAGCGCCAGCCAGATCACCCGCCGCGGTATCCTGGTATTGGTCTGCTCCTGTGCAGTGGGCATGGTTCTCCCTGGGTTCTGGAATGGGTGGAAGCGGTGCGGACGTCGTCGGCTGCAGAACCGGTTACGTCGCCGGTGCGCTTCCGCAAGTGTTCCATGCCATGGCTCCTCGATCCACTTGGGGGGGGGCTGCCCGGGCGCGGTGCTGCGCACCTTAAAAGAAGACGACGACGGCGGGCCGTGCCGCCGTCGTCGTCTGGTCTTTGCGCCGCCCCGCTAGTGTGCCGGGATCTGCATGTTGTCCTTGTCCTGCGCGGAGGGGTTCTGGTCTGTCAGTTTCTTCCGCGGCAGGGCGAAGCTGATGAGGAACGCCAGGCCGGTCAGCGCCGCGGCCGTCAGCATCACCGTGTCGATGGACGTGGCGAATCCTTCGGTGATGGGGCGGGTCAGCGTGCTGTTGGCGGTGTGCAGCCAGCTGGTGTCGTTGAGCGAGTCGTTGGAGGCGCCGTTCTTGAAGAAGTCGTACAGCTTGGCGTTTGCCGGATCGGAAGCGACGGCCGGGTCCTTGAGGACGGCCAGGTAGGCGGCGTCGCTGGCGGCGGCCTTCATTCCTTCGGCGATCCTGTCAGCGGCCAGGCTGAACAGCATGGAGATGAAGACGGCGGTTCCCACGGCGCCGCCCATGGAGCGGAAGAAGGCCGCGGAGGAAGTTCCGACGCCCATGTCCCGCGGCGGAACCGAGGTCTGCATGGCCAGGGTGAGCGGCTGCATGCAGAAGCCCAGGCCCACGCCGAAGAACACCGCAATGAGGCCGGGAACCCAGAGCTCGGTGTCAACTTTCAGGACGGAGCCCATCACCAGGGCGGCGGCGGTCAGGATGCCGGTGCCCATGATGGGGAAGATCCGGAACGTGCCCGAGGCTGAGATGGTGCGGCCGGCCGTGATGGAGCCGAAGAGGATGCCGATGGTGAAAGTGATCATCATCAGGCCGGCCTCGGTGGGGGTGAGGCCCTTGACCAGTTGCAGGTACATGGGGAGCATGGCGATGGCGCCGAACATGCCGATGCCGATGATGAAGTTCAGCAGCGAGGACAGCCCGAACGTGATGTTGTGGAAGAGCCGCAGCGGGATCAGGGCGTAGTCCCCCGCGCGCTTCTCGGCGAGCAGGAACCACGCGATGCCCAGCACGCCCACTCCGTAGCAGACGAACGAATTGGTGGAAGTCCAGCCCCAGGAGCGGCCCTGTTCGGCCACCAGCAGGAGCGGGACGATGGCCACGGTGATGGCAGCGGCGCCCCAGTAGTCGATCTTCTGCTTGAGGTGCCTGGCCGGCAGGTGCAGGAACAGGAACACCACCACCAGGGCGGCCAGGCCGATGGGCACGTTGATGAAGAAGACCCAGCGCCAGCCGTCGAAGCCAAGGATGTTGGCGGAGCCGGCAAAGGTGCCGCCCACCACGGGACCCAGGACCGAGGAGATGCCGAAGACGGACATGAAGTAGCCCTGGTACTTGGCGCGGTCCTTGAGGGAGACGATGTCCCCGATGATGGTCAGCGCCAGGGCCAGCAGGCCGCCGGCACCCAGGCCCTGGATGCCGCGGGCAACGGCAAGCTCGGTCATCGAGTGCACGGACCCGGCGTAGATGGAGCCCGCCAGGAAGACGGCGATCGCGGTCAGGTACAGCGGGCGGCGGCCAAAGATGTCGCTTAGCTTGCCGTAGAGCGGGGTGCTGACGGTGGAGGTGATCAGGTACGCGGTAGTGGCCCATGCCTGCAGGGAGAGCCCGTCCAGGTCATTGGCAATGGTGTAAATCGACGTGGAGACGATGGTCTGGTCAAGCGATGCCAGGAACATGCCCAGCATCAGGCCCACCATTACAGTGACGATCTGGCGTTGCGTCAGGGCTTCTCCGGCGGCGGGCGCGGCCGTGGATTTGGACATGGGTGCTCCAAGGGAAAGAAAAGGATATAAGCAGCGATAGTTGCTTTCAGTAACTATCTTACCTGCTCTTTCTATTCCCCGCCTTGGAGATTTTTCGCTTTACGCTTCGACGAGGATGCCGTCCGGATCGCACCAGACGGTGGCTCCGGGACGGAAGGTCACGCCGTCGATCACTACGTCCACGTCCACCTCGCCGGCACCGGCCTTCAGGCTCTTCCGCGGGTTGCTGCCCAGCGCCTTGACGCCCAGGTCCAGCTGCCCGATCGCCACCCGGTCCCGGATGGCCCCATTGATGACGACGCCGGCCCAGCCGTTCGCCACCGCGCTTTCGGCGATCATGTCCCCCATCAGCGCCGTGCCCAGCGAGCCGCCGCCGTCCACCACCAGCACGGCCCCGTTGCCCGGAGAGTTGAGCGTCGACTTCACCAGCGCATTGTCCTGGAAACAGCGGATGGTCCGGACCGGGCCGCTGAAGTGCGAACGGCCACCCAGCGACTGGAACTGCAGGGAGACGGACGCCAGTTCGTCGCCGCGCTGGTCGTAAAGGTCCGCCGTATTAACCGCAGAAGCTTCTGCCGGCGTGGGTGCGCTCATCTGGTTCTCCTCTATCCGTTGGGGCAGCTTGGGCACCACGATAGTCTGATCGCACCGCCAACCGGCTGCACCAGGGGGAGCCAAGCCAATGAGTCTGTCCAACACGCCTGTGCCGGCACATGGCACCTCCGCAGGCGAAAGCACGACGGCGGCGCTCGCCGAGCCGGTGCACAAGGTCACCGCCCGCTGGGTCACCGGCCTGGTGCTGGTGAACGTGGGCATCAATGCGGCCTTCTTCGGCCCTATCAACGTGTTCATCGGCCAGCAGGCAATCACCATCGACGCCCCCGGCAAGGAGGCCATCCTCTCGCTGGTCACGGCCTGCGGTGCGGCTGTCTCCCTGGTGGCAAATCCGCTTTTCGGCGCGCTCTCGGACCGGACCACGTCCCGCTTCGGCCGCCGGTCCCCGTGGGTGCTGGCCGGAGCGGTGCTGGCCACCGCCGCGCTGGTGGCCATGTCCTTCTCCGGCGCCGTGGCGCTGATGGTGCTGTTCTGGTGCCTGGTGCAGCTCGGCGCAAACGCCGCCTACGCTGCCATTACCGCCGCTGTGCCGGACCGGGTGCCGGTGGTCCAGCGCGGGGGAGTGGGCGGCCTTGCCGCTATGGGCCAAACGCTCGGAATCCTCACCGGGGCCGTCTTCGGTGCGGGGGTGTCGGGCAACTTCATGGTGGGCTACTGGCTGTGCGCCGGGGCGCTGCTGCTGTCCGTGCTGCCATACCTGTTCCATCGGAACGACCCCGCACTGCCCAAGGACACCGCTGGGCCCTTCGGGCTTGGCGCGTTCCTCCGCGGCTTCTGGATCAGTCCCCGGCGCTACCCGGACTTCGCGTGGGCATGGCTGACCCGTTTCCTGGTGAACGTCGGCAACCAGTTGACCATCGTCTACCTGCTCTTCTTCCTGCGGGACGTGATCGGCCACGAGGATCCGGCCGCCGGCGTGCTGGTCCTGACGGGGATCTATGCCGTGATGGTGATGATCACCGCAGTGCTGGCGGGACCGTGGAGCGACCGGATGGGGCGGCGAAAACCCTTCGTTATCGGTTCCTCCGCCACCATTGCCATGGCCGGTGCCATCATGGCGTTCTTCCCTGTGTGGCCGGGAGCCCTTGCCGGCGCCGCCGTGCTGGGCATCGGTTTCGGCGCGTACCTGGCCGTGGACTTCGCTTTGCTCACGCAGGTCCTGCCGTTCCCCGTCAGCCGCGGCAAGGACATGGGGGTGATCAACGTGGCCAATTCCCTGCCGCAGGTGGTCGCGCCGGCGCTGGCGCTGCTGGCCGTAACCTACGGGGGCGGCTACCGGACGCTGTTCCTCACAGCGGCCGTCATTGGGCTGCTGGGCGCCGTCTTCGTGGTGAAAATCAAGGGCGTCAACTGACCCTGGGGGGACCGATAGTAAGGGTGGCTGACGAATTAGGGCACGGACCTGTGCCGTATAGTTGAACCGGCTGCAGGGCGGTACGGAAGTGGGGGCGCTCCTGGCCGCAGTCGCTAAAACACAACCCCGGAATGCTGATGCCCGAGACTTTTTCAGACCATCCGCCCATGGCCGCCCGGCCTTCCGCTCCACGCCAGCGCCTCCGCTACGCACGGATCCTCGATACGGCTGCAGGGTTTGCCCGCACGGGACTGGATGCCGTGGAACTAGCCCAGGTGGCAGAAAAAGCGGACGTGCCGCTGGGCACCCTGTACCGCTACTTTCCGTCGCCAACGCACCTGATGCTGGCGCTGTACCGGCAGCAGCTGGATGAGCTGCAGGCCGGGACCCGCAATTCCTCCCCGCGCTTCCGGGGGCGTGCGCTCTCCGGCCTGCTGATGGAGATCTTCCACATGCGCGTCATGCAGCCCGCGGTGGAGCAGTGCCTGAGCCGTGGCGTCTACCTTCCTGAAAAGGACACCACAGACCTCCTGTGCGAGATCGACGCGCTCAGTGAGAAGCTCGTCACCGCTGCCTGCGGTGACGCCGTGGGGGCGAGGGTCCTCCTGCTGACCGTCACTGGTCTGGTCCAGTCCGTGCGGAACCGCCGGCTTTCCCTCTTTGAGGCCGAGGAAGACCTCAAGAAGGCCTGCGGCCGGCTCTCTCCTGAGGCGGACTCGAGGTTCACAGTGACGAAATCCGCGTAACTGGCCTAGACCAATACCCGCTTAAATACGCCATAATAGGGTGATCTGGATCACAACGTTGCCCTGTTGACCGCATGATCCCGGGAAATGGCTGTTGTGAGCCGCCAAATGGTGGTTCCTCCGTTGCCTAGCATGGAGGCACAGGAGCGGCAGGGCGGAAACATCCCCGGCGTTCCCGCGGACCCGCCACCCCTGGGTTTCCTGTCGCACTACTTTCCCTGCTTGGGCCCGGCCGGGCCCAAGCCCCACGTGCCGTGCGCCCACGGCGAGCACCAGGAGACAACGACGTGTCCATTGACGCAATCACTGCCATTGACGATTCCGCAACCGCCCCGCTGACCGAGGACGAGATCTTCGAAGCCCACCGGGGCGGCAAGCTGTCCATCAGCACCACAGCCCCGCTGTCCAACAAGCGTGACCTGTCCATCGCCTACACCCCGGGTGTTGCCGAAGTCAGCCGCGCCATCCACGCCAAGCCGGAACTGGCCCGCACCCTGACCTGGGCCGAGCGCCTGGTGGTCGTGGTCAGCGACGGCACCGCCGTCCTGGGCCTTGGAAACATCGGCCCCAGCGCCTCGCTGCCCGTCATGGAGGGCAAGTCCGCCCTGTTCAAGACTTTCGGCGACCTGGACTCCATCCCGCTGGTCCTCAACACCACCGACGTCGACGAGATCGTGGAGACCCTGGTCCGCCTTCGCCCCAGCTTCGGGGCCGTCAACCTCGAGGACATCTCCGCCCCGCGCTGCTTCGAGCTGGAGGAAAAGCTGATCGAGGCCCTGGACTGCCCGGTCATGCACGACGACCAGCACGGAACCGCCGTCGTGGCCCTCGCCGCCCTGACCAACGCCGCCAAGGTCACCGGCCGCGGGCTGGAAGGGCTGAAGGTGGTGGTGTCCGGCGCAGGCGCGGCAGGCATCGCCGTCGCCGAAATCCTGCTCGCAGCCGGCATCAGCGACGTTGTCCTCTTGGACTCGCGCGGCGTCATCAACAGCAGCCGCCCGGACCTGGCAGCAGATTCCACAAGCAAGAAGGCAGACATCGCCGGCCGCAGCAACCCCCGTGGCATCACCGGCGGCCCGGCCGAGGCACTGGCCGGAGCAGACGTCTTCATCGGCGTCTCCTCCTCCAAGCTGGACGAGGCACACCTGGCAACGATGAACCAGGACGCCATCGTGTTCGCGCTGTCCAACCCGGACCCGGAAGTCCTGCCGGAGGTGGCCGTGAAGTACGCCGCCGTCGTGGCCACCGGCCGCAGCGATTTTCCCAACCAGATCAACAACGTCCTGGCATTCCCCGGCATCTTCCGCGGAGCCCTGGATGCCGGCGCCCGCCGCATCACGCCTGCCATGAAGCTTGCTGCGGCGCGTGCCATCGCCGAGCTGGCGGCCGAGGACCTTTCGGCTGACTACATCGTGCCCAGCCCGCTGGACCCGCGCGTTGCCCCGGCCGTGACCGCCGCCGTCGCCGTGACGGTGGAAGCAGGGTAAGGCTTCTTCCTGCAGAAACCACTACGGCGGTGCCTCCTGCGCGAAAGGAGGCACCGCCGTCGTGGCTTAGGAAGCTCGGTGTTAAGCGGCCCCTAGACTGGGGACCATGACCTCCGAGACCGTCGTGACCATCCTGTGCGGCCTGGCAATCCTGGTGGGGGTGGCGGGCACCATCATCCCCGTCCTGCCCGGAAGTGTCCTGATTGGCGTCAGCCTGCTGGCCTGGGCCATCTGGGGCGGCGCCGGGACAGCCGGTTGGGTGGTCTTCGCGGTGGCCATGATCTTCGTCGCCGCGGGGATGACTGCCGGGGCTGTCCTCACGGGGAGGAAGCTGAAGCAGCACGCCATTCCCAGCCGCAGCGTCGTGGTGGCCCTGGTGGCGGCCGTGGTGGGAATGTTCATCATCCCGGTCGTAGGGCTCTTCGTGGGCTTCGCCGCCGGCCTGCTGCTCAGCGAGTTCCTCCGGACCCGCAACTTCTCGACGGCGGCGAGGTCCAGCTGGGCGGCGCTCAAGGCCACTGGCCTTGGCATGCTCGCCGAATTCGGGCTCGCCTGCCTTGCAGCCAGCACCTGGGTTATCGGGGTGTGGATAGCCGCCGCCAACGGCTGAGCCTACAGTCCCAGTCCGCCGAGCTTGTCGCCCAGGCCGCCCGGAAGCTTGTCCCCCAAGCCGCCGGGAAGCTTCGACAGCAGGTCGGCCGGATTGATGCCCAGCTTGGACAGCAGGCCCGCATGCTGCTCGGTGTCCACCTGGTCCGGCAGCTCGGACTCCGCCTGCGAGGCCTTGTCCTGGTCTCCCTGGGACCGCAGGAGTTCGAGGATCTGGTTTTTGTCGATCTGCATGGAGTTCTCCTTACTGGATGATTACTAAGGGTGCTTACTACCTTTCCTGAAAATACTGCGTGGGACAAGGCCCCGTCACTAAGCAAGGTCCACTGTGTCCGGGCTTCGGGGGCCGCGCCAGCCGAAAGCTTCCCGCGGCTAGCATGGAAGGATGAGCTCCGGGGATACTGCACCGATCTACTGGGACAGCCGCGACCTCACTCCTTTCGGGCAGGCCCAACTGCGCACTCCGGTCCATGACCTCGCCGGGGGAGTAGGCGGCCTGCTCACCGGGGTCCTGGGCGGACGCAATCCGGCCCTGCTGTCCATCGACGGTGAGGTGCCGCGGCTCAAGCGGCTGCTGCCCAAGCCGGCCAAGGCGATCCATGAGGCTGTCTTCACCAGCCGGGAACCGGAGCGCCTGATCACCTTGGCGCGCGCCTACCCGGGATGGGCCGGGCTCTGCTACCTGATGGCGGGACTGCTGGTGTACAAGCACGGCGGTTACCTGCGCGCCTCCGAGCTCCTCCAGCGCGGACTCACCACCAGGAACGACGACGAAGCGAACCGCTACTCCTCCACCTACCTCACCCGCATCGTCACCAGGATCGAACTCGCCGAGCGGGTGGAGATTCCCGTCCTGTTCAGCGAGGAATCGGTGTTCCTGGCCCTGGCTCATTCGTTGCGCGAGACGGGCCGCACTGAAGCTGCGCTCGACGCACTGGCCGGGCTGCCGCCGTCGCTCCCCATGGCCCTGGCGCGCTGCTCGCTGGCCCTCACTCTGGGTCGGAGCCGTACCGTCATTGACTGGACCGAGGGGCTGCTGAACGCGGACGACCTGTCGGCAGCCCTGCTGCTGGTCCGGGCGCGTGCCTTGCGCCGGGAGGGCCGGTTCGATGCTGCGCACCAGGCGATCGCCGAAGTCCTTCGCCGCCGCAAAACGCACCTGGCGCTCCGCAACGACGCGCTCACGGACAGGGCGATGTTGGTACTGGAATCGAGCCGCCGGTCCCTGAACCCGCGTGACTGGGGGCGCCGGCGCGCGGACCCGGAACCGCAGCGGGAGCTTGAGGCGCCGGTACCCATCCGGAAGGACGAGGAAATGCGGCGGATCTGGGAGCAGGACTGGAAGGAACTCAGCGGGGACTAGGAATTCCGCTGTGAAGCACGCCGGGCCGGGACCTAAGGCCGCCCGGCCAGGAACGGCAGCACCTGCTCACCGAGCAGCACCGCCCCCAGCGCCACCATGATGATGCCGCTGGCCAAGGTCACCGCCCGCGCTGCACCGGGCCTGCTCTGCAGCAGGGTGCGTGAAAGCAGGGCCACTACCGTGTACACCAGGCCGGCCAGCGCCACGAACGTCATGCCCAGCAGCCCCGACTGCACCGGCACAGGCAGGGAGGCGTCGGCGCTGACGAACTGCGGAATGAGGGCTACGTAGAAGAGCAGGCCCTTGGGGTTGATCCCACTGGTACCCATGCCCTGCAGGAAGGTGCGCAGCTGGGTGCCCGAGCCGCCGTCGGCATCCGCACTGAAGCTGGCGCCCCGCCAGGACCGGAGGGTGCCCACACCGAGCCACAACAGGTACGCTGCTCCGGCCAAAGTGATCCAGCCCAGGACGCCGGGCATGCCGGCCAGCACCGCGGCGAGCCCGGCCACCAGCAGGGCCGTGTGGAGGACGTAACCGCCGCAGAGTCCGGCAACTGCGGGGACGAAGCTGCGCTGACGGAGCCCTGCGGAAATGGTGTAGGCCCAGTCCACTCCCGGGGTGCAGGCAAGCGCTGCGGCCACCACCAAGAAGGCCAGGAACAGCTGCGGATTCATGGGTTTCTCCTGTCGAAGGGCTCTCAGGAGCAACCATAGGGAGAATCGCGCCAAAAGTGCTTTCCCTTTTTCGCCCGGCTCACGCCTCAGGCAGTATGTTTATTGCGTGATGGATGAGATCGACCGAAGTATTTTGCGCCACCTCCAGGAGGATGGGCGGATGACTGCCACGGCGCTGGCTTCAAAGGTGGGCCTGACGGTGGCGCCGTGCCACCGGCGGCTGCGGGACCTGGAGCAGTCGGGCGTGATCCGCGGGTACAAGGCGGATGTTGACCCTGCTGCCGTAGGCCTGGGATTTGAGGCAATCGTGTTTGTCACGCTGCGCCAGGTGGACAGGTCCACCATGGAGGTCTTCGAGAACCGGGTGGCGGAGAATCCCAACATTATCGAGGCGCAGCGGCTCTTCGGATCCCCGGACTATCTGCTGAAAATCATCGCGGAAGACCTGCCGGCCTACCAGCGCTTTTACGATACGGAGCTCACGTCCCTGCCCGGGGTGGAGCGGCTGACCTCAACCCTGGTCATGAAAAACCTGAAATCCAACGCCGGGCCGCCGGTGTAGGCTCAGCGCTCCGGCCCATCCTCAAGGAGTCCGGTGGTGCGGTACGGGATGACTTCGCGCAGGAACATGCTGGTGGAGGTCCGGACGATGCCGGGGCACAGGCGGATTTCCTCGGAGACGCGGTAAAGGTCGTCAGGGCTCTTGGCCACCACCCGGATCAGCAGGTCGGTGTCCCCGGCCGGTGCATGGCATTCCAGGACTTCGGGAATTTTGCGCAGGGCGGCGATGGCCTCGTTGAGATGGCTCTGGTCCAGCTCCGCGCTGACAGCTGCGGCAACGCCCCGGCCCAGGGCCGAGGGCAGTACGCGGCTGCTGTTGGGCCGCAGCGCGCCCGACGCCGTCATCCGCTCCATTCGCGACTGCACCGTTCCGCGTGCCAGGCCCAGTTTCTGGGCCAGCACCATGATGGGGACGCGCGGGTCCTCATCCAGGGCATTCAGGATGCGCTTGTCCGTGGCGTCCAGTTCCTGCAAATTGACCACTCCCTGCCTGCTTCAGCCGCAGGAAGTGATCAGATTGACTAATCCAGCGCCTGCTTGTTGTTCCAACTGTAGAAGGCCTGCTGGAATAGTGGCAACAAGGGCAAAGGCTACCGCTGGTCCCCGCAGGCTACAGTTTCCCGGCACACCACCCGGCACTCTGGACACCGCTTCCCGCAAGGAGGCCGCCGCTGATTGAGGCTTGTTCACACCACGCTCATTCTGCAAACACGGCAAGAGCCCCTGAGCTACCGACGTAGCGGATTTCCGTAGTCATCGGTAGCTGAGGGGCTCTTGTGTTCTTCCGTCTAGGGTTGGCTTATGACCTCGGCCGGCCGCTTTGCCCCCAGCCCCTCCGGTGAACTGCACGTGGGAAACCTGCGGACAGCTATTCTTGCGTGGCTCTTCGCCCGTTCCACGGGGCGCAGGTTCCTCCTGCGGGTGGAGGACCTGGACCGCGCCCGGGCAGGAGCTGAAGCCGTGCAGCTGCGCGACCTGGCCGCCATCGGCGTGACGTGGGACGGGGACGTCGTCCGGCAGACAGATCGGGGAAACCTGTATGCCAAGGCGATCACCCGGCTGGAGGAAGCCGGCCTGACCTACGAGTGCTTCTGCACCCGCCGCGAAATCCAGGAGGCGCCGTCGGCCCCGCATGCCCCTCAAGGCGCCTACCCCGGCACATGCCGCAACCTGGACCCGGCGGAGCTGGAGTACAAGCGGTCCACGCGCCCTGCGGCCATCCGGTTGCGGGCGGACGTAACGGAATACAAAGTGCAGGATGTCCTCCGTGGCGACTACACGGGAGCTGTGGACGACTTCGTGCTGCGCCGCAACGACGGTGTGACGGCGTACAACCTTGCGGCGGTGGTGGACGATGCCGCGCAAGGCATAGACCAGGTGGTCCGCGGCGATGACCTGCTTTCCTCCACTCCCCGGCAGGCCTATCTCGCCTCCCTCCTAAGTATTCCGGTACCGGAATATGCGCATGTGCCGTTGGTGGTGAACCACGACGGCGCCAGGCTGGCCAAGCGCGACGGCGCAGTGACGCTGGCGGACCTCGCAGGAGCGGGCGTCCCGGTCGAGGAGGTGCGGGACCGGCTGCTGGCTTCGCTGGGGTTGCCGCCGGGGAACCTTAACCACGCCCTGGGCGCGTTTGACCCGGCACGCTTGCCCAGCGAGCCTTGGGTCTGGCCCGGGAGTTGACTATTCCGGTGCGGGTTTCCGGTCCAAGACAGCCATGAACTCCTCCGCAAACCGCCGCACCCCGTCCCACTCCGTGTAGATGTAGTCACGCCCGGTGTCCGTGTCCGCACTGCCTTGGCTGCTGACGATCTTCTTCATCATCATCCGCTTCAGGAACCCGTACTCCGTGTACAAGAGCGCGCCGCCGAACAGCGCCACCTTTGCTGGGTGCCAGCCCGTTGCGTGCTCGAACTCCGACACGTACTTCTGTGCCTCTTCCGGATCGGCGTGCGCCGAGAGGCTGACGGAAAACAGGGCGGCCGGCATGTGCTCCAGGGCGTCCCGGTTCCTGCGGACGAAATCCGCTACGAACCCCTCGTGCTTTCCTGCGTGGATGGAAGCGCCGACGATGACGCCGTCGAAGCCCTCCGGCAGGTCATGGGCCGCGTGCTTCAAATCCAGCGTGGCGGCCTCGTGGCCGTGCGCTTGCAGCACATCGGAGATGTACTCGGCGATACGGGCGGTTTGGCCCTCGGTGGTCCCGTAGGGGATCAGAATCTTTGCCATGGCCACTACTCTGGTGTTCCGCCAGGACAAGGCAAAGGGGCAAAAGTCCCAGCTAGACCCGGCCCAGCGCCTCGATATCTTCCAGGAAGTCCGCCTGCACCTCGGGGCTCACCGTGGTGCGGGTGTCACCAATGGCGTCCAGGTAGTCCTGGGTGGAGGGACCCTTCCGGACCGCCTCACGGACGGAAACCTCGCCTCCGGAGGCCAGTCCGCCGTCGTCGTACACTGCTTTTTCCAGCGCCCGCTGGGAGGCGCTCCGGGCGGCATACTCGATGTCTGCCGGGGAGAAGCCTTCGGTCCGTTCCACGAGGAGTTCCACGTCCACCCCATCCACAACGGTGGCGGGAATGAACCGCTGCCACATCGCCTCCCGCGCCTGCCGGTCCGGCAGCCCGATGGGGATGACGTAGTCGAACCGGCCGTGCCGCAGGAAGGCCGAGTCCAGGGCTCGGATGAAGTTGGTGGCGCAGACCAGGAGCCTGCCCGGCTGCTCACGGAACGCGGGGATGATCTTCAGCAGTTCATTCGTGACGCCCTGCAGCGGGGACGGTGGATCGCCGGCGCGCTGGGACGCGATCTCCTCCACCTCGTCGATGAACACCACGGCGTGCTCCAGCTCCGCGATCTCCAGGAACGTCTCGCGCAGGGCACCGGCCAGGCCCTGCGGATCGCCGGCCAGGCGGGAGGGGAAAACTTCCACGAACGGCCATTCCAGCCGTGACGCGATGGCCTTGGCGAAGGTGGTCTTGCCGGTACCGGGCGGCCCAAAAAGGACGACGGCGCGCGGCGGCACCACGCCGAACTCATCGGCCAGGTCCGCCTCGGCGAGCGGCAGCACCAGGCGCCGTTCCAGCAGTTCCTTTTCCCTGCGCATGCCTGCCACGTTTTCCCACAGGTCCCGGGCCAGGACACGGCCGCCCAGCTGGCCCAGGGCGCCGAGTTCCTGCCGCTGGACCGGGATGGTGCGTTCGAAGTAGCGCAGGTTCTTCTTGAGCGCGAAGCCGCGGCCCAGGAAGGCCTCCACCCGGGTTTCGGATTCCGGCATCAGTGCCGAAAGCTTGTTCAGGCCGTGCGGGGCCATACGATTTTCGACGGCGGCCAGCAGCGACGTGCCGATGCCCCTGCCGCGGTATTCGGGCAGGGTGGCCAGGAAGACGATCCAGCCCTGGTCGTGCGCGGCACGTCCGACGGCGGTACCCACCACTTGCTCGCCCTGTACCGCCACCACCGCATGGTCCTTTTCGCAGGACGCGAGGACCTCGGACAGGGCGTAGACAGGTTCCACGTTGTGGGCCTTGAGCGTCTCCCAGAGGTGCAGGATCCCGTCCAGGTCCGCCGAATGGAAATCCCTAATGCGCCAGTTGGTCATGCGTTGCTCCTGTTTGGTTCGTCGTTGAGCCTGCTCAGCGTGCACTTCTGTGGTGAGCATATGCGAACCAGCGCCGGCGGAGGGTTGCGGCGGCGTTGCATGACGGCGGCTTAGATGCCCAGGGCGTCCATGGTGGTGCGCAGCGTGTCCGCGGAGTGACGCAAAGCCGCCAGCTCGCCGTCGTCCATGGGCGTTTCCAGGACGCGGTGCACGCCGCCGCGGCCCACCACGCTGGGGAGGGACAGTGCCACCCCGGAGATCCCGTGGAGCCCCGACAGTACGGTGGAAACCGGCAGGACGGCGTTGTCGTCACGCAGCAGGGCTTCCACAATCCGGGCACCGGACAGCCCGATGGCGTAATTCGTGGCCCCCTTGCCGGCGATCACCTTGTAGGCCGCCTGCACCACCTCTTTGGCGGTGGCGGCAAGGTATTCGGGGGTGAAGATCCGCTCGCCGCCGTCCGTCCAGTCGCGTATAGGGACGGGGCCAATGGTGGCGCCGGACCACAGCGGGAACTCGGTGTCGCCGTGCTCACCCACCATGCTGGCGTGGACGCTGGTGACGGAAACCCCCGCACGGCGGGCCAGCAGCCACCGCAGCCGGGACGTGTCCAGCACGGTGCCGGAGGAGAAGATCCGTTCCGACGGCAGCCCGGAGATGCGCTGGGCGGCCACCGTCAGCACGTCGCAGGGGTTGGTGACCAGGACGTAGACGGCGTCCGGCGCACGCTCAAGCAGCGGCGGCATCAGCTGCTCCAGGATCCGCACGTTGGTGCCGGCCAGGTCCAGGCGGCTTTGGCCGGGATTCTGCTTGGCACCCGCAGTGATGACCACGACGTCGGCGCCTTCCGTCACGGCGATATCCCCGCCTCCGGTGACGGTCCCGGAGGCTGCGGCGAATTGGCTGCCGTGCGCCAGGTCGAGGGCTTCGGCCTCTGCCTTGGGCGCGTTGACATCGAACAATGCGATGTTGCTGGCCGAGCCGCGGATAAGCGCGGCGTAGGCCAGCGACGTGCCGACGCTCCCGGCGCCCACTACTGCGAGTTTGGATCCTGCCATGGTGCCCTTCCCATCCGGAGTCGTTGAGAGTGTCCTACCCGAAGAGTAGCGTGGCCCACATCACTCGAAACCCCACGTAGGAGCCACCATGCCACATCTCGGACGCCGGCTCGCAGCTGTTACTGCCGCGCTGGCAATGAGCGTCACCACCGGGGCCATCAGCCCCGCGTCCGCCGATCCCCGGCAGACCGACAAGAATCCCACGGCCACCGGCTACGGTGGCGCCGTCAGCACGGTGGACCCGGACGCGTCAGCGGCGGCCATCGAAGTCCTGAGCAAGGGCGGAAACGCAGTGGACGCTGCCGTCGCCGCGGCCGCCACTCTTGGCGTCACGGAACCGTACAGCGCCGGGATCGGCGGTGGTGGCTACTTTGTCTATTACGACGCAAAGTCCGGGAAGGTCAGCACCATTGACGGGCGGGAAACGGCGCCGGCCGGGATCAAGCAGGATGCGTTCATCGATCCCAACACCGGCAAGCCCTACCCGTTCACCCCTGAGCTTGTCACCAGCGGTGTCTCGGTAGGCGTCCCCGGCACGCCGGCCACGTGGGAGCGGGCGCTGGAACGCTGGGGCACGCTCAGCCTGAAGGACGCCCTGAAGCCCGCCATCAAGGTTGCAGACCGCGGCTTCGTGGTGGATGAGACCTTCCGCAACCAGACGCAGGACAATCAAAAGCGGTTCGAGGCGTTCACCTCTACCAAGGACCTGTACCTGAAAGACGGCAAGCTGCCCGAGGTTGGCTCGATCTTCCAGAACCACGACCTCGCCGCCACCTACCGCATGCTGGCCAAGGACGGCATGAGTGCGTTCTACACGGGCCCGCTGGCGGAGGAGATCGCCAAGACGGTGCAGAGCCCGCCGAAGTCCCCGGACACCACCCTCCCCGTCCCGGTGGGTTCCATGACTGCGGAAGACCTGGCCAACTATGAAGCCCTGGACCAGGACCCCACCCACGTGAACTACCGCGGATATGACGTCTATGGCATGGCGCCGTCCAGCAGTGGAGGTACTACGGTTGGGGAGTCGCTCAACATCCTGGATGTCTTTGACCTGCCCGGCCTGAAGGCAGACCAGCCGGCCGTGCTGCACCACTACCTTGAGGCCAGCGCCCTGGCGTTCGCTGACCGGGGCAAGTATGTGGGCGACCCCGCCTTCGTGGACGTGCCCACCGAGGCGCTGACCGATCCCATCTTCGGCAAGGAACGGGCCTGCGAACTCGACCCCAACCATGCAGCAGCCAAGCCCGTCCAGCCCGGCGACGTGGCCAACTACGACGGCACCTGCCCGGCGGCACCGGCGGCGCTCGCCGATGAGAAGGACACGGAGAACATCTCCACCACCAACATGACCGTCTCGGACAAGTGGGGCAACGTGGTGGAATACACGCTGACCATCGAGCAGACCGGCGGCTCGGGCATGGTTGTCCCCGGCCGCGGATTCCTGCTCAACAATGAGCTCACGGACTTCTCCACGGTCTACAGCGCCACGGACCCCAACCGGATCGAGCCGGGTAAGCGGCCGCGTTCCTCCATGTCGCCCACCATCCTTTTGGAGGACGGCAAGCCGTTCCTGGCCCTGGGGTCTCCGGGTGGTTCCACCATCATCACCACGGTCCTGCAGACCATCGTCAACCGCATCGACCTGGGCATGAGCACCCCTGACGCCATTGCGGCGCCCCGTGCGTCCCAGCGGAACACGGCCAGCGTCACCGCTGAACCGGCCTTCATCGACAAGTATGGCGCGGCCCTGACATCCCGCTTCGGCCACAAGCTGACACCGTCGGGTGACTCGTTCACCTCCGCCTCTGAAATCGGGGCAGCCACCGCCATCGAGTTCCTTGGGGAAGGGCGCGTCCTGGCGGCCGCGGAGCCGGTCAGGCGCGGCGGCGGATCTGCCATGGTGGTCAAGCCGTCAAAGTGACAGGCAGCAGCCACCGTTAAACCCCGACGGCGGCACCTGGGTTCTGCGAATTCCAGAACCCAGGTGCCGCCGTCTGACGTTTTTGCGCGGTTACTTCTTGAAGGTGTCAGCCGGGGCGTTGGCGACCACCGGGGACATTCCGGTGAAGCCTTCGCGGGTTTCGGCGATTTCGCGGATGCGGTGCCGGCAGGCGTACCAGCCGATGACCATGAGGACGGAGGCAATCGCGGTCACGAGCATGGTAAACGGTGAGTCGATGAAGACCATGACCAGGACGCCCACCAGGAAGAGCAGGGAGAGGTAGCCGGTGTACGGGGCGCCGAACATCCGGAAGGAGGGGCGTTCCACCCAGCCCTTGTCGGCCCAGCGCTTGAGCTGGATCTGGCACAGCACGATGGTGGCCCAGGTCATGATGATGCCCACGGAGGCGATGTTCAGCACGATTTCGAAAGCTTCGGCGGGGACCAGGTAGTTCAGCGGAACACCCAGCAGGGAGACCACGGCGGTGATGGCGATGCCGCCGTAGGGGACGCCGGCCTTGTTCATGCGCGAGGCGAACTTGGGGGCCGAACCGTTGACGGACATCGAGCGCAGGATCCGGCCGGTGGAGTAGAGCCCGGCGTTCAGCGAGGACAGGGCGGCGGTGAGGACCACCAGGTTCATGATCACGTCCACGCCCTGGACGCCGATGGAGCCGAAGAACGTCACGAAGGGGCTGACGCCCTTCTGGTAGGAGGTGAAGGGCAGCAGCAGGGCCAGCAGGATCACGGAGCCGACGTAGAACACGGCGATGCGGAAGACCACGGAGTTGATGGCCTTGGGCATGATCTTTTCCGGGTTCTCGGTTTCACCGGCGGCGGTGCCCACCAGTTCGATGGAGGCGTAGGCGAACAGGACGCCCTGCATGAGGATGATCATGGGCAGCAGGCCGTTGGGGAAGATCCCGCCGTTATCGGACAGGAGGTTGATGCCCACCTGCTGGCCGTCCACGGGGGTGCCGAAGATGACGAAGTAGGTGCCGATGATGAGGAACGCGACCAGGGCGGCGACCTTGATCAGGGCGAACCAGAATTCCATTTCGCCGAAGACCTTCACGGAGACCAGGTTCAGGGCCAGGACCACGATGAGGGCGGTCAGTGCCCAGACCCACTGTGGGACGTCGGCCATCCAGGGGATGTAGTTGCCGAAGAAGTGCATGTAGAGCGCGGCGGCGGTGATGTCCACGATGGTGGTGGTGGCCCAGTTGATCCAGTAGAACCAGCCGGAAACGAACGCGGCCTTTTCGCCGAAGAATTCGCGGGCGTAGGAAACGAACGAACCCGAGGACGGACGGTGCAGGACCAGTTCGCCCAGGGCGCGCAGGATCAGGAACGCGAAGAACCCGCACACGGCGTAGGCGATGACCAGGGACGGGCCCGCGGCGTTCAGCCGGCCGCCGGCGCCCAGGAACAGGCCGGTACCGATGGCACCGCCGATCGCGATCATCTGGATCTGCCGCGGCTTCAGGTTCTTGTGGTAGCCCTTGTCCTCCGCGTGCAGGGAGGTCTCAGTGGCATGCGCATGGCCACCGTCAATCAGGTGGTCTGGAAGGGGTGTGTTTGTCATTGGGGATGTCCTTACAAGGGGATTACTTGCTGAGGTTGGCCAGGCGTTCGGGGCTGAGGAGTTCCTGGAGTTGGGCATCGGTGAGGAGGCCATGTTCCAGGACGAGTTCCGCTACACCCTTGCCGGTGGCAAGTGCTTCCTGCGCGATGGCGGTTGCGGTGGAGTAGCCGAGGTGGGGGTTCAAGGCGGTCACCAGGCCGATTGACTGCTCCACGGTGCGGCGCAGGTGATCGGTGTTGGCGGTGATTCCCCGGATGCAGCGGGCCGTAAGGGTGCGGCAGGCTGCCTCCAGATGGGAGATGCTCTTGTGGAGGCTGTGCACGATGATCGGTTCGAAGGCGTTGAGCTGCAGCTGCCCGGCTTCGGCGGCCATGGTGATGGTGACGTCGTTGCCGATCACCTCGTAGGCCACCTGGGAGACCACTTCCGGGATGACTGGGTTGATCTTGCCGGGCATGATGGAGGAGCCGGACTGCACGGCGGGCAGGTTGATTTCACCGAAGCCGGCGCGGGGGCCTGAGGAGAGCAGGCGGAGGTCGTTGCAGATCTTGGACAGCTTGACCGCCACGCGCTTGAGCACGCCGGACAGGTGCACAAAGGCGCCTACGTCCTGGGTGGCCTCGATGAGGTCGACGGCGGTCACCAGCGGGAGTCCGGTGATCTCCGCCAGGTGCCGGCAGGCTGCTGCGGCGTAGCCGGCCGGGGCGTTCAGGCCGGTGCCGATGGCGGTGGCGCCGAGGTTGATCTCGTGGATCAGCAGCTCGGCCTCCGCCAGGCGCAGCCGGTCTTCGCCGATGGTGACGGCGTAGCTGCCGAACTCCTGCCCCAGGGTCATGGGCACGGCGTCCTGCAGCTGGGTGCGGCCCATCTTCACCACGGTGCGGAACTCCATGGCCTTGGCGGCGCAGGCATCCTCGAGTTCTTCGAGTGCTGCCAGCAGTTCCCGGGCAGCGAAGATGGTGCCCAGCTTGACGGCGGTGGGGTACACGTCGTTGGTGGACTGGCTGAGGTTGACGTGGTCGTTCGGGTGCAGCCGCGCGTAGTCGCCCTTGGGGTGGCCCAGGATTTCCAGGGCCCGGTTGGCGATGACCTCATTGGCGTTCATGTTCGACGATGTCCCGGCCCCGCCCTGGACCACGTCAACTACGAACTGGTCGGCAAGCCTCCCGGCCAGGACGTCCAGGCACGCCTGCTCGATGGCGTCGGCGCGTTCGCCGTCCAGCAGGCCGAGCTCACGGTTGGTGCGGGCGGCGGCCAGCTTGACCGCGGCAAGCCCGCGGACCAGGTGCATGTTGGAGGACAGCTTCTGGCCGGTGATGGGGAAGTTTTCCACGGCGCGGAGCGTGTGCACACCCCAGTACGCGTTGGCTGGGACGTCCCGGTCGCCGAGCAGGTCGTGCTCCGACCTGCTCGGGGCGGAGGTGGCTTCCGCCGCGGTATCGGTGATGGTCATGGTTGTCCTCACAGGGCTTCGTTGTCGGGCGTGGACTGGTTGGTGTTCAGGAAAGAAGGGTTCAGGAAGTCGGTGGCCAGGAGCTGGCCCACAGGGTGGCCGCCGCCCAGCACGGGGGATGTGGCGAGGCCGGCGAGCGGCCCGGTATCCACTCCCAGCGACTCCAGCAGGCGGACGGTGGCGGGCATCCGGGCGCGGTCGCCGCCGTCGGAAATCTTTACGGCCACGGCGCCGCCGTCGGGCAGACCCACCAGCTGCACTCCCTCAAAGCCGTCCTTGGCCACGGTGCCGGGGACCAAGCGCATCAGCGCGGTGACGTCGCGGCCTTCTCCTGCCACCATCTCCGGGTGCTGCTGCATGGCGAGCCCGACGGCGGCTTCCGGGCTGCCGTCGTCGTTCTTTCCTTCCAAGGAGGCCGCGGCCGCCTGGGCAATCCGGCCGAAGGCGCGGGCCATGCCACCCAGAGTTAGGGCGAACAGCGGGGTGCCGCAGCCGTCGGTGCTTACACCGGCGGGCTCCTCACCGGTTAGGTCGATGACAGTTGCCGCCACGAGCTGCTGCAGCGGGTGGGACGGGTCAAGGTAGCCACGTACCGGCCAGCCGTTGATCTTGCAGGTGGCCACCATGGCGGCATGCTTCCCCGAGCAGTTTTGGGTGATCTGCGTGGCGCTGCCGCCGGTGCGGAGCCAGTCCTCCCGCTCCGCCGTGCCGTAGGGCAGGTCGGTGCTGTTTTCCAGGTCGGTGGGGGCGAGCCCGTGCAGTTCGAGGATGCGCAGGGCGCCGTCGCGGTGCGCCGCCGCGCCCGAATGGCTTGCAGCGGCCAGGGCCAGGAGGTCAGCCGGGAGTTCAAGTCCGGCGCGGATCATGGCCACCGCCTGGAGAGGCTTGAGCGCGGAGCGCGGGTAGAAGGGTGCCAAAGGATCGCCAGCAGTTGCCGCCACTGAACCATCAGCGCCAAGGGCAACGGCGGAGCCGTAATGGACGCTCTCCACCAGGCCGTCGCGGATGGCGGCGACCAGCGGGGTGTGCTGCGGCAGGGCCAGCTCGGCCGGGGCAGCAGTGTGGGCAGCAGAAAACACAGGGGATGGCATGGGGTCCTTGGAAGGGTTGGTTAGATCTGGCTAGTTATTGAGGATGGAGTCCAGGGCGACGCCCACGGCTTCCAGGTGGTGGGCCATGGCGGCGCGGGCCTTTTCCGCGGAGCCGGATTCGATGGCGGCAAGGATCTGCTGGTGCTCAATGTCGGAGGCGTGCTGGCGGTCCGCCACCATGTTCAGTGTCTCGGACTGGTGTGCCAGGGCGTCCCGGATGTCGGCCACGACGCTCGCGAACACTTTGTTGCCGCTGGCGCGGGCGATGGTGGCGTGGAAGCTGGAGTCCAGGGCCACCCAGGACTCGGGATCGGTTTCCACGGCCATGGCGGCGACAATACCGCGGAGGATTTCCAGTTCCTCCGCAGTGCGCCGTTCAGCCGCCAGTCCCGCGGCCGGGATTTCAATGTGCGGGCGCGCTTCTGTGAGGTCGCGTGCCGAGTACTGTCCCAGGGTGAGGTCGTTGGCCACCTTGCTGGCGACGACGAACGTGCCCTTGCCGGTCCTGGTAACCGTCAGCCCCAGGGCAGTGCAGGAGCGGAGGGCTTCCCGGATCACCGAGCGGCTGACTCCGTACTGCTGCGAAAGGGTGGCCTCCGAGCTTAGCTTGCTCCCCACCGGGATGGCGCCGGACTCGATATCCTCCCTGATGGTGTTGAACACCGCCTCGGCGGCGCTCAGCCGGGCAAGGGGGCGGACTACAGGCTGTCCTGCTGTCCGGCTGTCTGACAGGTTCACGCTATAAATATGGCACGGGTCACAAAGGGTGTCAAACTCTCTCTAGTCCTGCCGCTGGGCCGCCGCGCGCCGCCGTTGCTGCCGCCGTCGTGAGCGAAGGTGCCAGGCGATGAGCGCCACCACGGCAACTGCTGCGATGACGACGGCGAGGTCCCGGCCCACTGCCTGGGCTACGGCCTCGTAGGAATTGCCGGCGAGGAAGCCCAGCAACACGAAGCCGATGCCCCAAACAATGCCGCCCGCAGCGTTGTAGGCAAGGAACCGGCCGTAGGGCATCCGGGACGTTCCGGCCAGGGCAGGCATGACGGCGCGCAGGAAGGCGGTGAAGCGGCCCAGAAAAACGGCGGATCCGCCCTTGCGCCGGAGGAATTCCTGCGCATTCTCCACCTTGCGCGAGTATCGTGCCAGCACTTTTGTTTTCACGAGCCGGGTCCCCAGGTGCTTGCCTACCTCGTAGCCCACGCTGTCGCCAATGATGGCGGCTAACACCACCAGGGCCATCATGGTTCCCAGTTGCACCTCACCGCGGCTGGCCACTACGCCGCCGAGGACGGCCGCCGTCTCACCTGGAATTATGAAACCGACGAAAATGGCGTCTTCGGCGAAGACCAGGCAGAAGACGGCTATGTACGCCACGATCGGGCTGACGTTCAGGAGTCCGTCGATAAAGCCCGTCATGGAACCAACTTTAAGCCCGCGGAGCGGAGACGTGCCCGGGCGTCGCCGGGAAATCAGCGCCTGGCGACGCTGCCTCGGGTGAACGGGTTGTGGAAGACTTCAACGTTGAGCCTGGTTCTTTCGCCGGTGGTACCCACGAGTATGCGCAGGTGCTCCTGAAAACTTCCTGTCAGCCCATTGCTTACAGACCGCTGCCGGCAGTGGTGCCACGACCCTCAGCACGGCCGCCAGGTCTTGCCGCCGGGAGCGTAGCAGCGCGGGCCCGTGTACTTGGTCGTGGCGACAGGCGGAACGTACGGTTGCGGGGCCGGCGCAACGTAAGGCGCCGGGTTTGGTGCCGGTGCAGGCAGATTAAGTAAACGTTCGGCCTCAGCTGCCGCTTTCCGGGCTGCTTCATCGGCTGCAGCTTTCGCAGCTGCCTCAGCCGCAGCAGCCTCGTCTGCTGCCTTCTTTTCCGCGGCAGCGCGCTCCTCTGCCGCTTTCCGTTCGGCCACGGCCCTGGCCTCAGCCGTTTTGCGCTCTTCCTCGGCTCTTCTTTCCGTTGCTTCCAAGGTCGCTTTTAGCGTTGTCGTGTCTTCTGCCTTCTTCTCCGCGGCAGTGATCTTCTTGTCCAGGTTGGACACTTGTTTCGCGAGCACGGCAGTGGAAAGTCCGGCCCACAATAGGGCCCGCTCAGTGGCTTTGTCCCCATTAAGGACCTTTCGGAGTGCCTTGGCCGCTGCCACTTTGCTCGCGAGGACGCCTGCAGCCGTACCTGCCGCGGCAGAGGTGGTTGCCGGTGATGCCTCGGTGGCCGTCTCGAGGCCCTTCGTTGTCTCAGCCAACTGCGCAGGAAGTGTGCAGCCGATGCTCTCAGAGAAGAGCCCGCTCTTGGCAGCCCTGGCCTCTTCGTAGGCTGCCTGCACGGGCGGCAGGAACTTCCTGTTGCCGCCGTATTCGACTGGAATTCCCAGTCCCTGCTGCGCGATTTTGGCGTTGACCAGAGACCCGTCGGCTGTGAAGACTCCGGCGAGAGTCCTGCCGTACTTGTCGTGGCGCTCGGCGTCGAACTCGAGCCTGACCTGGGTTCCCTTCGGCAGCAGGCCCTCAAGGTACTTTGAGGCCTCCGGCCCGAGGCACTCGACCGGTTGGTTCGGGTCCTTGGTCTCAGGAGTGTCGATATTTAACAGTCGGATCGTGTGGTCGCCGTTGTTGATGGAAACTACCAGGGTGTCCCCGTCGACGACTCGGACAACGGTGCCGGTACCAGCGTTGGCAGCTGCACCTGCAGCAAATGATCCTGCGACCAAGCCAGTGGCTGCCAGTGAAGCGATTATGAGTTTCTTCATGCCAAGTTCCCCCAATTGCAGCAGGAAACGAGGCCGATCGAGCGCTCTACCTCGGAGAATCCTGAGTGTTTACTCCACTAATGCTGGAGATGGAGAAGCAAGGATTCATCAAGGGTGGATCAAGGTGTGCGCAGTTTTCCGTGCACCCGGGGAAGCGCGCCCTAGAGGTGCTGGATGCCGGCCCGCTGCATGGCATCCCGGTAGGTCTCCACGTTCTTGGCCAGGAGCTCTTCCTGCTTTGCCTCTGAAACAGCAAAGGCCCTGCCGCCAAGGGCGGTGGCCTTATAGATTTTGATTCCGTTGTTCTTCAGCGAGGAGTGGTAGGTCTTCTCGAACAGGGTCAGGAACGTGGACGCATCCGTACCGTGCGCGATGATGGCCGAGACACGCGAATTGATCTTGAGGAACTGCCGGAACGGGCGGAGCCCATCGGTCTTCTCCTGGACGCTCAGGGCCGAGGGACTGCCGCTCTCGCGGACCCAGGGGTAAGCGTTCCAAGGCATGACGTAGCGGGGGTCCAGTTCAGCGAGCTCGTAAATCTGGGTTGCCCGGCGGGCCGCTTCGTCGTCGTTGTTGTGGGAAACAAATCCGGACTCGGTCCCCTTGCCGGGACTGGCCTGGAGGCTAATGATCCTGCACTCATCTTCGTCGTGTACGGGGTCGATGTAGGGGACCGTGGAACCGGGCTTCTTTTCCATCAATTCGTCGCAAAGCTGGGTTACCTTCGCGATATTCGGTTCCTGTAACAGGGCCTTTTTTTCGTCCCAATCAATCGTCACGATTTCTCCCTTAGCAGCAAGGCGTCCAGAATCAGGCGTCCTATGTCACTCTACGCTTTCACCGGGAGTGGTGCGCACACCGAATTTTTTGAGCAGGCCAACCTAGTGCGGGCCGCGCAGGTGCTGCCTGTGCAGCTCGCTCAACTGTTCGTCTGTCAGCTCATCAAAGACTCCAGCTTCCCGCTTATCGCTCCGTGAGAAGCGGATGAACATGAGGATGATCAGTGGGAGGTCCACAACTTCGCAGATGAACCAGAGCAGGTTTCCCGCAAACTGCTGGTCCTGGAACGCATCCCTGAACCACCACTGGGGGTTGGGCACTGACATTGCGTGGTCGAGCACCTGGCCGTTCAGGCTGAGCAGGATTCCGGGGATCGCGTCGATCAGCAGTTCGATGAAGACGAACATGAATTCCAGGGTCAGGTACGCGCTGGACCGCTGGAAGTCCGACTCCTCGATGATGGGGAGGGCCATCAGCATGCCAAGCAGCGGAACACCGAGGGTGAGGAGTGCGCCGGCCACGGGATTTGTCCGGAGTGTGTAAAACATGGGAGTCAGGAACGTGGAAAAGAGCACCAGGCCCAGCAGCGGCGCACCGAATGAGTTGCTGACGAACCGGACAGGCCGGCTGGCCAGGACAGTGTTTAGGGTGCCTATTCCCCTGGCCGGCAAGGCCGCCCGGGCAAGGGTGAGGGGCTTTCCCAGCCCGATAAGCAGCGGAACGACAAAGAGCAGCATGGATATCTTGATGGTGAATGCCCACCGCTGCTCCGCGCCGTAGACGCCAGTGAACCCACAGGTCAGGACGACGAACGAGCCCAGGCCCAGGACGTAGAACGCAACCGCCCGCCAGACAGGCCAGCCTTGGCCTCGGCCGGCGGCTGACCGCATTCCCCACCCGTACAGGACGCCGGCCACAACGACGAAGGCAGTTGCAGCCCAGTCGAGTTGCCAGGAGGACATCAGGATCTCAAGGGGTGGCACGCGCCAAGAATAGGTGGCGTTCCTGAGAATGGTCTGACTGCTTGGTTGTGCACCGGGGCTCCGCGAACCGGAGCTCCGGGGAGTGGTGGGGCGGTGGAGTGGTAGGTGTGGCCGGTTGGGGTGGTGGTTGTGACGGTGTGGCGTGGGCCGGGGACGGGTTTTGCCGTCCAGCCGCGGGTTTCTTTGGTGTGGTTGCAGGCTTCGCAGAGGCCTTGGCCGTTGACGGCGGTGGTGGGTCCGCCGTTGTGCCAGGCGGTGATGTGGTCGTGGTGCCTGATCGGGGCGTCGCAGTACGGGGTCCGGCAGGTATCGTCCCGGATCTGGAGGAAGCGTTTCAGGCCGGCCGGGAAGATCCGTGCTTTGGAGTCCATCGCCACCAACTCATTTGTGCCGGGTGCGGTGTAGAGCCGCCGGACCCAGAGGTTGAGCTCCTGCGTCTCCAGCCCTGTGTGTTCTTCCGGGTCCGCCGCGCTGACCCTTGCGTCACTGACGGTTTCGTCGGGACCTGCATGACCGGGTCCCGCATCCGAGGCTGTGGCGGGTGTTCGTGTGGTTGGTGGGTTGGTGAGGGTGAGTTCCCTGGCCCAGGCTGCGGGGATGGTGCCGTAACCGGGCAGCCGGGCGGGTTCGGCGTCGGCTTGGAGGAGGGTGCGGTCGGTCATGACGAGCTGGATCTCCACCCCGTTGATCCCGCCCGGGGTGCCGGTGACGCGCTCGACGAGGGTGTCGGCCATGACCTGCCCCCGCGACCTGTCATCCCCGGCCAACCGGGCAGTGTCGTCGGCGTCTTTGGCCAGGGCGGCGTACGCGGCGACACCCTGGGCGACCGGGAGCAGCGCGGTCAGGTAGGCCATGGTGTCCGGGGCCGGGCGCAGGCTCACGCACCGCTCACCCACGGCCCGGGCAGCCCGCTTCGCAACCGAGGCGGGATCCCGCCGGTACGCCGCCGCACGGACCGCGGCGATTACGGCTTTGTCTCCCATGCCGTCCAGGGCGCCGGTATCGGCGGCGAGTTCCTCATCCACCCCGGCCCGGTCCTCCGGGGAGAGGCAGATGGTTTCCTTCACCACCAGCGTGACCCGCCACTCGTTCAGCAAGCCGGACCGGAACGCGGCGAACGTATGGGGCATCCCGGGAAGGGTCTTGGCCAGGCCCAGCAACCGGGAACCCTTAGCCGGGGACTCCCGCCGCGCGAGCGCGATCTGCGCAGCCACCCCGGCACCCTGCTCATTAGCAGGGACACCGGCCGCGGCCTGCTCCCGCCGCTGCTGAAGATCAAAAGCAACAGCGGTATCGGCCTGGCGTGCACCGGCCAGGCACTTCAGGTCCTCAAGGCCGCGGATCTGCTCGTTCATCCCCGCCCCATCTGCAGGGACCGGGACGCGGGCAAGCAGGCTCAAGACGTCACCAATGGAAGGCGCAACCGGCGAGATGGAAGGGGCAGCCGGTGCGAACTGACGCTGACCGGCATTAGTAGCGGACGGGATGGCAGGCAATGACGGAAAGGCCTCCGGCGTTTCAGCAACGCTTGCCACAGCACCCGTGGGCTGCGGCAAATCAGCAGCAAAAAACCCCCGAGGCTGTGCCTCCAGAACTCCCGCTGCCCCCAAAACTGCCTCCATAACCAAAGTCTTCCAGCAGGGTGTGACATCAACAGACACCCAAGATCCCTATGTGGAAAACGCAAACGCAGCGGTGGTCCCTGGCCTGCTGTTCAATGGACTATGCAGTTCACCAGGAAGGGCCTGAAGGCCGAAGGTTTCGCTGGCTTCCGGCCGGTCCAGGACCTCGAGACCATGAGGATCCCACAAGGAACAGGCCTCTTCGCCGTGATTGCTCCGGACGGCTTCACGCCCCGCTTCCTCTCGAAAAGCACCGCGGGCGTCTTCAAGAAGAAGGACCCGTCCCTCCCCGCGGCCGCGTTAGCCGCCGAGTGGGTGGATGGCGCCGTTGTGCTCTACATGGGGAAGGCCGGACCCGGAAGCAAGGGGAACCGCGGGCTTCGGCGCCAGATCCAGGAATTCGCTGACTTTGGGCAGGGGAAGCCGCCCGGCCACTGGGACGGGCGGCTTATCTGGCAACTCGCCGACTCCGGATCACTGGCAATTGCGTGGAAGGAACTTCCGGCGGACCAGCTAAACCGCGCAGAAGCTGGTTACCACGCTGCTTTTGTGGAGGAATTTGGCCGCTTACCGTTCGCCAACCTTGTGCAGGCACGAACCAAAGCGGGCGCTTGACGGCGGCAACGCGCCTGTCACGCAGGTCCCCGCAGCCGCTCCATTTCGCGGCGGTCCTTCTTGGTGGGCCGCCCAGCGCCGCGGTCGCGCTGGGGAAGCCCAAGTGCCGGCAGAACGGGCCGCGGGGGAGTGTGGTCGGTAAAACAGTGCGACGCGGCCTCGGCTCCCACGCGTTTGGCGATGAGCCGCCGCACTTCGAGGATGCGTTCGTAGCCAGGCATGCGGACGGTGACGGTATCGCCGGTCACCAACGTCGCCGACGCCTTGGATGGGCTGCCGTTCAGGCGGACATGCCCCGCGCGGCAGGCTGCGGTGGCGGCAGAACGCGTCTTATAAGCGCGCACGGCCCACAGCCAGGCATCGATCCGGACACTGGCGGGGGAGGAAGGAAGGCTGGTCATGATTGGCACCGAGTATAGCCCCGGGGCCGCAACATCACTCCACAGTCACGGTCACCTGCTGCACCACGTTGTTGCCCATCCCCTGGAAATTCCAGTTCTGCTCCAGTGGTTGGGTGGCACCCGTGATGTCCGTGGCGCGGCAGGAAAGGACGTGCTCGCCGGGGTTCGCCACCCAGGGCAGGCTCCACCGCCGCCACGCGTAGCCGCCCGCCGGCTTGTCCAAGTGGGCGGGCAGCCAGGTGCCGTCGATCCCCACGTCGACGGCGGTCACGGTACCTTCGCCGGACCATGCCCTGCCTTCCAGCATGACCGGGCCCGCACGCAGGAACCGTTGCCGGGAGAAGAAGTCCGGAACACCCGGCGGAACCATCAGCGAACGCACCCTGATCCGCGAAACCGGCGTGCCGGCGTCGTCCGCGGAGTCCTGGTAGCGGTACGCGACCTCCTGCTGGAAGCCCCTGAAGGGCGTCCTAACCACCTCGATGGACTCCAGCCACTTCACACTGGCCATCCCGTACCAGCCCGGGACCACCAGCCGCAGCGGGTAGCCATGCTGCGGCGGCAGGTCGGCGCCGTTCATTTGGTAGGCAAGGACGACGTCGGGACGCAGCGCCTCGCGGATCGGCAGGCTGCGTGCGTAGCGCTGGGGGACGCCGCCCTGTATCCCGGCGTCGGCTCCGGTGAAGACCACCTCCACCGCGTCCGGAAGTACGCCCGCCTTGCCAAGGAGGTAGGCCAGTGGAACCCCGGTCCAGTGGGCCGTGCCCACCGCCTCCAGGACCCACGGCTGGCTGAGGGGCCGGGGCTCAAGGAGCGACCGGCCGTTCCCTGCGCACTCGAGGGTGACGGGCACGGTGATGGCAGGGTCCCTGCGGAGCGCCGCCATGCCCAGTTCCAGGGCGCGTTCTACGGCCCCGCCGATCCGCAAATGCCAGGACGAACCGTCGAGCTCCGGAATGTCGAAGTGCGTCAGCACGTAGTGGAGCCCGGGCGGGGTGACGTCGCGGCGGAGCGCCTCCAGTGGCATGGAGTGGTTCCGGGCGGCGAGCTGCAGTTCCTCCCGGGTGAGCGGGCCGGACGCAGGCTGCGTGGCCGGTGACGGCGCCGGCGCCGGCTCCTGCCGGGTTGACTGCTGGTTGCTGTAATTCATGGCCGTGCGATTCTGCTTGGCGGACTAACGACGCCCCCGGCACCAACAGGTCTACGCCGGGCCCACCCGCCCGTCAACGAAATTAAATCGCCGCTACAGCACCGGCCGCGTCAAGAACTCGGCGAGGCTGATGGGGTCCTGGCCGGTCAGCCCGTGGACGTCCGGCGAAAGCCCTGCCATCTCGCCTGCTGCCATGGCCGTGTAAGTGCTGACCCAGGCATCCAGCTGCCACTGCGGAGCCCCGTAGGAGGCCCGGGATGCGTAGGCTTCCTCCAGCGTCTCCGGCTGGTAGCGCACGGTCCGCCCGGTCCCGGTACTGAGCACCTCGGCGGCCTGCGCCATGGTCAGCTCTTCCGGCCCGGTGAGGTTGTACGTCATGCCCTTATGGATGGCTGGATCGCGCAGCACCGCGTAGGCGCAGCGTGCGATGTCCTCCCGCGCCACCCCCGAAAAGACGCCGTCACCGGCAGGTCCGCGGATCACGCCGTCGTCCCCGGTCATCAACGGCAGGAAGTCCAGGTAAAAGTTGTCGCGCAGGAGGGTGTATTCCATCCCGGACGCCTTGATCCGCTCCTCCGTGGCGTAGTGGTCCCTGGCCAGGGTGAAGGTGGCATCCGGCGCCGCGCCGTAGAAGGACGTGTACACCACGTGCTCCACTCCGGCCTCCGCAGCGGCGTCCACGAACGCGTAATGCTGCTGCAGCCTGTCCTCGGACTCCGCGGCGGACACCATGAACAGGACTTTCGCTCCCTCCAGGGCCTGCCGGGAGGCCGCGCCGTCCCCGTAGGAACACACCACCGCATGCGCGCCGTCCAGCTGCGGCGCCCGCACGGCGTCGCGCACCAGCAGGCGCTGGGCGAAACCGGACGCGGCAAGCTCCCGCGCCACCATGCCGCCCAGGCCTCCGGTGGAGCCGGTGACCGCAAGCTCCGGCAGTTCCGACGGGGACGCCACTTACGCTTCCCGTGTGGCCGGCGACTTGGTCTGTGCCGGGTCCCGTTCTGCGAGGCCGCCGATGGCGTCGTCGATCCGCTTGAGGACCTCCGCCTCCAGCTTCACGCCGGCGGCGCCCACGCTGTCGGCGATCTGCTCGGGCCGGGACGCACCCACGATGGCGGACGCCACGTTGGGGTTCTGCAGCACCCAGGCGACGGCCAGCTGCGGCATGGTCAGCCCTGCCTCCTGGGCAATCGGCTTCAGTTCCTGCACGGCTGCCAGCACGTCATCCCGCATCCACCGCTGGATCATCTTGGCGCCACCCTTTTCGTCCGTGGCGCGGCTGCCCTCGGGAGCTGGCTGGCCGGGCTGGTACTTGCCGCTGAGGACGCCCTGTGCCATGGGGGACCAGACAATCTGGGACACGCCCAGTTCTTCCGACGCCGGAACCACCTCGGCCTCGATGACGCGCCAGAGCATGGAGTACTGCGGTTGGTTGGAGATGAGCTGGAAGCCCAGTTCCTTGGACAGCTTGTGGCCTTCGCGGAGCTGCTCCGCGGTCCACTCGCTCACGCCGATGTACAGCGCCTTGCCCTGGCGGACGATGTCAGCGAACGCCTGCATGGTTTCTTCCAGCGGCGTTTCGAAATCGTAGCGGTGGGCCTGGTACAGGTCCACATAATCCGTCTGCAGCCGGCGCAGCGAACCGTTGATGGATTCCATGATGTGCTTGCGGGACAGGCCCAGATCGTTCTTGCCCTTGGGACCGGTTGGGCCGAAGACCTTGGTGAAGATTTCCAGGGACTCGCGCCGCTCATCCTTCAGGGCCTCGCCCAGGACGGTCTCCGCGGCCGTGTTGGCGTAGACGTCTGCTGTATCGAAGGTGCTGATGCCGGCGTCGAGGGCCGCCCGCACGCACTGGGTGGCGACGTCGTTCTCCACCTGCGAGCCGTGTGTCAGCCAGTTGCCGAACGTGATTTCCGAGACTTTGAAGCCGCTGTTTCCGAGGTATCTGAATTCCATGTGTTCACGCTAACGCAGATGGTTGCTCAGGGTAAGGGCTTAGCCATTCTCCTTGGCCTGTTCCTTGAGTACCTGCTGCGGGCCGGCCAGCGACACGAGGGATCCGGTATCCAGCGGCGGCACCGGGTGCAGCGGCTGCGGCTTCTTGAATGACCGCGGCATTTCATGCGGCGGGCGGTGGTTGTGCAGGGCGGACTCCACCAGCGGGGCCACTTCGGAGACCTTGTCCGCAGGTACGGCCGGGTCCGGAAGGTCCCGGACGGACAACTTGATTTCCGGCCGTTCCGCCCGTGCCCTGGCTTGGGCGCGCTTATCCGCCTCGGCAACAGCGGAGGCCCAGTCTTCCGCGAGGACCGCGGGTTCAGGGCGCGCGGCGGCAAGCTTGGGATGGCGTACGACGGCGGTGCGGAGCGACTCCTTCACCCGGTCCGGCTTCAGCGCGACGGCCCGTTCCCGGAGCGGCTTACGGGACTGAGCGCGGCTGGTTGCCGTGTTGGCAGAACGCCCTTCGCCGGTCCTGCCCGGGACGCGGCCGAAGAGGACCATCAGCACGAGGGCGGCCAGGCGGCCAAGGCCTGCGAGGACCAGGGTGATGACCCCCAGCAGGAAGAGGACGCCGAACATCATGAGGGCCACGCCCACAGTGCCCAGGAAGGTCAGGTTGAGGACGAGAGTGTCCGGGTGGTCCACGTCAGCTCTCCTCTCTGCCTTCGTCCTGGGCCTACGTCCGGGCAACAAGTGCCGGACCCGCAAGCTCCTTCTCCACCATACGGATTTTTGGCCGGACGTGCCGCCCTCCACAGCATCATGGCCGGGGTTGTAGCGAACCTGTTACCGGATGTGACAGCATCGCCGGGTGACCGACCCAATTGATTCCTCAAACTGCATGTGCCTGTCCGGGGAGCCGTACTCCCAGTGCTGCGGCCGGTTCCATTCGGGCCGGGCCCAGGCGGCGACGGCGGAGCAGCTCATGCGGTCCCGCTACACCGCATTTGTCCAGCTGGACGAGGATTACCTCCTGCGCACACACCACCCCTCCACTGCGCCGGCGGGCCTGGACCTGGATCCGGCCATGGAGTGGCGCCGCCTGGACATCGTGGCCACCAGCAACGGCGGCCCGTTCGATACCGAGGGAAGAGTGGAGTTCAAGGCCTACTACCGGCACGGCAACGACCGGGGCGTCCTGCACGAGGACAGCAGGTTCGTCCGCGAGGACGGCCGGTGGTTCTACGTGGACGGCGACATCCTCGCCTGACTACTCCTCGTCGTCGTAGAACTCGCTGTCCGGGGTGAAGCCGGCGCGGTCAACCTTCCGGTGGAAGCGCATGCCTGCCAGGCCGCCGAGGATGGCTCCGATGAGGGCCACTGCTGCCACCACCACCGCGGCGATGATGCTGGTGGTGGTGAGCTGGCCTTCATTGACGGGGATGCGGGGGAAGCTGTTCAGGTTGGCGAGGACGTTGAACTGCTGTCCTGCCACGAGCCCCAGGATTGCCACCACGATGGCCGCGATCAAGGCCCACACCCACACCATGAGCCCCTGCTTGGCGCCGTTGAAGCGGGCCATCCGGCCGGCCACGTAGCCGCCGCAGTAGTAGGAGAGAAACAGGATCACCAGCAGGACGATGATGCCCACCAGTCCGACGGTGCCGCTGTTCTGCGCAGCCTGGTTTACGGCCTGGTTGACGTCGGTGTTATTGGCGAGCCCCACGGCGGTGCCGGCGGCGGCCACCAGCGCCGTCAACAGCACGGCCATACCGGTAGCGGTCAGCCAGCCAAAGAACGCCGAACCCACCTTGATGCCGCCAAACCGCTCCTTCTGGCGCGCGACGGCGGTTTCCCTGTCTGCCAGTCCGGCGTCAACTACGGGGGTGGCAACAGTCGGCGCGGGCTGGTATTCCCGCTCCGCCCTGACGTCCGCGCGGTCACGGTCCACCACGGCGTCCCGGTCCCTGCCAATGCCGCGGTCACGGTCCACGGCGCGGGTTGGCACTTCTTCCCGCGCCCCCACTCCTTCCCGGGCCGGCGCCTGGTCAAACGAGCGCGTGGCGGCGTCGTCGGCGTTACCGTTGCGGTAGCTTCCGCTGCGGGTGGTTTCGTCCTCCCGGGCGCGGCGGGGAGGCGGGTTCTCTGGGTCCGTTGAGCTGCTCATGCCTCAACTCAACCACCCGCCCCAGCCGATAGCAAGCGTGCTTACTATTTTGTGACCTGCGGTTTTACCGGTATTTCCGGTGCAGGTCCTCCTTTTGGGACGGCCCCGGCGAGGCATCGGCGATCCAGGGGCCGGTGCCTTCGGACTGGTCCAGCACGCCCGCCTCAAGCCACGTGTAGTCACCGGCCAGGACCTTGCGCGTCAGCTCCCGGTCGGCGTCGTCCGTGTTCCGCCACAGCTGGTCGAAGTACTCGTCCACACGCACCCTGGCCTGCTCGCAGTAGGCGTCGGCCAGTTCGTACGCGCCGGCGGCCTTGTCAGGGGACGTCTTGAGGAGCATCTCGGCGCGGGAACAGCAGGCGGTCATGGCGAAGAGTTCGGCGCCGATGTCCACCACGCGGCCCAGGAACGCCTGCTTCCGCTCCAGCTTGGCCTGCCACCGGCCCATGCCGTAGAAGGTTTGACGTGCCAGCCGGCGCGACGAGCGTTCCACGAAGCGGAGGTGCTTGGCCAGCCTGCCGAACTCACCGTACGAGCGGGGGTCCATGCCGGCGCCGGCGACCAATTTCGGCAGCCATTTGGCATAGAAGCTGGAAGCCCCGACGGCGGCCTTCGCTTTGTCGGCCAGGCTCGCGTCCAGGGACGCAAGGTCGCCGGCGGCAGCAAGGTGCGCATCCACCGCTTCCCGGGCGATCAGCAGCCGCATGATTTCCGAGGACCCCTCGAAGATCCTGTTGATTCGCAGGTCCCGCAACTGTTGCTCGGCCGGCACCGCACGTTCACCCCGCGCGGCCAGCGACTCTGCGGTCTCGAAGCCCCGCCCGCCACGGATCTGGACCAGCTCGTCCGCAATGGTGCAGCTGATCTCGGTGGCCCAGAGCTTGGCGAGCGCCGCCTCGATCCGGACGTCCTTCTGGCCGGCATCGGCAAGCTCGGCGGAGAGTTCGAAGACCGCGTCCAGGGCAAAGGCCGAGGCCGCGATGAACGCAATTTTCTTGCCCACGGCTTCGTGTTCGCCCACGGGACGGCCCCACTGGGTGCGGGCGTTGGACCATTCCCGGGCAATCTTCAAGCTCCACCGCCCGGAGGCCACGCAGAGGGCGGGTAACGCCAGGCGGCCGGTATTAAGCGTGGTGAGCGCGATCTTCAGGCCCTGCCCCTCGCGGCCCAGCCGGTTGGCGGCCGGCACCCTTACCTGATGGAAGCGGGTCACCCCGTTCTCGATGCCGCGCAGGCCCATGAACGCGTTCCGGTTCTCCACCGTGATGCCCGGGGAATCCATTTCCACCACGAACGCACTGATGCCGCCCTTGTGCCTGGTGCCGTCCGGATCGGTGTGCGCCGGGACCACCGCCATCACCACCACCAGTTCGGCGATCACCCCGTTGGTGGTCCAAAGTTTCACGCCGTCCAAAAGGTACGCGTCGCCGTCGTCCGTTGGAGTTGCTGTGCTGCCCAGGCGCGCGGGATCGCTGCCCACGTCCGGTTCGGTGAGGAGGAACGCGGTGACGGCACCGGCGGCACAGCGGGGCAGGTACTCGCGCTTCTGTTCCGGCGTGCCAAAGACCTTTACCGGCTCCGGCACGCCGATGGACTGGTGGGCAGAGATGAGGGCGCCCAGGCTGGGGTGCACGCTGCCCAGCAAGGCAAGGGCCCGGCCGTAGTACACCAGCGAGAGCCCAAGGCCGCCGTATTCCTCCGGGATCTTCATGCCAAAGACGCCCAGATCCGTCAAGCCCTTGATGTAGTCGTCCGGGATCTTTGCTTCCCGCTCGATCGCGCGGCCGGACATGGTTTTGGCGAACTCCGTGAGGCGGGCCATGAACTCCTCACCCCGTTCCACGGATGCAGGGTCCGCGGCAGGCCACGGGTGGACCAGGTCCAGGTCAAAGCTGCCAAGGTAAAGGCCCTTGGCGAAGCTTGGACGGTCCCAGCCATATTCGCGGGCGGCTTCGGCGACGGCCCGGGCATCTTCAGCGGTGGCCCCGGCACCGATCTTGCCGGCGGGGACGGGGGTCTCATCAGCCGGGGCGTCCTTGGCCTGGCTGTCAGTGGCGGAGGTCATGGGTTATCTCCTTGGCCGGATGGCCGGTGTAGCCATGGATCCGCCGGGGTTGGAGAACCCTTCAGCTGTCCCTCAAGATTACCCGCGGGTAGGTTCCGGTGCTAGGGGACGTTTGGCCCTGGAAATCGGCCGGAAGGTCCACGGCGGAGGCGCGGCGGACCAGCTTGTCCCAGCCGGCGTTGATTCCGTGGACTACGGCCATCAGCGTATTGGCCACCACCATCCAAATGAGTTTGCCCACCCCCAGTACCGCCAGCGCGACCAGCCCCGCCGTGAGGACGAATCCGGCCAGGACGGCACCGAAAACCAGGGTACCGATGAACACCAAGGTGGCTGTTTCCACTGAACTCAAATCGAACTGCATGAATCCCCCTGCTGCGACATTGCTATGCGAAAGACTGCTGTGTGGCGAAGACCAGTAGCAGCAGATTAGAGTGACGCGGCGCGGCCAGCCAGAGCAGGATGGGACAGAAGTGACTGTTGATACGGGATCGAAACACTACCGGCAGGTAGGTCACGAAGCGGTCGCGGCGGGCTGCGTTAACCTTGTAGTTGGCAGTTTTCCGGTCCGTCCCGTTCGGTCGGCCCTGCCCAGCGCCCGGAACAGCCCAACAGCCAACAGCCCAAGGAGAGTGTGTGCCCCGCTCCGCCAGGTCATCCGCTGACGCCATCAGCGCCCGGCTCCGGGACCTCGAACTCCTCACCAAGGGACCTGCCTGGGCCCTGACGCGCTCGGCGCCGTGGGTGATCGCGGTGCTGCAGGCTTCCTTTACCCGCACCCGGCCCCAGGTGCCGCTCGAGGAGTTCCACGCCGACGTCGACACCTTCCTTGAGGAGCTCCGGCGCCAGGACCCCGGGCTGGGAGGAGGGGCCAACGGCAAGGCTTTTGGCGATGAGTGGACCCGGCGGCAGTTCCTGACCCGCCGCAACCAGTCCGGACAGATTGTCTATGAGGCCACCGAGCCTGCAGCCCGTGTGCTCGCCTTCCTGGACAGCCTCTCCAGTGAGCGGTCCACCCTGAACGGTTCCCGCTTGGGCACGCTCCTGGGCGATGTGGAAAAGCTCGCCAACGAAACCAACCCGGACCAGAGCGCCCGCCTCGAAGCGCTGGAAGAGGAAATTGAGGAGCGCCAGCAACTGATCGAGGACATCAGCACCGGCGAGTTCGACGGCCTGCTTGACGACGACGAAGCCGTCGAAGCTGCCGGGAACATCCTGGACCTCGCCGCGAGCCTGCCTGCCGACTACAAAAAGATGCGCGACCGGATCGAGGAACTGGTGGGTGAACTCCGCAACCAGATCATCGAGGAGTCGCTGACCAAGGGTGCCACGATGGCCCAGGTCCTGGAAGCCGACAAGCGGCTGCGCCAGAGCCCCGAGGGAAGGACGTTCCGTTCCTTCACCGCATTCCTTGAGGACCCGCAGCAGCAGCTTCGCTTCCGCTCCGCTATCGGTGAGGTCCTGAGCCGGCAGTTCGCGGACGAGCTCTCACCCGAGGACCGGGAAACGCTGAAGAACCTGGTGGCCGAGCTCCGCCAGCAGCACAGCCAGATCCAGCGCATCTACGGCAAGCTCAGCGAAAGCCTCAACACGTACGTCCAGAGTGACGACTTCCGCCAATCGGTCAGGCTGCGCCAGGTCCTGCGCGAAGCCGAGCAGGCCATCCGCTCCCTCCCGTACGAGCGGGAACGGCCCGGTCTGGTTCCCGGGCCGGTCCTCTACAACGCCGGCTTCGAGTCCCTGTCCATGGTGAAGCTGTTCGACCCGGACGAGTTCGCGGCACCGCCCCGCCTGGCCGACCCCATCGCCTTCACCGACTCGGACCGGGTGCGCTCGCCGAGGACGGGCAAGGCCAAGCCGGCCGTGGTCCGGGCGGCCCTGGCAGGAGCCGCAACGTTGGCCGACGCCTGGCAGCAGCTGCCGCCCGAAGAGCAGCACATCAACTCCATCCGCGCCCTGCTGTCGGAGGCCCTGCACGCCGGGGCCGACTTTAACCGCAGCGACTATGAGGGCCTGGACTTCGAACAGATAGACGGCTCAACCCGCAGGGCCTACCTGCCGGTGGTCACGCTCGCAAAGGATTCAGATGACTGAGGTTTCACACGACGCCGGCCTGGACGAGGCTGAGGATATCCAGCCTGGGGCCGAGCCCGCACCGGCAGCCGAGCGCCCGTTCACCGTTTCACCGCGCGACACCTTCGTCGACGGCGCTGCGCTGTTTCCCGGCGACACCGGCGTCCTGTCCATGAAGGTGCGCCAGGCCCTGGTGAAGCTCCTCAAGGGCCCGTACATCGACGGTGGCCGCGACGAGAAGCTGTGGACCGTACTCCTGGACAACCAGGTAACCCTGCGCAGCCGCCTCTCCGAGTTGTTCCTCACCCTGCAGCTGGACCACGAGCGGAAGATCGCCGTTCTCCGGCCGGTGGACCCGGAGGTGATCGGCGGCAGCACCCGGTCCAGCATCCTGCGCCAGCAGCGTGCCCTCAGCCGGGTGGAAACCATCGTGCTGCTCCGCCTCCGCCTGCTGCTGGACCGGCACGTCACCGCCCAAACCGATCCCACCATCACCCGCGAGGAAATTACGGACCTGGTGGCGCACTACCAGCCTGCCGGGCAACAGGACGCCCTCCGCGACTCCGACGTGGTCACCCGCGCCATCACCAAGCTCCTGGCCCGCCAACTCCTGCTGCCCACGGGCTTGGACGACGTCTACACGATCTCCAATGCCTTGCCCCTGGCCCTGCCGTTCGAAAACATCGGCGACATCCCGGCCCACATCGAGGCCTTGGTAGCAGCGTCGGCAGATCCCACGGGCACAGAAGCGCTAATAGACCTCGACGGCGATACTTCGGGTGAGGACGACGGTGCGGGGGACGACGACGCCGATGCCGCCCCCGGCACCAGCGGTGACGACGGGGACATGCGGCAGCGTGCGTCTAAGCGAGGAACGAGCGAGCACGCCGAGCATGTGCCCGGTGGCGGCGCGAACGAAAGCAAGACTGAGGTGACTAAATGACGATCGCGAGCATGCTCCCGTTGGGGGATGTCACGAACCCGGGGCAGATGCGGCTTGCGTTGGTGCAGGTGGTCAACTGGGGGACGTTCCATGGGGCGCACACGATGCACGTGGACCGCGACGGGACGCTGCTGACGGGTAACTCGGGCGTGGGCAAGTCGACGTTGTTCGATGCGATGCTGCGGGTGTTTGATGCGCGGCCCCGGTCCAATGAGGCGGCGGCGCAGCGTTCGGGGGCGGTGGAGGACAAGCGGACCACGTTCACGTATATGCGCGGCAAGGTGGGGGACAAGGCCGTGGGCGAGGGCTCGGCCAGTGCGTTCCAGCGGCCGGGTGCCACGTGGTCCGCCGTCGCCCTGACATTCGACAACGCGGCCGGCACGCGGGTGACGATCTCGGCGCTGTTCGACCTGCCCAAGAACGGCACGGAGTCCAGCGTGGGCCGGTTCTACCTGATCGACAACGTGCCCCTGGACCTGGAGACGCTGGAGGGGATTGCGGACAAGCGCTTCACCAAGGGAGCGCTGGAGACGATCTTCCCGCACGCCCAGGTCTTCGACGTCCACAAGGCGTTCGCGGAGCGGTTCCGGCGCCTTCTGGGTATCAGCTCGGACCAGGCGCTGCCCCTGCTGCGCGTGATCCAGGCCGGCAAGGGCTTGGGCGGGAGCGTCAACACGTTCTTCCGCGACCAGGTCCTGGACGCCCCCGCAACGTTGGCCGCCGCGGATGACGTGGTGGAGGAGTTCAGCAACCTGATGTCCATCCGCCAGCGGCTGGAGGACGTCCGGCAGCAGCGCGACCAGCTGGCGCCGGTGCCGGGGCTGAACCGGGAGTACGCGCAGTCGCTGCTGGACGCCAACCGGCTCCGGGAGCTGGTGGGCGAGGAGTTCGAGGCGTACAAGCAGCAGCTCGCCGTCACGGTCCATCAGAAGACCCTGCTCCGCTTCCGTGAACTGGCCCAGGCGAAAGCCAAGGAACTCGGCGCCGAGCGGGGTGTCCGGGATGGCCTGGCCAGGGAACTGCGGCAGCTGGAGACCGACTACAACAACCAGGGCGGTAACGCGATCTCCGCAATCGAGCAGTCGCTGGAGAACGCCCGGGTTGGCCTGAAGCTCCGCCAGCAGGTGGAGGAGGCGGCCCAGCAGGCGCTGGCCGACGCCGGGCTGCAGCTGGAGTGGAGCGCCGCCGGTTGGGAGCAGGCCCACGAACAGGCGGCGGCACGGTCGGCAGAGCTGAAGGATGATTCGCAGGCGCTTCAGGAGCTGCGGTTCGAGGCGTTTGACGCCCATGCCAGCCGGAAACGCGAGCTGGCCGCTGCCGAGCAGGAGCTCGTCTCGCTGAAGACGCGCAAGTCCCTCCTGCCGCCGTCGAGCATCGAAAACCGTGCGGCTATCGCCGCCGCAACCGGCGTACCCGAGGACCGGATGCCCTTCGCCGGTGAACTGATGGATCTGGCCGAGGGAGAGGAACGGTGGCGTCCGGCTGCGGAGCGTGCCCTCCGCAGCCTGGCCACCACCCTGCTGGTCCCCGGTGAGCACTTCGGTGCCGTGACCCGGTACCTCAACGACCACAATGTCCGCGGCGCGCTCCGGGCAGTGGACGTGTCCAAGCCGCTTGCCGGCGGTGCGCTCGCCGTGGAGGACGCGCGCGACGGCGACCTGCTCACCAAGCTGGACATCCTCGCCGCCGGCTCGGCTGCCGAGGCCGGCGAATGGGTCCGCGAGCGGATCGCCCTGGACTTTGCCTACCCCTGCGTCGAAGACCCCGACGAGCTGGCCGGCATGGACAAGGGCCTGAGCCTGGGCGGCGTGGTCAAGCGCAACCGGCACACGGTGGAAAAGGACGACCGCTTCACCAGCCGGCAGGACTACGTCCTGGGCTTCGACAACGCCGCCAAGCTGGAACTTGTGGCGGCCCAGGTGGAGGACCTCCGGCAGGAAGTGGCCAAAGCCGCCGAGCTGGCGCAGAGCCGCGAGGACTCGCACCAGGGCATGAGCCGGCAGCTCGATGCGCTGCGGAGGATTGCCGAAGATGACCGCCCGTGGGAGCAGGTGTCTGCGGCAGTTGCTGCCGATGAGCTGGCGCGGATAGAGCAGCGGCTCAAGGACGCCCTGGACGCCCAGGCGGACCTGGAACCGCTCCGCGCCACCATCGAGGAGGTCCGGCAGAAGCACCAGTCCAGCACGGAATCCGCCGCGGTCCTGCAAAGCGAATATAAGGCACTCGACCGCCAGCTGACGGCTGCGGACACCCTGCTGGAAGCCGCGCGGAACCGCCTTGCCCAGGCGCCGCCGTCGGATCCCACCGTCAAAGCGCTGGAACCGTACTTCGCGGAATTCGGCGACGTCACCGAGATGCACGAGCTGGACAACCTGGCCAACCGGGTCCGCACCGCCCTGCTGGGCGAACTGCACACCGCGGAGTCACGCGGACAGGCCACGGCCGAGCGGCTCACCCGCATCTTCGAAGGTTTCGTGCGCGAGTGGGGCAGCGCCATCTCGGCGGACCACGGCACCAGCATCGGCGCGGCCAGCGAATTCGAGGCCCGGTACCACGCAATCGTCAACGACGGGCTGCCTGCGCAGGAAGCGGAGTTCCGGCAGTTCTTCAACCAGCGCACGCATGAATCGTTCAGCACCCTGCTGCACCTGCTGGACGAGGAACGCCGCTCCATCACCAGCCGGATCCTGCCGCTGAACGGCATCCTGTCGCAGGTGAACTTCCACGAAGGCAGCTACCTGGAACTGGACATCAAGCAGACGCTGCCGCCCACGGCCAAGCAGTTCAAGGACGCCATCCAAAACGCCCTGAAGGCGCGGCATACCCGGCCGGCCAAGGCGGAGGCAGCCCGCGCGGACGGTTCCGGCCCCGACAAGGACGACGACGGCGAGCTCACCGCCCGCTACAAGTCCCTGGAAACCCTGGTGAAGAGACTTGGATCGCAGGCACCCGAGGACCGGCGATGGCGCGCCGAGGTGCTGGACGTGCGCGGACATCTGTTCATCCAGTGCAAAGAGCACAGGGAAGTGGCAGGCCCCCGCGGCGGCAAAAAGACCGAGGTGTTCATGCACGCCGACACCGGTTCCATGTCCGGCGGCGAGCGACAGCGGTTTACGGCGTTCATCATGGCCGCGGCCCTGAGCTACCAGCTGGGCATCGCGGAGCAGGGCTTCACCACTTACGGCACAGTGATGATGGACGAGGCCTTCGTGCTCGCCTCCGAGGAGTTCGCAGGTGCCGGGATCAAGGCGTTGCACGAGTTCGGCTTCCAGCTGCTGCTGGCAGCCCCCGAAAACGTGATCGACCTGTCCCGGCACCTGGGCTCGGTCACCGAGATCCTCCGCGACCGGCGCACCAACCGCTCCGGCGTCCTTACCGCGCCCGTAATCCGGCCCCGTCCCGGCGAGGAAGGGGCCTGGCGGTCCGAGGCAAACCCGGTGGACATCGTCCTGCGCTAGCCCTACTTGGACTGCGCGCCTACTTCGACTGCACTCTGCCCAGGAACTGCGCCGTGCGTTCCTGCAGGCCCTGGATCTGGCGCACCACCACGGCGGCCGGATCCGGGTTGATCTCGTTGACCGGCGGTTCCTTGCGGACGTTGCCGCAGCACAGGAAGTCGGCGCAGATCAGGGTGCCCACGGTGTTGCCGTCGCGGCCGGATTGTCCGGCCCGTTTGGCGACCCAAAGAAGCACGTCTTCTTTTGAGAACACGTCGCGGCAGAGCTCGCACAACACCGAGCGCTTCTTCCTGGCGCCGCCTTCGGGTGCCCGGAGCATGATTCCCGTCAGGCCTTTGGCCCCGGGAACCACCAGGTAACCGCGCAGCGGCATCTTTTCGTCGCGCCAGCCCAGGAACTCCAGGTTGTCCCAGTCAAGGGAGTCGAAGTTCTTGGGCAGTGTGAGTTTTGCAGCCTCTGAGCGGCTGGCGTTGATGAACGATGAACGGATCTGTTGGGGCGTGACTGATTGCATGGCTGAACTTTCATGAAAGGTGGGCGGCCCGGAGCCGGGCCAGGGTAACGAGGGGGAGTCAGTCAGTTCCCGCGGTGCAGGCCAAAGCGGCCACCCCGCTTCCCGCGGCAGCGGCGGCCCAAGTGACCGTCTGCGTGCGCATTGTTCCCGTTGTCCTGTTCCTGTTCAGCATCCCGGTGTTTCTGCCGCCGGTCCGGCAAGGCCATCCTGCCAGTTCAACTCCCCCGTGTCCAAGAACCCCGGTCGTCTGTGCTGCATCGCCTTCCCCGGATTAGGCAATGAAAGTGTTGCGTAATACCCCGAAACATAGGTTAGCCTTACTTAAGTTTTTGTCAGCCTGATTCAAGGAGTCCCGTGACCAGCCCCTTATTCCCCGGCCCCGTACCCACCCGCCGGACGCTCTTCTCTTCCGCCGCCAAGGCGACGGCAGTGCTGGCAGCGGCAGCACTCACGCTTTCCGCCTGCAGCACGGGCCCAACCACCCCGGTTGCGGATGCGGGCAACGCCACCAGCAGCACAGCATTCCCGGTCACCATCAAGCACGTGTATGGCGAGACCACCATCGAGAAGCAGCCCACCCGCGTTGCCACGGTCTCCTGGGTGAACGACGACGTCGCGATCGCCCTCGGGGTGGTCCCGGCAGGTGTTCCCAAGAATGAATGGGGCGGCAACCCGCAGGGCTCCACACCATGGAAGGACGCGGCCCTCGAAAAGCTGGGAGCCGGATTCGGGTCGGCCAAGGCACCAGTCCAGTACTCGGAGGCGGACGGCATCAACTTCACCGAAATCGCCAAGCTCAACCCGGACGTCATCCTCGCCGCCTACTCCGGCCTCACCGAAGAGGACTACAGGAAACTCAGCGGGATCGCCCCCGTGGTGGCCCACCCCGACGTGGCGTACGGAACGTCGTGGCAGGACGCCACCACCATCATCGGCAAGGCCCTGGGCAAGGAGGGCGAAGCCGCCAAGCTCGTCTCCGACACGGAAGCCACCGTCAAGGACAAGGTTTCCCAGTACCCGCAGATCCAGGGCAAGAGCTTCATTTACGGCAACCTGGAGCCAGTGAAGGGCGACGGCGTCAACGTCTATACCGCCAACGACAACCGCCCCCGTTTCCTGAGCGAAATCGGCATGACGCTGGCCCCGGTGGTTGCGGACAACTCCAAGGGATCCAAGGAGTTCTACATTCCATGGTCGGCCGAGAAGGCGAACGAGCTGCTGTCGGACATCTTCGTCACCTGGGTTCCCGACTCCTCCACAGCGGACGCCATCAAGGCCGATTCGCTGCTCGGCCAGATCCCCGCCATCAAAAACGGCGCCCTGGTAGCAGATTCTGACAACACGCTGACCCTGTCCATCTCGGCTTCGTCGCCGCTGAGCCTGCCCTGGTCCCTGGACGCGTTCCTGCCGCAGTTGGCCGCCGCCGCGGCCGCAGTGAAGTAGGGGAATTTACATGAGTACGACGACGGCGCGTCCGGCAGCGGACAACGGCACCGGGCTGCCGGCCATGGCAGCCCCGGGCACCCTCCGCGGTGATGCTCCGGGAAGGAGACGGGCCGCCTGGCTCCTGGCCGCCGTCGTCGTGCTGGTGCTGCTGGCCGGGGCATCGCTGGCCGTGGGCGCCCGCGACGTTCCGCCCGGCACCGTGTGGCAGGCCCTCACCGCGTTCAACGCCACGAACGGGGACCATGCCGTGGTCCATGCACGGATCCCGCGCACTGTCCTGGGCCTGCTGGCCGGAGGCGCGCTGGGCCTTGCCGGCGCGGCGATGCAGGGGGTGGCCCGCAATCCGCTGGCCGATCCCGGCATCATCGGGGTGAACGCGGGGGCAGCCCTGGCAGTGGTCACCGGGATCTACATCTTTGGTGCCACCAGTTTCACCGGCTATGTCTGGTTCGCCTTCGCCGGGGCTGCCGCAGCTGCTGTCGTCGTGTACCTCATCGCTTCGCTGGGCCGGGAGGGAGCCACGCCGGTGAAGCTCGCGCTGGCGGGAGCAGCATTGAGTGCCGGGCTGTCATCGCTCATGAACGTAATCTTGGTCTCCAGCCAGGACACGTTGGACAGGTTCCGCTTCTGGCAGGTGGGCGGCATCGCAGGCCGGGACTGGTCGGTGCTCCTGCCGGGCCTGCCGTTCCTGGCGGCCGGTGCGATGATCGTGCTGTTCGCCGGGCGGCTCCTCAACAGCCTGGCACTCGGGGACGATACCGCCCGCGGGCTCGGGCAGCGGGTGGGCCTGTCCCGCGCGGTGACCGCACTGGGTATCGTCCTGCTCTGCGGCACTGCCACCGCCCTGGCCGGGCCCATCGGCTTCGTGGGCCTTGTCATCCCGCACGCAGTCCGCTTCCTCACAGGCCCGGACTACCGCTGGATCCTGCCCTTCTCTATGGTGGCCGCCCCTGCACTGCTGCTTGCCGCGGACATCATTGGCCGCGTGGTGCTGCTGCCCGGTGAGGTTCCGGCCGGGATCATGACTGCCTTAATCGGCGCCCCGGTGTTCGTGTGGCTTGTCCGCCGCGGGAAGGGGGCTTCGCTGTGAGTATCAAGGAGCCTGCGACGCTGACCAAACCCCGCGAATTGGCATTTAACGGCAGTCCCGCGCGAAAACATTGGGGTCATCTGCCATCTCGCGGAGGAAGCCGGACCGCGGTGCTGGGTGCCGCCGTCGTACTCCTGTTTTTCGTGTCCGTCCTGCTGGGGAGCTACACGGTGACCATCCCGGACTTCGTCACCATCGTGGTCAACCATCTGAGCGGCGGCGCGAAGATACCCGGTGCCAGCTTCATCGTGATGGAAAACAAGCTGCCCCGGGCCGTCATCGGCACCATGATCGGCATCGCATTCGGGCTGGCCGGTGTCCTGTTCCAGACCATGCTCCGCAACCCGCTGGCCAGCCCCGACGTCATCGGCATCAGTTCCGGTGCCAGCGCGGCAGCCGTCGTGGCCATCGTTGTCTTCGGCGCATCCGGTGCCGTGGTGTCCGGGGCGGCACTGACGGGTGCCCTGGCCGTGGTTGCCCTCATCTACGCAATCTCCAGCGGCGTGAAGCACCGTGGAACCGGCCGGGGGAGCGCCGCCGGAAACCGGCTGATCCTGGCCGGCGTGGGTATCGCGGCCGCCCTGCAGGCCGTGGTCAGCTTCCTGATGACCCGCGCCGACATCCGCACCGCCGCGGACGCGCTCGTGTGGCTCAATGGGTCCCTGAACTCCGCCGACTGGGACCGCGCCGGCATCCTGTTCCTGGCGCTCGCGGTGCTGGTCCCAGCCGTCGCGTTCGTCGCCGGGCCGCTGCGAATCCTGGAGCTGGGGGACGACGCCGCAGCCGGCCTCGGCATCCGGGTGAACACGACGCGGCTGGTCCTGGTGGTCAGCGCGGTGTCACTGGCAGCAGTGGCGACGGCGGCCGCCGGGCCGGTCTCGTTCGTCGCCTTCCTGTCCGGTCCCATCGCGCGCCGCTTCACCGGGAAAGCCAGCCCGCCGGCGTCGGCCTTTGTAGGGGCCCTCATTGTCCTGGTCGCCGACTATTTCGCTACCAACCTGGCGCCCCTGCTGTTGGACGGCACCGTCCTGCCGGTGGGCGTCATCACCGGCGTGCTCGGTGCCCCGTTCCTGCTGTGGCTCCTGGTCACGGCCAACCGAAAGGATGCCTGACATGGCGGTTCTCGAAGCCCAGGACCTGACCCTCAAGTACCACCAACGCTGCGTGGTGGACGGCCTCAGCGTTCGGATCCCCGAAGGCAGGGTGACCATGATCGTGGGCGCCAACGCCTGTGGAAAATCCACCCTGCTCCGCGGCCTGTCCCGGCTCCTGAAGCCCGCCGGCGGTACCGTGGCGCTGGACGGCAAGGACATCCACGAACGTCCGGCCAGTGAGGTGGCCCGCACCCTGGGCCTGCTGCCCCAGCACCCCACAGCCCCGGACGGCATCACCGTCCGCGACCTGGTGGGCCGGGGCCGTTACCCGCACCAGGGCTTCTTCCGGAGCTGGACTGGAAAGGACGACGCCGCGGTACAGCGCGCGCTGGAAGCCACCGGAACGCTGGAGCTCGCCGGGCGGGACGTGGACGAACTGTCCGGCGGGCAGCGGCAGCGGGTGTGGATCGCTATGGCGCTGGCGCAGGAAACCGACGTCCTGCTGCTGGACGAACCCACCACCTACCTCGACCTGGCCCACCAGGTGGAAGTCCTGGACCTGGTCACCGACCTGAACCGGACCCGCGGCACCACCGTTGCCATCGTCCTGCACGACCTCAACCTCGCTGCCCGCTACGCGGACCATGTCATCGCCATGAAGGACGGCGCGGTGGCGGCAATGGGTGCCCCGGAAGATGTGGTCACCGAGGAGCTGGTCCGCGAGGTCTTCCAGCTTGAAGCCCGGGTCATCCCCGATCCCGTGTCCGGAACCCCGCTGATCCTTCCCATCGGCCGCCATCACGCCACCGCCCCCGAACTGGAGCCCGCCTAATGAAGACCCGTGAACCCGCAGCAGCCCAGCCGATCGCCGCGCAGCCCATGACCACCCAGCCCATGAGCCTTGCCTTTGAGGTGGAGGTCTCCGCCGTCCGCCAGGTCAGCCCCACGTTCCGGAGGATCACGTTCGGCGGCTACTCGCTGCGGGAATTCGGCGTCCACGGCGACACCCTGGACCTGCGGATCAAGCTGGTGATTCCGTCGCTGGCCGCGGATGGCACTCCACTGCCACTGCCTGACTTCGAGACGGGTGATGCCGGCTGGTACCGGAACTGGCTGGCCATGGACCCCGAGGTGCGCGGCTCCATGCGCACCTATACCGTTCGGGAAGCCCGGCTGGACGCTGTGTACCCGGAGATCGACGTCGACTTCGTGATGCACGTGGATGAGCATGGCCAGGCCGGACCGGCCGCGAACTGGGCACAGAAGGCCAAGCCGGGCGACGCCCTCACCATCATCGGTCCCAACAGCCGGGCTGCGCACTGCATCACGGCGGAGACCTACTCCGGCATCGAGTGGCGTCCCGGGCTGGCCCAGCGCATCCTGCTCGCCGGCGACGAAACCGCCGTCCCGGCCATCTCCGCGATCATGGAAACCCTGCCGCCGTACATGAGCGGGCACGCGTTCCTGGAGGTTCCCCGGGCAGGTGACTTCCTGGATCTCAGCTCTCCGGCCAACATCGAGATCACGTGGCTGGCCCGCGGTACCGCCAGCGGCCAGTCCCGGCCACGCGGCCAACTGCTGCAGGAGTCCGTCCGCGCAGCAGTCCCCGTGCCGGGCTGGGTGGGCATCAGAGCGGACGACGGTGGCGCTGGACCCGAGCCCGAGGACGTCAACATCGATGAAGGCATCCTTTGGGAGACGCCCGCACGCCTGGACACCGCGGAGATCAACGCCACCAGGACCCCGCACCTGCCTGCCGGTGCCCTGCCCTTCTACGCCTGGATCGCCGGCGAGGCAGGGGTCATCAAGGACCTGCGCCGGTACCTTGTGCGGGACGTAGGGATTGACCGAAAGCAAGTGGCGTTCATGGGTTACTGGCGGCAGGGCAAAGCCGAAGGATAGCCACCTGCTGTTCATCCCGCCGTCGTACTTGCGTTGGATTGTTTCGCTACTTTCTTGCCTGTGCCCTCTGTTCCGTTGCTTCCTGACTCCGGGCGGCGGGTGTTTGTTGCCCTTGGCGACTCCTTCACGGAAGGGGTGGGGGACCGGGATGAACGGCTGCCCAACGGCGTGCGCGGGTGGGCCGACCGGGTGGCGGAGAAACTCGCCAAGGCCCAGCCCGGGTGGAGGTACGCCAACCTGGCCATCAGGAGCAAGCGGCTGCGGCACATCATCGACGAGCAGCTGGAACCCGCGCTGCGGATGCGGCCCACGCTGGTGACGCTTTACGCCGGCGGCAACGACATCCTGGACCTGAAGACGGATATGCCCGCACTCATGGCGGACTACGAGCGGTTCGTTGCGAAACTCGCCGGCACTGGGGCGGTCCTTGTCCTCTTCACCGGGTTCGACGTCAAGGTTTCCGCGCTGCTGGAGCCGCTGAAGAAGCGAAACGCCTACTACAACCAGCGGGTGCGGGAGATCGCGGAGAAGTACGGGGCCGTGCTGGTGGATTACTGGTGCCTGGACGCCTTCCAGGACCGGCGGATGTGGGACTCTGACCGGCTCCACATGTCCAAGGCCGGGCACAAATACCTGGCCGGGCAGGTGCTGGACCAGTTGGGCGTGCCGCACAAGATCAAGCCCAAGGACTGGGATCCGCAGCCCAGGCTGGGACTGCGCGAATGGGAGCGGCGGCAGCGGCGCTGGGTCCACGACTGGGTCCTGCCGCTCTTTGGCCGCAAGCTCCGCGGCGTCACGCTGGGGGACACGCTCACTCCTCGCTGGCCCGAGCCAGTGAAGGTGCCGCGGAAAGGCGGGCTGAAGAAGCTGGCCGTAGAAAAGTACGACGGCGGGACCGCGCCTTAAGCGGTGGGCGCGGGCGGGGTGTCCAGCAGGTTTTCGTACCCCGGGGCCACCCGGCCGGCATGGAACTCCACTACCTCAAAGTCGGCAACGCCGTTCGTGTAGAACGGATCCTGCGCCAGGCTCGCGTCGAGGGTTTCCCGTTCAGCCTGCGACAACAGCAACCCGCCCGTCCGCGGAATTTTGCGGCCGGCAGCGATGAACGCGCCATCATCAAACGCCTTCTGCAGCCAGGCGATGTGGGCGTCGTTGTGGAAGTCCACGATCTCCTGGGGCACACGGTAGGTGAGCGAGACAACATACATGCGGCAAGCCTACCGGGGCCTGGGCAGCTGGTTGAAAGATCAATCGTAGAATGGGGACCATGACCGAACCCCGCTGGCTGACCGCTGACGAACGCCGTGCCTGGCTGGCACTGGTGAGCATCAACACCCTGCTGCCGGCCGCCCTGGACACCAGGCTGCACGCCGCGGGGAAGCTGTCCCTCTTCGATTACACGGTATTGGCCATGCTCTCCGAAGCGGAGGACCGGTTCCTTCCCATGAGCGAGCTCGCCGCCCGCAGCAGCGCGTCCCTGTCCCGCCTTTCGCACGTGGTCACCAAGCTGCAGAAGCGCGGCTGGGTGGAACGCCGCCCCCACCCCTCCGATGCCCGGGTGACCACCGCGCACCTCACCGAGGAAGGCATGGCCACCATCGTGCAGCTGGCCCCGGCCCATGTTGAGGACGTCCGGGAGCTGTTCCTCGACGCCCTGAGCGAGCAGGACGTGCTGGACCTGGCCCGGATTGGCGAAAATGTGGTGGGACGGCTGGACACCGACCACTGGATCCTGCGCGAAAAGCCGGCCGGCCAGGGAGCCTAAAGGGCCGATTGGTTGCTTCCGGCAACGGATGGCAAACTAACCGCATGGATTTCACTTCCCGGTTCGTGGCCCTTGGCGACTCCTTCACCGAAGGCGTTGGCGACGACGATCCAACACGGCCCAACGGTGTCCGCGGCTGGGCGGACCGCGTGGCTGAGCAGCTGTGCGCCGCCGACCCCGACTTCGGCTACGCCAACCTGGCCATCCGCGGCAGGAAGCTCCGCCAAATCCTGGCTGAACAGGTGGACGCCGCCGTCGAACTTAATCCAACCCTGGTGACCATCTACGCCGGCGCCAACGACATCCTGCGCCCCAAGGTGGACATTGACCACCTCCTGGCTGAATACAACGATGCGGTCGGCAAGCTCACGGCGACGGGTGCCACCGTGGTGATGTTCACCGGATTCGATGCCCGGGGTTCAAAGGTTTTTGGCACCATGCGCGGCCGCACCGCCATCTACAACGAACTGGTCCGCGGAATTGCCGGGGACCACGGTGCCCTGCTGGTGGATTACTGGCGCTTCAGCGAGTACTACGACTGGGGCATGTGGGCGCACGACCGGATGCACATGTCCGCCGCCGGCCACGGCAACATGGCCAAGCGCGTCCTTGAGGTCCTCAAATACGACCACTCCATTGATGTTCCGCCCATGACGCCCGTTCCGGAACTGAGCCGTTCCGAGGCCATCCGCGCCAACGCACAGTGGTTCCGCGAATATGCCGCGCCGTGGGTGGTCCGCCGCGTCACGGGTAAATCGTCCGGGGACAACCTCCAGCCCAAGTACCCGCAGCTCACCAGGCTGTAGCGGGAACACTCTCCGACCATCCCCGTCTGCGTCAGGAGGGCTGGAAGCCGGGCGTTGCAAGCATGGAACCGTCGGCGCGGATGGCCAGCACGGCAACGTCCCAGCAGTCCGCAGCGCGGTTCAGCATGCGCGTCCCGCCGGCGACGATCGCGGTGGCCAGGACATCAGCGGTAACGATGTCCGCTGCTGCCACGCTGACCTGGATGAACTCGCCGTCGTTCCCCACCCGCCAGATGTGTTCGCCGCGTTCGGCGGAGCCGGAGGTTGCAATGGCTGTATGGCGGTTGTTGCCGCCCAGTGCGTAGCCCGTAAGCAAGGTGCGGCGGTCGGCGGGATCCACGATGCCGGCCTTCCACGGTTCCGCGCTTCCGGGGCGCGGCGAGCCGCTGACCAGCACGTCGCCGCCGGCGTTGAGGCACCAGTCGCGGCGGCCCAGGGCCAGCAGCGAGGTTCCGGCCTCGCGAATGGCGTGCCCCTTGATGATCCCGGAAAGGTCCAGCACGCCGTCGGGCCTTTCGGGGGTGAAGGCGCCTTCCGTGCGTAGCCGCCATTCGTGCGCCTCTGCGTAGCGCTCGCGCATCCGGGCCGAGGCCTGGGGCAGCTTCAGCTCACCGCGGGCCAGCCGGCTGGCCTCTGAGTCCGGGCGGTACAGGCTGAACGTTTCATCCAGGTCCCGGAAAAGACGTTCGACGACGGCGGTGGCGGCACCGAGCTCATCGAACCCCGGCTGCCCTTCCGTGGGGGAGTCCACGGGCATGGTGAGCCCGATGACCGTTCCCATGCACTGGAAAGTGCGCGCCTTGAGCGTGCTGGTTGCCGTTTGGGGGTCAGAGGTTTGCTGCATCGATGGCTGCCTGGAGTGAAGTCAGGTAAGCGTCGCTGGTGATGGTGGCGCCGCTGACGGTTTGGACATTTGCCGACTGTGCCGCGAGGACCTTGCTGCGGAGCAGTGGCGCCGCGCGGTTGCTGATCTGGATGGACTTGCCGTCGGTATTGGTGAGCTGGAGGGCCGTGACATCGGTGATCTTCCCGTTTGCCACCGTGATCTGGACCTGAACGGGACCGAACCGGGTCTGCACGGTGTTGCCTTTGTAGGTGCCGGAGGCTGAGGAGCTCGAAGAACCGGAGGAGCCGGAGGAACCCGTCGAGCCTGAGGTACCCGAGGTGCCGGACGAGCCGGAAGCGCCGGTGGACCCGGACGAACCCGACCCGGACGAACCTGTGCCTGTCGACCCCGTGGTGCCTGCCGCCGTCGTACTTGATGCGACGGTGCTGATGCCGCCCGCCTGCGTGCCCGTCTGCCAACCCGCCAGGAGGATCCCGGCGGAGGCCAGGGCCGCTGCAACTGTTCCGCGTATTTTCACCAGTCAAACCTTTCGTGATGGATCTGTTCCTCGGGGACGTCGGCCTTGCCGGCATCCGCTATGACGTTGGCCGCCCACGCCGCCGGGCCGCAGACGTAGACGTCCGCATCCGCAATGTCCGGGGCGTAGGAGATGAGGCTGTAGCCGTTCCGCACCGCGTCCTCGGGAAGCCACGTGGACGTGGTGCGGGAGCGTGGGCCGGTGAGGTGGAAGAGCCGGACGCCCCGGGCCTGGCAGAGGTCGAGGATCTCGCGGCCGAGATACAGCTCCTGGTCCGTGTGTCCGCGGAGCAGGACCGTGGCCTCGCCGGGCGCAAAAGGCGTGGTTTCCAGCAGTGCCCGCAGTGGCGTGATGCCGATGCCGGCGCCGATCATCACCACCTTGTTCCGGGTCCGGGCTGCCGTGCTGAGCAGGCCATATGGGCCTTCCAGTGCCACTTTGGTTCCTTTCCTCAGCCGGCGAAGCCGGGCGGAGCCGTCGCCAAGGTTGCGGACGGTGACCCGCAGCGTTCCCTGGCCATCCGGGCCGTTGAAGACCGGCTCGGCGGACAGGCTGAACGGGTGCGGATGCCACCACATGCCTGGGGCGAGGAAGCGCCAGATGAAGAAGCGGCCGCCCGTTCCCGCCAGCTGGTCCAGCTTCCGGCCCCGCATGACGATGTTCGCCACGCCTGGAGCCACAGGCTCGACGCGGGCAACGGTCAGCTGGTGCCGGGCTGTCGCCAGCACCGGCTCCAGGATGCGGAAGTACACCAGGGCCCTGCCGGTGTAGATGCAGATGGCAAGCCAGTACCAGCGCTGCCAGGTGCCGGCCGCAAAGAGGCCGCCCACGCTGAACTGGTGGGGGATCGAGGTGGCCACGGCGGCGTACGTCAGGAGGTGGACCACGTACCAGAACTCGTAGGGAAAGCGGCGGCGGACAGCCACCAGGGACGTCACGACGACGGCGATGAACAGCGCCATGGAGACGAAGGCCAGCCACATGTCGGGAACCTGGACCCACAGGTTGATGGACTCGCTGAACGGATCCAGCCCTTCGGCCATGCCGTACCCGATGGCCAGCAGCACACCGTGGGTCAGCAGCAGGTAGAGGGAGGGCTTTCCGAGTTTGCCGTGGAACTCCAGTGCGCGGTCGTGGCCGATGGTGCGGTCAATGAACGGGATCCTTGCGGCCAGCAGCAGCATGAGCAGGACCAGGTCCATACCCGCCAGCCCCGCCACAATCCCCGCCGCCGTGAACAGGGAAGCGGGCGAAGATATGTTGGTGGCGCCGCCGTCGGCAAGCCAAAGGGCGATCGCGGCAGCGACTGATGACCAGGCAATGACGGTCAGAAGGTCCGTCCGGAGCATGCGCTGCCGGTACTGCCGGGCGAACCAGCCGCGGGCGGCTCTTTTCGTAGTCGAAAGCTCCGGGCGGCCGGAGCTGCTTGCGGCCGGTGATGCCGGCAGGAGCTGCGTGTTCATGCATCCAACATGCTTGGCGAAGCTATGCCGCTGCTGTGAAAAGGGGCAACCGCAGCCTGTGACCTTGGCTGGCGACGGCCGCCCTTATACACCCGATTGGTCTTTAATTGCGTCAACTCGTAGACTTGGTAGGCGCTAAGTGCGCGGAGCGTGCGCAATTGCTCCGGTTGCCCGGTAATTTTCTCCAGGGTGGCCGGTAGTTAGGGGCTCAAGTTGCGTAACTAACCGTTGCCCGTACATTCTGTGGGTCGCCCTTAGCAGCATGGTCCAGCAGCCGATATGCGGATCATTACTTTCAATTCTTGAGGAGAAGTCATGGCAGCACACTGCCAAGTGACCGGGGCCGAGCCGGGCTTTGGGCACAGCATTTCGCACTCGCACCGCCGCAACAAGCGCCGGTTCGATCCGAACATTCAGAAGAAGCGCTACTGGGTTCCGTCCCTGCGCCGTAACGTCACGCTGCAGGTTTCTGCACGTGGCATCAAGACCATCGACGTGCGCGGTATCGACGCAGTCGTCGCCGACATTCTGGCTCGCGGGGTGAAGCTCTAGTGGCTAAGGACAAGGACGTACGTCCCATCATCAAGCTCAAGTCGACCGCGGGCACGGGTTACACCTACGTAACCCGTAAGAACCGTCGTAACGACCCGGACCGCATGGTCCTGAAGAAGTACGACCCCAAGATCCGCCAGCACGTCGAATTCCGAGAGGAGCGCTAAACATGGCTAAGAAGTCCAAGATTGCTCGCAACGAGCAGCGCAAGGTCATCGTTGAGCGTTACGCTGCCAAGCGCCTCGAGCTGAAGAAGACCCTGGTTGACGAGAACGCAACCGACGAAGCACGCGAAGCAGCCCGCCTGGGCCTGCAGAAGCTGCCCCGCAATGCGTCCCCGATCCGTCTGCGTAACCGCGACATCATCGACGGCCGTCCCCGTGGCACCTTCCAGAAGTTCGGCATCTCCCGTGTCCGCTTCCGCGACATGGCACACAAGGGCGAACTCCCGGGCATCACCAAGTCTTCCTGGTAATCCAGCTCCGCTGATTCCAGCTGCTTGAGAAGGGCCGGCAACCTTAGGGTTGCCGGCCCTTCTGCGTTTAACTTCCTGCCGCCCGGGTGCCCTGCCCACCATGTGCGGCAGCCCACACAGGGGAATTACGACGGCAGCAACGGCATGAGTGCCTCAATGGCCCGTCCTGCCGCGCAATCCCGGGGATTACACCGCCCCCCGCCGACGGTTTGCGGTGCGCGCCGAGTGCGTGTATTGTTTTCTAAGTCGCCGCGGGGGAGACAGTGAAGAACTGATCACCGGGCGGCCAAAAACCCCCAAAATCAAAGCCACGATCTGGTTGCTCTTTAGGGCGCTGGAAAAGGGTGGGGAGCGATCTTCCGCCGAAAAGAATCCTGAATCATGGATTTGCTTCGGGGCCGGGGATCGGGTAAGTTTGAAAAGTTGCTCCGGAGCGATCCTGAACGTTGGTTTGGGTGGTGCCGGGTGTGTCTGTTGTTTGAGAACTCAATAGTGTGCCAAGTTTGTTGATACCGATTATGTATGTAATTGGTTGATTGTGCCGAATCGTGCCGCCCCTGTGGCATTGGTTTGGTGTTTTTAGCTGGTTTCAAATTTTGTGCAGCCATTATGACCGTTATTTCCGGTGGTTTTGGTTGTGTCTGTTTTTGTTTTACTTCAACGGAGAGTTTGATCCTGGCTCAGGATGAACGCTGGCGGCGTGCTTAACACATGCAAGTCGAACGATGAAGCCCACTTGTGGGTGGATTAGTGGCGAACGGGTGAGTAACACGTGAGTAACCTGCCCTTGACTCTGGGATAAGCCTGGGAAACTGGGTCTAATACCGGATATGACCTTCCATCGCATGGTGGTTGGTGGAAAGCTTTTGTGGTTTTGGATGGACTCGCGGCCTATCAGCTTGTTGGTGGGGTAATGGCCTACCAAGGCGACGACGGGTAGCCGGCCTGAGAGGGTGACCGGCCACACTGGGACTGAGACACGGCCCAGACTCCTACGGGAGGCAGCAGTGGGGAATATTGCACAATGGGCGCAAGCCTGATGCAGCGACGCCGCGTGAGGGATGACGGCCTTCGGGTTGTAAACCTCTTTCAGTAGGGAAGAAGCGTAAGTGACGGTACCTGCAGAAGAAGCGCCGGCTAACTACGTGCCAGCAGCCGCGGTAATACGTAGGGCGCAAGCGTTATCCGGAATTATTGGGCGTAAAGAGCTCGTAGGCGGTTTGTCGCGTCTGCCGTGAAAGTCCGGGGCTCAACTCCGGATCTGCGGTGGGTACGGGCAGACTAGAGTGATGTAGGGGAGACTGGAATTCCTGGTGTAGCGGTGAAATGCGCAGATATCAGGAGGAACACCGATGGCGAAGGCAGGTCTCTGGGCATTAACTGACGCTGAGGAGCGAAAGCATGGGGAGCGAACAGGATTAGATACCCTGGTAGTCCATGCCGTAAACGTTGGGCACTAGGTGTGGGGGACATTCCACGTTTTCCGCGCCGTAGCTAACGCATTAAGTGCCCCGCCTGGGGAGTACGGCCGCAAGGCTAAAACTCAAAGGAATTGACGGGGGCCCGCACAAGCGGCGGAGCATGCGGATTAATTCGATGCAACGCGAAGAACCTTACCAAGGCTTGACATGAACCAGACCGGGCTGGAAACAGTTCTTCCCCTTTGGGGTTGGTTTACAGGTGGTGCATGGTTGTCGTCAGCTCGTGTCGTGAGATGTTGGGTTAAGTCCCGCAACGAGCGCAACCCTCGTTCCATGTTGCCAGCGGGTAGTGCCGGGGACTCATGGGAGACTGCCGGGGTCAACTCGGAGGAAGGTGGGGACGACGTCAAATCATCATGCCCCTTATGTCTTGGGCTTCACGCATGCTACAATGGCCGGTACAAAGGGTTGCGATACTGTGAGGTGGAGCTAATCCCAAAAAGCCGGTCTCAGTTCGGATTGGGGTCTGCAACTCGACCCCATGAAGTCGGAGTCGCTAGTAATCGCAGATCAGCAACGCTGCGGTGAATACGTTCCCGGGCCTTGTACACACCGCCCGTCAAGTCACGAAAGTTGGTAACACCCGAAGCCGGTGGCCTAACCCCTTGTGGGAGGGAGCTGTCGAAGGTGGGACTGGCGATTGGGACTAAGTCGTAACAAGGTAGCCGTACCGGAAGGTGCGGCTGGATCACCTCCTTTCTAAGGAGCACCTACAACAACCACCCGCTCAACGCATGTTGGTGGTGTGGTGTTGTCAGGAGTAAAGGCCCGTTGCACGGACGAATGTTTCGTGGCGGGTGCTCAAGGGTGGAATATCAACAAATAGGTGCCTGGTGGCACGGACCGGTCAGTGAGTACGAACCTTCTCCTTCGTGGGGTTGTTGTTCTGGAAAGCGGCCGGACCGGGTTGCCGGGTAGTGTTTGGCACACTGTTGGGTCCTGAGGCAACAGGACCGGGTGTTTAGGTTCCCGGGACTTGTTTGTTTCTGGTTTCCCTGCTGCGACGTCCCGCACGCTTGTTTGTGTGTGGGGTGTGTGGTGTGGGGTTGTTGTTTGAGAACTACATAGTGGACGCGAGCATCTTGTATAAGAAGCAATTTCCAAGATATTTGAACCTGGATCTGGTTCGTGTGCCTTTTGGGTGTGCGGGACAGTTTCTGTGGTTCTCTCGAGTGAGCTTGTTTTTGATCTTTGTGGTCAAGTTTTTAAGAGCACACGGTGGATGCCTTGGCATTAGGAGCCGAAGAAGGACGTAGGAATCTGCGATAAGCCTGGGGGAGTCGATAACCGGACTGTGATCCCAGGGTGTCCGAATGGGGAAACCCCGCCAAGCGCGCGAGTGACTTGGTGACCCGTACCTGAACACATAGGGTGCGTGGGGGGAACGCGGGGAAGTGAAACATCTCAGTACCCGCAGGAAGAGAAAACAATAGTGATTCCGTTAGTAGTGGCGAGCGAACGCGGATCAGGCTAAACCGTTCCATGTGTGATAGCCGGCGGGCGTTGCATGGTCGGGGTTGTGGGACTTTCCATACCAGTTCTGCCGGGCTGGTGGGGTGTGATGTGCGCGCATAGGTGAACGGTTTTGAAAGGCCGGCCAGAGAGGGTGTTAGTCCCGTAACCGTAATGTGTTTGTACCGCCTGTGAGAGTATCCCAAGTAGTACGGGGCCCGAGAAATCCCGTGCGAATCTGTCAGGACCACCTGATAAGCCTAAATACTCCCTAATGACCGATAGCGGACCAGTACCGTGAGGGAAAGGTGAAAAGTACCCCGGGAGGGGAGTGAAACAGTACCTGAAACCGTGTGCTTACAATCCGTCGGAGCAGCCTTGTAGTTGTGACGGCGTGCCTTTTGAAGAATGAGCCTGCGAGTTAGTGTTACGTCGCGAGGTTAACCCGTGTGGGGCAGCCGTAGCGAAAGCGAGTCTGAATAGGGCGTGTGAGTGGCGTGATCTAGACCCGAAGCGAAGTGATCTACCCATGGCCAGGTTGAAGCGACGGTAAGACGTCGTGGAGGACCGAACCCACTTCAGTTGAAAATGGAGGGGATGAGCTGTGGGTAGGGGTGAAAGGCCAATCAAACTTCGTGATAGCTGGTTCTCCCCGAAATGCATTTAGGTGCAGCGTTGCGTGTTTCTTGCTGGAGGTAGAGCTACTGGATGGCTAATGGGCCCTACAAGGTTACTGACGTCAGCCAAACTCCGAATGCCGGTAAGTGAGAGCGCAGCAGTGAGACTGTGGGGGATAAGCTTCATAGTCGAGAGGGAAACAGCCCAGACCACCAACTAAGGCCCCTAAGCGTGTGCTAAGTGGGAAAGGATGTGGAGTTGCCCAGACAACCAGGAGGTTGGCTTAGAAGCAGCCACCCTTAAAAGAGTGCGTAATAGCTCACTGGTCAAGTGATTCCGCGCCGACAATGTAGCGGGGCTCAAGTACACCGCCGAAGTTGTGGCATTCACACATGTTCTAAGCCGTCATGGTTCAGGAGTGTGGATGGGTAGGGGAGCGTCGTGTGGGCGGTGAAGCTGCGGTGTAAACCAGTGGTGGAGCCTACACGAGTGAGAATGCAGGCATGAGTAGCGAAAGACGGGTGAGAAACCCGTCCGCCGAATGATCAAGGGTTCCAGGGTCAAGCTAATCTGCCCTGGGTAAGTCGGGACCTAAGGCGAGGCCGACAGGCGTAGTCGATGGACAACGGGTTGATATTCCCGTACCGGCGAAAAACCGCCCATGCTGAGCGGGGGATACTAACTGCCCGAAACCTGCCCGACACCCCTTGTGGGTGAAGGGTTTTGGTGGAGCGCAGGACCTGATCCCGGGAGGCAAGCGTATTAACAGGTGTGACGCAGGAAGGTAGCCGAGCCGGGCGATGGTTGTCCCGGTCTAAGGATGTAGGGCGAATGGTAGGCAAATCCGCCGTTCATGTGCCTGAGATCTGATGGGACCCCCGTTTGGGGGGATTTGGTGATCCTATGCTGCCGAGAAAAGCATCGACGCGAGGTTTTAGCCGCCCGTACCCCAAACCGACACAGGTGATCAGGTAGAGAATACCAAGGCGATCGAGAGAATTATGGTTAAGGAACTCGGCAAAATGCCCCCGTAACTTCGGGAGAAGGGGGGCCCCAACCTTGAACACCACTTGCTGGTGGGAGGGGATCGGGGCCGCAGAGACCAGGGGGAAGCGACTGTTTACTAAAAACACAGGTCCGTGCGAAGTCGCAAGACGATGTATACGGACTGACTCCTGCCCGGTGCTGGAAGGTTAAGAGGACCGGTTAGCCGTAAGGCGAAGCTGAGAATTTAAGCCCCAGTAAACGGCGGTGGTAACTATAACCATCCTAAGGTAGCGAAATTCCTTGTCGGGTAAGTTCCGACCTGCACGAATGGAGTAACGACTTCCCCGCTGTCTCAACCATAAACTCGGCGAAATTGCAGTACGAGTAAAGATGCTCGTTACGCGCAGCAGGACGGAAAGACCCCGAGACCTTTACTATAGTTTGGTATTGGTGTTCGGAGTGGCTTGTGTAGGATAGGTGGGAGACGTTGAAGCCCGGACGCCAGTTCGGGTGGAGTCATCGTTGAAATACCACTCTGGTCACTTTGGACATCTAACTTCGGCCCGTAATCCGGGTCAGGGACAGTGCCTGATGGGTAGTTTAACTGGGGCGGTTGCCTCCTAAAAAGTAACGGAGGCGCCCAAAGGTTCCCTCAGCCTGGTTGGCAATCAGGTGTCGAGTGTAAGTGCACAAGGGAGCTTGACTGTGAGAGAGACATCTCGAGCAGGGACGAAAGTCGGGACTAGTGATCCGGCGGTACATTGTGGAATGGCCGTCGCTCAACGGATAAAAGGTACCTCGGGGATAACAGGCTGATCTTGCCCAAGAGTCCATATCGACGGCATGGTTTGGCACCTCGATGTCGGCTCGTCGCATCCTGGGGCTGGAGTAGGTCCCAAGGGTTGGGCTGTTCGCCCATTAAAGCGGTACGCGAGCTGGGTTTAGAACGTCGTGAGACAGTTCGGTCCCTATCCGCTGCGCGCGCAGGAAATTTGAGAAGGGCTGTCCTTAGTACGAGAGGACCGGGACGGACGAACCTCTGGTGTGTCAGTTGTACTGCCAAGTGCACCGCTGATTAGCTACGTTCGGATGGGATAACCGCTGAAAGCATCTAAGCGGGAAGCTCGCTTCAAGATGAGATTTCCATACACATTTATGTGTGAGAGGCCCCCAGCCAGACCACTGGGTTGATAGGCCGGATGTGGAAGCGAGGACTAACGACTCGTGAAGCTGACCGGTACTAATAGGCCAACAACTTACACCACACAGAAACATACATATTCTGCTTGCGTCCACTATGTGGTTCCCAACCAACAACCCCGAACACGGGCTTGTCTGGCAGGAACCAACCAACTGAATAACAACACCACCAGTCCAAGAACACGGACAATGTTGTAACCACTGGTTTTCCCACCCCCGGCACTTTTTGAGGGGGAGCGGGTGAAAGGGTTACGGCGGTCATAGCGTGGGGGAAACGCCCGGTCCCATTCCGAACCCGGAAGCTAAGACCCACAGCGCCGATGGTACTGCACCCGGGAGGGTGTGGGAGAGTAGGTCACCGCCGGAACATAATTACTGGTCGAGGCCCCAACCACCACGGTTGGGGCCTCCCACATTTAACAACCACAAGAGTACCAGGGACGCCTAGACTTACGGGTTATGACCCCCCGAACCTCCGGCCCCGCGGGCAAGCGTGCCACCATCCTGGACGTTGCGGCCGCAGCAGGGGTGTCCCGCCAAACCGTGACCCGCGCCATGAACGGCATGACAGGCATCAGCCAGGAGACCAGGGAGCGGGTCCAGAAGCTGGCGGCAGAGCTGGGCTACACCCCCAGCCGCTTTGCAAAGGGACTGGTGCAGGGCGCGCGGATTTCCGTGGGCCTCGCAATCCCCGATCTGACCAACCCCTACTTCCCGGCCTTTGCCTCCAGTGTGGTGGAGGAAGCGACTTCCCGCGGGTGGAATGTAGTGGTGGACGACTACGGCCATGGCAGTGGGAACGCCGTGGATGCTGCGGCCCGGCTGGCACCCCAGGTCGATGCGCTGATTGGGTATCTTGCGCCCCATTCCGATGAAGCCCAGGACATCATGGGGCGCCGTCCCGTCGTCGCCCTGGATTCGCCAGGCACGGGCACCGCCGGCGGGATTGATTTTGATTTCCACTATGCGGCGCGGCTCGCACTCGCTCACCTGGCATCCCGGGGGTGCCGCAACATCGCTTTCCTGGACTCCGGACAGGGGGGAGGCCCGCCCAGCAGCCGCAGCGCCGCGGCAGCAGCCGTGGCGGCTGACGCCGGCATTCAACTCACCCGCTTGGAGGCCGAACCGACGGCGGGCGCAGCGAGGCTGGCCGTGGCTGGCCTGGCGGCGGCGGGGGCTGGCCGGCCCGACGGCATCCTCGCTTTCAATGACCTCATGGCAGCCGGAGTGTTGAAGGGCCTGCAGGAAGCAGGCGTGTCTGTTCCCGGAGACTGTGCGGTGATCGGCATGGATGGGATACCTCTGGGCGAACTGTTGACGCCCGAGCTGACCACCCTCTCGCTGGACCTCCGCGCGGTGGGCCGGGCCGCCGTCGGACTCCTGGACGGTTTGCTGTCCGGCTCACTCCCTGAGCGCAGCCCTGGGGCCTACCTGACCCTTCAGCACCAGCTGGTTCTCCGGCAATCTGCCTGACCCCTACTCAAATGACGCACAAAACGATAAGCTCTTGCTGCAGCTGCGTGAACGTTCACGCCACGACTCATTCACCGTCCCCAGCAAGGAACCCACATGTCTGTGCACACTCCCGCCGCAACTGCCGGCGTCCACTCCGGCCGCGCAGCAGCAGATACTTCCCGAAGCCTCGAACTAGGCCGCGTGGACGTCGCCGAACTCGCCTCACTGGAACCCGGCCGGGGAAGCCTTCCGGCACGGGCTTATCTGGCATCTGACGCGGCGCGGCTCTCCCTGAACGGTGAGTGGCACTTCCGGCTGAGCCCGGGAATCCGGACGGCTCCCAAGGATGGGTGGCAGCAGGGCAGAGACCGGGCTGGCTTCACAACCCTTCCCGTGCCATCGAGCTGGAACATGCACGGCCACGGGGCGCCCGCCTACACCAACGTCCAGTTCCCCTTCCCGGTGGAACCGCCCCACGTGCCGGACGCCAACCCGATCGGTGACCACGTGGTGACCTTTGTCGCCGGCCCGGAGTTCTTCCCGCACGCGCTGCTGCGTTTCGACGGCATCGATAATGCCGGAACGGTATGGCTGAACGGCGTGGAACTGGGCACCACCCGGGGAAGCCGGCTCGCCCACGAGTTCGACGTCTCGGGGGTCCTGGTCGAAGGCGCCAACACGCTGGCCGTACGGGTGGCCCAGTTCTCCGCCGCAAGCTATGTGGAGGACCAGGACATGTGGTGGCTCCCGGGGATCTTCCGGGACGTGACACTCCAGGCCCGGCCCGCGGAAGGCATCGATGATGTGTTTGCCCACGCCGGCTATGACCCGGGCACGGGCGAAGGCACGCTTCGCGTTGAGGTGATCCGCGCCGGACAGCCGGTTGACGCCGTCGTCCGCGTTCCTGAACTTGGCCTCGAACTGCCGTCCGGCTCGGAGCAGCGCATTCCCGGCGTGGAACCGTGGTCCGCGGAAACCCCCCGCCTCTACCACGCAACGGTCAGCACGCCCGGTGAGACGGTTTCACTGCAACTGGGCTTCCGCAGCATCACCATTGAAGACGCCCAGTTCAAGGTGAACGGGCGCCGCATCCTGCTGCGTGGCGTGAACCGCCATGAGCACCATCCCCGGCTTGGCCGTGCGGTGCCCCGCGACGTGATGGAGTCCGAGCTGCGGCTGATGAAGCAGCACAACATCAACGCGATCCGGACCTCGCACTACCCGCCGCACCCCGATTTCCTGGCGCTGGCGGACCAACTGGGGTTTTATGTAGTCCTTGAATGCGACCTCGAAACGCACGGCTTTGTGAGCGCAGGCTGGGCGCAAAACCCCAGTGATGACCCGCAGTGGGAGCCGGCGTTGCTGGACCGCATGCAGCGGACCGTGGAGCGCGACAAGAACCATCCGTCGGTGATCATGTGGTCCCTGGGCAACGAGGCAGGCACGGGCCGGAACCTAGCGGCGATGTCCCGCTGGACCAAGGACCGGGACCCCTCACGGCCCATCCACTACGAAGGCGACTGGTCCTCGCCCGACGTCGACGTCTACTCACGGATGTACGCCAGCCAGGCTGAGACGGCGCTCATCGGGCAGGGCATTGAGCCCGCCCTCGAGGACTCCGGACTCGACGCGCGCCGCCGGGCCATGCCGTTCGTGCTGTGCGAATACGTTCACGCCATGGGCAACGGGCCAGGCGGCATGAGCGAGTACCAGGAGCTGTTCGAAAAGTACCCCCGCCTGATGGGCGGCTTCGTCTGGGAGTGGCTGGAGCATGGCATTACGGTGCCTTCGCCAGGGGGCGGCGAGCATTTCGCCTATGGCGGTGACTTCGGCGAGGAGGTCCACGACGGAAACTTCGTCACGGACGGGTTGGTGGACGCCAACCGCAACCCCCGCCCCGGGCTTTTGGACTTCAAAAAGGTGATTGAACCGCTGCACCTCGACGTCTCGCCGTCGTGGGCAAAAATCACGTTGCGGAACGGCCAGGACTTCGCGGACACGTCTGCGTTCCGCTTCCAGTACAGGGTGGAGGCCGACGGCGTGACGCAGCTTGAGGGAACGGTGGCAGTTGCGCCGGTGGCCCCGCAGTCCCAGGCGGAAGTGGAGTTGCCGGCGGAGGTTGGAGAACTTGCGGCGGGGCTGTCGCAGGATGCGAACGCGGTACTTACCGTCAGTGCCGTGCTGGCCGCCGATACCGCCTGGGCCGGCGAAGGCCACGAGGTTGCCTGGGGGCAGGCGGCGCGCTTCGCTCCCCTGGGTGAGGGAGTGCCGGCGCGTGACTCCGTGGACGTGGGAGATGGGGAACTGCGGCTCGGCACAGCTGTATTCGATCGCGCCACGGGCATGCCCACCTCAATCGGCGGGCTCCCGGTTGAGAAACTTGCCCTGGTCCTGTGGTGGCCCCCCACCGACAACGACCTTGGGCGGGAATGGGGCGGCGCGGACCCGCGCCCCCTTGCCACCCAGTGGAAGGACGCGGGACTTGACCGGCTGCACGCCCGCCTGCTGGGGATCAGTGCGGAGTCAACGGACGACGGCGGTGAGCACCTCCGCGTAAGCACCCGGGTGGCTGCGGCGGACAAGCAGTTTGGGGTCCTGGTGGACTACGTGTGGAGCAGCAGTGACGGCGCGCTGGCGCTCCGGACACAAGTCAAACCTGTAGGGGACTGGGTCAATGCGGGCTTTGACGTGGAGTGGGCCCGCATCGGCCTGGAGCTCGTCCTGGGGACGGAGACTGGCTCTGTGGGGTGGTTCGGCCAGGGGCCGCACCAGAGCTATCCGGACACCGGCCAAGGTGCGCGCACCGGATGGTTCCAATCGACCCCCGCCGGTCTGGATGTTGACTATGTCCGGCCCCAGGAGTCCGGCGCCCGTTCCGGTGTGCGGTCCGCGGTGTTGCAGGCCGGCGGCCGTGAACTGCAGATTTCCGGTAAACCCTTCGCCTTGACGGTTCGTCCGTATGGACTGGACGTGCTTGCGGCTGCAAAGCACAGGCCGGACCTGGCGACGGACGGCCGCACTTACATTTACCTGGATACTGCCCTGAGGGGTGTGGGGACGGCGGCTTGTGGGCCCGGGGTGCTGGAGCCCTACCGCCTAAAGCCGCGGGAGGCTGACTTCGAGGTAGTACTGCGGGTGGAGTAAGGCCCGGAGCCGATGTGAGCCACTCCATAGAAGCAGTAATGCTGCTCTACCGGGGTGACAGGCCCCGCGTTTGCCGCCGGAAACCCCGGGGTTCCGGGGTTTTTTGGCGGCAAGGCGGCCTCCCCTTGCCCGATTTGCGGTGGGGGTTGTGTGCGGGTATTGTTTTCTGAGTCGCCGCCGCTGAAGCGGAAAAATAGCGGCCAACCCCCTTTGATGACAGCCTGGAAAATGGTTCGCTTTCGTGGCGTGCTGGTGATGGGTGGGGCCGGTTCTTTTGAAGTTTTGCCCGCTGGAAGGCGGATTTGCGAAGCTGTGGGGGATCGGGTAAGTTTGAAAAGTTGCTCCGGAGCGATCCTGAACGTTGGTTTGGGTGGTGCCGGGTGTGTCTGTTGTTTGAGAACTCAATAGTGTGCCAAGTTTGTTGATACCGATTATGTATGTAATTGGTTGATTGTGCCGAATCGTGCCGCCCCTGTGGCATTGGTTTGGTGTTTTTAGCTGGTTTCAAATTTTGTGCAGCCATTATGACCGTTATTTCCGGTGGTTTTGGTTGTGTCTGTTTTTGTTTTACTTCAACGGAGAGTTTGATCCTGGCTCAGGATGAACGCTGGCGGCGTGCTTAACACATGCAAGTCGAACGATGAAGCCCACTTGTGGGTGGATTAGTGGCGAACGGGTGAGTAACACGTGAGTAACCTGCCCTTGACTCTGGGATAAGCCTGGGAAACTGGGTCTAATACCGGATATGACCTTCCATCGCATGGTGGTTGGTGGAAAGCTTTTGTGGTTTTGGATGGACTCGCGGCCTATCAGCTTGTTGGTGGGGTAATGGCCTACCAAGGCGACGACGGGTAGCCGGCCTGAGAGGGTGACCGGCCACACTGGGACTGAGACACGGCCCAGACTCCTACGGGAGGCAGCAGTGGGGAATATTGCACAATGGGCGCAAGCCTGATGCAGCGACGCCGCGTGAGGGATGACGGCCTTCGGGTTGTAAACCTCTTTCAGTAGGGAAGAAGCGTAAGTGACGGTACCTGCAGAAGAAGCGCCGGCTAACTACGTGCCAGCAGCCGCGGTAATACGTAGGGCGCAAGCGTTATCCGGAATTATTGGGCGTAAAGAGCTCGTAGGCGGTTTGTCGCGTCTGCCGTGAAAGTCCGGGGCTCAACTCCGGATCTGCGGTGGGTACGGGCAGACTAGAGTGATGTAGGGGAGACTGGAATTCCTGGTGTAGCGGTGAAATGCGCAGATATCAGGAGGAACACCGATGGCGAAGGCAGGTCTCTGGGCATTAACTGACGCTGAGGAGCGAAAGCATGGGGAGCGAACAGGATTAGATACCCTGGTAGTCCATGCCGTAAACGTTGGGCACTAGGTGTGGGGGACATTCCACGTTTTCCGCGCCGTAGCTAACGCATTAAGTGCCCCGCCTGGGGAGTACGGCCGCAAGGCTAAAACTCAAAGGAATTGACGGGGGCCCGCACAAGCGGCGGAGCATGCGGATTAATTCGATGCAACGCGAAGAACCTTACCAAGGCTTGACATGAACCAGACCGGGCTGGAAACAGTTCTTCCCCTTTGGGGTTGGTTTACAGGTGGTGCATGGTTGTCGTCAGCTCGTGTCGTGAGATGTTGGGTTAAGTCCCGCAACGAGCGCAACCCTCGTTCCATGTTGCCAGCGGGTAGTGCCGGGGACTCATGGGAGACTGCCGGGGTCAACTCGGAGGAAGGTGGGGACGACGTCAAATCATCATGCCCCTTATGTCTTGGGCTTCACGCATGCTACAATGGCCGGTACAAAGGGTTGCGATACTGTGAGGTGGAGCTAATCCCAAAAAGCCGGTCTCAGTTCGGATTGGGGTCTGCAACTCGACCCCATGAAGTCGGAGTCGCTAGTAATCGCAGATCAGCAACGCTGCGGTGAATACGTTCCCGGGCCTTGTACACACCGCCCGTCAAGTCACGAAAGTTGGTAACACCCGAAGCCGGTGGCCTAACCCCTTGTGGGAGGGAGCTGTCGAAGGTGGGACTGGCGATTGGGACTAAGTCGTAACAAGGTAGCCGTACCGGAAGGTGCGGCTGGATCACCTCCTTTCTAAGGAGCACCTACAACAACCACCCGCTCAACGCATGTTGGTGGTGTGGTGTTGTCAGGAGTAAAGGCCCGTTGCACGGACGAATGTTTCGTGGCGGGTGCTCAAGGGTGGAATATCAACAAATAGGTGCCTGGTGGCACGGACCGGTCAGTGAGTACGAACCTTCTCCTTCGTGGGGTTGTTGTTCTGGAAAGCGGCCGGACCGGGTTGCCGGGTAGTGTTTGGCACACTGTTGGGTCCTGAGGCAACAGGACCGGGTGTTTAGGTTCCCGGGACTTGTTTGTTTCTGGTTTCCCTGCTGCGACGTCCCGCACGCTTGTTTGTGTGTGGGGTGTGTGGTGTGGGGTTGTTGTTTGAGAACTACATAGTGGACGCGAGCATCTTGTATAAGAAGCAATTTCCAAGATATTTGAACCTGGATCTGGTTCGTGTGCCTTTTGGGTGTGCGGGACAGTTTCTGTGGTTCTCTCGAGTGAGCTTGTTTTTGATCTTTGTGGTCAAGTTTTTAAGAGCACACGGTGGATGCCTTGGCATTAGGAGCCGAAGAAGGACGTAGGAATCTGCGATAAGCCTGGGGGAGTCGATAACCGGACTGTGATCCCAGGGTGTCCGAATGGGGAAACCCCGCCAAGCGCGCGAGTGACTTGGTGACCCGTACCTGAACACATAGGGTGCGTGGGGGGAACGCGGGGAAGTGAAACATCTCAGTACCCGCAGGAAGAGAAAACAATAGTGATTCCGTTAGTAGTGGCGAGCGAACGCGGATCAGGCTAAACCGTTCCATGTGTGATAGCCGGCGGGCGTTGCATGGTCGGGGTTGTGGGACTTTCCATACCAGTTCTGCCGGGCTGGTGGGGTGTGATGTGCGCGCATAGGTGAACGGTTTTGAAAGGCCGGCCAGAGAGGGTGTTAGTCCCGTAACCGTAATGTGTTTGTACCGCCTGTGAGAGTATCCCAAGTAGTACGGGGCCCGAGAAATCCCGTGCGAATCTGTCAGGACCACCTGATAAGCCTAAATACTCCCTAATGACCGATAGCGGACCAGTACCGTGAGGGAAAGGTGAAAAGTACCCCGGGAGGGGAGTGAAACAGTACCTGAAACCGTGTGCTTACAATCCGTCGGAGCAGCCTTGTAGTTGTGACGGCGTGCCTTTTGAAGAATGAGCCTGCGAGTTAGTGTTACGTCGCGAGGTTAACCCGTGTGGGGCAGCCGTAGCGAAAGCGAGTCTGAATAGGGCGTGTGAGTGGCGTGATCTAGACCCGAAGCGAAGTGATCTACCCATGGCCAGGTTGAAGCGACGGTAAGACGTCGTGGAGGACCGAACCCACTTCAGTTGAAAATGGAGGGGATGAGCTGTGGGTAGGGGTGAAAGGCCAATCAAACTTCGTGATAGCTGGTTCTCCCCGAAATGCATTTAGGTGCAGCGTTGCGTGTTTCTTGCTGGAGGTAGAGCTACTGGATGGCTAATGGGCCCTACAAGGTTACTGACGTCAGCCAAACTCCGAATGCCGGTAAGTGAGAGCGCAGCAGTGAGACTGTGGGGGATAAGCTTCATAGTCGAGAGGGAAACAGCCCAGACCACCAACTAAGGCCCCTAAGCGTGTGCTAAGTGGGAAAGGATGTGGAGTTGCCCAGACAACCAGGAGGTTGGCTTAGAAGCAGCCACCCTTAAAAGAGTGCGTAATAGCTCACTGGTCAAGTGATTCCGCGCCGACAATGTAGCGGGGCTCAAGTACACCGCCGAAGTTGTGGCATTCACACATGTTCTAAGCCGTCATGGTTCAGGAGTGTGGATGGGTAGGGGAGCGTCGTGTGGGCGGTGAAGCTGCGGTGTAAACCAGTGGTGGAGCCTACACGAGTGAGAATGCAGGCATGAGTAGCGAAAGACGGGTGAGAAACCCGTCCGCCGAATGATCAAGGGTTCCAGGGTCAAGCTAATCTGCCCTGGGTAAGTCGGGACCTAAGGCGAGGCCGACAGGCGTAGTCGATGGACAACGGGTTGATATTCCCGTACCGGCGAAAAACCGCCCATGCTGAGCGGGGGATACTAACTGCCCGAAACCTGCCCGACACCCCTTGTGGGTGAAGGGTTTTGGTGGAGCGCAGGACCTGATCCCGGGAGGCAAGCGTATTAACAGGTGTGACGCAGGAAGGTAGCCGAGCCGGGCGATGGTTGTCCCGGTCTAAGGATGTAGGGCGAATGGTAGGCAAATCCGCCGTTCATGTGCCTGAGATCTGATGGGACCCCCGTTTGGGGGGATTTGGTGATCCTATGCTGCCGAGAAAAGCATCGACGCGAGGTTTTAGCCGCCCGTACCCCAAACCGACACAGGTGATCAGGTAGAGAATACCAAGGCGATCGAGAGAATTATGGTTAAGGAACTCGGCAAAATGCCCCCGTAACTTCGGGAGAAGGGGGGCCCCAACCTTGAACACCACTTGCTGGTGGGAGGGGATCGGGGCCGCAGAGACCAGGGGGAAGCGACTGTTTACTAAAAACACAGGTCCGTGCGAAGTCGCAAGACGATGTATACGGACTGACTCCTGCCCGGTGCTGGAAGGTTAAGAGGACCGGTTAGCCGTAAGGCGAAGCTGAGAATTTAAGCCCCAGTAAACGGCGGTGGTAACTATAACCATCCTAAGGTAGCGAAATTCCTTGTCGGGTAAGTTCCGACCTGCACGAATGGAGTAACGACTTCCCCGCTGTCTCAACCATAAACTCGGCGAAATTGCAGTACGAGTAAAGATGCTCGTTACGCGCAGCAGGACGGAAAGACCCCGAGACCTTTACTATAGTTTGGTATTGGTGTTCGTAGTGGCTTGTGTAGGATAGGTGGGAGACGTTGAAGCCCGGACGCCAGTTCGGGTGGAGTCATCGTTGAAATACCACTCTGGTCACTTTGGACATCTAACTTCGGCCCGTAATCCGGGTCAGGGACAGTGCCTGATGGGTAGTTTAACTGGGGCGGTTGCCTCCTAAAAAGTAACGGAGGCGCCCAAAGGTTCCCTCAGCCTGGTTGGCAATCAGGTGTCGAGTGTAAGTGCACAAGGGAGCTTGACTGTGAGAGAGACATCTCGAGCAGGGACGAAAGTCGGGACTAGTGATCCGGCGGTACATTGTGGAATGGCCGTCGCTCAACGGATAAAAGGTACCTCGGGGATAACAGGCTGATCTTGCCCAAGAGTCCATATCGACGGCATGGTTTGGCACCTCGATGTCGGCTCGTCGCATCCTGGGGCTGGAGTAGGTCCCAAGGGTTGGGCTGTTCGCCCATTAAAGCGGTACGCGAGCTGGGTTTAGAACGTCGTGAGACAGTTCGGTCCCTATCCGCTGCGCGCGCAGGAAATTTGAGAAGGGCTGTCCTTAGTACGAGAGGACCGGGACGGACGAACCTCTGGTGTGTCAGTTGTACTGCCAAGTGCACCGCTGATTAGCTACGTTCGGATGGGATAACCGCTGAAAGCATCTAAGCGGGAAGCTCGCTTCAAGATGAGATTTCCATACACATTTATGTGTGAGAGGCCCCCAGCCAGACCACTGGGTTGATAGGCCGGATGTGGAAGCGAGGACTAACGACTCGTGAAGCTGACCGGTACTAATAGGCCAACAACTTACACCACACAGAAACATACATATTCTGCTTGCGTCCACTATGTGGTTCCCAACCAACAACCCCGAACACGGGCTTGTCTGGCAGGAACCAACCAACTGAATAACAACACCACCAGTCCAAGAACACGGACAATGTTGTAACCACTGGTTTTCCCACCCCCGGCACTTTTTGAGGGGGAGCGGGTGAAAGGGTTACGGCGGTCATAGCGTGGGGGAAACGCCCGGTCCCATTCCGAACCCGGAAGCTAAGACCCACAGCGCCGATGGTACTGCACCCGGGAGGGTGTGGGAGAGTAGGTCACCGCCGGAACACAATTACTGGTCGAGGCCCCAACCACCACGGTTGGGGCCTCCCACATTTAACAACCACAACGAGTACCAGGGACGTCCCCAAAACCCCCGCCTCACCTCTAACACCAAGGGCAGGAACCCTCGCTCAGCACCGAGGACAGGTACATGGGCCACCCCGATCCCGTGTGAGCGCCCGTTGCGGGAGAACCTGCCGGATGTGGGCGGGCGTCGGGGGAGAACCTGCCGGATGTGAGCGGGCGTTGAGGGAGAAGCTGCAGGATCTGATGGGGCGTTGAGGGAGAACCTGCCAGATCAGAGCGGGCGTCCGGGGGAGAGACGGCAGGATGTGAGCGTGCATGCGGGGAGAAGCGGGGGCCGGAGCGCAAAGTGGTCCTGGAGGGTGCGAATATGGCCCGGAATCGGTGATTAACCTCAAAAAGTCCCGGAAACACGCGGAATTTGCGGATCGGAACGGCCCAAGCTGGTAAGTTTTCGAACAGTGGCCTGTGCGCATGCCGCGTGCAGGCTCCAGAATCAGAACCGTCCAGGAGGACATAAATGGCTAAGAACCGTAGTGAACTTGTTGCAGAGGTAGCAGGCAAGGCCGGCACCAGCCAGGCTGCCGTTAACTCCGTCCTCGATGCACTGTTCGAGGTTTTCGAGACTTCTGTCGCCGCCGGCGAGAAGATCACCATCCCGGGCTGGCTCGCAGTTGAGCGCACCGACCGTGCAGCCCGCACCGGCCGCAACCCGCAGACCGGCGAGACCATCCAGATTGCAGCAGGCCACAGCGTTAAGCTGACCGCCGGCTCCAAGCTGAAGGCTGCAGTCTCCAAGAAGTAGAGCTTCCCCTGCCGGCACATCGCCGGCCGGAACAAGGAGCGGCAACCGAGAGGTTGCCGCTCCTTGGCGTTTAACCGGATTCGCGGCCTGGGCGGGCGTGGCGGACAATGGAATGGTGTCTTCTGCCGCAAAACCACGTTCCACCCCTCCCCAGACCGATCCCGGCAAGGGAGCTGCGGTCCGGGATGCCGGAACCCGGGGGATTACCCTGCCCTGGCAGCTTGCTGGCCTGGCGGCGCTCTTCCTTGGCCTCGCGGCAGCCCTAATCTTCTCCGGCGCCGCAGCGGCCCGCAGCGTCGCCGACCCCGGCGCCCTGGTGCGGTGGGGCCTGCCTATCAGCAAGGCGATCCATAACGTTTCGTTGGCAACCGTCGTCGGGGGCCTGGTGTTCGCCGTCGGCATCCTTCCCAAGAACCTCAACGCCCGGCACCATATTCCGCGCAGCCGGGGAACGGAAGGAGGCAGCGAGGCCCCCGAACATCCCGCCTTCACCAGGGCCCTGGCGGTAGCAGCTGTGGCGGGAGCGGTGTGGACCTTGTCCGCCATCGCAGTCCTGGTGCTCACGTACGGCGACGTAGCAGGGCAGGGGTTGTCCGGCGACCCGGCATTCACCCAAGCGCTGGTCTACTTCATGACCGACATCGAAACAGGCCGCGCATGGCTCGCCGTCATCATTATTGCCGCAGTAGTCACCACCGCGCTGTTCGGCGTCCGGTCCTTGGGCGGCCTGGCCCTCACCCTCATCCTGGCCCTGATCGGCCTGGTACCAACAGCCCTGATCGGCCACTCATCGAGCTCCTCCGACCACGAAGGCGCCATCAACTCGCTGGGACTGCACCTGGTGGGCGTGACCACCTGGGTGGGCGGCATCATCGTCCTGGCCCTGCTGTCGGGGATCCTGACCGGCACCAAGCCCGGCGCGGCAACGGACATTACCGAACCAACGCTCCGGCGCTTCTCCAGCCTGGCCGGCTTCGCCTTTGTGCTGGTCTTCGCCTCAGGCGTCATCAACGCCAGCATCCGGGTCACCAGCTGGTCCGATCTCTTCGGATCCGCGTACGGGCAGCTGATCCTGGCCAAGACGGCCGCCGCGGTGGTGCTGGGCGGCATCGGGTTCATGCACCGGCAGTGGGTCATTCCGCAGCTGGGACGCAAGGGTGCCACCATGTCCTCCAGGCGCGTCCTGTGGCAACTCATCGTGGCCGAACTGCTGATCATGGGTGCCACCTCCGGCATCGCCGTGGCCCTGGGCCGCTCAGCCCCGCCGCAGCCCACCGAGCTGGCACCCAACGCGTCACCCGCCTTCATCCTCAGCGGTTACGAGCTGCCGCCCGAACTTACGCCCGAACGCTGGTTCACCGAGTGGCGGCTGGACTGGATCTGGGTGGGCGTGGCCTTGTTCGGCCTGGTGACCTACTTCATGGGCGTCGCCAAGATCCGCCGGCGCGGGGACTCCTGGCAGTGGTTCCGGTCGGTGAACTGGGTGGTTGGCCTGGTGGTGCTGACCTACATCACGTCCGGGCCGCCGTCGGTCTACGGCCGTATCCTGTTCTCCGCGCACATGGTGGACCACATGGCCCTCACCATGGTCGCGCCGATCTTCCTGGTGCTGGGCGCGCCGGTGACCTTGGCCCTGCGTGCCCTGCCCGCCCGTGGCGACGGCTCACGCGGCATGCGCGAGTGGCTCCTGGTCTTTGTGCACTCCAAGTTCTCGCAGCTGGTCACCCACCCGCTGTTCGCCGCGGCCAACTTTGCCGGCTCCATCATCCTGTTCTACTACTCGGATCTGTTCGGCTACGCGATGCGCGATCACGTGGGCCACGAGCTGATGAACCTGCACTTCCTGCTGACCGGCTACATTTTCGTGCTGACCATGATCGGCACGGACCCGCTTCCACGCCGCGCCCCGTACCCCATGCGGCTGCTCCTGCTCCTCGCCACCATGGGCTTCCACGCCTTCTTCGGCGTCTCCATCATGGGCGGGACCGGGCTCCTGGCGGCGGACTACTTCGGCAACCTGGGCCGCGCCTGGGGCCCCTCGGCCCTGGCCGACCAGCAAGCTGGTGGCGCCGTGGCTTGGGGTATCGGTGAGGTGCCGACGCTGTTGGTGGCGATCGGCGTCGCCAGCATGTGGTCCAGGTCGAGCCAGCGGGAGGCGACTCGCGTGGACCGTGCGGCGGACAGGAATAATGACGCCGATCTAACCGCTTACAACGATATGTTTGCCAAATTGGCCGAACGCGATGCCAGGCTGGCTGAACGCAACAAGCTGGAAGGACGCTGATGAGCGAAACCGTACGCACCCATGCCCGGGTCCGGGCCTCCGAACTGGTGGGCCGCAACTGGTTGAACACCGGTGGCAAGACCCTGGACCTGGAGGCCCTGCGCGGCAAGATCGTGCTGCTGGATTTCTGGACCTTCTGCTGCATCAACTGCCTGCACGTCCTGGATGAGCTGCGCCCGCTGGAGCAGCAGTACTCCGACGTGCTGGTCACCGTGGGCGTGCACTCGCCCAAGTTTGAGCACGAGGCGGACCCGGTGGCGCTGGCCGCCGCCGTGGAGCGCTACGAGATCCACCACCCCGTGCTGGACGATCCCGAGCTGGACACCTGGAAGGCGTACACCGCCCGTGCCTGGCCCACCCTGGTGGTCATCGACCCCGAGGGCTACATCGTGGCGCACCTCTCCGGCGAGGGCCACGCGGACGGCCTGGCCGTGCTGATCCCCGAACTGATCGCCGAGCACGAGGCCAAGGGCACCCTCCACCGCGGCTCCGGTCCCTACGTGGCACCCGAGGCGACGTCCGGCACCCTGCGCTTCCCCGGCAAGGCGCTGTTCCTGCCGCCGGGGCGCGGTTCCACTGCTGTGGCTGGAACGTCCGACGACGGCACGCCAGCAGGTGCCGCGGCCGCGGTTGCTGCCGAGAAGGGTTCCTGGCTGGTCACCGACACCGGGCACCACCGCCTGGTGGAACTCGGCACCGACTTCGAGACTGTCCTGGCCACCTTCGGTTCGGGAACCAAGGGCTACGCCGACGGTCCCGCCGCAGGGGAAACCGCCAGCGCCCAGTTCAACGAACCCCAGGGTCTGGTTCTGCTGCCGGAAGATGTGGCAGCCAAGGCGGGTTACGACGTCGTCATTGCCGACTCCGTCAACCACCGCCTGCGTGGACTCTCGCTCACGGACGGGAAGGCCTCCACCCTGGCCGGCAACGGCATCCAGCGCCTGCTGGAGACCGGCCCGGCGCGTGTTGACGAGGAGGGCGCCGGCTTCAGCGGTTCCCTGGGCAATGACCCGTTGGACGTTGCGCTGAGCTCGCCCTGGGACGTTGTGTGGTCGCGCAAGCTGAATGCGGTGGTGGTGGCCATGGCCGGCACCCACCAGATTTTCAGCTTTGACCCCGTCACCGGTGCCGTGTCGATCATTGCCGGCAACGGCCTTGAAGGCCTGCTCGATGGACCGGCCCACGAATCCTGGTTCGCCCAGTCCTCCGGCCTCGCCGAGGATGCGGACGGAAACGTCTGGGTGGCGGACTCCGAGACCTCCGCCCTCCGCAAGCTGGTCATTGCCGACGACGGCGCCATCACCGTGGAATCCGCCGTGGGCAAGGGCCTGTTCGACTTCGGCTTCCGCGACGGCCCCGCCGCCGAAGCCCGGCTGCAGCACCCGCTCGGTGTGACCGTCCTCCCTGACGGCTCCGTGGCAATTGCCGACACCTACAACGGAGCCGTGCGCCGCTACGACCCCGCGTCCGGCACCGTCTCCACCCTGGCCCGTGGCCTGGCCGAGCCGTCCGACGTGATCGTGGACCACACGCAGTCCGCCGGCTCGGAGCCGCTGCTGGTGGTGGTGGAGGCCAACAAGCACCAGTTGGTGTACGTGCCTATCCCTAAGGAAGCGCAGCAGGTGGATGAGGGCGCATCCCAGACCCAGCGGCCCAAGAGCCCGGTGGCCCCCGGGACCCTGGACCTGACGGTTCGCTTCACCGCGCCTACCGGGCAGAAGCTCGATGACCGCTGGGGCGACCCCACGCAGCTGAAGATCTCCTCCACGCCGCCCGAGCTGCTGGTGTCCGGCGGCGGAACCTCGGTGGGGCTGCTCCGCACCCTGGAGCTGTCCCCCGACGTGCCCGAGGGCGTGCTGCACATTACCGCCCGCGCCGCAGCCTGCGACGGACCGGAAACCGAGGACGGCGAGATCCCGGACCACGCCGCCTGCCACCTTTACCAGCAGGACTGGGGCATCCCCGTGGTCCTGCAGGCCGACGGCGACGCTGAGCTGGTCCTGGACCTCCGCGGGATGGACTAACCCGCGCAACACCTGCCGAACTGGCCCAGTTTTCATGCTTGGAAAGCCTGAAGACGGGGCTAGTTCTGTTTCCACCGTGCCAACACTGGGCCAGTGTGCGCGGCCCCTTGTCCACATAGTGCCCGTGACACCTGCCGACAGCCACAGGGAACAGACATTGTGGCGTCATGGACCCATCGGAAATCCTCAAATCGGCCGGAGGAGTGCTGCTGCGGCGTGACCTGGCAGCCGCCGGGGCAACGGAAACGGACATTCGCCGTGCGGTCCGTGGTGGGCAGGTGGTGCGGTTGGAGCGAGGGCTGCTGGCCGTTCCGGGTGCGGACGCGGAACTGGTGGGCGCAGGACAGGCCCGTAGCTTACTGACATGCGCATCGGCCGCCCCGCATTACGGACTGTGGCAGCTTCAACCGGCTACCCGGCCGCACTACTGGCAAAGCAACGGAAGACGTACCGTCCGCTGCGTCAGCCACCGGCTTCCCCTAACGCAGCGGCCCCATCACCGGACACTCGCAGCACTTCCCGATGTGCTGCTTCACGCACTGCTGTGCCTGCCGGAGCTCGAGTCGCTGGTCATGGTGGAATGCGCCTACAACAGAGGGGACATTGAGCCGTCTTTGCTGTTGCGCCACTTGCAGGGCAACCGGTCAGGCAAGGCGCGGAATGTTGTGTCCAAGGTAGAGCGCGGCGCAGACTCCCTCCTCGAAACTTTGGCCCGGGTGCTGTTCAGGGATGCCGGCATAGCCACCGAGACCCAAGTGTGGATTGAGGGGGTGGGCCGCGTGGACTTCCTGCTGGAAGGATTCCTCATCGTGGAAATTGACGGGCTCGCGTTCCACCTTGAGACCCGTCAGTTCAAGAAGGACCGCCGCAGGGACAACATGGCTGTCCGTCATGGCCTGCCCGTACTTAGGTTCTTCTATGACGACGTGGTTTACGCCCCGGAATCGGTCCTGGCGCAGGTCCGTGAGGTCCTGGCACGGGGGTCACTGCGGTGGCCGCAGCCGAACCAGCCCAGTTTTCGGGGTGATTGGATCTAGGACACTGAAGAACGCGGCAGGCATGGCTTCAAAACTGGGCCAGTTTGGCACAGGGAAGTGTCGGCGGAGCTTAGAAGCTCAGCTGCGGGGTGACCTTGACCGTGTCGCCCGTGACGTCCAGGCGGGTGGTGAAGCTGAAGTCCACCTCTTCGTCCAGCGGGTACCAGGCCCCGGTGAATGAGTTCTGCTGCAGCGCTTCCACCTTGGCCTTGCCGTCCAGGGGCGCCACTACCCAGCGGCCGTCGAACGGCTCCACCGAGACACCTGGGTATTCAGTCACGGTCCAGCGGATGCTGCCGTCCTGGACCCGGTTGTTGCTGGCGTAGTAGAAGGGGCAGTCCGGCTGCAGTTTCTGTTCCTTGTCGGCCTCCGCCGCGCAGCCGTCCAGGAACTCCCGGACCTTGGCGGCGACGTCGCTCTTCAGCTTGTCCGTGGCCTGGGTGAGCAGGTTGAGCGGAGCCACGGGGGCATCCTTGGAGGTGACCGTGGCGCGGGTGGCGGGCGCTGAGAAGTACTGGCCGTCCAGGGAAGCCTCGTACTGGCCGGGGTAGAACACGGCGAAGGAGTTGCGGCCGTTGGGCATGTTCACCGGAACCCCGTTGACCTGGGCCTCGCTGCCGTTGACCACGGTGATATCGACGGTGGGCAGCCGCGACGGCACGAACGCCCACGTGTTGAAGAACAGCCACTCGGTGCCGGTCTTTTGGAGCAGGAACTCCGTGTGCAGCCGGCTGCCGTCGATCGTGTAGTCCATGGGCACCATCACCTGGTTTCCCGTGCGTGGCTCCGGGTCCCCGATGCTGATGTTAGAGAGCCGGGACGCGGACGACTGCAGCCCCGGACCGTCCAGCATGGCCGCGTTGCTGGGCGGAACGGCGGCCTTCAGGAGACCCAGTGCCCGCCCGCCGTCACCGCTCTTCAGCGCGTCCAGGTACTCCCGGACAGGCTGCTGCGGGCTGGCCACAGTGTTGTTCACAACGTTGATGGCCACGACGGCTCCGGCGACGGCAAGCATGAGGCCTAACAGCCATCCGGCCGCGATCCTCACCAACGCTTGACTCATCTGCACGTTCTACACAGTAACGTCAGTGCGGACGCACTCTAAAGTTGGTGTCTCCCCTAATCGGCCGGACAACACCCTAAAAACGTACGACGGCGGGCAGCCGGGACAGCAGCAACAGGAGCCTTGGGCGGCGGCCAGGGACAGCAGTTGCCGCCTGGGAAACCCGGCTCAGCGTCGGCGGCGGCGGGACGACGTTCCGAAGACTCCGCGGAGCAGTTCGCGCCCCAACTGCGTGCCCATGGACCGCGCCATGCTCTTCAGGCCGCCGCCCAGGGCACCACCGAGGACCCCGCCCAGATCACCCATCATGCCGCCCGGCTCCGACTGTGGCTGCCTGGGCTGCGACGCCGGCTTCCGGGTCCGCGGAGCCTTGGCCCGCGGCTTGGACTCCTGTGGCTCGCTGTAATCAGGGGTGCCGTACTGGACGTCGAAATCCTGTGGCGCCGGAGCCGTGGCCTGCGGCGGCCTGCTGCTGGGCCGGCCCAGGATCTCCTCTTCAATCCGCCGGGCTTCCGCGTCCACGTCATAAGAGGCAGGAGTCCCGGCAGAAGGTGTGCCGGCTGGTGCAGAGGCTGCCGGCCCCGTGGGCGCCGCGGCCTTGCCGTTCAGCTTCTCGTACGCGGAAGGGTTGTCCACGGCAGTCCCGTACTTGCCAAGCAGGGCGGAACCGGCCACCGTGCTGCGGACCAGCGCGTCCTCGCTGGGACCCATGAGGGATTCGGGTGCGCGCAGCCGGGTAAGGGCCACCGGCGTGGGCGCGCCTTTTTCGTTCATGACGGTGATGACGGCCTCGCCGATGCCCGCGGAGGTCAAGGTCTCCTCGAGGTCGTAGTCGCTGACCGGGAACGTGGACACTGTGGCCTTGAGCGCCTTGGCGTCCTCGGGGGTGAACGCGCGCAGGGCGTGCTGGACCCGGTTGGCCAGCTGGCCAAGGACGTCGGCGGGGACGTCCTTGGGTGTCTGGGTGACGAAGAAGATGCCCACGCCCTTGGACCGGATCAGGCGGACGGTGGTGGTGATGGCGTCAAGGAAGGCTTTGGTGGCGCCGTTGAACAGCAGGTGGGCCTCGTCCAGGAAGAACACCAGCTTGGGCTTGTCCAGGTCGCCGGCCTCGGGGAGGTCCTCGAACAGGTCGGCCAGCAGCCACATCAGGAAGGTGGAGAACAGCATCGGTTTGGTCTGCAGCGTGGGCAGCTCCAGGCAGGTGACCACGCCGCGCCCGTCCGGGGCAGTCCGCAGCAGCTCCGCGGTGTCGAACTCAGGCTCGCCGAAAAACTTCTCCAGCCCCTGCGCCTCCAGGTTCACGATCTCCCGCAGGATCACGCCGGCTGTCGCCTTGGACAGGCCGCCGAGCTCCTCCAGCTTGTCCTTGCCTTCGTCGGACGTGAGGAACTGGATGACGGCGCGCAGGTCCTTGAGGTCGATCAGCTCCAGGCCGTTCTTGTCCGCGAAGTAGAACACCAGCTGAAGGCTGGACTCCTGGGTGTCATTCAGTTCCATGATCCGGGAGAGCAGGATGGGCCCGAACGAGGTCACCGTGGCGCGGACCGGCACGCCGTTGCCATCGCCGCCCAGTGCCAGAAACTCCACCGGGAACGTCTTGCCCTCCCACGGCTGGCCGATGCTGTCCGTGCGCGCCCTGAGTTTGTCGCTGCCGACGGCGGCCGTCGCCAGGCCGGAGAGGTCGCCTTTGATGTCGGCCAGGAACACGGGGACACCGGCGGTGGACAGCTGCTCAGCCATCATGTGCAGCGTGACGGTCTTGCCGGTACCGGTGGCTCCCGCCACCAGCCCATGCCGGTTCATCATGGCCAGCGGCAGCCGCACCGGCGCGTCCTTGTGGAGCTCGCCGTCAATGATGGCGGCTCCCAGCTCGATGGTGGCGCCTTCCAGCGTGTAGCCCTTCTGGATGGTGGCGAGCTTCTCTGCTGTGGTTTTGGTGGCCATGGCGCCAGCTTAGCGGCGGCGGCCCGGGCTGCCGAGGATCCCGGCCGTTTACTTGGCCGGCAGGTCCTTGGTGAACGCCAGGGGTCCGATGGTTTCCGGGTCGGCGTCCACATCGAACTGGGCCTGGTAGCCGGTGTTCAGGTAGAGGTGCTTGGCCTCGGGCTGCCGCGGCCCGGTGGTGAGGTACAGCCGGGTGTAGCCGCGGGCAGCGGCAAGGGCTTCCAGCTCAGCCAGCACCAGGCGGCCCAAGCCACGACGGCGGTGGGCTGAGTGGGTCCAGATCCGTTTCAGTTCCGCCGTGGTGTCGTCGTACCGGCGGAACGCCCCTCCGGCGATCGACTCGCCATCCTCCTGGACCACCAGGAGTGCACCGTGCGGCTCCTCGAATTCCTCCGCCGGATAGCGGTTCAGCTCGTCAGCGGCGGCGCTGCGCCCGAACAGGTCTCCGTAGCGGGTGTCATATTCGACGGCGAGCTCGTCCAGCAGCGGCCGGACCCGGGGATCGTGCATGGGCAGGCTGAGGACCGTGAGGGCGGCGGGATCGAGGGGCCCTGGGTGGAAAGGGCTCGGCTTGAGGCCGGGTTCTGCGGTCATGGATTCAGTTCTTTCCGACGGCGGCTGGTTCTGAAGCTATTGTCTCGGACGGCCGGACGGCGATGTCCCGGGCAACGCCGAGGATGGTCCGCGCCAGGGCGTCGTTTTCCCGGAAGGGCGCGGCGTTGGTGTTGGGCCGGGCAAAGGCTCCCGCGCCCCAGCCGGAGGTACCCGGCCCGATGCCAAAGAGCGTGGGCGAGGGTTGGCCGTCGGCTCCCACCAGCCGGTGCGCAGCGGAAACCAGCAGCTTCCCGGTGGAGTGGATGCCGTCCGAGGTCAGCAGCTGCTGCTCACTGCCCAGCCCGCTTTCGTACAGCGAGGCAAGCATTGGATTCAGGGACCGGGCCACCGACGTGGACGGGAGCCGCGCCTCGATCAACGCCTTGGCAGAAACGGAGACGCCTGATTGCCGGGAGGTGGCGCGGAAGGTTCCGCCCGCCTCATCAAGGGTGACCTCCACGCTAGGGCCCAGGAACTCCAGCAGGCCCGCCCGGTGCAGCGCCAGCATCTCGCGCAGCCGGTGCGGCGGCGGCCCGGAATCCACAAAGCTGAAGAAACCATGCCACCAGCCGTGGATCACCTGCTGCGACCTGGCGTTCAGCCGCTCCGGCGGGACCGCGCGCCCCACCTCCATATAGACGTGCAGCAGGGCCAGGAACAGAGCCAGGGTTTCCGGATGATCAGGGCTGTCCCGCAGCGCGAGGTCCTGCTCGATGTGCCGCGCCACCGCATTCTGGACAGCCTGGTGCCCGTCGAAGCGGAGCTCGGCGAAGGGCCGGTCCAGCCTTTCCAGGTCCAGGTGCAGTGCTGAGTCAGGGACGGCGGCCGCCACCAGTTCCGCGCGCCCGCGGCTGTACCAGTCCAGGCCGGCATACTGCAGGGCGAAGGAATCCCACCCCATGGCCGCCCGCTCCGGACTGCCCGTCAGGAGCTCGCGGTAGTAGTAATAGCCCGCTTCCTTGGCGATCAGCGGCCAGAGGTGCCCACGGAAGTCCAGCTCGCCGTGCTGCGCCAGCAGGGCCTCCACCGCGTCGGCCGTGAAGAACCGCAGCGGCCCCGGCGCCTGGCCCCGCAGGACTGCGGAGATCTTGGAGTGGTACGGCACCCCGCGGCGCGACCCGGCCCACAGCCGTGGTTCCCGTCCCGACGGAAGGTAGCGCAGCCCGCCGTCGTCCGTTTTCTCGAACCGGCCGCCGCGCCCTTCCATGAGGAGGACCAGCAGGTCCACGAACGCCAGGCCCATCCCGGCGACGATGACGTCCTGCCCGGGGGCAATGGGGGAGTAGTCGACGTCGGTGGTGTAGCTGGGTGCCGCGTGGTAGCCGCCGTGCCGGGCCGCGAAGTCGGAGAAAGCGGCGGAGACGGCGTCCGGCCGGGAATCGGTGTGCCCCAGTGCGGTGACGACGATGTCCGCATGCAGCGTCCGGCCGTTGGCCAACTCAACGTGGTGTCCGCCGTCGTCGAGCGCGGAGATGCCCACGGCGGTGGTCCGGTGGACCGTCACGCTGCGGCCCAGCGACTTGGCAGCCCGGCGGAAGAACCACTCGAGGTACTGGCTTTGCAGCTGCCTGGTGGGGAAGGTGGTGCCGGTCAGGGTCCGCAGTTGCTTCCACAGCGGCTGCGGGAAGTCCGGAACGTCAATGATGGAAGCGTCCAGCACGCCGGCGGCCCACTCGGCCAGACCGGGGCCTGGGGCGGCAGGCCCGGCGCACTCCACGGATGAGTCCGTGAACATGGTGATGTCCGCTGCCATCGAGTTGAGGAGGAGCCCAGGGTCCTGGCAGTACCGCCAGATCCGGCCGGAGCCCGGGATGTGCGGCTCCACCACGTGAATCTGCAGCGGCCCGGTGAAGACGTCCGGCCGGTTGGCAGCAATCCGCTCCAGCACACCCGCCGTGCGCGGTCCGCCGCCGATGAAGACGATGGCCGGGACATTTGCTGGCATGGCTGCTCCTGACGGTGCGGTGGGTTGGAGAGCCTCATGCTAGGCAGCGGTGACGACGGCGGTCGAGGGCCCGGTCACGCCCGTTAACCCCGCGTCACAACGGGTCAAAAGACGCAAAAAACCGACTCATGACGCCGTGCGAACTCCGGTGAAGATATGCAACCGGCCGCCTTGCTGGCCCGTTCCGGCCGGTCCTAGATTTGCAGCCAGCAGCGGGCGGAAGGGCCCGAAACAGCAAACCCACGACAAGAAGCGAGGTGGCGCATGAGTTCAGCAGCAACCAAGGTGGCGCAGTCACAACCGCAGCCGGCGGCGGAAGCGCTGCCAGCCAGGCCTGATACCCCCGTCCGGCAGGCCACGGACTACTCGTCTTATCGGGTAGTGGCCGCCAAGTATCCATGGCGCTGGGTGGGGACGGCCGTCGTCGCTCTGGGCGTCCTGGCCGTGGCGTGGTCCCTGGCCACCAACCCGCGCTGGGAGTGGGGCGTGGTGGCGCAGTGGTTCACCGCCCAGTCCGTGGTCAAAGGGCTGGTGGAGACCCTGAAGCTCACCGCCATCTCCGGCGTCCTGGGGTTTGTGCTGGGCTTCATCCTGGCGCTGATGCGGCTGTCCGCGTCGCCGCTGCTGGTCTCGGTGTCCTGGACGTTCTCCTGGATCTTCCGCTCCACGCCGCTGCTGGTGCAGATGCTCCTCTGGTACAACCTGGGCTACCTGTACGAAAAGATCAGCCTGGGAATCCCGTTCACCGACGTCCGGTTCTTCGAGGTCCAGACCACCACACTGATCAGCCAGTTCGCGGCCGCCGTGCTGGGGCTGACCCTGAACCAGGCCGCCTACTCGGCGGAAATCATCCGCGGCGGCATCCTCTCCGTGGACCAGGGCCAGCTGGAGGCAGCGGCCGCGCTGGGCATCCCGGCCTGGCGCCGCTCCACGCGGATCGTGCTGCCGCAGGCCATGCGCGCCATCCTGCCCACCGCGTTCAACGAGATCATCGGCCTGGTCAAGGGCACCTCGATCGTCTACGTCCTGGCCTACTCCGAACTGTTCTACACGGTCCAGGTCATCTACAACCGCACGCAGCAGGTCCTGCCGCTACTCCTGGTGGCCACGCTCTGGTACATCGTGATCACCTCCGTGCTGAGCGTTTTCCAGTACTACATCGAACGGCACTACTCCAAGGGCGCGGTGCGGAACCTGCCGCTGACGCCCCTGCAGAAGGCCCGCAAATTCTTTGCCACCCACGCGGCCGTCCCCAACCGGAGGAACTTCTGATGACGAACACCCTTAGCGCCCCCGCCGCCACCCGCGGCCTGGTGGAGATCACCGGCGTCCGGAAATCCTTCGGCGCCACGGAAGTCCTCAAGGGCGTCAGCCTCACGGTGGAGCCCGGGGGAGTGGCCGTGATCGTGGGCCCCTCCGGCTCCGGCAAGTCCACCCTGCTGCGCACCATCAATCACCTGGAAAAGGTGGACGGCGGGCACATCACCATCGACGGGAAGCTGGTGGGCTACGAGGTCCGCGGCGACCGGCTGCATGAGCTGCGTGAAAAGGACATCCTCAAGCAGCGCACCGAAATCGGCATGGTGTTCCAGAACTTCAACCTGTTCCCGCACCTGACCGCGCTGGAGAACGTGGCGGAGGCGCCCGTGGTTGCCCAGGGACGTTCTAAAGCGGAGGCGCGCCGCCGCGGCCTGGAACTCCTGGACCGGGTGGGCCTCAAGGACCGCGCCGATGCCTACCCGCGCCAGCTCTCCGGCGGCCAGCAGCAACGCGTGGCCATCGCCCGCGCCCTGGCGCTGGACCCCAAGATCCTGCTGTTCGACGAGCCCACCTCCGCACTGGACCCCGAGCTGGTCAACGAGGTCCTTGACGTGATCCGCGAACTGGCCACGTCCGGTACCACGCTGATCATCGTCACCCACGAAATGGGGTTCGCCCGGGACGTGGCGGACACCGTGGTGTTCATGGACCAGGGCCAGATCGTAGAACAGGGCACTCCGCAGGACATCTTCAGCAACCCGCAGGAACCGCGCACCCGCAGCTTCTTCTCCAAGGTGCTCGAACCCGCCTTCAACATCTAAAGGACTCAACCCATGGCTTTCCCACCCAGCGGCCCACGCCGCACCCGCGCACTCGCGGCGCGTCCCGCCGTCGTCCTCCTGGGCACAGCGCTCCTTGGCTCAGCGGCGCTCGCCGGCTGCGCAGACCCGGGCGCCTCGGCTGCCGGCAACCCCAGCGGAGGCGCACAGACGACGGCGGCCCGCAACGGCGTGGTCTACAACACCTCGCCGGACCAGCAGCGGATCCGGGCGGACAAGGACCCGGCGCTCGCCGCCGAGGTTCCCCAGCTGATCAGCAAGGACGGCAAGCTCACAGTTGCCACCACGGCCGGGTCCATCCCGCTGTCCTTCCACGCCACGGACGACCAGACGCCCATCGGCTCCGAGTTGGACATCGCCCAGCTGGTGGCGGACAAGCTGGGCCTGGAACTGGATGTCCAGGTCACGTCCTGGGAGAACTGGCCGCTGAAGACCCAGTCCGGCGACTTCGAGGCGGTGTTCTCCAACGTGGGCGTGAATAAGGACCGGGTGAAGCTGTTCGACTTCGCCAGCTACCGCGCCGCGTACATGGGGTTCGAGGCGAAGAAGTCCGCCACCTATGACATCAAGGGCGCGGACGACATCTCCGGCCTGAAGATCTCCGTGGGCTCCGGCACCAACCAGGAGAAGATCCTGCTGGCCTGGAACAAGGAGCTGGAAGCCAAGGGCAAGGCGCCGGCCGCGCTGCAGTACTACTCGTCCGACGCCGACACCATCTTGGCGCTCTCCTCCGGCCGCACGGACCTGAACATCGCGCCGTACCCGTCCACGGTGTACCGGGAGAACACGCGGGATGACCTGAAGGTGGTGGGCAAGGTGAACGCGGGCTGGCCGTCCGAGACCCTGGTGGCCGCCACCACCCTGCGCGGCAACGGCTTGGCGCCGGTGATTTCCGAGGCCCTCAACTCCGTGATCAAGGACGGCTCCTACGGCAAGGTCCTGGAACGCTGGGGACTGTCCGAGGAAGCGCTGCCCGAATCCAAGACCATTACGGCGGAAAACTTTGCCGCCACGCAGCCCGCTGCAACTCCTTCAGAAAAGGCATCATGACCGCATCATCCACAAACCGGGCAGGTTTTCTTGCCATCGAGCTCGACGGCGCCGGCTGGGACGGTGCGGATATCACTCGTGCCGCGCTCGCGGCCGAGTGGGCCGGTTTCCACGCAGCCACCTTCACCGACGCGCCGGCTCCCGGCCGGGCCAACGCGCTGCAGCGGGCCGCATTCGCCGGGCCAGTCACACAGACCATTGCGCTGGTGCCCGAGGTGGACACCGTCTACACGGAGCCGTTCCACGTCTCCACCCAGCTGGCCAGCCTCGATTATGTCTCCGGCGGGCGGGCCGGGTGGATCGTGACCGCAGCCGAGTCGCCTGAGGCGGCTGCCGCCGTCGGACGTTCCTCCGCAACCGGTGTTGCGCTGGGGCAGGAAGCGGCGGCCTCCATCGAGGTGTCCCGGCGGCTGTGGGACTCGTGGGAGGACGGCGCCGTGATCCGCGACGTCGTCACCGGGCGGTACATCGACGTGGACAAGCTGCACTACGCGGATTACGAGACGCCTGCCGACTTTGCCGGCGCCGGGTACTCCGTGAAGGGGCCGTCCATCATCCCGCGGCCGCTGCAGGGGCAGCTGCCGGTGCTGGCTCCGGCGTCGCTGCTGGGTGAGGTCCCCGTAGTCGCGGTGGATGGCGTGCTGGTCTCAGCGCCAACCGCCGAGCTGCTGGGCGCCGAGGTCCGGGACGTGCGGGCCCGGGTGGGTGCCTCGGTTGCGGTCATTGCCGAGCTCGGCGTCGTCCTGGACTCCCGGGGGCAGGCAGCGGCGGCGCGTTCGGCCGGTATCGACGGCGGACGGGCGGCATTCGCAGGTTCCGCAGCCGGCCTCACCGACTTCCTCGCCGACCTTTTAAAGAAGGCCGACGGCGTGCGGCTGCACCCGGCGTCGCTCTTTGTGGACCTCGAAGAGCTGGGCCGCCTGGTGCTGCCGGAACTGCGCCGCCGCGGGGTACTCCGCCCGGTGGTGCAGGACGGCACCTTCCGCGACCTGCTGGGCCTGGACCGCCCGGCCAGCCGCTACGCAACCGCCGCCGCTGCACCAGCCGCCGGAAAGTAAGGGGAAAATACAATGACACAGCACATCCGTGCTAAATCCGACATCTTTACACCGTCCGGCCAGCTCCAGTTCGGTGTCTTCTTCCAAGGGGTCAACTCCGGCACCATCTGGAAGGCCCCGGAATCGGGCTCGCAGACGGACTTCGAATCGTTCCGCCGCATTGCCCAGACCGCCGAGCGCGGGCTTTTCGCAGCGTTCTTCCTGGGCGAGGGGCTTCGCCTGCGCGAGCATTTGGGCCGCCCGCACGCTCTGGACGTGGTGGGCCGTCCGGACGCGCAGACCATGCTCGCGGCCCTGGCAGCGGTCACCAGGAACATTGGGCTGGTGGCCACCCAGAACACCACGTACAACGATCCCGCGGACCTGGCGCACCGGCTCGCGTCGCTGGACCTGATCTCCGGTGGCCGCGCGGCCTGGAACATCGTGACTACGGACAACGCCTGGACCGGGGCGAACTTCCGCCGCGGCGGCTACCTGGACCACGCGGACCGGTACAGGCACGCAGAAGCGTTCGTGGAGACTGCCAAGCGGATCTGGCACTCCTGGGAAACTGCGGCCGGCCCCGCCCGACGGGTGGTCCACGAGGGCCAGCACTACACCGTGGACGTGACGGCGCGGCTACCGCGCAGCGCCCAGTATCGTCCGGTGCTGTTCCAGGCCGGCGATTCGCCGGAGGGCCGCAACTTCGCTGCCCGACAGGCGGACGTGATCTTCTCCGCCCACCCCAAGTTCGATGACGCCGTGGAGTTCCGCAAGGACCTGGTGGAGCGGTCCGTCGCCGCCGGCCGCGGGGCCAACGCCGTGCAGATCATGCCGGCGAGCGAGTTCATCCTGGCGCCCACTGCTGAGGAAGCGCTGGAGAAAAAGGAGTGGGTGCGCAGCCTGCAGATCGGCCCCCAGCAGGCCATCGCCTACCTGGAGCAGTTCTGGGGGCGCGAGCTCTCCAGTTACGATCCGGACGGGCCGCTGCCGGAGATCGATCCCGTGGTGGAGGAAACCTCCGAGACCCGCGGCAGCGGCTTCCACGGCGCCAAAGCCCGGCAGCTGGCGGACCAGTGGCGGGCCGAAGCCAAGGACAAGGGCCTGTCCATCCGCCAGTTCGTCACTTCCAAGACCGCGCGGATCGATTCCACCTTCACCGGTTCCTACACGGCGGTGGCGGACCAGCTGGCCGAGTACGCGCGCGTTGGTGCGGTGGACGGGTTCAACATCTCGCCGTGGCTGATCCCCACTGGCCTGGACGACATCGTGAACCATCTGGTGCCGGAGCTGCAGGAACGCGGCGTGTACCCCACCGAGTACCGCGGCAGTACGCTCCGCGAGCACCTGGGGTTGGACACGCCGGTCCGCTCAGCCGATGAGGCTGTTGAGCCGGTCCGCGCCTGATGCGTTGGGTTGGTCTGGCTGCAAGCTGCCGTTTTGCTGGGAGGGACGACGACGGCGCTGAGGCGGGTGCCGCCGTCGACCCTTCCGTGGGTGGTGATTCAGCCGGGGCTGGCCCCGGGACCGTCAGCCTGCAGCTGACGGTCTGGGAGCAGTGGGTGTAGGACCGGCGCCGGGCCGGTCCTCCAGACCCCTAGTCGGTTTCCGGCCCGTGGCAGTAGAAACAGTTGCCGGAATCGCAGTCTTCTACTGTTTCCTGGTCCGTTTGGGGCTCGTTCATTCCGGGTCCTTTCGGTGGGGTTTTTCGATGTCAGGTGTTGGTGTGGGCTACAGGATGCCCGTGGGGACCAGCAGCGCCCAGGCCATTGCGGGCGCCACCAGGACCACCGCCCCGGCGTAGAACATGAGTTGCCGGTAGACCCGTTGCCGGTCGTCTTCCCGGGCGTTGGCCACCACCAGGGCGCCGTCGGTGGAGAACGGCGAAACGTCCACAACCGTTGCGGCGACGGCCAGGGACGCGACCGTTCCTGAGGCGCTGAGGCTGCTGCTGGCCAGGAGCGGACCGGCCATGGGGATGAAGGCCGTGAGCAGCGCGGTGGAGGACGCGAAGGCCGAGCCGACGCCGATGACGTAGCAGAGGACGAGTGCGATGAGCAGGGGTGCGCCAAGGGCCAGTGCCTGTTGGGCCAGCGTGTCGATGACGCCGACCCGCTGCAGCAGCGAGACGTAGGTGATCATCCCCGCCACAAGCAGGACCGTAGACCAGGAAATGCCGCCGATGAAGGTGCGGTGCTCCTTGATGTTGACCAGCGCCAGCAGGAGCCCGGCGGAGAGGGCCACGAACCCGATCGGCATGTGAAAGCCCAGGGTGCACACCAGCAGCCCCAGGATCAGGACCAGCGTAAGGACCTGCTGGCCGTGGGGTCGGGTGACCGTCGCGGGGCCTTGCACTACACCGGCGCCGCCGTGGGAATCATGGAGCCGGCGCATCAGGACGAAGGCGATGATGGTCAGCACCGACAGGAGAAGGTTGAGCGCGAAGCTGGCGGCGAACAGTGCCATCGGGGAAACCGGGAAGCCGTTCTTCGACGCGATGTTACGGACCAGGACTCCCGCCACGGACAGCGGGGAAAAGCCGCCGGCGTGGGCGCCGTTGATGATGAACGCCCCCACGAGGACGGGGTGCAGGCGCGACTCGTAGGCGAAGCCCATGGCCGCCGGGGCGAGAAGCGCGACGGCGGCGGGAGAGAAAGTGCCAAGGGACGTCAGCGCGGCGGCCACGAGGAAGAAAACCCACGGCAGCAGCATGGTCCGTCCCCTGACCAAGCGCACGCACGTTTGGACAATGATGTCGATGGTGCCGTTCCGTTGGGCCATGCTGAAGAAGTAGGTGACGCCGATGATCGTCAGGACGATGGTGGCCGGAAACTCGGAAAGGATTTCGCTGTCGGTCAGCCCAAGCGTGAAGTAGCCGACGCCGAACGAGGCCACCAGTCCCATCACGCCAATGTTCAGCGGCCATTTGGTGGCAACGACGAACATCACCACCAGGATGACGAGCGGGATTATTTGGGTGGCTGTCATGACCTGCTCCGATGTGGTGGTGACCGCGGTTTTGGCGATGACGTTACCCCAAAACCGCGGTTCGCCCGGGGCGTGGCACCCCGGGCGGACCGTCGTCGTATTCGATGTTCTGATGCAGGCGGTCAGTGTGCCAGGGCGGGCTCGGCGAGCTTCACCTTTTCTGCTTCGGTGGGCACGAAGCCGGCCTGGAGTTCGGAACGTAGCTTGGCCATGTCCAGTTCGCCCTGCCATTTGGCGATTGCCACGCAGGAGACGATGTTGCAGACCGTGCTGGTGAGGGCCCGGGCCTCACTCATGAAGCGGTCGATGCCAACAATGAGGGCCACGCCGGCGACGGGGAGGGTGGGCATGACGGTCAGCGTCGCCACCAGGGCCACGAAGCCGCTTCCCGTGACACCTGCCGCGCCCTTGGAGGTCAGCAGCATCATGCCGAGCATCAGCAGGATCTGGCCCCAGTTCAGGTGGATGTCGCAGGCCTGGGCAATGAACATGGATGCGAGGGTGAGGTAGATGGCCGTGCCGGTGAGGTTGAAGGAGTATCCGGTGGGGACAACGAGCCCCACAACGCTGCGGTCGCAGCCGATCCGTTCCAGCTTGGACAGCAGGCGCGGCAGGACAGGTTCGCTGGAGGAGGTGGCAAGGACGATCAGGAATTCGTCCTTGAAGTAGCGCAGGATCTGCCACAGGCTGAAACCGGTCATTTTGGCCAGGACGCCCAGGCCAACCACCACGAAGACGATGCAGGCGGCGTAGAAGGAAAGGATCAGCATGCCCAGGTTGCCAATGGAGTGAGCGCCGTACTTGCCCACCGTGAAGGCCATCGCACCGAAGGCACCCAGCGGAGCCACCTTCATGATGTAGCCGAACATGATGAAGAGCAGCTTGTTGAAGCTGTTGACCACGCTCAGGGCCATCTTCCCGGGTTCGCCGAGCCTGCTGAAGGCAAAGCCGCACAGCAGCGCAATGACCAGTACCGGCAGGACTTCACCGTCGGCGAAGGCGCCAACGAAGGTGGTGGGGATGATGCTCAGGATGAAGTCCACAGGGTTGCTGCTGGGCAGCTGCGTGGTGTACTTCTGGGCCACCGAAGAATCCAGGTGCGTGGGATCGATGTGCATCCCCGCCCCGGGCTGGAACAGCATGACGGCGGCCAGGCCCAGGGCCAGGGCGAGTGCCGTCAGGGCGTAGAAGAGGCCAAGCGAACGGACCAGGGTGGGGCCCACCTTCTTGGTGTCCCGCAGGGAGGTAATGCCTCCCACGATGGTGCAGAACACGATGGGGGCGATCATGAACTTCACGAGTTTCACGAAGCCGTCGCCGATGGGCTTGAGGGATGCGCCGAGGTCCGGCCACAGTGCGCCCACTACGACGCCGAGGGCAACTCCGATGAGTACCTGGACGTACAGGTGTCCGAGGATGGATTTGATCTTCATTGAACAACTTCCTGCTTAGTGCCGCCCCTTACTAGCGGGGCAAAGAGATAAGGGTTTTAGGCGGACAGCTCAGCGGGCTGGGCCACGTCGATGTCTGCGGTGGCGATGTGCCGGGCTGCCCGGTGGAGGGCCACTTCGCTGACGGTGCCGTTGTCATCGGAGATGATGTCGGCGGTGATGACGCCGGCAGGCGTCCCGATGCGCACTACGCGGGGACTTCCGGCGCCGGTGGAGGGTTGGCCTGCCGCGTTGGCTACCACCGATGACGGCAGCGAGGCTGCCAGTGCAACGGCCACGGCTGAGGTGAGGCCGATCGCGGGGTGCGGCGAGAGCATGGACAGCATCCGCACCCGTATGTCGTGGCTGTCGGCGGTGATGGTTGTTCCGTCCGCGGCGATGTAGTCACCGGCAGGAGCAACGACGCCGACCTTCGGTACAGCGTTCTGCGGCGGGTCCTCGGGCTTACGCAGTCCCATGATGAGGCCTGCCGATGCGCGGGCTGCAATGAGGGTGGGCAGCTGCGCGGCGAGGTTGTCCGTCATCGAGGAAAGATCGACGCCGGCCTCCTCGGCTGGGAGGAGCACGGCTGGGGCGCCGGCGTCCACCATTGTTGCCGTGAGCGTTTTGCCGTTCACCTGGAGCTGGTCCACCACGTTGCCGGTAGGCAGTACGGACCCAGTGCTCTTGCCCCAGGGACTGTGGAAGGAGAGATTGACGGGCACGCCTGCTGCGGTGCTGCCGGGAACCCTGGCCAAACCCGACTTGGGAATGCGCCCTCCTGGGGTGGGTACGGTTCCGGTGAGGACCGCTCCGGAGGTGAGGTGGTGCATGCGGACCTTGGTCATGCCGTCCCGGACGGGAACGATGCCTGACTGGACTGCGAACAGGGCGATGGCAGTGGCGCAGTTGCCGCAGTTGGAACCTAACTCAACGGTAGGGTCGCCGATCCCCACCTGGGCAAAAAGGTAGTCGAGGTCTGCTTCGCCACCGGGGGTTGCCCATACGACTGCAGCCTTTGACGTGGTGGAGGTTCCGCCGCCGACACCGTCCAGCTGCCGTGCGTCCGCTGCGCCGAAAGCGGCTGACAGCAGCGCGGGGATCTCCTCGCGGGTGGGGGCGTGGAGGGCCACATCCCTGGCATCGAAGAGCCAGCACTTGCTGGTGCCGCCCCGGTACCAATGTCCTTTGAGTCCCACTGTATTTCTCCCTCGCATCTAGCAGGGTGCTCTACTTCACAGCACCTCGTACTTCTACGATCCGGGATTGTTGAGTTCAGCACAATCACAAGAAAATCGACAACTATCGACTTTTGCTAAACTCACCTCATGGCAATCTTTGATCTTCATCGGCTGCATGTGCTGCGCGAGGTGGGCCGTACGGGGTCACTGACCTCCGCGGCCGCCTCCCTTTCCTTCACCACGTCGGCGGTCTCGCAGCAAGTCGCAAAACTCGAGCAGGAGATGGGCGTGGTCCTCATCGAACGCCACCCCCGGGGGGTGGTGCTGACGGAAGCCGGCCACGCCCTTCTGCAGTACGCGGAAGATATCGACAGGACTGTTGAAGCTGCGCGCGCCGAAATGGGAGAGTTCGCGGGACTACGCCGGGGGCAGTTGCGCCTGGGGACCTTTCCCACCGTTGGCGCATCGCTGATGCCGGACGTTGTACTCGCCTTCCGTGCCCGCCATCCGGACGTTGCGGTGACTGTTGTCAGCGCCCGCCGGGACGGGCTCTTGGAACGGTTGCGGCGGCGGGAAATCGAACTCACGCTGCTTTGGGATTACCCCTGGCAGCAGATTGACGATCCTGACCTGACCCTGGTCCGGCTGATGAACGATCCAACGGTGCTGCTGGTACCGCGCGACCATCCGGCGGCGGAACTGGCTTCGGTCCGCATCGACTCGTTGAAGGACCAGGAATGGGTTGTCCGCGACGAGCACCCCGTAGCCGACGTCCTCAGCCGGGTCTGCCGCGACGCAGGGTTTGAGCCGCGGATCGCCTTCGCGGCCAACGATTATCAGGAAACCCAAGGCATGGTGGCTGCGGGCATCGGCATCGCGCTGGCGCCGAAGCTGGCATTGACCGCTCTGAGGCCCGACGTCGTGGCCGTGCCGCTCGCCAAGTCCCCGAAGCGCCGGATCCTCCTTGCCCACTTGACGAACCGGAGGCTCAGCCCGGCCGCGCAACAGGCAACGAAGGTGTTTCGGTCCATCGCCAAGGGTGAGACGTCCTGACAAAGGAGGGGCCGGCGTCGTCACATCTCAACTCCTGCCCGCCCTGCCAGTCCTGCTGACAGGAGGCATTGCATGCGACGGCATACCTATGTATACAATCGTGTACAGCGATGGAGCTGAGGAGGTTAGAGATGGTCAGAAGCGACGTTTTGGTAGTTGGCGGCGGCAATGCCGGATTCGCGGCAGCACTTGCAGCCGCCGAGCGCGGACGCAAGGTTGTCCTGCTGGAAAAGGCCCAGGAAGCCGCATCCGGTGGCAACAGCTTCTACACCGCCGGCGCCACCCGCATCTCCCATGAGGGGCTCGGGGAGATCATCGAATTCGTGGAGCCTGACGACCGGCACGCCGTCACCGAAGTCCCCGCTTACACCGCTGCCGAATACCTTGCCGACCTGTCCAAGGTCTCCGAAGGCCGCAACGACCCCGGCCTGTCCGCCGTCCTGGTCAGCGAAAGCAACCCGACGCTGCGCTGGCTCCAGGGCATGGGACTCAAATACCGCCTGATGTATGAGCGCCAGGCATACCGGACCCAGGACGGAGGGTACCTGTTCTGGGGCGGCCTGCACGTGGGCAACGTGGGCGGCGGCAAGGGACTTATGGCCGACCACCGCGCCGCCGCGGAGCGCATGGGCGTGGAAGTCATCTATGACTGCGCCGCCACCGGACTCATCCACGAGGACGGCCGCGTCTGCGGTGTCCGGTACCGCACTTCAACCGAAGAAGGCGAATTCAGGGCTGAATCCGTCATCCTCGCGTCGGGAGGTTTCGAAGCCTCGCCGGAACTGCGCCGCGAACACCTGGGCGAGGGCTGGCAGAACGCGAAGGTACGCGGCACGCCGGGCAACACAGGCGAGATGATCCTCGCCGCCCTTGACGCCGGGGCGGCCAAAGGCGGCGACTGGTCCACCTGCCACAGCGTGGCCTGGGACGCCTGGCACCCGGAGAACGAGGGCAACCTTGAACTCACCAACCAGCTCACCCGCGGCGGCTACCCGCTGGGCATCGTGGTGAACAACGAGGGCAAGCGGTTCGTGGACGAAGGAGCCGACTACCGCAATTACACCTACGCGAAGTATGGCCGCGACATCCTGGCCCAGCCGGGTTCGGCCGCCTTCCAGATCTTTGACGCCTCCTCCCGTCCGATGTTGCGGGCCGAGGAGTACGACATGCCGGGAGTCTCGGTGGTCACCGCGCCGACCCTGGCCGAGCTGGCCCAGAAAGCCGGCATCAGCCCGGAAGGCCTGGCGGAAACGGTGCAGGGCTTCAACGATTCGATTGCCGAGGACGCGCCGTTTGACCCCAATGTCAAGGACGGACGCCGCGCCGATACCCAGCCGCCGAAAAGCAATTGGGCCCGCAGCATCGCCACCGGACCGTTCTACGCCTTCCCCGTTACCTGCGGCATCACCTTCACCTTCGGCGGACTGAAGACTGACACCTGGGGCCGCGTGCTCACCGAAGACGCGGAGCCGCTCGAAGGGCTCTATGCCTGCGGGGAAGCGCTGGGCGGGCTGTTCAGCGGCAACTACCCCGGCGGTTCCGGGCTTGCTGCGGGCGCCGTCTTCGGCCGCCGCGCCGGCTCAATCGCGTAGAGCAACAGCAGCACCAAAGAGCAAACGGAAAAGAGGAAAAAGTGGCCAGTCCCGTCCACCAGCGGCTTCGCGAAGACGTTCTCGCCAGCGTCTTCGCGCCTGGCGAGCCGCTCACGGAAGCCAAGCTCACTGAGCGGTACGGGGCCTCCCGGACGCCCGTGCGGGAAGCCCTGCAGCGGCTGGAGCAGGACGGGCTGGTTGAAAGACGCGGCAAAGCAGTGGTCGTGCGCACGCATTCGGCCGAGGAGATCATCGACATCTACGAGTCGAGGATCATCCTTGAGCAGGCCGCCGCCTCCAAAGCCGCCATCAAGGCAACCGCCCTGGACCACCAGCTGCTCAAGGGACTGCTGCTGCAAATGCAGCAGCTGGATCCCACCGATGGCCGCGCGCTCGCGGAAACCAACCGCGCCTTCCACGCGCAGCTGTGGCACGCCACGCACAGCCCGTCGCTGATCGGACTGCTGGAACGCCTGGATCAACAGGTGCGCCGGTACACCCTGACTACGTTGACCTACCCCGGCAGGTGGGCTGCGGTGCTGGCGGACTACGCCAAACTGCTGGCCGCCATCGAGGACGGGGACTCCGGGCGCGCGGGCGAGATCGCCGCCCGCCACATGTCGGATGCTTTGGCCATCAGGCTGAAGATGTACGCCGAAGATCCCAGGACGCTCTAGGCCGCACCCGCGGCCTGGCAGCGTCCCTACAAGACCCGCCGGCCGATGTTCCTGCATACTCCATCGCAACAGGTAACCCGAAAGTCGGGCGCAGGACGTCAGCCGGCGCAAGAGGTGGGGCAGGCTCCAATGAGCCTGCCCCACCTTGCTTTCCACTCGCCCTGGTAGCCGCAAGGACGACGGCGAAGGTCAGGTGAGTACCGCCGTCGAACCTTCCAAGGGCGGCGACGTGCTCCCTTGGGACGCACAGCAAGGGCACAGCAGCAACCGGTCCGGGGCATAGCCCCCTGCGGTTTCCTTGCATCATGACCACTTCACGCACGCCCCGTCAGCCCGATCTTGATCAGCCGCATCCCAACCACGACCGGGGGCTGGAGTTCGACTTGCACACCCTCGTGAGCCGCAGGTCCCTGGGACTGTTCCTGGGCGCAGGGGGTGCAGCCGCCGCGCTCGCCGCCTGCGCCCCGGCCGGCACCACCGGCTCCACGTCTTCGGCGGCATCCACGGCAACCGCCTCGGCGCCGTCCGCTGCTGCCTCATCCGTCGACGGAGCTACCGCCACTCCAACGCTGACGCGTGCCATTGCCGAGTGCGGCGTGGAAATTCCGCAGGAAACAGCAGGTCCCTATCCTGGCGATGGCTCCAACGGGCCGAACGTCCTGGCGGCGTCGGGCGTGGTGCGCCGGGACATTACCACGAGCTTCGGAACCGCGTCCGCGAAGGCCGAAGGCGTTCCGCTGACGTTCACGCTGACCCTCCTGGACAAGGCCAACGGCTGCTCCCCGCTGGCCGGCGCCGCTGTCTACGCGTGGCACTGCGACCGGGACGGAAAGTACTCGATGTACGACTCAAGCCTGCAGAACGAGAACTACCTCCGCGGCGTGCAGGAAGCCGATGCCAACGGGCAGGTCACGTTCACGTCCATCTTCCCCGCCGCCTACTCGGGGCGCTGGCCCCACATCCACTTCGAGGTGTTCGAGTCGATGAACAACGCAACAGCGGCCGGGCAGGTCCTGGCTGTCTCCCAGATCGCACTGCCGCAGGCCGCCTGCGACGACGTGTACGCCACCCCAGGCTACGAGCGCAGCGTCACGAACATGACGCGCACAACCTTGAAGTCGGACAACGTGTTTGGCGACGACGGCGGCATTTACCAGTTGGCGACCATGACCGGTTCAGCCGCTGCCGGCTACATGGCGGGGCTCAACGTGACGATCTAACGCGGCCCTGCGCGACGGCGGCGGCGAGGCGAGAGCCGTCGTCGTACCCTACAAGGGTGCTTCACTTGGGACCGCACAGCTGAAGGCTCTGGCGGTGCAAGGCCGGCCGAACTATGCTCTCTCGCATCACCCAGCACATCGTGAAGGGACCAATGATGAAACTGAGCCACATTCCCCTCCGCCTGGCCACCGGCGCGTTCATTCTCAACGCCGGCTACAGCAAGCGGAACCTGGACAAGGACAGTGCCGCCCACCTGCAGGGCATGGGCGCCAAGGCGTTCCCGCAGCTGAGCCGGATGGAACCGGAAAGGTTTGGGAAGCTGCTCAGCTACGCCGAGATGACCCTGGGCGCAACACTCCTGGCACCGTTCGTGCCGAGCCGGCTGGCGGGGCTGGGCCTGGGCCTCTTCTCCGGATCAATGCTGACCATGTACCTGAAGACTCCCGAAATGACCTTGGATGACGGGATCCGGCCAAGCCAGCAAGGCACCGTACTGGCAAAGGACGTCTGGATGTTCGGCATCGCCCTGGCACTGATCCTGGACCGGAAGGGTTCTCCTACGCGAGGTGCACGGCGTTCCACTCCAGGAGCCGTGGTTCGGCCAGCCCTTCGGTGACGAAGGGGTCGCCGGCCACAAACCGTTCCGCTTCCTGCCGGGAGGTGAAGATGCCCATGGAGCTGGCGGCAGGGTCGGGGTCCTGGAACGGGCCGAGGGCAACAAGGCCTCCGCCGTCTGCGTGGAAGGCCTGGTAATAGGCCTTGTGGCGCGGGTAGGTTTCCATGATCCGGGAGCGGTCGACGCCCTCGCGCACGGTGTACAGCACGACGCATTCCATGCGTGCGAACTTACCACGCAGAGTGTGCGTGGTGGCCTGGACGCCGGGGGCGCCGGCCTCCTGGCTTGTGGCGCCCTACTCAAGCCGTGTGACCTGAAGGCTGTTGATCGTTGCTGTACCGCCGACGGCGAAGACCGCGAGGTCCGAGCTGTTTTCGGCCGGGAAAATCAGTTCAGTCATGGTGACCTGGCCGCCTTGGGCAAAGACTTCAACGGAGCAGCGGTCAACGAAGATGCTGAGGTCGTAGGAACCGGACGTTGACCGGACGGGCGCGGTGTCGAGGGAGGGGAAGGACTCGTGGAAGCCGGTTTGTCCGGACTGCCGCCGGTCGACAAACAGTGTGCCTTCGTCCGGGCGGATGCCCACGCGGGTCCCCTTAACGCCGTCCCCCCGCAGGACAAGTCCGAATTCCTCCGCACTTTCGGGAGTGAACCTGACGTCGATTCGCTGAACCGTGCCTGCCGCACCCGCCAGCACCTGTTCGCCGTCGTTGATAGTGGTTTCAGCAAGGGAGAACGGCTCCTCGGCGGCCAATGTGGTCCAGTCGCCTGCAGGGTGCTGGACGAGTGCCAGATTGCCATCATGGGTTTGAAGGGAGACTTCGCGGGCCAGGCTCATGGGGCTGCGCCACGGTGTGGTGGGGATGTGGTTGGCGTACTCCCAGTTATTCATCCAGCCGATCATGAGGCGGCGGTTGTCCGGTGCGTCGTTGAAGGAGACGGCTGCGTAGTAGTCCCGGCCCCAGTCCAGCCAGTGGTAGTTGCTTCGTGGGTCAGCGCCGTTGAAACCCGCGGTCACCGTACTCGTGGAGATGAAGGATGTTCCGTCGAAGTCGCCAATGAAGTATTGGCCGGCCGAGCCGCGGTTGGGGCCGCCAGGGTTGAGGTTTACGGTCAGCACCCACTTGACGTTGTCCGGGTCGCCGTCCACCGGCAGCGGGAAAAGGTCGGGGCATTCCCAAATGCCGCCGGTGGCGTTCGCGGGGCCGAAGCTACTCAGGAATTCCCAATTCTTTAGGTCTTCGGACTTGTAGAACACCACCTTGAAGTCTTGCGCCTCAACGGCGACCATCACCCAGTAACTGCCCTCGCCGCCGTCGTACCGTATGACTTTAGGGTCGCGGAAGTTGGCTGACCTTCTGCTGAGTACGGGATTGTTGGCGTGTTTTGTCCAGGTGTAGCCACCGTCCAGGCTGTAGGCCAAGGACTGGGCCTGGATCCCCTCGTGCCGGGAGCCCGGTTTGAAGGCGCTGGTGTAGATGGCCACGAGCGGGGCAACGGAACCGGTCCCGAAGCCGCTGGTGTTGTTCCTGTCATAGACGATGCTGCCGGAGAAGATGTCTTCATTGTCGTCGCAGGGGATGGCGACGGGGTGTTCGGTCCAGGTCAGCAGGTCGGTGGAGGTGGCGTGGCCCCAGGACATGTTGCCCCAAACGTTGCCCAGTGGGTTGTTCTGGTAGTAGAGGTGGTAGACGCCGTCATGGAAAATCAGGCCGTTGGGGTCATTGAGCCAGGTGTCTCGGGCTGCATAATGCAGGGCAGGCCTGTAAATGTCGGTGGCTGCTGCATTGTTTGTCGTGAGGGTTTCCATGGGTTCCTTTGGAAGTCTGGGCTATTTGCTGGCGCCGGCCGTGAGGCCTTCCCGCAGGGTGCGTTGGCCGAAGATGAAGACGACCAGTGCCGGCAGCATGGACAGGATGACGCCGGCGAGGACCACGGAGATGCTGCCGGTGCCGAGGTTGCCTTGGAGCGTGACCAGGCCGAGGGGAAGGGTGAAGTTCTGTTCGCTGATGGTGAGGATCAGTGGCCGGAAGAACTCGTTCCAGTGGAAGTTGAAGGCAAGGATGCCGACGATGGCCATGCCGGGGACTGCCAGGGGGACGTAGACCGAACGGAAGATCCGCCACGGTCCGGCGCCGTCCAGGGCGGCTGCTTCGGCGAAGTCGTTTGGCAGGCCAAGGAAGTACTGGCGCATCAGGAAGGTGCCGAATGCTGTGGGAATGGCTGGCAGGATCAGGGCCAGCAGGGTGTCGGAGAGGCCCATTCCCCGGATCAGCATGAACACCGGGACGATGGTGACTTGCACCGGGACCATCATGGTGGCCAGCACCAGCGAGAAGATGGCGTTCTTGCCGCGGAAGTCCAGGCGGGCGAAGGCGTAACCGGCCAGGGTGGCCGACGCCATCTGGCCAAGGGCGATCAGGCCGGTCACCAGGGCGCTGTTCAGGACCAGGAGGCCCACGTTGATCTGCTTGAACACCTCCTGGTAGGCGGTGAAGTCCGGGTTGATGGGCAGGAAGGACGGCGGCAGGTTGAACGATTCCGACGGCGTCCGCAGCGAGGTGGACAAGGTCCACAGGACAGGGCCGAGGGTCAGCGCCGCTGCCACGGCCAACGCCGCGTACCTGCCGACGGTGCCGGCTGCGGGCAGGCGGCGGCCGCGGGAGGGCTTAGGGGTGATCGGCGTTTCGGCGGTGGGACCGGAATGCTTGCCGGTCCTGGTCTGCAGGGTCTGGCTGGACATGGGGGACCTCACTGGTAGAAGACGAAGCGGCGGCTAAGGCGGAATTGCAGGGCGGTGACGGCAAGGATCAGCACGGTGAGTACCAGGCCGATGGCGGAGGCTTTGCCGAACTCCAGCTGCTGGAAGGCGGATTCGAAGATCACCATGACGGCCGTCCGGGTGGAATCCCCAGGGCCGCCGTTGGTCAGGACGTAGGGCTGGTCGAAGACCTGCAGGGCGCTGATGATGGCCATGACTGAGGCCACGAGCACCGTGGGGCTGATCAGCGGGAGGGTCACGTTGCTGAACTGTTTCCAACCTGTGGCGCCATCCAGGTTCGCTGCTTCATGCAGTTCTTTCGGGATGTTGGTGAGCGCGCCGAGGAAGAGCAGGAAGGAGAACCCGAAGTTCTGCCAGACGTAGACCAGGACAACGACGGCGGCGGACGCCGTGGGACTGGTCAGCCAGGGCACAGCCGGAATCCCGACGAGGGACAGGAGCCAGTTCACCACGCCGAACTGTTCGTTAAACATGTACCGCATGAAGATGGACACCGATGCGGCGGACAGGACCAGGGGGAAGAAGAAGGTGGAACGGAGGAACACCCTCAGCCAGGACGGCATGCGGGCCTGCAGCATGGAAGCCAGGCCAAGGGCGATGCCCAGTTGAAGGATTACCGCGACAACTACGAACCCGATGGTGTTCAGGAAGGACACGCGGACGGTGGGGTCCTGTGCCAGTGATGCGAAGTTGGCGAAACCGACGAACTGGGGTGCTGAAATGATGTCCCAGCGGAAGAAGGCCAGGACCAGGGAGGCGATGATGGGCAGGAACGTGAACAGGGCCATTCCCAGCACTGTGGGGGCAAGGAAGATCCTGGCAAGCCATCGCTCGATGAACGAGCGGCGCGCGGCCGGTGGTTTCACTGTTTGCCGCGGGGCGGTGGAAGTGGTGGTCATGAGTTCCTCCTCAGAGCCAGTTCGAGGTCACGCTGCAGGTTGCCCATGGCTGCCCGCACATCGGCGGAGCTGCCGCTGACCGCGGTGGAGACGTTCTTCATCAGGGCAGTCTCGACGGCCGCCTGCTGCGGCGGTGCGGGGATCGGACCGGAGGTGGGGAACCTGTCCAGAGTGTCGTAGAAGACCTTCCAGTGCCGCGGCCCGGTAGCGGCGTAGAAGGACTCGTTCACCATCGAACGGCGGGTGGGCGTGGTGTTCGGCTTGGGAATGGCCAACTGCATCGCTTCGCGGCTGGAGCAGAACTTCACCCATTCCCACGCCGCGTCCTTGTCTTTGGCCGTGCGCATGATCGCGTAGCCGGCAGCGCCGAACTGATGGCGCTGGGTCCGCCAGCGGGGGAAGAACTGCACATCGAATTGATCGGCGGTCATCCCCGCCTCATGCAGGCCCTGCGCCCAATAGCCACCTGCCGGCGTGGTGCCGATGCGGTTGTTGCCGAACAGGCCCACCAGGGCGTTGCCGCCGCCGGATTCGGGACGGACGCCGAGTCCTTCGGCCACCAGTTCGCGCAGGTAGTCGAAGGTCTCGACAACCCGCCCGTCCTCCGCGTTCGGGGCCAGCCACTGATACCCGCCGCCGCGGGTGCTCCGCGCAGGATCGTTTGCGTAAAAGCGGTCCCATAGCCAGTCCCCGCCTGGAGCCTTCGTTTCGGACAGGAAGCTGGTGTCATTGGCGTAGAGCCATGGCACGACCCCGCCGAAAAGCCGGTTGGTCCAGTAGTACGGGGTGAAATCAGCCGGGCGGGCCTTGCGCAGGGCCCGCAGGGTGGCGCTGAAGTCGTCCTTCGTCCAGTCGTCCTTTGGCCGCTCAAGCCCGGCCTGGGCGAAGGTGGTGGTATTCAGGTACATGTTCGCCGCGTTCCAGTCCAGTGGAAGCTGGTACAGGCTTCCCTGGTACATGAAGGCTTCCAACAGGCTGGGATGAACGTCGTCAAAGTAATCACTCATCGCCGCAGCATCCCGGCGGACATAACTGTCCAACGGTTCGGCGAGCTTGTCAGCGAAGAGCTGGGCGCCTTCGGTCGCGACATAGACGACATCCGGGGGCGTTCCCGCGGCCACCATGGTCAGGATCTTGGAAAAGAAGTCCTTCCAGTCCGCCCCCTGAATTGCCTGCAGTTGCACCGGGATGTCCGGATGCGCGGCGGTAAAGGCCTGGATCAAGCCCTGGCGGCCCGCGGCATCCGCTGCCGTCCCCAGGATGGCGATGTTCAGGGCCTTGCTGCCCCGCCCTGGGATGTCAGCGCCGGTCAGCCGCGGCCACGCCCCCACGGTGGCTCCCGCCAGGGCGAGTCCGCTCAGGCCCAGCATGGAACGGCGGGTGAGTTGTGAGAGTTTGCTGCTGGACCGCAGCGGATGCGAAGGGGCTTGGTGCCCCGGTGTCTTTTCAGACGTCATTGTCGGCTCCTCCTAACACGTGTTAAGTAGATTAGAAGCGGCACCTAACACGTGTCAAGGGATTTTTTTGGTTAGCCAAGCCCCAAACTTGGGGCCGCCGTCGTCCTAGGAAGAAGGGGGAGCGCCGGTTGATGCCCGGGTGATGACCCGGCAAGGCACCAGGATCGTTTCGCCCGCATCGTTCTCTGCTTCGGGCGCTTTCCCTTCAACCTCATCCAAGAGCATGGACATGGCCGTTTCTCCGATTTCGGCGTGCGGAAGTGCCACGGTAGTAAGGGCGGGAACAAGGTTGGCGGCCACATGCTGCTGATCGTCGTATCCCACAACGGACAGGTCCCGCGGTACACGCAGTCCTGCGGATGCCGCATATAGCAAAACGCCTGTGGCCACCCTGTCGTTGGAGCAAATGATCGCCGTCGGCCGGTCTCCACCGCCCAACACAGCGGACGCGGCCCGGTAGCCGTCATCGATGTCCCAGCCGGTCGGGTGGACACGTTGTTGCTCGCGGCCCAGTCCCGCCGCTTCCATCGCTTCGCGGTAACCCTGTTCGCGCTGCGGGGCAGCAGGCGAGCTGAGGGTCCCCGTCAACAGGGTGATGCGGCGGTGGCCCAGGTCAATCAAGAGCTGTGCGGCGGCACGCCCGCCGTCGACCTCCGCAGGTATGACTGAGCGGAACGGGGAGGCGGCGTCAGTGCAATTGGCAAGGATCGCCGGCAAGGTACGCATCGTAGCCGGGGTGGTCACTTCGCGCAGGCTGCCGGTGGCGTACATGATGCCGTCCACCTGCCGGTGCGCCAGTTGCTGTGCCGCGGTGCTTTCGCGGGAAACGTCGTGCTCAGAGTCGATAACTAGGACCATGTATCCGCGGGCCAGGGCCGTGCGGGACGCGCCACTGATCAACCGGCCGGCGAAGGGGCTGGTAACGATGTCATCCGTGATGATCCCGATCGTTGACGTTTGCTGGTTTCGCAGGCTTACGGCAACCGAATTGGGTGTGTAATCCAGCTCAGCCGCAGCGCGGAGGACGCGCTCCTGTCGTTCCGCAGTGACGTTGCCCTGGGCCCTGCCATTGAGCACCAGCGATACGGCGCTGCGTGACACGCCCGCGCGCTTTGCCACATCCAATGCGGTCGCCTTACGTTTGGCCATGCTCATCCCCTTGCCTTTCGGACCAGCTTAGCTAACTCGTGTGAGGAACTTTGACGAGGTGCGGCCCTTCGCTCATTTAGTGCTTGGCGACTCGTTACTCATACACCGAGGACTTCCCCGCAGGGCCAGGTGACCGCGTGCAAGAATGACCGCATGACCCACGAACCGGAGTTGTCCGCTGCCACATCGGCAGGAGCCGCGCCCTTCGATCCCGCCTTTGAAGCCGCTTACCAGGCTGCCCAAAAGAGCCTCAAAGAGGGCGGTATTCCGATTGGGGCCGCGCTTGCCCGTGACGGTGTGGTCATCGCGAGCGGGCACAACGAACGGGTCCAGGGCGGCGACCCCATAGCGCACGGGGAAATGTCCGCACTCCGGGCCGCCGGCCGGCAGAAGAGCTACCGGGACACCACGCTCTACACCACCCTGGCCCCGTGTGCCATGTGCACCGGGACCATCATCCAGTTCAAGATCCCGCGCGTGGTGGTGGGTGAGGCGCGAACGTTCGACGGCGAGTTCGACCTCCTGCGGTCACGTGGGGTTGAGGTGGTGGTCCTGGACGATCCGCGGTGCGTGGAGATGATGCGTACGTTCCAGCAGGACAACCCGGATCTGTGGGCCGAGGACATCGCGGAGGAGGCTGCCCGGTAGGGGCGGTGCTTGCCGGAACCGTCCCACCGGGCTCCAAGGCATCAGCGGTTCCACTCCAGGGAATCGAACTCATCCACTGAACTGGGCGTTAGAGTGTGCAGCAGGCAACCCGTTCCAACGCGCGATATGCCGGCAGTTTCCATCCCGTTGTCAGGAAAGGTAATAAAGAGATGTCCCACGATCCGTATGCCGCCCTTCCCCAGCTTCCTGAATTCTCCTTGTCCAGCACGGATATCCAGGACGGGCAGGCGCTCCCCGCCGCCCAGGCGAGCGGGAAGATGGGAGTCGACGGCGGAGAAGACAGGTCTCCGGCGCTTGCCTGGGAGGGGTTCCCGCCCGAGACAAAAAGCTTTGCCGTGACGGTCCTGGACCCGGACGCTCCCACCGGCAGCGGGTTCTGGCACTGGGCAGCCTTCAACCTGCCTGCGTCCACTACCTCCCTCCCGTCGGGCGCTGCCGAGGCGGGCCTGCCCGCGCCCGCGGTGCAACTGATGAATGACGCCGGCTTCCGGGGCTTCGTCGGCGCGGCTCCTCCCGAAGGACACGGTCCCCACCACTACCACTTCGTGGTTCACGCAGTGGATGTGGAACAACTCGACATCCCCGCCGACGCAAGCCCTGCCTACCTCGGCTTCCAGCTTTTCAGCCACGCCATTGGACGGGCCAGGCTCACCGCCACTTTTGAAATCCAATAAGGGGAGTATCCGGCCACCTTCTCCAGCACAGCCGGAGAAGGTGTTGCCAAGAAGACCTTCCCGCTGGAAGGGTCGACGACGGCGGCAAGGTGAGTGCCGCCGTCGTACCTTCCGCGTGGGCCACGGCGTAGCGGTCAGAATCCCACGTTGTCCCTGCCCTTGAGGCCCAGCATCTGGCGCGCTTCATCGGGCGTTGCGATCTCAAAGTTGAGTGCTTCGAGAATGGTGCGGATGCGGGTGACCTGCTCGGCGTTGGAGCGTGCCAGCTGGCCCGGGCCGATCCAGAGGGAATCCTCCAGCCCCACCCGGACGTGGGAGCCCATGGCTGCGCCGATGGTGGCAAGCGGCATCTGGTTCTTGCCGGCGCCAAGGATGGACCACTGGTAGTCGTCGCCCAGGAGCCGGTCCGCGGTGCGCCGCATGTGCATCAGGTCCTCGGGGTGTGCGCCGATGCCGCCCAGCAGGCCGAAGACGGACTGGACGAACAGCGGTCCCTTGGCCAGGCCCCGGGCGTGGAAGTGGGCCAGGTTGTTCAAATGGGATATGTCGTAGCACTCGAACTCGAAGCGCGTGCCGTTGGCATTGCCGATCTCCAGGATGGTCTCGATGTCCTGGAACGTGTTCTTGAAAACCAGGTCCCGGCTCTTCACCAGCCCTTCGCGTTCCCATTCGTGGGTGAAGTCCTTGAACCGGTCCAGCATCGGGTACAGCCCAAAGTTCATCGACCCCATGTTCAGCGAGGCGAGCTCAGGCTTGAACAAGGCGGCCGGCTGCATGCGTTCCTCAACGGTCATGTGCGGTGATCCGCCGGTGGTGATGTTGATGACCGCGTCGGTGTTCCGCTTGAGCTTGTCCAGGATGGGCTCGAAATGCTCGGGATTCTGCGATGGGCGCCCGTCCCGCGGATCGCGGGCGTGCATGTGCACGATCGCGGCTCCTGCTTCAGCTGCGCCGATGGCCGCATCAGCGATTTCCTGGGGTGTGACGGGCAGGTGTTCGGACATGGAGGGGGTGTGGATGGCGCCGGTAACGGCGCTGGTGATGATGACCTTGCGTGTTGCTGCCATGGGACGTTTCCTTTCGGGGTCTTAGTAGAGTTTTTCGGTGTTTCCGTCGACGGCCAGGGCCTGGCCGTTGACGTTGCGGGCCATGTCGCTGGCGGCGAAGACGGCCATGTTGGCGATGTCCTCGGCTTCAATGAGCCGGCCGAGTGACGACTGGTTGCTGTAAAGGGCGGAGACCGTGTCCACAGACTCGCCCAGCATGTCCGCCTTGGCGGCAATGACAGCATCGATCCTTGGCCCGTTGACGGCGCCAGGGCAGATGGCGTTGACCCGGATACCCTCCGGCCCGAGTTCGATGGCGAGGGTCTTGGTCAACCCGATGACCGCCCATTTGGAGGCTGAGTACGCGCTCCGCCCGGCCATGCCCAGGCGCCCAGCCGCCGACGAGAGGTTGATGATTGATGCCCCCGGTGTGGAGCGCAGGAGCGGCAGGGCGTGCTTGACGCAGTAGAACTGCCCGTGGATGTTGACGTCGAACGTCGCCTTCCAGGCCGCGCTGTCCAGGGACTGGATGGGGCCGGTCGGTCCGGCGATGCCTGCGTTGTTCACCAGGACATCGAGGCCGCCGAATTCGTCCCGGATCGTCGCCACGAGGGCATGGACCTGCGATTCGTCCGATACGTCACTGACCGCCGCGCGGAAGCCTTCCGCACGTGCTTTGTCGACGGCGTCCGGGTCAATGTCCGTCACGAAGACGTTCGCCCCGTGGGCCTTGAACTTGGTGGCGATAGCCAGGCCGATGCCGTTTGCGCCGGCAGTGACCAGGACGCGTTTTGAACTGAAATCCATGATGTTTCCTTGGGTATCGGCCTGCCCGGATTGGGGCAGGGGTGTTTTGGGTGTGCGGGATCGCGGCGCCGGCAACGGCTGCCGGTGCCCGGGCTGGTGAAGTGGATGGGCGGTTAGGCGCGCGGTCCGTTACACCCGCAGGTCCTCCCTATGTGGATGCGGTGCGGACAAATCAAAGAGCTGTAGGTGTTGGAAGGGGCTTCGATCCTGCGCAGCAGCATGGCAAATGCCTCCTGGGCCATCTCCTGCTGCGGCTGGACGATGCTCGTCAGGTTGATCAACCCGGAGCGGCTGTGGGCCAGCCCGTCGCACCCTGCGACCGCCACGTCCTCAGGAATCCGCAGGCCGCGGTCAAGCGCGTATTCCATTACGCCGATGGCGAGTTCATCACTGCCGCAGACCACGGCGCGTGGCGGGCTGGGCGAGGAAAACAGCCGTTCAGCTGCCAGCCGGCCACCTTCGTTGTTGACGCGCGTGCTGATCTTCCACTCGCCGCTGATGCTGACGCCGGCAGCGGCCGCGGTGCGGACAAAGGCCTGTTCGCGTGTAAGGGACGCGGTGGAGAAGCGCGGTCCCACCACCGTGGCTATGTCCCGGTAAGCGTGGCCCAGCATGTGTTCCATCAGCAGGGTTGCCGCCGCGTCGTCATCAATGCCGACGAAGTCGCCTTGCAGGAAGTCCGCCCTTCGCGACAGGCAAACGTAGGGGATCCGCGCGGTACGCAGGGTACGCAGGGCGGTGGCGTCCTCCCGCAGGGCGGCGGCCAGGATGACACCGTCCACGTTGCGGTTCGCGAGCGTGGCGGTGACTTGTGCGAGCGTGGCCGCATCGTCCTGCGTCGTTGCCACAAACACTTCGTAGCCGGAGTCGGCGGCAGCGGAGATAATGCCCTGGGCCCACTGGGGATACATCGGGTTGATGATGTTGGGCAGGATCAGCCCAATGACGCGGGTCCGCAGCGGATCGGGGGATGAAGACGACTTACGGGGCCTGAAGCCCAGCTCGTTCGCGACGCCGATGATGCGGCGCCGGGTTTCGACTGACACACCACCCTTACCGTTCAGCGCGTAGGACACCGTGGCAGGGGAAACGCCTGCTGCGCGGGCAACGGCCGCGGCCGAAACCGTTGCGGGGCGGGGGCCGGACGTTCTGCTGACTTTATGGCCGCTCACCGTCTGCCCCCTCTCCATTGACGTGCATTCACGGTGTTCTTGTGACGTCAATTACAGTAGGAGCGCGCTTGACCGTTAAGCAACGTTAAGTGCTGCGGGGGTACTTCCGCTGGAAGGTACGACGACGGCGGTGTGGTGAGTGCCGTCGTCGTACCTTCCGTATGAGGTGCTTAAGCGACCGTCAGCTGCCGGCCACCCGCTGGATGAACTCGACCGTCTCGCGCTCGGTTTTAGCGCGGGTGGTGGGTTCGTTGTGCACTTCGTGCCGGACGCCGGGGAAGACGCGGGTGCGGACGTCCGCGTGGCCCGAATCAGCCAGGCGGTTGGCCACGTGGTAGGCGCCTTCGCCGTAGTTGGTGACGGGGTCCTGATCGCCGGCGAGGATCAGGACGGGGAGCTCGGCGGGGAGCTGTTTGTACCAGTCGTCGGAGGTGACCTGGTCGTAGAGGTCCACGAAGCCCTGCAGGAAGCGGGCGCTGAGCGGGGCGCCGAAGTTGTTGAAGGGGTCCCGTCCGTGGTCGGTGACGACGTCCGCGTCGAGGGCCACCCATGCGGTGGGGCCGGCACCTTCACCGAAGCGGCCCAGGAAGCCGTCGAACAGCTGGGCCACCAGTTCCTGAGGCGCCGGTTCCGCGCCGCGCTCGCCGGAGGCAAGCCGCGCCAGCTCGGGGCGGTCGATCAGCTTCTCGATGCCGCGCATCTGGGCGGCAATGCCACAGAGGATCAGGCCGGACAGCTGGGTCCGCGAGTCCACGGCCATGCCGCGGGCGATCATGGAGCCCCAGCTGTGGCCGAACACCACGTAGGGAAGCTGGGGGAGTGCCGCCCTGGCCTTGGCCTGGAGGGTGACCTCGTCTGCGACCACCACGCTGGCGGCGTCCTCGCCGGCGTCGCCCCAGGTGCCCTGCTGCATGGCGGTTCGCCCGTGGCCGGAGTGGTCGCCCGCCACCACGATGAAGCCGGCGTCCACCAGGGTGGAGATGAGGTGGAGGTAGCGGCGGGAGTGCTCGCCGAGCCCGTGGATCAGCTGCACGATGGCCTTGGGCTGCCCGATGGGTTCGTATACCCATGCCTGGATGGTGTCGCGGCCGTTGGCGGACGTGAACTCGATTTCCTGCAGTGACATGTTTTCCTCCCGTGCCGGCGCCGTCGCTGGCTCGTGGTGAGCCTAACGTCTTGGTGGACGGCGCCGTCAAGGTTGTCTTTGGATGCGGCGCCGGGCCGTGGGACATGTTGGTTCATGCTTTGTCTTAGCGCCTAGTCTGAACATCAGCCACGTCCCGGATTCTGGAGGAAGCCATGCCGCAGCCCGACCGTCCTTTGCGCAAGCTGGGATTCCTCACCATTGGGCTGTTTGACCCACTTGATCCAGCTGCCGGGCATGAGTCGACGCTGCAGATCATTGAGCTGGGGGAGCGGCTGGGATTCGACAGTGCCTGGCTGCGCCACCGGCATCTGCAGTTCGGCATCTCCTCGCCCGTGGCGGTGATGGCTGCCGCCAGCCAGAGGACTTCGCGCATTGAGCTGGGAACTGCCGTGACGCCCCTAGGCTGGGAGAACCCGCTGCGCCTGGCGGAGGACCTGGCCACCGTGGACCTGCTGGCCGGCGGGCGGGTCAATCCCGGGGTGAGCGTGGGCGAACCGATGCAGTACGACACCGTGAAGCACGAGCTGTATCCCGATACCGCGGACGTGGAGGATTTCAGCTACGCCCGGGTGGAGCGGTTCGCGCGGCTGGTTGCCGGCGAGCCGGTGCGGGAGTTCTCCGGCAAGCAGGGCGTGGTGGGGGAGTTCTCCAACCGGGTGGAGCCGCATTCGCCTGGGCTGCGAGACCGGCTGTGGTACGGGGCCGGCAGTACGAAGTCAGCGGTGTGGGCTGGTTCGAATGGGTTTAACCTGCTGTCCAGCAGCGTGATCTATCCGGACAAGGACCAGGAGCCGGACTTTGCACTGGTCCAGCAGTCGCAGATCCGGGCGTTCCGGGAGGCTGCTGCGGCGGCGGGGCATTCTCAGGCGCGGGTTTCGCAGGGGCTGGTGGTGATTCCCACCGACTCGGCGTCGCCGGTACAGCGGGAGAAGTACACGCGGTATGTGGACGAACGGACTCCGCGCACCGCTGCCCCGCAGGGGCCGCGGGGAATGATGTTCGCGCGCGACCTGATCGGGACCAGCGAGGAGATCGCCGAGCAGCTGTATGCGCACGCGGGCTTTCAGGAGGTGGACGAGGTGGCGTTCGCGCTGCCCTTCAGCTTCGAACACGAGGACTACGTCCAGATCCTGACTGACATCGCGGGCAAGCTGGGGCCGGCTCTGGGCTGGGTGCCTGCGAGAGCCGACCAGCCAACGCCAAAGTCGCAGGGGCGCTGTCGTCTTGAACGCGACCTGTAGGAATGTGTCAATCATCAGACCCAGGAGACGTACGCCGGCCATCCGTTGGTTGAGGTCCGGTCAAAGCGTGGAGCCGGGCGCGGGACGAGCAAATCACTGCTGGCTGTCGGCGAGGCTTGAGCACGGCCAATGCGGTCCAGTTTGCGGCTCCTGCCGCGAAATCAAGTGACTGGGGCAGCCAGTCCAGCGACGTCGGTTGTTCCTTTCGAGGACTACTTCACGTCTTCAAGCAAATCAATCACCCAAAATCTAAAGACCGCCGGTGACAATATCGGCAATGCCCATAGCTCAGCCCGAACATCTCAGTCTGAGATCGGGAAGTAGCGGGTGCCTCGCCCGGAGCCTGTTCGAGATAATTGCCCGGCATCCACCAGGTCCTCAAAAAGACGCCTTATCGTTCGTTCCTGGTCGATCTTAGTTACTTGGCGCGCCTCAGTGTTATTGATTGACCCCTTCCGCTTTGCTGCCTCCATGATCGCTTGCGCAGGGCTTGCTAACGGTTCGTGAGAGATGGTCACGCGAACTCGGTCCGAGAGCTCCTCAATAACGGGATAACTGAGAAGCAGCTGTTCCATTGCCTTGAAGGCTGTATTGAGCCCTTCTCCAATGTCCATATTCGGTGGTTCGGGAAACTTGTTAACAATTCTTTGAATAAGAGGGTTCCGCGCGGACCTTTCATCCAGAATGTTCTGAACGGTTACGTGTCCGTGGAGGCGTCCAGGGCTGTCGATCTCGATTCGGTTGTCAAAGATCCGAACGTGGACGTAATCGCGCATACCGTAATCGCGGTGTAGGAAAGCATTGACGAGAATTTCGTGGAGAGCCTTGGACGGATACTCAACCGTTGTGAAGCCGCTGGAGTCAAGACGTGGAATCGTTGCAACGATTTCTTCTACTCGCCTCTTGGTCGTTTCGATTAGGGCTGTAACAGGACCCTCGATGGTCTCAGGCAAGCCGTCAAGATGATCTCGATCCTCCTGGCCCGATGTTTTATACCTGTAGAGTTTCACTCCGGAGTTCGGCAAATATGCCTGAGGAAGATCCGAAAATACGAGCGTTCCTGCGACTATGCCGCAATCGTTGACTACGAGGCGGTTCTTTTTCAAGAAATCTGAAGGTTCCGTAAAGACCGTGCCCTCCAGCATGAAGGTGAGCATGGTGGTCGAGTTCTCAAGCTCTTCCAAAGTGGCGTCAGTCTTAGTCGCTTCGTAATTGGAGTCACCCTTGGAACGCTTTAAGGCCTCAAGGCGCTCTCCTACCACCTGATGATTCTGGGCACCAATTCGTTGGTATGCCAAGTCAGCTTCTGTGTAGACGACATTTGGGTGCCGATCTATGTAGAACATAATAGCCACTCCATCTTTGGAGGAAGGCTTGATGTATTCAACTGTATAAAATTCTTGTCGCATGACTCTGGCGGCGAGGGAGGTGATGTCGTTGGTGGACTCGATGGATTCGAATGGCATCCATGTGCCATCGTCCTCCACTCCGATGAGAAGTTCACCGCCATCGGCATTAGCTAAAGAAGAAAAGGACTGCGCTACCTTTGCAGGCTTTATAGATCGACTCTTACGATCAAAGAACTGTGATTCGTCTCGGGTGCTGTGGTGCTTGACTTCTTCGTCCGTTGCAGTCCTTGTTTCGTAGCTCATGGCATTACTCTATGCGAAAGACGGAAGTTGTCCGATTAAGTATTCATTCGGACGTCGAAGATGGACGTCAAGAGTCGACGGTCGATCTAGATATTCAAGGTTGAGCGGCTGATCCATCCCCAATGCATCTTGCGTCTGGAGTCAACGTACTCACTAGGTGCTTGGGAGACTGCAGAGACGGAATCCAGCGCGCGCTTCAGATTTGATCCCTGTCCCGGATCTCGGCTGAAGACGATACCACCGCCAGTCTCATCACATCAGTTGTCCGACACGTCGAAAGCGGTTGAGACTATGACTGCGTTTAGGTGGCCAGTTCGCCGCGTGCCAGCACACTCTGCCGGCTAGAGAGAGCGAGTCGCTATTCGACCGCCCCGCATTGTCTGCACTACTTTGAGCAGATGACAAGCATTCCTTCGCATCGACCTCTCTACGTCCTTGGGGCTGGTTTCTCGAAGGCTATTAGCGCGAAAATGCCGGTCACGGATGAGCTCGGCGAAGCGCTAAGGGAGCGCCTCTCCAAGGACGTCGTTTTCGATCTGCGTCCAGGTCAGACTTTCGAGGACTGGCTCACACTCCAAGTCACTTCTCTCCCGTTTCTGGAAGGTTTTGAGAACTCAAGGCGCGGCGCGGAAGCTGCTCGAGTCGTGGCTGAGATTGCCAGCGTACTCGATGAGAAGGTCGCGGAGGCATGTGCGAACGACAGTCCAATTTGGCTACGTCAACTGGTCGCTCTTTGGCACGCAGAACGAGCGGTGATTCTCACCTTTAACTACGACACCCTTCTTGAGCGTGCCGTAAACGGAAGTCCACCGACAACCACGTCGCCCGAGGGGCATGTTCAGTACATACTTGGTGACCACGTCGTGTTCCCTGCCCCGCCGGCGCCTCAGGCACAATTCATGGGTGATTCAGGAGCAGGCCATACCGACAAGTCTTTCGAGGTGCTCAAGCTGCACGGATCGCTTGGGTGGTACTGGGCAGCAGGTGATAGTAGCGGGTCGACACTCATTCGAGTACGAGACAAGCACGTGTTCGGGTCACCTATGCCCTTGGCCTCCGAGATTGATTTCTCGGGAGCTACTAACCTTGACCGTTACCTAATTCCCCCCGTCACTAGCAAGGACGGCTATTACGGCTCCTATCTAGCCAACACCCTCTGGCGCAAAGCCCGATCTCTCGTCGCTTCGGCCTCTGCGCTTACGCTCGTAGGCTATTCGCTGCCCCCAGAAGACAGGGTGGCAAGTCAACTCATTGCCCAAGTCCGCAGCGACATCCCGGTTTGGGTGGTGGATAGGGACTCTGGCTCAACCTCACCTCCAACTCACGTACTTGGAAACCTCGCGCGATTAGGCCTCACAGCCTCGACGGCAGCCTCCGGACCAGAATGCGTCCCTGAGTTCGTGGCGGGCAAGCTCGCGGCAGCATTTGAGGAGCTACCGAAGGCCTCAGCTTTCGGCGGCGTTAACGCAACAGCGGATGTTGTGGTGGCAATCTCCAAGGGTTGGTCAGGTTCCGGCTCACTTTACGTCCTGGCGTGGAACACGGGGGAGCATTGCTTCGAGGCGCACGGCCTTGACTCGAACTTCATACGCGGTTCTTCGGCTCCGTACCGTGAAGTCGTCATGAGCTCGATGCCACCGGGGACCAAGAGACTCGAGGATTTTGTAACTGCCGAGCGATTAATGAGGCATACAGCTGGAGGAGAACCGTTCGTCTTCAAACACCCCCATTCGGGGAGATTGGCAGTCGGTATTGGTTTAGAACGCCTAGTGGTGGAGGGTTGGGAGTTGCTGGAGCTGAAATGGGCGCCATACTCCTAAATCTGGGAAAGCTCGAAGCTTGCTAGGTCAATTTACTAAGATTGAACAGCAATGGACGCTGGGGGTCGCGATTGCGCGCCTTGAGAGGGTTATTCCAGACACGCGCACATGGTGAGCTGGAAGTTGTGATCTGAGGATGACCTGTTTCCCGGGCCGCCGACGGTCTCGGCGGGCGTCCGCCTGCACAGGGTTGGTGAAGAACAACCGGTCCGGGCCTCGAAACGTGCGCCGCCGCCGTAGCATCCGGACACACAGCGCAACGCGGGCGCCCCCGCCCGTAACCTGTTTAAATGCCTCGTTTTGCACTGGACGTCGAGTCCGTTCCCCGCCCCGCCCGTTCGCAGGAACTCCTGGACGCCGTGAACCACCGGGTGGTCATCGCCGACGGCGCCATGGGCACCATGCTCCAAGGCCGCGACCTCCAGCTGGACACGGACTTCCAGAACCTCGAGGGCTGCAACGAGATCCTCAACGACACGCGCCCCGACGTCATCGCGGACATCCACGGCGCGTACTTCGCCACCGGCATCGACGCCGTGGAAACCAACACCTTCGGCGCCAACTGGTCCAACCTCTCGGACTACGGCATCGACGACCGCATCGAGGAGCTCGCCCTCAAGGGCGCCAAAATCGCCCGCGAACGTGCCGAGGCTGCAGAGGAAACAGACGGCCGCATGCGCTGGGTCCTCGGCTCCATGGGCCCCGGCACCAAGCTCCCCAGCCTGGGCCACACCAGCTACGACTGGCTCAAGCAGACCTTCGCCCTCCAGGCCGAGGGCCTCATCGACGGTGGCGCGGACGCGTTCCTCATCGAAACCAGCCAGGACCTCCTGCAGACCAAAGCCGCGGTCAACGGCTGCAAGCAGGCCATCGTCTCCAAGGGCGTCCGCCTCCCCATCTTCGTCGAAGTAACGGTCGAGACCACCGGCACCATGCTCATGGGCTCCGAAATCGGCGCCGCGCTCACCGCCCTGGAACCGCTCGGCGTCGACGCCATCGGCCTGAACTGCGCCACCGGCCCGGACGAGATGAGCGAGCACCTCCGGCACCTGTCCAAGCAGTCCTCCGTCGCCATCGCCTGCATGCCCAACGCCGGCCTGCCCGTCCTCGGTGCCAACGGCGCGCACTACCCGCTTTCACCCGCCGAACTCGCCACCGCCCACGAACAGTTCGTGCGCGAATTCGGCCTGGGCCTGGTGGGCGGCTGCTGCGGTACGACGCCGGAGCACATGGCCGCCGTCGTCGAACGTCTGGCGCACTTCCGCAACAAAGCCGTGGAGACAAAGCCAAACAACGCACCGGCAAGAATCCCCGAAGAGCGTGAAGCCGGCGTCGCCTCCCTCTACCAGCACGTGAACTTCGACCAGGAGTCCGCCTACCTGGCCATCGGTGAGCGCACCAACGCCAACGGCTCCAAGGCCTTCCGCCAGGCCATGCTCGAAGAACGCTGGGACGACTGCGTGGACATCGCCCGCGAACAGATCCGCGTCGGCGCGCACCTGCTGGATGTCTGCGTGGACTACGTGGGCCGCGACGGCGTGGCGGACGTCAAGGAGATCGTCTCCCGCTTCGCCTCCGCCTCCACCCTCCCGCTGGTCATCGACTCCACCGAACCGCCCGTCCTCAAAGCAGGCCTGGAACTCATCGGCGGTCGCCCCGTGGTCAACTCCGTCAACTACGAGGACGGCGACGGCCCCAACAGCCGCTTCGCCCGCATCATGCCGCTGGTCAAGGAACACGGCACCGCCGTCATCGCCCTGACCATCGACGAACACGGCCAGGCCCGCACCACCGAAGGCAAGGTGGCCATCGCCTCCCGCCTCGTCGACGCCTTGGTGGGCGAGTGGGGCATGCGCGTCGAGGACATCATCGTCGACTGCCTCACCTTCCCCGTCGCCACCGGCCAGGAGGAAACCCGCCGCGACGGCATCGAAACCATCGAAGCCATCCGCCAGATCACCGCGAAGTACCCGGGCATCAACACCACCCTCGGCGTCTCCAACGTCTCCTTCGGCCTCAACCCGGCCGCGCGCATCGTGCTGAACTCCGTGTTCCTGCACGAAGCCGTCCAGGCCGGCCTGACCAGCGGCATCATCGACGCCGCCAAGATCGTGCCGCTCGCCTCCCTCCCGGAGGAACAGCGCAAGGTGGCCCTGGACCTGGTCTGGGACCGCCGCGAATACGACGCCGACGGCAACACCACCTACGATCCCCTCGCCCGCATGCTCGACATGTTCGCCGGCGTCGACACCGCGGCCCTCAAGGACCAGCGCGCCGCAGAACTCGCCGCACTGCCCACCGGCGCCCGCCTGGAACGGCGCATCATCGACGGCGAAGGCAAGGGCCTCGAGGAGGACCTGGACCTCGCCCGCAGCGAAGGCATGACCCCGCTCGGCATCATCAACGACCACCTGCTCGAAGGCATGAAGGTGGTGGGCGAACGCTTCGGCGCCGGCGAAATGCAGCTGCCGTTCGTGCTGCAGTCCGCCGAGGTCATGAAGAACGCCGTCGCACTGCTGGAGCCGCACATGGAGAAGTCTGACTCCTCCGGCAAGGGCACCATGGTGATCGCCACCGTGCGCGGCGACGTGCACGACATCGGCAAGAACCTGGTGGACATCATCCTCACCAACAACGGCTACAAGGTGGTCAACATCGGCATCAAGCAGGGCATCGCCGAGATCATCGCCGCCGCGGAGGAACACAACGCCGACGTGATCGGCATGTCCGGGCTGCTGGTGAAGTCCACCGTGGTGATGAAGGAGAACCTCGCGGAGCTGCAGTCCCGCGGCCTGGCCAAGAAGTGGCCGGTCATCCTGGGCGGCGCCGCCCTCACCCGCGCCTACGTGGAGCAGGACCTGGCTGAGCAGTTCGACGGCGTGGTCCGCTACGCCAAGGACGCCTTCGAGGGCCTCTCCCTCATGGAACCCCTGGTGCGCCTGGCCCGCGGCGAATCACCGGACGACGTCGGCCTGCCGCCCTTGAAGAAGCGCATCCACAAGGGCGGGGCGAAGTTCACGGTGACTGAGCCGGAAGCCATGCCCGGCCGCTCCGACGTCGCCACCGACAACCCCGTGCCCGTGCCGCCGTTCTGGGGCACCCGCATTGTCCGCGGCGTCTCGCTCCACGACTACTCCGCGTTCCTCGACGAGCGCGCCACCTTCATGGGCCAATGGGGCCTCAAGCCCGGCCGCGGCGAAGACGGCGCCTCCTATGAGGAGCTCGTGGAACGCGAGGGCCGCCCGCGCCTGCGCTACTGGCTGGACCGCATCCTGGCCGAAGGCATGCTGGACGCGTCCGTGGCCTACGGCTACTTCCCAGTGGTCTCCGAGGGCGAACAGGTGGTGGTGCTTCACCACGGCGAAGATCCCGACGGCGTCCTGGGCCAGGCGGGCCTGCTCGCCCCGGACGGTGGTTCAGGCGGCCGGATCGGCACCGACCGCCTGCGCTTCGACTTCCCGCGCCAGCGCCGCGACCGGCACCTGTGCCTGGCCGACTTCGTGAAGTCCCGCGAGTCCGCGCAGATCGACGTGCTGCCGGTGCAGCTGGTCACCGCCGGCTCCAAGATCGAAGAGTTCACCTCCAAGATGTTCGCGGCCAATCAGTACCGCGACTACTACGAGCTCAACGGCCTGGTCATGCAGCTCACCGAGGCGCTGGCCGAGTTCTGGCACGCCCGTATCCGCAAGGAGCTCGGCTTCGCGGCTGAGGAACCCAAGGACACGGCGGGGTACTTCAAGCTGGACTACCGCGGCGCCCGCTTCTCGCTGGGCTACCCGGCCTGCCCGGACATGGAGGACCGCCGCAAGGTCACCGAGCTGCTGAAGCCCGAGCGCATGGGCGTCATCCTGAGCGACGAGCTTATGCTGCACCCCGAACAGTCCACCGACGCGTTCGTGTTCCACCACCCGGAGGCGAAGTACTTCAAGGTGTGAGCTGGCGGTTCCCGGGCCAGGCCCGGCAGCGCCCCCGCCTAAAGTGCGAGGAGCTTGCGGACATTCTCGACGACGGCCTGGCGCCTGCGCGCGACGGCGGGCAACTGGGCCCGGGCCATGTCCGGGGTGAGGATGTGCCAGGCCATGGCCAGGGCGCGGACCGCTGTCAGGATCTCGATGGCGGTCCGGTCGCTCGGTAGCAGGGCTTCCTTTTGGGCGGCTTCTATCCGGCTGAGTTTGTCCCGGTGGGACGCCGTCAGGCTATCCAGCTGGCCCTCCTCACCGCGTTCGAGGATGTACCAGTTGGTCAACCGGAGCGTGTTCGGATACTTCTGGTAGACGTCGAATGACCGCCCCGCGTAGCCGGGCAGGTCTGCCGCGTCAAACTCCACCTCGTCCACGAATGCGAGTACCCGCTGGCTGAAGACCTCGTCGAAGAGGCGGTCCTTGCTGTCGAAGTAACGGTAGATCATTGCCTTGTTCGCCTGCGCGATGTCGGCGATCCGGTCCACGCGGGCTCCGGCGATCCCGTACTTGGCGAACTCCTCCTCGGCTGCGTCGAGGATCCGTTTACGGGTTGCTTCAGCGTCTCGGGCCACTCCTGGACTCTAGCAAGTAACCGTTTAGTTGACAAAGAGCGGTAGGGGGTGCACTATCAAGTAACCAACCAGTTACTTAGTAAGGAGTATCGACTGTGAGCAGGTTACAAACGGAATTCAGGGTGGCCCCCTCGCCGGGAGGGTGGTCGCGGTTCATGGTGCTGGCCGTGATCATGGGCTGTCAGCTGATGATGGTCCTGGACACCTCAATCGTCACCACTGCACTGCCGCATCTGGAGCGGGAACTGGGCTTTACGGGTCCCACCTTGTCCTGGGTACAGAACAGCTACGCACTCGCCTTCGGCGGACTCCTCCTTCTGGGTGCCCGGGCCGGTGACCTGATGGGCCGCCGTCGGGTGTTCATGGCGGGCGTCGCCGTCTTCACCATCGCCTCGCTGCTTGCGGGGCTTGCACCGACTTCCGAGGTGATGATCCTGGCCCGCGTGCTGCAGGGAGTCGCGTCTGCGTTCGCCATACCGGCAACCTTGGCCCTGCTGGTCCAGTCCTTCCCGCAACCCGGGGAGCGGTCACGGGCCATCGGTATCTACAGCGCTGTCATCGGTGCCGGCGGAAGTGTCGGCATCATTGTTGGCGGAGTTTTCACTGACCTGCTTTCGTGGCGCTGGGGCCTGCTGATCAACGTGCCAATCGGTGCCGTCGTCCTGCTGCTTGCTCCCCGCTTCCTGCCGGAAACGGCGAAAAGCAGGGGCAGTTTCGACGCTCCGGGGGCACTTACTGTCACGCTCGGCATGACTGCCCTGGTCTTTGGCCTGGTCCACGCCGGCGAAGCAGGCTGGGCAACGCCGGCAACGTGGCTGCCATTGCTCCTGGCGGGACTGCTGATCGCCGCGTTTGTCCTCGTTGAGCGCCGCAGCACCCAGGCCATCACGCCCCTGCGCTTGTTCAGGGACACCACCCGCTCCGGCGCCTACATCATCCGGATCCTGATTGTGGGTGCTATGTTCTCAACGTTCTACTTCCTGAGCCAATACCTGCAGAACGTCCTCGGGTTCAGCGCCTTCACAGCCGGCATATCCTACATTCCGCTCACCCTCCTGTTCTTCGCGATGGTCTACGCCGTCCGTCCCCTCGGTGCCCTCATGGGCAAGCCCATGCTGCTGGTGGCTTCCCTGGTCATTGCGGCGCTGGGAATGTGGTGGCTGAGCACCATTGGGCCCGCCTCGACGTACTTCCCGGACGTCTTCCTGCCCCTCATCGTCCTGGGCGTTGGCCAGGGAATCGCCATCATCGTGCTCACCGAGTTCGGGATGTCCGGCGTGGCTCCGGAGGACAACGGTGCAGGGTCCGGCCTGGTGAATACTGCCCACCAGTTGGGCGGATCGATTGGCCTGGCCCTGCTCACGGTCGTGTTCAGCACAGCCGCCGGAACGGACGCACCCCGCGCCCCCGCCGACGCACAGGCCTATGCAGCCGTTTTCACCGCTGCCACCTGGTTTTACGTCCTTGCCGTCATCGGCGGAGTCGTCATCTTCGCAGCGAGCCGCCGGGCCGCGTCAAAGTAGGGGGCGGCGCTTCCGGCCCGTCCCCGCTGCGGCCGCCAACCCTTCCGCTGGCACCGGACACCGGCTTCACCCGGCGCAGCGAAGCCAGCACCGCCCGGCCCACCACCGCGATGCCGATCACCGTGGTGACGGCGCGCAGGGTGTCCCAGCCCGCCGTCGACGTCAAAAGTGAATACAGCAGGAAGCTGCTGAGGTTGGTGCCCAGTGGCGCGCCCGGAACGTAGGAGATGCCGGTGCCGGCGCCAACTGCGAAGGGCCAGAACCATAGGTTCAGCAACAGCCCGAACACGTAGGACGCCGCAATGCCATAGCCCGCCAGCATCCACAGCTCGGCTTTGCCGCGCACCCGGCGGGGGAGCAGCCCGGCCCCGGCGCCCACCCACGCGCAGGCGAAGATCTGGAACGGCGTCCACGGCCCAATCCCGCCCCACAGTGCGCTCGACACCGCAATGGTCGCCGCGCCGAGCAGTAGGCCGAACCGGGCGCCGAACGCGCGGCCCGCCAGGATCAGCAGGATGAACACCGCCTCCACACCGCCGACGCCGGTGCTCGCCACCCGCACGGCGGACCCGACGGCAGCCAGCACTCCGAGCAGCGCCACGGTGTGGGCCGAGCGGACGGAACCATCAAGGGAAAGTACGACGGCGACCGCGGCCACGGGTGCGATGGCCAGGGCGATGTAGGGGGTTGCGGCGGCAGCGTCCTGCGGGAGTGCCGCGGCAAGCAGCGGCCAGCAGAACGCGGCCAGGGCGGCCAGGTTGGCGAGGGCGAGGACAGCAAGCTCGGCGCCCCGCGGCATCCGGAGGCGGTGGGGCTTCGTGGCACGCGCGACGTCTGCCTGTTCAGCGGTGGACGCCTTAGCCTGGGCTTCGGTACGAGTAGGACGGGGCGCCGGGACATACGGTTCCGGAGCAGCGACAGGTTCCAAAGATGGTGCCACGCCGTCGAGCATCGGGAGGATCCGGGCGCCCAGGCCGTCGGCGAAGTCAAGGTCGTGCGTGGCGATGAGAACCGCTGTGCCGTCATCCGCTGCTGCCTGCAGTGCCGCCGCCACCGCAGTCCGTGCGGCAGGGTCGAGCCCGCGCGTCGGTTCGTCGATCAGCAGCACTTCCGGGGCGTCCATGGTCTGCAGCGCGATGGCCAGGATCCTGCGTTCGCCGGCGGACAGGTCCCGCGGATGTTCATGGCCGATGGGCATTCCCGCCGTTCCGCGCAGCCGGGCAAGGCGCGCAGCCGCAAACCCGGGCGCAGGCTGGGCATCCTGCTTCCCACGGGCCAGCCGCCGTTCCGCCGCCCGCAGCTCGCCCGCAACCGTGTCGCGGGTGAAGAGGTCGTCGGAGGCATCCGGCACCAGGGCGACCCGGCCGCCCTCGACCGCTCCGGCAGTGGCCATTCCTGGCACACTTCCACGCAGGGCCAGCGCCACCAACAGCGACGACTTTCCTGCCCCGTTCGGTCCCACGAGGGCCACAATTTCGCCGCGGCGCAGGTCCACCGAGGCGTCGCGCACCAGGGCCGTGCCCTTGTGGTGCACCGAGAGGTGTGCCGCGGTCAGCACGGAAGTCTGCCCCGGAACCGGAACGGATGCTTGAAGCGCACCAACCGGGGCGCAAGGGGCCGGCGCGGTAACGGGCACCAGCTCCGCATCCCGGATGGTCCACCACGCATCAGCAACCGGTACCAGTGCCTCGGCCCGGTGCTCGGCCACAATGATGCAGACCCCGTCCTCGCGGGCCAGCGCGTGGAGAATGGCGATGACGCGGCCGCGGGCGGTGGCGTCGAGGTCGGCCAGCGGCTCATCCACCAGGAGCAGCTGCGGGTTATCCACGACGGCGGCGGCGATAGCAACGAGCGTTGCCTCACCTGCAGAAAGGGTGCTGACGTTCCGGTCCAGCAGCGCCGCGACCCCGATCCTGTCGGCCACCTCCCGTACCCGGGCCTTCACGGCAGTGGAGGGCACGCCAGGGAGTTCAAGGGCCAGGGCGATCTCGTCCCGGACCCGGCTGGTGGCAAACGCGGCCCGCGGGTTCTGCAGTACGACACCCACCAAGCCCGCCGTATCACGTGGGGGAGCGGAGGCGCGGTCCGTCCCGGCAACCTGTACGGTGCCGGAGATCTCTCCGCCGTCGACATGCGAAAGGAGGCCCGCGAGGCCGCGCAGAATGGTGGACTTGCCGGAGCCTGTGGGCCCGGTGATCACCGCGACGGACCCGGCCGGCGGCGCAAACGAATCCGCCCTGATGCACGTGTCAGCGATGCGGAACCGGGCGTCGCGCACCAGAAGGGGAGTGCCGTCGTCGTGATTTCCTTGGCGGGATGCCCGGCTCCCGAAGCCCCGCAGCTCCAGGGCCGCCGCCACCCGGCCCGCGTGCTCCAGGGTCCGTTCGAGGATCGGCACCAGGGCGCGCGGTCCGAACTTTTCGCCCCGGAGCCGGAAGGCCAGGCGGACGGAGGACACGGCGTCGGAAAGTGCAGGAAGCGCCGCCCACGCCACCACCAGCATCCGGGCCACGCCCTGCAAGGGACCGCCGCGGGCCAGGCGCACGAAGCCTCGGGATACATCCACCCAGGCGTTGAGCAGGCCGAAACCCAGGATGGTCAGGGCGATCGGCAGGGCGGACAGAAAAGCCTGCCAGAGCCCGGGCCCGGTCACCGGGCCAAGGAACACCACGTGGGCGTACGGGGCCGGAAGGCGCAGCGGGGGCAGGTCCAGCAGGACCGGGGAACCGGTGGCCGCCCCGTCGAAAAGGACCCGGTAGGCGACCCGCGCCGCGATGAACACAGCAGCGAGAACCGCTGCTGCGCGCAACGGCGCGGGCCGGAAGGTCATGACGCGGGGGCCGCCGGTTCGTTGTCCACGGTGTAGAGCAGTTCAAGGCTCTCGCCGGGGTTGAGCTTGAGGCTGTCCAGGCCTTCCTGCGCGTAGGCCCACGTCCCGGCTGCCGGCTTCACCCAGAGGGCCCAGTACGAGACAGTGTTTTTGTCATCGCATGCTTCGCGGGTGGTGCCGCCCTTGTGCTTGATGTCGAAGTCCGGAGCGGGCACGCCGTTGACGCGGCACGCGAAGCTGGTGGGGTACTTGGCGGTGCCCTCGATCTTCACGTCGGCTTTGCTCAGCACGTCCGATGCCACGGTCGGCCCGTCCACGGACACGCAGGTGGAGGTAGCGGCGGTGGACTGCTTCAGGGCGCCGGAATCGACGATGACCTTCACGCCGGCGCAGGGGCCGGCGGAGGTTGAAGCGGCACTGGCGCTCGCCGAAGACGCTGCGGAAGAGGCAGGTGCCGAGGAACTTGGCGAGTTGCCGGCGGGGGTGGAACAAGCGGCGAGGGTAAGCAGGAGGCCAGCGGCGGCGATGGAGCTCGCGGCGGCGGTGCGGGTCTTAGTCAATGTCACCTGTCAAGGGTAGGGCGTTGCCGCTCCGGAACGGATGGCCGTTCCGTTGTGTGACGCGGTGCCCCACCACCCGCTGGTGCGGGGCACGCAAAAGGGGTCGACGGCGGCACTCAAGCGAGTGCCGCCGTCGACCCCTTGTAGTCGGTGTTGCTAGCCTTCCGTGGCCAAGACCGCGTTGGCAGGCACTGCCTCCTCCGGTGCGTCGTACCGGGGGTCGTTGGACGACGGATGCGCAGCCACGGCCGCAGCATGCTCGGCCAGCACGCCGGTTTGGTGGCGGATCTTCAGGCGGTAGAGCAGGGCCCCGCCGATGACTACGGCGGCCACGAACATCACCCCGCCCCACTGCAGGTACCACTCGAACGGCGGCACCGAGTTGTAAATCTCGGGCCGGGGCCACACCAGGTTGATGGTCATGGCGGCGCCCCAGAGGACGGCCAGGATGTTCACCGGAAGCCCCCACTTGCCCATGGAGAACCCGGGTTCGGAACCGTCGGCGACCAGGGGCCACTTCTTCAGCAGCCGGTTGCGCAGCAGCGGAACCGTGACCAGGAGGTAGGACAGGTAGATCAGGACGATGCTGATGCTGGACAGGATGGTGAAGATGGCCGGCTGCATGACGTTGACCAGCAACGGGATGACGGCCAGGACGCCGATGACGATCGCAGCGACCGTTGGGGTCCGGCGGACCGGGTCCACCTTGCTCAGCTGCCGGCTGAAGGGCAGGTTGTTGTCGCGGGCCATGGCGAACATCATGCGGATGGCGGCGGCGTGCACGGCCAGGGTGCAGACCACCACGGCCACCACGATGCAGGCCAGGAAAGCCTTGCCGAACGGTCCGCCCAGGACGGAGAGGACGATGTGCTGCAGGCCGCCGTCAGGGGAGCCGATCTGCGGGTCCGTGAGGTCCGGTGCGGCCAGGATGCCGAACAGCAGGATTCCCCCGCCCAGCAGGAAGGACGCCGTGACGGCCCGCAGGATGGCCTTGGGAGCGGTCTTCTTGGGGTCCTTGGTTTCCTCGCCCAGCGAGCTGGCGGTATCGAAGCCGTACATGACATAGCCGGAGGCCATAGCGCCGATCAGGAAGACGCCGAAGAAGCCGAGGTCCTTGCCTTCGCCGAAGCCATTGGTCTGGAAGAAGACCTCCGGGCCGCGGACCACGTGCCAGCCGAGCGCGAGGATCAGCAGGACGGCGGCGATGAGTTCCACGAAGACGCCGATGCTGTTGATCCGGGTCATCAGCTTCACGCCGAACGCGTTGATGAGGGTGGAGATGGTGATCATGATGGTGGCCAGCACCACGCCGTTCATGGCGAAGTCGTACGGCCCGGTGCCATCACCGACGAACTGGAAGCCGGACCAGAGCTGCGGCAGGGTGATCTGCAGCGCCAGGGCCACGGAGCCCAGCGCCATGATGGAGGACAGCAGCAGCAGCCAGCCGGCCAGCCATGAGGAGGTGCCGGAGGCCAGGCGCTTCGCCCAGTTGTAGACCGAGCCGGCCACGGGGTAGCGGCCTGCCAGTTCGGCGAAACACAGGGCCACCATCAGCTGGCCGACGAACACGATGGGCCAGGACCAGGCATACGCCGGGCCGGCCATGGAAAAACCAAAGTAGAACAGCTGGAAAACACCGGTGAGGATGGAGATGTAGCTGACACCCGCGGCGAAGCTGGCAAACTTGCCGATGCTCCGATCCAAGGTCTGGGTGTAGCCGAATTCGTCCATGCCGCTTGAATCAATACTCTTGCTGGGTTCCAATATGGACTCCTAGTTCAGAAAAGCACGATGGGAACGGCCGCCCTGGGGTGCGGCGAGATAACGTTCTGCGGGGCCCGGCGCTGTTGGGAGCGCGGCCCCTTGTAACCCGCCGCTCAGGCGAGGGACGTGGTGAGCTCCTTCTCTTCCAGGGCGTCGGCGCCTGCGTAATCCGCCTTGATCAGATCGGCACAGCGCTCGCCGATCATCATGACGGTGATGTTGGGATTGACGGTGACGTGTTCGGGCATGACGGACGCGTCGGCCACCCGGAGGCCGGTGACACCCTTGACCCGCAGCCGGGCATCCAAAGGTGACATCCCGTCGTCGTCCGCTCCCATGCGGACCGTGCCTACGGGGTGGTAGACGGTGTTGTGGGTCTTGCGGATGTAGTCCTGCAGTTCCTCATCCGTCTGCGCCTCGATGCCGGGCGACAGTTCGCGGCCGGTCCACTCCGCCATGGCGGGCTGTGCGGCGATTTCGCGGGCCTTGCGGATGCCGGCCACCATGACGCGCATGTCATGGCCTTCCGGGTCCGTGAAGTAGCGCGGGTCCACCATGGGCTTGTCGCGGAAGTCGCGGCTGCGCAGCCGGACGGTGCCGCGGGAACGGGCGTGCGTGACGTTGGGGGTGAGGCTGAAGCCGTTCTCCGTGGTGGGGTAGCCGTGCCGCAGGGTGTTCATGTCGAACGGGACGGAGCCGTAGTGCATCATCAGGTCGGGGCGGTCCAGGCCGTCCTCCGTGGGGGTGAAGATGCCGATTTCCCACCACTGGGTGGAGGCCTGCACCATGGGCTGTTTGGCTTCGAACTGCACCACGCCTTCGGGGTGGTCCTGCAGGTGCTCGCCGACGCCGGGGGAGTCCACCAGGACCTCGATGCCGTGCTGAGCCAGGTGTGCGGCCGGGCCGATGCCGGAGAGCATGAGCAGCTTGGGGGAGTCGATGGCGCCGGTGGATACGACGACCTCGCGGTGGGCGGTGAGCCGGTGGGTCCGGCCGAACGCGCCGTCCACCACGTCCACGCCGGTGCAGCGCTTGTCCGCGTCGAACACCAGTTGGCGGGCGCGCAGGCCGGTCAGCAGCGTGAAGTTGGGGCGGTCCACGATGGGGTGGATGTAGGAGACGGAGCTGGAGGAGCGGGTGCCGTCCGCGCGGCGGTTGATCTGGAAGAAATTGGCGCCGTTGACCACGGTGGTGCCGGTGTTGAACTTCGCCCGCGGAATCCCGGTCTGCTCACAGGCATCCAAAAGCGCGACGCCGGCAGGATCCGCCGGGGGCACGTTCATCAGGTGCACGGGGCCGGAGTCGCCGTGGTGGGGTGCGTCCGGGCCGGCGTCCTCGTTGGTTTCCAGCCGCTGGTACAGTGGCCAGGCGTTGGCTGCGTTCCAGCCGGTGGCGCCGTACTTGGACTCCCACTCGTCCAAGTCCTCTCGCGGAGCCCAGAAGGCGATGCAGGAATTGTGGCTGGAGCAGCCACCCATCACCTTTGCGCGGGCGTGGCGCATGAAGGAGTTGCCGTTTTCCTGCGGCTCGATGGGGTAATCCCAGTCGTACCCGGATTCCAGCAGTTCCATCCAGCGGTCCAGCTGCAGGATCTCGGGAATGTTCCGGTCGTCCGGGCCCGCCTCGACGAGGGCCACGGTCACGTCCGGATCCTCGCTGAGACGTGCTGCCACGGCGGCACCGGCGGACCCGCCGCCGATGACGACGTAGTCGAACCCGCGGTCGCTCACGTCCTCGATGTTGTCGTAGTGCATCTAGTTCTCCTTGCTGTGGTCAGCGAACCAGCCGGTGACCTGCGGGCTGGTGTTCTGGTAGATGTGCTTGGCTTCCTGGTATTCGGCCAGGCCCGTGGGGCCCAGCTCTCGGCCGACGCCGGACTGGCCGAAGCCGCCCCACTCGGCCTGGGGGAGGTAAGGGTGGTAGTCGTTGATCCAGATGGTGCCGTGCCGGAGCCTGCCGGCCACGCGCTGGGCCTTGCCGGCATCCTGCGTCCAGACGGCGCCGGCCAGGCCGTAGATGGTGTCGTTGGCGGTGGCCACGGCCTCGTCCTCGGTGCGGAAGGTTTCCACCGTCACCACCGGGCCGAACGCCTCATCGGTGACCACGGACATGCCGCGCTGCACCTGGTCCAGGATGGTGGGCTGGTAGTAGAAACCGGCGTCGTACTTTTCTCCCTGCGGCGCCGCGCCGCCCGTGCGCAGCCGTGCGCCCTCCTGGAGGCCGCGCTGGACGTAGGCGTCCACTTTGTCCCGGTGGGCGGCGGAGATCAGCGGGCCGGTCTCGGCGTCCTCGTCGAAGGGGCCGCCGATCCGCATGTCCTTGGCGCGGCGGACCAGTTCGTCCACGAAGCGTTCGGCAATGGATTCCTCCACCACCAGCCGGGCGCCAGCGGAGCAGACCTGGCCGGAATGGACGAATGCGCCGTTCAGGGCGTTGTCGACGGCGGCGTCGAAGTCCGCGTCGGCGAACACCACATTGGGGTTCTTCCCGCCGAGTTCCAGCGCCACCTTCTTGACGGTGCCGGCGGCTGATGCGGCGATGCGTTTGCCGGTTTCCAGGCCGCCGGTGAAGGAGACGAGGTCGACGTCGGGATGTTCGGAGAGCGGTGCGCCTGCCTGGGCGCCGGCACCGGTGACGAGGTTGGCCACGCCGTCCGGCAGGCCGAGGTCCTGCAGCAGCTGCATGGCCAGGATGCTGGTGGACGGGGTCAGCTCGGAGGGCTTCAGGACAAACGTGCAGCCGGCGGCCAGTGCCGGGGCGATCTTCCATGCGGCCTGGAGGAGGGGGTAGTTCCATGGGGTGATCAGGCCGCAGACGCCCACGGGTTCGTAGACGATCCGGCTCACGACGGCGGGGTTCCCGGCGTCCACCACGCGGCCTGCCTGCTGCCCGGCGAGCCTGCCGAAGTACTCGAAGCAGGCGGCGATGTCGTCCATGTCGATGCGGCTCTCCACCATCCGCTTGCCGGTATCCAGCGACTCGGCGCGGGCGAACTCTTCCCGGCGCTCTCGGAGCCCGGCGGCAACTTTCAAGAGGAAGGCGCCGCGCTCCGGTGCCGGGACGTCCGACCAGATTCCGGAGTCGAAGGCGGCGCGGGCCGCGGCGATGGCGCGTTCGGCGTCTTCCCGGCCGGCTTCGGAGACGATGGCGGCCAGTTCGCCATCGGCCGGATTGCGGATTTCGCGCACAGCGCCGGAGGAGGCCGGCTCCCACTTGCCGTTGATGAACAGGGTGGTCGCTGTAGCGGTTTCGACGCCGAGGACGGGGTCCTGCGTTGATGTGGCGTAAGTCATACCGAGGACAGTAATGCAGATTGAACAAGTGTTCAATAGATTTCTTGAACACTTGTTCAATGCCGGTTATGAAGCTACGGTTGCCTTGCGGTAGAGCCGTTTAGCCTGGTCCGGCCCGGCGATTCAGCCGCTTTCGCCCCGGCCAGGGTTGTTGATCGGCGCGAAGGCGATCTCTTCAGTCCGCGTGATACTTCGTTGAATGGAGGCTTTGTCCACCCCGAGCAGCGCCGTCAGCCACATGCCATTCTGGATGACGACGATGTCCGAAGCCCTCTCCCGGCATTCGTTCCATGACAGCTCCGGCTTGGCGCTGGATACCAGCGCCGCGAGCCCGTCGATGTACCGGTCAAAGGCAGCGGCGTTGATTTGCGCGTAATCCTCGTCCGCTTGGGCCAGGGCCCACAGATGAAGGCGCAGGGAAAGGTAGCGGGTGGTGAGCAGGTCGGCGGCCGCCACTCGATGGAGCGCCCTCCGAAGTTGCTCATCGGGGGACACCGACGGGTCCGGCGCGACGAGCAGGAGATCGTGCTCATCCACCCTGCCCAGGGCTGCCCGGATCAGGGTGGTCTTGTCGTCGTAGTAGTAATTGACCAGCCCCAGTGCCACGCCTGCCTCGCGCGCCACGGATCGCATGCTCACTCCCGCAATCCCGTGACGGGACAGCAGATCCATCGCTGCGTCAAGGATGCGCGATTGCCTGTCAGTCTGTTCGCCGGAGTTCACGGCACTGGTCCCCATCTGGCCAGACTATTGCCTAATACTGCACCTGCCTAACCATGCAGCGGCGTAGTTGCACCGGCTGGCCTGCCGATTGTGTTTGAAGCCTTCGCCTGCCGGGCAGGGTACTGGTACACCCGGGATTTACCAGTACAGCTTGGAGAAAGATGGAAAGCGCAAGCCTCGTTGCCCTCTTGTTTGCGGGCGCCATCCGCGCCGGCGGCAGCGCACTGCCGCACGCCCCACAGGTCATCGCGAAGTCCGGATGGAAGCAGCGGGCGTGGCTGGCGTGTCGGAGCAGGACAGCAACTTTCCTGCACCGGCTGGCCTGGGCGGTTGAACCGGACCCGCGCTGACGCAGAAAAAATCCAGCCAGGCGCTGCGGCCGTGCACGCCGGGTCCGCCTCATGGCCGGGCGTGGTCCGCGCGCTCCAGCAGGCGGGACACCCCGTAACCAATGACCAGCCCCCAGAAGGCTGCATGGATGTTGAAGAGGTTCATGCCGGAGATGGTCACCACGAACGTCACCAGCGAGCCCAGGGTGAAGCTGGTTGAGAAGGCAGTTACGAAGGCCTGCTGGAGGGCCCGCAGCATCGCGATGCCACCCAGTGCCAGGACGAACTCCTTGGGCGCGGCCAGCATCAGCCGGGTCAGGGTGGGGGCAAACGCTGCGAACACCAGGGCCAGCAGGCCGTACGCCACGGCCGCCGTGTATTGCCGCTCCCTCTTCCCGGATGAGGTCAACAGGGCGTTGGTGGGGCCCGTGACGCAGGCCGAAACGGCGCCGAACCCGGCGTTCAGCACTGAGAACGCGCCGGAGGCCATGGCGAAGGCATTCACGGGCGGCTGATGGCCGGCGGCACGGAGGACGGCGATGCCCTGGCCGTTTTGCACGAACAGCACGGTGATGGCCAGCGGAACCACCAGTTCAAGCTGGGCGGCCCACGTGAATTCAGGGGCGGTGAACACCGGGGTAGCCAGAAGCGGTCCGCCGGGCAGCAGCTTGAACTGGCCGCTGGCCGCCACCGCGATGCAGCCCGCCACCACGGTGCCCAGGACCGGCGGCAGGTACCTGCCAAACCTGGGAATTGCGGTGAGGACCAGGAACGCGGCCACCATCGGAGCTGCCACCGCCGGGTTGTCCTGGGTGGAGGCGACGATGTCCGTTCCGAACTTCAGGAACACCGCAGCCACCATGGCCATCACGAGCGGCATGGGCACCAGCGCCATGGCTTTGCGCACCACGCCGGTGGCGCCCAGTGCGAGGATCAGCACGCCCGAGGTGAAGAACGCCCCAACTACTTCGGGGAAGGACAGGTGCTGCAGGGAGGGTCCCAGGAGTACCGTGCCGGGGATGGACCACGCGAAGCCCAGTGGCTGCCGGTAAATCAGTGACATCAGCAGCGTGGCTGCCCCGCCGGAAAAGAGGATGCCAAAAACCCAGGATGAGAGCTGGCCCTGAGTCAGGTCGCCGGCCGTTCCGACGGCCAGGGTGACGGCGATGGGCCCGGACGCCGCGAAAATGAGCCCGATGGCGCCGTTGGAGACATACGACAGGCCCAGGTCGCGAAGAATGCTGCGCAGGCCAGCGGGCCGGATACCCGGACGTTCCAGCAAGGGTTCCGGCGCGGGCGTGCCGGCCCCGCCAGATGTGGCGGTGGGGTGGTGGCGGGGATGGCTCATTGGGGCTCCTGGCTGGGCGGAAAAACCGGAAGCGCTCCGAAGCATCAGCTCCGGAGCGCCTCCGTGCGGGGTGTTTCCCAGTGTGCGTGCTACTTCTTCTGGCCCTGCTTTGCCAGGACGTAGTCATAAACTACTTCCTCGCCCTTTCCATCTGCACGCCCCTACTTCTTGGGCAGGCCCGCCGGGTTCAGTTCGGACTTCTGGATGGCCTCCGAGGAGAGGCCCCAGCGGTCCAGAATTTTGGCGTAGGTGCCGTGGGCCATCAGGTGGTTCAGCGCAGCCTGCGCCGCGACTGCCAGCCCGTTGCCCTTCTTGGTGGTGAAGGCTATCTGTGCCGTTAGCGGCCAGCCGCCGTTCAGCGTGCCCACCTGCTTGGTCTTCCCGTCCTGTGCAGACTTGTAGGCGGCAGCGGCGTTGGGTCCGAACGTCAGGTCCGCACGTCCCGACTGGAGCGCCAGGCTCGAGGCGGAGTCGTCGTCGTAATACTGGAACTGAACCGGCGCCAGGCCGTTCTTCTTGTTCTCCTCGTCCCAGCGCACCAGGATGGCTTCCTGGTTGGTGCCGGAGCCCACGATGATCCGCTTGCCCGCCACGTCCTTGGCTTCCTTGATCCCGCCAATGCTGGAGTCACTCTTGGCGTAGAAGCCCAGCAGGTCGTTCCGGTACGTGGCGAAGTCGAACTTTTCCTTGCGGGCCTCGGTGACAGTCACGTTGGAGAGCACGGCCTCGTACTTGGACGATTCGATGCCCAGCGGCCAGTCCGCCCAGGCCACCGGTAGGACTTCGACCTCCAACCCCAGCGCCTCGCCCACTGCGTAGGCAATGTCCACCTCGCTGCCGATCAGGGTCTTGTTGTCCGTGGCGAACAGGCTGAGCGGTGCCGCGCCGCCCGTCGTCACCACGGTGAGCTTGCCGTCGGCCTTGATGGCTTCGGGCACGAGTGCAGTCGCGGAACTGTCAGGTGCCACTTGGAAGCGGTCCTGCTGCGGGGAAAGGTTGAAGCTCTTGCCGGCTGGGTTGGCAGCGGACGACGACGGTGCTGCCACCGCCGATGCGCCGGGATCGGAGCAGGCAGTGAGTCCCAGCAGGGCTGAGACGGCAAGGGCCACGACGGCGGCCGGCTTGGTTGTGAAGGCCATGGTTCCTCCTTGAAAGGGAGCGGAAGATGCAACGGAAGGTGCGCGTTGCAGCAACTATCCGGCAGCCCTGGAGGGGGAATCAAAGACCCCCGAAACCCTGGGATACAGGGAGTAACCGCGGTTAACCGGAGGACCGCGGCGGTCACATTTGGGCTTCCTCCGGTCCGCTGCTCCGCCTGCTAAGCAGGGCCTGTCACATATCCAGCAGAAAGCGAGTACTTGGGGAAAAAAGACAAGTGGTGATTACGCGTGTTCTACCCCGGCACCGGAATTTACGGTGGGGCTGTGAGGCGGCCAGAGAGGTCCGCCGCAATGGTCTTTATCAGGAGCTCGCATGCGCATTTCCCCTTCCAAGTCCCCCCTGTCCCGGCGCCTTGCCGCCGCCGTGGTCCTGCCCGGACTGCTCACCACCAGCCTGGTGCTGGTCCAGCCCGCGGTGGCAGCCACCGGCACGGGCCCCGGAATCTGTAATGGCGTGGTCAACCAGTTGGCGCACCGCGGTGCAGTCCAGGAAAACCTCCTGAAGGCCGCCGCCAAGAAGAACGCCGACGCCATTGCTGCCCGGCAGGCGGAGAGGGCGGCGCTCCAGTCACAGGCGGATGACTTGAACGCCCAGAAGGCCGCGGCGGAGAAGGCGCTGGCTGACCTTACAGCCCAGGAGACACAGCGGGACAACGAGGAAGCAGCAGCGCAGGCGGAGCTGGACAAGCTAACTGCCCAGCAGACGAGCCTGACCTCCCAGGTGACGGCAGCGGAAGCCGCCCTCGCCGACCTACAGAACCAGCAGGCAAGCGTGGCGGGCCAGCTGGCTTCGCTGCAGGATCAGCTCAACGCGGCCCAGGCCGCCTCCGGCGCCCTGAAGGACCAGGCGGACAAGCTGGGCGCAGAACTTGTGGCCAACAGCACGGCCATTGCGGCCGCCCAGACTGAGCTTTCCCGGCTGCAGCAGGCAGCGGACCAGGCGGCCTCGGACGTGACTGCCAAAAATGCCCAGATCCAGCAGGCCCAGGACCAGTTGGGCACCCTGACAGCTCAAGCACAGCAGGCCGCAGACGCCGTGAACGCTGCACAAACGGCCGTAAACGATGCCGAGGCCCAGCTCAAGGTTCTTGAAGCTGCCGGAACCACCGCGGCCGAGGACCTTCAGGCGCAGCAGGACAAGGTGGACGCGGCTAAAGCCACACTGGCCTCTCTGCAGGAAACCGCAACTGCCGCCGACACAGCCGTGACCGCCAAGAAGGATCAGATCGCCACGGCGCAGGCCGAGCTCACGGCCCTGCAGGCCACGGCCTTCACCGCCCAGACGGCGCTCGACGCCAAGAATGCGGAGATCGCCGCGGCCCAGAGGGACCTGGCCACCCTTCAGGCCAACGCGGAGGCAGCCGCCAAGGCAGTCAGCGACAACAACGCCAAGATCGCCGCCATGAACGCTGACATCACCAGCCTCCAGAGCCAGATCTCAAGCGCGAACAGCCAGATCACCACGAAGCAGGCCCAGCTGACACAGGCCCAGAAGGACCTGGCAGCACTGCAGGCACAGAAAACCAGCCTTGAGACGCAGATCGCCGACCTCAACAAGCAGATCGATGCGATCAACGGCAATTCGCAGAAGAAGCGGGACCTCATCGCGCAGCGCGACGCCCTCCAGGTTCAGTTGAACAGCGTGAACGCCCAGATCGCTGACAAGACCGCGACCATCTCGGGGCTCCAGGGCGACTTGGCCACCCTCCAGAAGCAGGTGGATAGCCTGAACTCCCAGCTGGTGGCCAAGCAGCAGGAAAGCAGCACCCTTCAGCAGCAGGCAGCCCCGCTTCAGGCAGCGCTGAACGCCGCGAACGCAGCGGTTACTGCAAAACAGACGGACATCGCAACCCTTCAGGGACAGCTGCCTGCACTGCAGGACGCCGTCAAGCAGGCCAACACGGCTGTCGCCAGCAAGCAGGCCGAGCTCAGCACGCTGCAGGGGCAGCTCCCGGCGCTGGAACAGGCGGCAAAGGACGCTGCCGGCGCTGCGGCGGCCCAGCAGCAGGTGGTGAAAGACCTCGAAGACGCATTGCCAACCCTCACCGAAAACGTTGAGCAGGCCCAGCAGGCCATCTCTGACCAGAAGGTGGTCCTCGAGGCGAAGAATGCCACTTTGACTGAGGCAAATGACGCGCTGGCGGCAGCCAACAAGGCAGTGGACGAAAAGAATGCCGAGATTTCGACGCTTCAGGGCCAGCTCCCGGCACTGCAGGCCACCCTTGATACCGCGAAAACTGCCGTTGCTACAAAGACAGCCGAGATCGATTCACTCAACACGTTGGGCGACGACCTGGTGGCCCGGATCTCAGAGCTCAACTCGCAGATTGCCGCTGCCGAGGGCAATGTCCTTGACCTGCAGGGACGGGTGAAGCCCCTGCTGGACCAGCTCAACAGCCTTACCGGAGACATAAACGCTGCAGAAGCCAAACTGGCATCCTTGCAGGGCCAGCTGACCACCGTGGACAACCAACTAACCGCCGCGCAGGACACTCTTCGGGCCATCCAGGGCCAGAAGAAGCAGAACAAGGACGCCATTGAGGCCCAGAAGCTCCTGGTGGCCAGCCTGCAAACGCAGCTGGCGGACATCCAGAAGCAAATTGCCGCCATCGATCCCACCATCGGGAACGGGGGTTGCGCCGCCTGATCAACCAGGCATGAAGACCGGCGTCCAATGGCGTGCGCCGCAAGGAGGGGACCAGTTCTTTGCGAACTGGTCCCCTCTCTTACTGCCTGAAAGGACTGCGGCTAGCTCAGCGCGGCGAGCACTTCCTTGGCCACGTCCTCGCTGGACTGCGGGTTCTGGCCCGTGATGAGGTTGCCGTCCCGGACCACATTGGAGGACCAGGCCGCACCGTTTTCGATCACGGCGCCCTTCTCCTTCAGCGCGTCCTCCACCAGCCAAGGGGTGTTCTCGCCGGTGCCGCCGCCAAGTTCCTCCTCGTTGGTGAACACCGTGAGGCGCCGTCCCTTGAAGGCGAACCCGCCGTCGTCGTCCGTTGCGCTCAGCAGCCCGGCGGGACCGTGGCAGAACGGCGCAATGATCTTGCCGTCCTTATTCGCTGCCACCAGCAGCCGGCCCAGGTCGGCGTCCTTGTACAGGTCGGCCATGGGGCCGTGGCCGCCGGGCATCACCACGGCGTCGTAGGCGGAGGGGTCGACGTCGGCCAGGACCAGCGGGTGCGCCAGCTCGCCGTCGATCTTGGCAATGTAGTCCTTGAACCCTTGCGCCCGTTCGTCCCCGCCTGCCGACTCGGCCGCCAGGCTCACCTGATCCACCGTGGGCTTCCGGCCGCCCGGGGTGGCGATGTGGACCGTGTTGCCGGCCTCCGTCAGGGTCTGGTGGGACACCACCAGTTCCTCTGCCCAGTAGCCCGTGGGGTGCTCGCTGCCGTCCTTCATGGTGAGGGAATCTGCGGCCGAGACGACCATCAAAATGTTTGCCATGCTGTTTCTCCTGTCCTAGCTGACGTGGATGTCTTTGCTGACGTGAGTGGCTGGAAGCCGCTTGCTACTTGCCGGCCGCTTCCAGCTCAGCGTACGTGTCGTCGTCGAGCGTGATGCCGGCGGCAGCCATGTTCTCCTCGAGGTGCTGCACGGAGCCGGTGCCGGGGATGGGCATCATCACGGGGGAGCGGCGCAGCAGCCAGGCCAGGGCCACCTGGGAGGTGGTGGCACCCAGGCGCTTCGCGGCCTCGTCGAGCGGGCCGCCCGGCTGCGCGAGCTCACCGGCGGAAATCGGGGCCCACGGGATGAACCCGATGCCGTTTTCCTCGGAGTAGCGCAGCACGTCCTCGGAGCTGCGGTCCGTCAGGTTGTAGCGGTTCTGGACCGTGGACACCGTGAAATGCCTGCTCGCAGCTTCCAGCTCCGCCACGCTCACCTGGGACAGGCCCAGGGCGCGGACCTTTCCTTCGTCCTGGAGCTCGCGCAGCACGCCGAACTGCTCCTCGGCGTCCACCTTGGGATCGATCCGGTGCAGCTGCAGCAGGTCCAGGGTGTCCACCTTCAGCTTGCGCAGGCTCAGCTCGGTCTGCTGGCGCAGGTATTCGGGACGGCCAACGGGAATCCACTTGTTGGGCCCGGTGCGGGTGAAGCCCACCTTGGTGGCGATCTTCAGCCCCTCCTTGTACGGGTGGAGGGCCTCGGCGATGATTTCCTCGCTGATGTTGGGGCCATAGGAGTCGGCGGTGTCAATGAAGTCCACGCCGAGTTCGACGGCGCGGCGCACCACGTCAATGGCGGCCTGGCGGTCCTTGGGCTCACCCCAGACGCCGTCACCCACGATGCGCATGGCACCGAAACCGAGCCGGTGCACGGTTCCCAGGTCCTTGAGGTCGATGGTTGCGGACAGTTCCAGCTGGTTCGTTGAATCGTGGCTCATAGGGGCGGCAACCTCATAAGGGTGCTGAGTATTCCGGGAAAGACGAAATAAGCCGGGCTCCGCCGTCGTTATGCCTCAAGCGCCCGCCGCAATCCGGCCGGTGCTTCTTACGAAACGTTCCTGAAAGGCCGCAACTGACGTGACTCTTCCCCTTTCCATCCTTGACCTGGCAACCATCGGCAAAGGCCAGACGGCGGCGGAGAGCTTCGCGGGCAGCGTGGCCATGGCGCAGAGCGCCGAAAAGCTGGGCTACCGGCGCGTTTGGTACGCCGAGCACCACAACATGTCCTCCATCGCCTCCTCCGCCACCAGCGTGCTGATCGCGCACGTGGCCGCGCACACCGAAAGCATCAGGCTGGGTGCCGGCGGCGTCATGCTGCCCAACCATTCCCCGCTGACCATCGCCGAACAGTTCGGCACCCTGGAAACCCTGCACCCGGGCCGGATCGACCTGGGCCTGGGCCGCGCCCCGGGCAGCGACCAAAACACCATGCGGGCGCTGCGCCGCGACCCGATGTCCGCGGACAGCTTCCCCCAGGACGTCCTCGAGCTGCAGGGCTACCTGACCGGCCCCACCCGCATCCAGGGCGTCGAGGCCACCCCGGGCAAGGGGACCAACGTCCCGCTGTACATCCTGGGCTCGTCCCTCTTCGGCGCCCGCCTGGCCGCGCAACTGGGCCTGCCCTACGCCTTCGCCTCGCACTTTGCCCCGGCCGCACTGCAGGACGCGGTGGCCATTTACCGCCGCGAATTCAAGCCGTCCGCCCAACTGGACGCCCCGCACGTGATCGCCGGCGTCAACGTCATCGCCGCCGACTCCGCCTCCGAAGCGCAGGCCATGTTCCAGGCCACCAAGCGCGCCCGCGTCTCCCTGTTCTTCGGCGGCGGCCGCGAATTCAGCGACGACGAGGCGGACATGATCCTGGACTCGCCGCAGGGACGCCACATGGCACAAATGATGACGTACTCCGCAGTGGGGACGCCCGACGTCGTCATCGATTACCTGGACAGCTTCGGCAAGCACGCCGACGCCGACGAACTCATCGTGGCACATCAAAGCCCCGGCACCCAGGACCGCCTGCGGTCCGTCGAACTGCTGGCACAGGCTGCCGGGCTGGTGGCGGTCTGATGGCCAGCGCAAAGGACGGCGTAGGCTTCCGGTCCGAACGCGGGCCCATCCTCATTGCCCTGATGCTGTCCACGGGACTCGTGGCCATCGACTCCACCATCGTGGCCACGGCCGTCCCGTCGATCGTCCGGGACATCGGCGGCTTCTCCTCCTTCCCCTGGCTCTTCTCCGCCTACCTGCTGGCACAGGCGGTGTCCGTGCCGATCTACGGCAAGCTGTCCGACATGGCGGGCCGCAAACCCATCATCCTCACCGGCATCGGCCTGTTCCTGCTCGGCTCCGTGCTGTGTGGCGTGGCCTGGAGTATGCCTTCCCTCATCGCCTTCCGTGCCCTCCAGGGACTCGGTGCCGGCGCTGTCCTGCCCGTCGCCGTCACCATCGCCGGCGACATCTACACCCTTCAGGAGCGCGCCAAGGTCCAGGGCTACCTGGCCAGCGTCTGGGCCATCTCCTCCGTGGTAGGCCCCAGCTTGGGCGGTGTCTTCTCCGCACTGGGCATCTGGCGCGGCATCTTCCTGGTCAACGTGCCGCTCTGCCTGCTGGCCGGGTGGATGCTGGTCCGCACCCTCCACGAGAACGTGGAACGGAAGAAGCACAAGGTGGACTACGCCGGCGCCGTGCTGCTGGCCGGATCGCTCGGCCTGCTCATCCTCGGCGCCCTCCAGGGCGGCCAGGCGTGGGCCTGGAATTCGCCCGTCGGCATCGGCGTGTTCGTGGTGGGGGCAGTCCTGCTGGTGGCGTTCCTGCTGGTGGAACGCAGGGCCGCGGAGCCCATCCTCCCGGCCTGGGTGGTGTCCCGCCGCCTGCTGGCCACCACCGCGCTGGTGTCCTTCGGCGTCGGCACCGTAATGATTGGCCTCACCTCCTACGTGCCCACCTTCCTTGAAGGCGCCCTGTCCTCCTCCCCGCTGGTGGCCGGCATGGCGCTCGCCGCCCTGACCCTCGGGTGGCCGCTCAGCGCTTCACAGGCGGGGAAGTTCTACCTGCGGATAGGGTTCAAGTCCACGGCGCTGATCGGCATCGCCGTCTCCGTGGTGGGGCTGCTGATCCTGTCGCTCACGGCTTCCTCGCCCAACGTGGCGCTGATCGCGGTCAGCTGCTTCGTCGTCGGGCTCGGTTTGGGCCTGCTGGCCACCCCCACCCTGATCTCCGCCCAGTCCAGCGTGCCCTGGCACGAACGCGGCGTGGTGACCAGCACCAACATGTTTGCCCGGTCCATCGGCAGCGCCCTGGGCGTGGCCGTGTTCGGTGCCGTGGCCAACTCCATCTACGGCGGCAGCACCGGCGGCGACGCCGATCCCTCCACTGTTATCTCCGCGTCCGGGGCAGTCTTCCTCGCCGCGCTGGTGGCCGGGCTGCTGACCGTTGTTGCGGTGCTGGTAATGCCCGCCGTGAAGGCTGACAGCGTGGAGCAGGCCGGCGACGGCGCTGCGGCAGCCGAGGAACCGGCAGTTGAAGAACCTGTGGTTGAAGAACCGTCAGCCGCCGAACCCGCTGACCGGACTGTTCACAGGCGCGCTGTTCCCACCCGGGCAAAGGGCCCCGGCAGCTAGCGGGACGCCCGGAAAATTTCGGGTGCGGGCCGGATCCCCGTGGCAAGGTCCGCCAGGATCCGCCCGATCACCGGCGTGAACTTGAAGCCGTGGCCGGAGAAGCCCGCGCCGATCACAACCGGCCCGATCCGGTCCAGGATGAAGTCCTCATCCGGTGTGGTGGTGTAGGTGCAGCTGATGGCCTCGAACGAGTCAGCGTCCACGCCGGGCAGCCACTGCCTTGCGTAGTCCTGCAGGGCGGCGAGCTGCGTTGGTTCGGGCAGGAAGTTGCGGTTGTCCGGGTCCACTTCCGGGCCAACCCCGTGCCATCCTGCCTTGATGCCTTCACCAGGAGTGTGCATGCCGTAGATGGGGGAGTACCAGCCCTGGTAGTCCGGGCCGGGGTAGTGGTTGAAGCCGGGCCATACCGCGCCGGTGTCCGCCACCCGGAAATGCGCGGGCTGCTCCTGCGTGACCCTGAGCCGGGGAATCCGGACCGGGGCGCCGTCGTTGCCTGTCATCTTCGCCAGCAGCTTCTCCGTCCAGCCACCGGCCGTCACCACCGCCTGGGCTGCGGTGACCACCTCCGGGCCCGCAGCCGAATCGAGCGTCAGCCGCACGCCGTCGTCGAATACTTCGAAGCCCACCACTTTGGTGTGGTGCCTGATCTCGGCGCCCCGGGCGGACGCCAGCCGCTGGAAGGCAGGCAGCGCCGCTTCCGGGTTGAGCTGGCCGCCGTCGGGCATGTGCAGGACCTGCTGGTCGAAGCGGATGCCGCGCCACCGCTCTCCCGCCTCGGCGGGGTGCAGGGACCCGGCGCTGATCCTGGCAGCCGTAAGGGCTGCCGCAATCTTCCGGGCGTCAAAGCCCGGGCCGTGGGTGACGACGCCGGTGCGCGCCAGCAGCTGCTCGCCGGTTTCCTGCTCCAGTTCCTCCCACAACGCCAGCGCCTCGGCGAGCATGGCCACGTAGTCGGGCTGGTGGTAGCCAGGGTTGAGGTTGCGGGTGGCGCCGTGCGACGCCCCGATCTTATGGCCGGGGCCGAACTGCTCCACCAGCGTCACCTGCCGGCCGCGACGCGACAACGCCCACGCGGCCGCGGAACCCATGGCGCCGCCGCCGATCACCACGGTGTCCAGCACAGTATTCATCAGCCCTCCAAGCTGCGGTTCTTCACCAAGTAAAGCCTCACGCCAGGAGAAGCGCGACGCCGATCATCGCCGGTACGGCCACTACGGTGGTGATCAGTACGGTGTCCTTGGCCACGGTGAGGCCGGTTTGGTACCGGCTGGCCGCAACGAAGACATTTTGGGCGGTGGGCAGGGCCGAGGTGACCACTACGGCGAACAGGGCGTGCCCGTCCATCCCCAGCGCGAAACGGGCGAAGAGGTAGGCAAGCGCCGGCTGGACGCCAAGCTTGAAGCCGCTCGCCAGCAGGGTGTCGAGACTCCGGCCGGCGGACGACTGCAGCGGCCGCGTGCCGTTCAGGCTCATGCCGAACGCGATGAGCATGGCAGGAATCGCCGCGCCGCCAATAAGGTGGATGGGCTCCATCACCAGCTCCGGAACGTGGAATCCTGTACCGGCCACCAGCAGCCCCAGCCCGGAACCCACGATCATGGGGTTGCGCAGGATCATCAGGAAGAAGCCCAGGACGGTGGTGCGGTGCGTGCTGGTGCTCGAGTCCAGGATCATCAGGAACATCGGGGTGAAAAACGCCAGCTGGAAGATCAGCAGCGGGGCAACATAGCTGGCATCGCCCAGGACATATACGGCGATGGGAATACCAAGGTTGGCCGAGTTCGCCAGGGACGCGGACATGGCCGACATCAGCGATTCCGGCAGTGCCCGCTTCAGCCAGAACCTGGTGATGGCGAAAAAGATGGCAGCCGTAACGATGGCGGCCACCGCCGTGACCAGCAGCGGTTCCGCAAAGACTTCCTGCAGGCGCGCCTTGCTGAGGGTTTCGAAGAGCAGTGCCGGGCTGGCGACGAAGAAGGTCAGGCCGCTGAGCACGGGCCGGGCATTGTCGCCGAGGATTCTTTGCCGGCCCACGAACCAGCCCACCAGGATGATGCACCAGACCACGAAGAATCCGGCCAGCACCCCTAGCAAAGGATGCCTCGCGGGGCATGGAAGAAGGGTCTACCGGAGTTCACGCTCCGGGATCAGACGGTGGCGTTGTTCAGCGCGAACGGCGGACGCACTACGCCGGGGGTAAGGCCCTCGGCGGGATCGTTGCCCAGCTGGATCACGCGGTTGTTTTCGTCCACATGGACCACGCGGGGCTCGAAGGACTTGGCCTCTTCGGTGGTCATCTGGGCGTAGGTGATCAGGATGATGATGTCGTTCTCGTGCATCAGGTGCGCCGCTGCACCATTGATGCCAATCACGCCGGAACCGCGTTCGCCGGCGATAGTGTAGGTTTCAAGCCGCGCGCCGTTGGTGACGTCCACGATGGACACCAGCTCCCCGGGAAGGATGTCGGCGGCCTCCAGCAGGTCGAGGTCAACGGTGACCGAGCCGACGTAGTGCAGGTCGGCGTGCGTGACGGTGGCCCGGTGGATTTTGGACTTGAACATTGTTCGATTCATAACGGCTCCAGTCTAGACCTGCGGTTCCTCACCTGCAGTGACGAAACACAGTGGTCACCCGGCGTCGTCCGTTGCCACCGCGGCGGCAGCGGCAGCCAGGGTTTCCCGGGCGGCGAGAATGGCTGGGCGCTGCGCGCTGGAGCGGCGGACCGAGGTGAAGATGGTGCGGTGCGGCTTGCCGGGAAGCTCCAGCAGCTGGGCCGTGGTGCCGCGACCGGTCCACACTAGATCCGGCATCAGGGCCACGGCATTGCCGGACTCGATTAGCCGCGCCTGGGCCTGCAGGTCTGCAGTCTCAAAGCGGACGTCGGGCTCGAACCCCTCGCTGCGGCAGGCCTGTTCCGCCCAGTGCCGTGATGCCGCACCCCGCGGCTCCATCACCCAGGACAGCTCCGCCGTGTCCGCCAAAGAACGGATGGCCGGCCTGCCCGCGGACGCCGGGGGAACGGCCAGCCGGATGGCATCGGTGGTGAGCTTCACCTTGTCCAGCTCCGGGTACCGCGGTGCTGCATGGCCGGGGTACTGCTCCGCGATGACCAGGTCGAAGTCGCGTGCCCAGGTCTCGTGCAGCGCCGTTTCCGGTTCACGCTGGATCATCTCGATCCGCACCTCGGGATACTTGGCGGCCATGCGGGTCAAGGTGTCCGGCATCAGGGCGAGGGCGGCGGACTGGAACACGGCGATCCGCACCGTCCCCGTCACGGTGGTGAGGGAAGCCGCCAGGTCCGCCTCCGCCTGTTCCATGGTTTCCAGCAGCTGCGCGGTGTGCGCCACCAGCACCTCAGCCTGGGGCGTCAGCTGCACCCGCCGCCCCGTTTTTCGAAGCAGCTCCACGCCCACTTCCTTCTCCAGCAGGGCCAGCTGCTGCGAGACCGACGACGGGCTGTACTGCAGCGCCTCCGCCACCTCGGCGAGCGTCCCCCTGATGCTTAACTCCCGGAGCAGCCGGAGCCTGCGGACGTCGAGCATGGCAAATTCCTAACTGAAACTAACGAATATAGGTTAGAAGTAGTCACTTTATCTAACGCAAGCCCACACGCATACTGTTGAAATCGAGTTACCCCCGTCACAGCCAGGTCCCTTGGCGTGCCGCGGCGGGGTCGCCCCCCAAGCAGGAGTTCCTGATGAGCACCAAAGATTTGAGCCAGTCGATCATGCGGCGCAAGCCCATCGATGACATCGAAGAAGAGAGCAAGCACAGCGGACTGTTCAAGTCCCTGGGACTGTGGCAGCTCACCGCCATCGGCGTTGGCGGCATTATCGGCGTCGGCATCTTCTCCCTCGCGGGACTGGTGGCCGCCGGCAGCGAAGGCAACCCGGGAGTGGGGCCCGCGGTACTGATTTCCTTCCTGATTGCGGGCCTGGCCTCTGCGGCCGCGGCCCTGTCCTACGCGGAATTCGCGGGCATGATTCCCCGCGCCGGATCCGCCTACACCTACGGCTACGTGGCACTCGGTGAGGTGATCGGCTGGTTCATCGGCTGGGACCTGCTGCTGGAATACATCGCCATTGTTGCCGTGGTGGCCATCGGCATCTCGGGGTACCTTGACGCCTTCCTGTCCGGCATCGGCATCCACATGCCTGCCTGGATGACGTCGACGGTGGACGAGGGCAAGGGCGGCATCATCAACATTCCGGCCATCCTGGTCTGCCTCCTGGTCACGTGGATCCTGTCCCGCGGCACCAAGGCGTTCGGCCGGTTTGAACTCGTCGCCGTGGCCATCAAGATCGTCCTGATCCTCTTCATCATCGGCCTCGGCGTGTTCTACATCGACACCAACAACTACAACCCGTTCATGCCCAGCGGCTTCGGCCCCGTGGTTGCCGGCTCCGCCACCGTCTTCTTCGCCGTGTTCGGATACGACGCCATGAGCACCGCGGCCGAGGAAGCCAAGGACGGCAAGAAGCACATGCCCAAGGCCATCGTGCTCTCGCTCATCATCGCCATGCTGCTCTACGTTGCCGCCACACTGGTCCTCACCGGCATGCAGAACTACAAGGACATCGACCCCAAGGCGGGCTTCGCATCGGCCTTCACCTCCGTGGGCCTGCCTGTCATCGCCACCATCATTTCGGTGTTCGCCGTCCTGTCCATCCTCACAGTGATGCTCACCTTCCTGCTCGGCGTCACCCGTGTTTGGTTTTCCATGAGCCGCGACGGACTGCTCCCCGGCTGGTTCTCCAAGACTGACCGACACGGCACTCCGCAGCGCGTCACGTGGATCGGCGGCATCGCGTCCGCCTTCCTGGCCGGCGTCTTCCCCATCAAGGCGGTCGCGGACCTGACCAACATCGGCATCCTGGCCGCGTTCGTCGTCGTCTGCCTGTCCGTGATCATCTTCCGCTACAAGCGGCCGGACGCCCCCCGTACGTTCCGCCTGCCCCTGATGCCCGTAATCCCTGCGTTCGGCGTCCTGGCCTCGGCCTTCCTGATGCTGCAGCTGCACTGGGAAACCTGGCTGCGGTTCGTGGTGTGGCTGATCATCGGCCTCGTCATCTACTTCGGCTACGGCCGCAAGCACTCGCTGATGAACCCCAACAGCCCCCGCCACCAGGAACTCGCGGACCTTCACCGCCCGCTTTCCTAACCCAACCCCGGACGTCCAACTACCGGCAGACCTCCCGCCCCAAACCCCGCGTTGCTCTATCACTTTTGGTCCCTAAACAGCCGTTTTAGCGACCAAAAGTGATAGAGCAAGCGGGAGGGTGGGAGGCCTGCCGTCGGCATTTAAAGACCCCTGCGGCGGCCGAACAATTCATTGGTTTTCCTAACCTGTATTGGTTGGAAAAGATCGCTTTATCTTATGTGACTCGAAGCTCATACTGGTGGAAAGACCCCTCCCACCGTAAGAAAGATCGGGAAAACCATGACCCACGTTGCAATGGAACCGGCAGTCGTCAAAGCGGCCACCCCGCAGACGGTCGACGTCGACGTCCCCCAGGCAAAGGCCCTCGCCGATGAGGCAGTGGCCTTGGTCCGCCACTGGCTCACCGAGGCCGCCAAGGTGCCGGTGGACCCCTCCGCCCAGCAGTTGGCCGGCGTCCTCAAGGACCCCAACGGGCTGGATTTCACTGTCGGCTTCGTGGACGGTGTGGTCCGCCCCGAGGACCTGAACGTCGCAGCCCGCAACCTCGCCGCACTCGCTCCCAAGGTTCCGGCCTTCCTGCCCTGGTACATGCGCAGCGCCGTGGCCCTCGGCGGCACCATCGCTCCCGTCATGCCCCAGGTGGTCATCCCCATCGCCCGCAAGGTACTGCGCGAAATGGTGGGCCACCTGATCGTTGACGCCACCGACGCCAAGCTGGGCCCGGCCATCGCCAAGATCAAGAAGGACGGCATCAAGCTCAACGTCAACCTGCTCGGCGAGGCAGTCCTCGGCGAGCACGAGGCCTCCCGCCGCCTGGAGGGCACGCACACCCTGCTGGCGCGTCCCGACGTCGACTACGTCTCCATCAAGGTCTCCTCCACTGTGGCCCCGCACTCCGCCTGGGCCTTCGACGAGGCGGTGGAACACGTCGTCGAAAAGCTCACCCCGCTCTTCCAGCGCGCCAACTCCTTCGCTTCGGGTGGCCGCAAGGCAAAGTTCATCAACCTGGACATGGAGGAGTACAAGGACCTGGACATGACCATTGCGGTCTTCACCCGGATCCTGGACAAGCCCGAGTTCAAGAACCTGGAAGCCGGCATTGTGCTGCAGGCTTACCTCCCGGACGCGTTGTCCGCCATGATGCGCCTGCAGGACTGGGCAGCGGAGCGCCGTGCCAACGGCGGTGCCGGCATCAAGGTCCGCGTGGTGAAGGGCGCCAACCTGCCCATGGAACAGGTGGAGTCCTCGCTCCACGACTGGCCGCTGGCCACCTGGGGCAGCAAGCAGGACTCCGATACCAGCTACAAGCGGGTCATTAACTACGCGCTGCACCCGGAGCGGATCAAGAACATCCGCATCGGCGTGGCCGGCCACAACCTGTTCGACATCGCCTTCGCCTGGCTCCTGGCCAAGCAGCGCGGCGTGGAGTCCGGCATCGAGTTCGAGATGCTGCTGGGCATGGCGCAGGGCCAGGCCGAGGCGGTTAAGAAGGACGTGGGCTCCCTGCTCCTTTACACGCCCGTGGTGCACCCGGCCGAGTTCGACGTAGCCATCGCCTACCTGATCCGCCGCCTGGAAGAGGGCGCCAGCCAGGAAAACTTCATGTCCGCGGTGTTTGAGCTCAGCGAAAACGAGGGCCTGTTCGAGCGCGAAAAGCAGCGCTTCCTCTCCTCGCTGGAGGCCCTGGACAACACCGTCCCGCTGCCAAACCGCCGCCAGGACCGGAACCTTCCGCCGGAGCCGATGCCGCACACCGGTTTCCGGAACACCCCGGACACCGATCCAGCGCTCCCCGCCAACCGCACCTGGGGCCGCGCCATCCTGGACCGGGTCCCGGCCTCCACCCTGGGCGACGCCTCGGTGAAGGCTGCGTTCATCAACGACGAGGAAACGCTCAACAGCGCCATCGCCAACGCACTGGAGAAGGGCAAGGCCTGGGGCCAGCTCTCCGGCAATGAGCGCGCCGAGATCCTGCACCGTGCCGGTGAGATCCTGGAGGGCCGCCGCGCTGACCTGCTTGAGGTCATGGCCAGCGAGACCGGCAAGACGATCGACCAGGGCGATCCCGAGGTCAGCGAGGCCGTGGACTTTGCCCACTACTACGCCGAGTCCGCCCGCAAGCTGGACACGGTCGACGGCGCCACGTTCGTCCCGGCCAAGCTCACCGTTGTCACCCCGCCATGGAACTTCCCGGTCGCCATCCCCGCCGGGTCCACCCTTGCGGCACTCGCCGCCGGCTCCGCCGTCGTGATCAAGCCTGCCAAGCAGGCCGCCCGCAGCGGCGCCGTCATGGTGGAAGCGCTGTGGGAGGCCGGCGTGCCCAAGGGCGCCCTGACCATGGTGCAGCTGGGGGAGCGCGAGCTCGGCACCCAGCTCATCAGCCACCCCGCCGTGGACCGCGTGATCCTCACCGGCGGTTACGAAACCGCCGAACTGTTCCGCTCCTTCCGCGCGGACCTGCCGCTGCTGGCCGAAACCAGCGGCAAGAACGCCATCATCGTCACTCCGAGTGCTGACCTGGACCTGGCCGCAAAGGATGTGGCCTACTCCGCATTCGGCCACGCCGGGCAGAAGTGTTCCGCCGCCTCGCTGGTGATCCTGGTGGGCTCGGTGGCCAAGTCCAAGCGGTTCCACAACCAATTGATCGACGCCGTCACCTCCCTCAAGGTGGGCTACCCTGAGGACCCCACCAGCCAGATGGGCCCGATCATCGAGCCCGCCAACGGCAAGCTGCTCAACGCCCTCACCACCCTGGGCGACGGCGAAAACTGGGCCGTGGAACCGAAGAAGCTCGACGACACCGGACGGCTGTGGAGCCCGGGCGTACGCTACGGCGTCAAGCGCGGCTCCTACTTCCACCTCACCGAGTTCTTCGGCCCCGTGCTGGGTGTCATGACGGCCGAGACCTTGGAAGAAGCCATCGCCATCCAGAACCAGATCGAGTACGGCCTCACCGCAGGCCTGCACTCGCTCGACACCGAGGAACTGGGCATCTGGCTGGACACCATCCAGGCCGGCAACCTCTACGTGAACCGCGGCATCACCGGCGCCATCGTCCAGCGCCAGCCCTTCGGTGGCTGGAAGAAGTCCGCCGTTGGCGCCGGCACCAAGGCGGGCGGCCCCAATTACCTGGCCGGTCTGGGCGACTGGGTTCCTGCCACCAGCACCGCGACGGCAGCCGTCACCAACCCGGGGGTGCGCCGCATCTTGAATGCAACCGGATCCGCCCTGCAGCCAGCAGAGCTTGAGTCCGTGCAGCGGGCCCTGGCATCCGACGCCGAGGCCTGGGCTTCGGAGTTCGGCACCGCCAAGGACGTCTCCGGGCTGAGCGCCGAACGTAACATCTTCCGCTACCGCAGCCTGCCCGTCACCATCCGCCTCTCCGAAGGTGCGCCGCTGGCACACCTCGTCCGGACAGTGGCAGCCGGGGTGCTGGCGGGCTCGGCACTCACGGTGTCCGCCGCCGTCGAACTTCCCGCACAGCTGCGTTCCGTGCTCACCGCACAGGACATCGACGTGACGGTGGAGTCCGACGCCGACTGGCTGGCTGCCGCCGCTCACCTCGCCGCAGCGGGCAAGCTCTCCGGCGCGCGCATCCGCCTGATCGGCGGCGACGCCTCCGCGCTGGCCGAAGCGACCGGCGGACGCCCGGACCTGGCCATCTACGCCCACGCCGTGACCGAAGCCGGCCGGGTGGAGCTGCTGCCGTTCCTGCATGAGCAGGCCGTCAGCATCACCGCCCACCGCTTCGGTACCCCGAACCACCTGTCGGACGCGCTGATCTAGGGCAGGCAGGCGCAAAAAGGTCCGGTGGTTGGCTTGTTTACACAAGCCAACCACCGGACCTTTTGTATGTGCGCTAGCCCAGGTACCAGCCGGGCGGTGTCCAGGTGACCGGGACGCTGTGCGCCGAGAAATCCTCGCAGCGCGTGCAGGTGTAGGCTACCTCGCCAAGGGTGGCCACGGTTCCGTCACGCCGGTAGGTGGGCGGAATGTACGACTCGAGGTAGACGAATTCGTCGGTACGGCACTTGTCGCAGGTGGGTTTCCCCACATAACCGGAGTCAACGGAGGCGTGTCCGGTTCCGAGGGTGTTCTGGCGGGTGGACGGCCGTGGTGCAGAGTACGGGCGTGCGTGGGCAGAACCGAGATGGATGTTCCTGGCTGTCGTCATTGGCTGCCTGTCCCAAGCGGCGTTTCCGGCATGCGGGGACGCGCTTGATTTAGTGAACTGGCCTGCTGCTTGACCTTGGAAAATCAGCATAGGCTATGCCAGTCCCCCTATCAATGGACACGGACCCCCTAACTCCCCCAAATGCTGGAAATCATGCCGGAAGAGAGTTAGGTTTGCCGGTTAATGGTCCGTCCGACAATGGACTGGGTGAGGGCCTCGATCACCTCGGCGTTTGCCAGCGGATTGCGGATCAGGGTGAAGTCCACGTCCCCCACGGCGGGAAGGTCGAAGCGGCGGGTGATGATCTTCAGGTCTTCGGGGACCAGCGACGTCGGCATCACCGCGACGCCGATGCCGGCCCGGACCGCCGCCAGCACGCCGCTGATCTGCCGCGTGGTGCAGGTGATCCGCCAGGTCCTGCCGTGCGCTTCGAGCGCATCAATCGCGAGCTTCCGGCTGAGGCTGGGGGCGGGGTAGGCGATCAGCGGTACCGGGGTGCCCGGCTCCATCACGGTCTGCTCCAGGCCCACCCACGAGAAGGAATCGTGCTGGACCACCGTGCCGTCCTTTGCCCCGGCCACCCATTTCACGAAGACCAGGTCCAGCTGTCCGGCGTTGAGCTTGCGGTACAGCTGGTCGCTTTGCCCCACCGTCAGTTCCAGGTTGATCTGGGGGTAGATCTGCCGGAACTCGCGCAGGATCCGGGGCAGCCCCGTGATGGCGAGGTCGTCCGCGGTGCCGAAGCGCAGCCGGCCCCGCATGGCCGAGCCGGAAAAGTAGCGGGCGGCGGCGCCGTGGGCGGACAGGATGTTCCGCGCGAATCCGGCCATGGCGTCGCCGTTGTCCGTGAGCCGGACGTCGCGGGTATCGCGCGTGATCAGGCTGCGTTTGGCAGCCGCCTCCAGCTTGCGGATGTGCTGGCTGATGGTTGGTTGGGCCAGCCCCAGGCGCTCGGCGGCCTTGGTGAAGCTGAGGGTGTCGGCAACGGCCAGGAAGGAGCGCAACTGGGCTGGTTCGAACATGCGGGACTCCGGTGTCTCTGGGGCGGCGATGCTATTGCGTATCGCAATACGAGTTATAGGGACCATACGCCTCCATAATCTGCTCCGCCAGCCTAGCGTTAAGGGCATCCCAGACCGCCCCGCAATTTTGAGGACATCCCTGTGGCACCCCCACCGCCTTCGTCGGCCTCCATCTCCCAGCCAGTCATCGACGCGGCGGGCTCAGCGCCGCCGGAGAACCAAACCCAGCCAATTCCCGTCGTCGCCGAGCGGCTCCCGTGGAAGCACACCTTCATCTCGCTGAAGGTACCGAATTTCCGGATCTTCGCGGCAGGCCACTTCATCGCCGTCATCGCCATCTGGATGCAGAGGATCGCCCAGGACTGGCTGGTGCTCCAGCTCTCCGGCTCGGTAACGGCAGTGGGCATCACCGTGGCGCTGCAGTTCCTGCCCTCCTTGCTGCTGGGCCCCTGGGGCGGCATGATCGCCGACCGCTTCGCCAAGCGCAAGATCCTTATCCTGTGCCAGAGCGTGGCCGCCGTCCTTGCCGCAACGCTGGCCACCCTTGCCCTCACCGGCGTCATCATGGTGGGGCACGTCTACGGCATTGCCCTGATCCTGGGCCTGGTGACAGTCCTCGACCAGCCCGCACGCCAAGTGTTCGTCAACGAACTTGTGGGCCCTACGTATTTGCGGAACGCCATCAGCGTCAACTCCACCACCTTCCAGTTGGGCGGCCTGATAGGCCCGGCCATCGCAGGGCTCCTGCTGACGGCGGTGGGCGCAGGCTGGGCCTTCGCGGCCAACGCCCTGGCCTGCTGCTCCACCGTGGTGATGCTCCTGGTCCTGCGGAAGGACCAGCTGTTCGTCAGTGCCCCCACACCCAAGAGCAAGGGAATGCTGCGGGAGGGGCTCCGCTATGCATTGAGCAAGCCCACCATCTACTGGCCCTGGCTGATGGCCGGATTCGTCTCAGTCTTCGCCATGAGCCTGCCCGTCATCCTCGCAGCTTTCGCGGACCACATCTTCCAGGTGGGCGCCGGCGGCTACGGCGTGCTCAACGCCCTGGTGGCACTCGGTGCCCTGTCCGGGGCAGTGGCATCCACCCGCCGTCGTCAACTGCGCCTTCGGTCCGTGGTGTTCTGCGCCGGGATGTACGGCCTGATGCTGTGCCTTGCCGCGCTTGCCCCGTCCATGGTGACCTTCGGCGCGGTAATGGTCCTGTCCGGATTCTGGTGCCTCATGTTCCTGACCGGCTGCAACCAGCTGGTGCAGGTCAGTTCCAACCTGGGCATCCGCGGCCGTGTGATGAGCCTGTACATCATGGTGCAGATCGGGGGCCAGGCGCTGGGTGGCTTCATGCTGGGTTCGATCGCCGAGCATGCCAATCCGCATGTTGCCCTGCTGGTTTCCGGGGGCGTCCCGGCGCTTGCGGCCGCGACGGTGGCAGCAATCCTGGCGCGGAAGGGCTCGCTCCAGCTCAAAGTGGACTGGCGGGACCGGCGGCATCCGGTGCAGATCGCGCGGCGGGCGGCTGCGTAACAGGGCCGTGTACACAAGGGGCCGGGCAAGAGGGGAAGGGCGCCGGGTCCGGCAGGAAGGGATTGGAGCGGCTGACGGGAATCGAACCCGCGTATCAAGCTTGGGAAGCTAGCGCTCTACCATTGAGCTACAGCCGCAGCGCCCTCGCTTGAGCGGGGCAGAACTTAGCTTAGCGCAGATCTGCGGGCTCCCCGCCAACCCGGGCAAGCAGCGGCTTCGTGTCCTTAAAGCCTGACCTGCAACCGGCAACGTCATCCAGTAACTCTTCAATAACGTCCGCGCTGCCTGCTAGGTCCGGGCGGGGAGGGCTGGCTAACCTGATCCGGGTAGCGGCCGCATTTGGGGGAGGCAGCTATTGCGGCAGCCGACGTCAACCACAGGAACTTTTCTACATGGCAATCGCAGAGCACGAGGTCCTCATAGAACGCGACGCCATGGCCGTGTACCAATACCTCCTTGACGCGACCAACCTTCCCGCATGGCGCAGCGACGTCCGGAGCGTGAAGCTCGTCCAGGGGCCGGCCGATGCCACGGGCGCGGTGTACCGCAAAATGGTGGCCGGCCGTTCCGGCCTGAGCATCCCGGCGGAGCTGGAGATCACCAATCTGCGGCCCGGGGCGGAAATCGAATTCCACATAGTCTCCGGCCCTGCAACGCGCTGGGGCGGCTACTATCTCAGCACCGAGGACGCCGGGACCCGCGTGCGGTTTGCCATGGAAGCGAAACGCGGCGGCCGCTTCGGCTTCCTTAGCAGGTTCACGTTCCTCGACGGGATGCTGCAGCGCCGCGTCAGCTCCGACGTGGCCCAGCTGGACCGGCTGAAGCACGTACTGGAACTGCAGCCCGCAATCTGACCCCGGCTGCGGGGCGCAGGGCTCCGGGTTTCAGCTGCTGGCGCGGGCTTTGGCCTACTGCGCCAGCCGTTGCCCGGTCCAGGGTCCGGCAATGTTCGACGGCGACGCGAGACTTCCCCAGGTCAGGTCCCAGTACTGCACGGTGTCGTTGGCCCGCCGAAGCGCTATGCCAGTGGAATTCAGCCCGGTGACATTGCGCAGCGGACGGATTCCCGTAACATCCGTCCACCCGGTCGCGACGGTGGGCCGGGCCTCAGCGCGGACGGCGGTGGTGCCCCACCCGCGGTAGAGCTGCACGGTGCCGTCAGCCTTCAACGCCAGGACGTCCTGGAAGCCGTCGGCGTCGTAGTCCACCATGGAGAGCCGGGAGGCGTAGACGCCGGTGGCAATGGCCACCCGGTCCGCGATATCCCCCGTGCCCTTGTTGGCATACAGGAACAGATTGCCGGCGCTGTCCAGGGCCAGGATCTGGGGCATGCGGTTGTTGGCGCACCAGCCCCCGACCGCCAGGGTCAGGGTGTTCCAGCCGCCGGTACCGAGGGTGATGGGCGCCTGGAAGCCGCCGCTGGCGATCCCCCTGTGCAGGGTCAGATTGCCGCCGGTCCACTGTGTCAGGACGTCATAGGCGCCGTCCCGGTCCCAGTCGGTGACAAAGACTTCCTTGGCTCCGCCGAAGCCGGATCCGATGACCTTGGGCGCGGCGTAGGTGCGGGGCCCGGTGGAGGCCCGGTTCAGCAGCTGGCCGGCGGAGTCGACGGAAACGAGGTCGGCCGGGCCGGTGATTGCCGCGGCGGCGAGGTTGAGGGTGGGCGGCATGTGCTTGACGGGCGCGTCGCACAGGCTCGGCGGCGGCGGCGGGAGAGCCCCGCCCGACCCTGCGCCGCCCGGGGAATCAAGGGTCCCTGCCGGCAGCGTGGTGTACCCGAAGAAGTTCACCACACCCCAGATCTGATAGGTGGAGTTGGTGTAGGAGATCCCGGCGCCCATTACGTTGAAGCGCGGGTCCAGAAGCATGGCGTTGTGGCCCGGTGAACCCTTCCACCACTCCACGAGCTGGGCGGCGTCGCGGTCGGTGCGGATGGCAATGACTTCGCCCGCGCCGTTGTTGGGATTCAGGGCGCGGGGATCGGTCCAGAAGCTCGCCCGGTGTTCAATCACTTCGCGCGTAGCGATGCTGTCCGACCATTCCTGCGACATCCCGGCCACCGTGGGGTGGTACTTGACCTTGTTAAGGCCGTTGGCCACCCGGTACTCGTTGATCTTGGTGAACACGGTAAGGATGGCGGACGCGTTGCTGTCCGGTACCAGTGCCTCGGCGGACAGGGCCGGAGCGGGTTGGGGAGCCGCCAGCTGCGTTGTGGAGGGCGAGCCGAGTTCCTGGTCCGGTGCCCACAGTGGAGGGATGGAAGCCGTCTGGGGGGTGGACTCCGTGGAAGCGGCAGTGGCCTCCGGAGATCCCAGCGTTTCCGTGGAAGGCGCAACCCCTGTACCGGAGGACGGAGGGGCGAGGTCCGGGGCGGGCGTGGCCGTCGGGGGAGCGGGCTCCGGTGCCGGGCTTGCCCCGGTCAAGGGGGAAGCGACGCGGATGTCGGGGTCCACGGCAGGAGTGAGTCTTCCTGCCGGGTCCGCCTGGGTGGAGGTTCCGCCGCTGCGGACCAGCGGGGTCTGCAGTGTAATGCTCGCTGTCCCCGATGCCTGGCCGAATGGCAGCGGCCCGGGCGGCACGGCATCCGACGAAGAGACCAACGCCAATGCACAGAGCACGCCAATAAAAGACGGTGCCACTAATTTATTCACAACATCCCCAGCTCTGTTACGCCATCCGGGAGACCATTCCGGCGGCTTTCAATCGCAACATTAGCCCCAGGAGGCCACAGCAACAACGGGAAAGTGTGGCTGTGGATAACCGATACGGTAATTTGGGACGGTGCTGATCTCTGACCGTGACATTCGAGCCGAAATTGATTCCCAGCGGATCGTGCTGGAACCGTACGATCCGGCGATGGTCCAGCCGTCGTCCGTGGATGTCCGGATTGATAAGTTCTTCCGCTTGTTCGACAACCACAAGTACGCGCACATTGATCCCGCGCAGGAGCAGCCCGAACTGACCCGGCTGGTGGAAGTGGAGCAGGACGAGGCCTTCATCCTGCACCCGGGGGAGTTTGTCCTGGGTTCCACCTATGAGACCGTGACGCTGCCCGATGACATCGCTGCCCGGCTGGAAGGCAAGTCATCGCTGGGCCGGCTGGGCCTGCTGACGCACTCCACTGCAGGGTTCATCGACCCCGGCTTTTCCGGCCACGTCACCCTTGAGCTGTCCAACATGGCAACCCTGCCCATCAAGCTGTGGCCGGGCATGAAGATTGGCCAGCTCTGCTTTTTCCGGCTGAGTTCGGCTGCAGAGTACCCGTACGGCCAGGGGGAATACGGAAACCGGTACCAGGGCCAGCGCGGCCCCACCGCCAGCCGCAGCCACCTGAACTTCCACCGCACCAGCATTTAGCGGCACCACCAGGTAAGAGCTGAGCCAAAAACCCTAAAACACTCCCGGGCCCTAAAGCTGCGGGGCCACCGCCCGCGGCCGGATGAACGGCTTGGCCAGCGGCTCCACATAGCGCGCGGCCAGCGGACCCAGCACCGCCATCAGCAGCACGTAGGCGGTGGCCAGCGCCGCAAGGTCATGCGGAACCGCCCCCGAGGCCACAGCCAGGCCCGCGATCACGATGGAGAATTCGCCGCGGGCCACCAGGGCCGCGCCCGCCCGGAAACGGCCGGGCCGGGCGATCCCGGCCTGCTTGGCGGCCCAGATCCCCGTGATCATCTTGGTGCCCGCCGTTGCTACCGCCAGGACCAGGGCCCAGCCCAGCACCGGCGGAATGGAGGTGGGGTCCGTGTTGAGCCCGAACGCCACAAAGAAGATCGCGGCAAACAGGTCCCGCAGCGGCTCAAGGATCCGGGTGGCATTGTGCGCGGTGGCACCTGAGATGGCGATGCCCAGCATGAAGGCCCCCACCGCCGCCGAGACCTGCATGGCGGATGCTACGCCGGCCACCAGCAGGGCGGCGCCCAGGACGTTGAGCAGGAAGACCTCGGAGTTCTCGCTGTGGACGGCCTTGGACACATGGTGCCCGTGCCGCAGCGCCACCATCAGCACCACGCTGACCACCGCCAGGGCAATCCCCACCGTGGTGAGCCCGCCCAGGAAACTGACCCCGGCCAGCGTGGCCGTGAGGATGGGCAGGTAGACGGCCATGGCCAGGTCCTCGAACACCAGGATGGACAGCACCACGGGCGTTTCGCGGTTTCCGAGCCGGCCCAGGTCCGTGATGACCTTTGCGGCGATGCCTGAAGAGGAGATGTAGGTGACCCCGCCCATGACCATGGCTCCCACGCCGCCCCAGCCCAGGAGCAGCGCGAGCCCCGCGCCGGGCAGGAAGTTCAGGACGAGGTCCAGGATGCCGGCCTGCCACGAACGGCGCAGCCCCGTAAAAAGTTCAGCAGCCGTATATTCCAGCCCGAGCATAAGCAGGAGGAGGATAACGCCGATTTCGCCGGAGAGATGGGCGAATTCGTGCATGCCTTCGAGCTTGATGATGCCGCCGGCACCGAATGCCAGCCCACCCAGCAGGTAGAACGGGATGGGCGACATGCCGATCCGTCCGGCCAGCCTGGCCAGGAGGCCGAGGCAGAACACGACGGCCCCCAGTTCAACGAGGGTCTGGGCCAACGGGTCCATGGGAACTAGCCGTGGCGCAGGATATGGGCCGCTGAATCGAGGCCTTCCTGGGTGCCCACGGCCACCAGCAGGTCACCGGGGTGGAGGACGACGTCGGGCCCAGGCGATGGCAGCACCTCACCCTCGCGCATGATGGCAACGATGGAGACGCCGCTCCGGGTGCGGATGGACGCCTTGCCCATGGGTTGGTTCTGGAACGGGGAGTCGGCGGCGATGGAGAACTGCCGGGTGACAATGCCCGGCACGTCCTTGTGCTCCTCTGCGAGCTTCATGGCCAGGTGCGTGCCGCCCAGGAGGTTGCCAAGGGTGGCTGCTTCGTCGCTGGTCAGCGGAATCGAAGCCTGGCAGGTGTCGGGGTCGTCCCAGGTGGAAACGATGAGTTCCGTCTGGCCTTCCCGCCGCTCCACCACGCCGATGCGGCGCCCGGAGGCGGTCATGAAATCCTTCCGGAGGCCCAGGCCCGGAAGGTTCGTTTCGTCCACGTTCATGGCTCCAGCCTAGTCTGCGTTCCAACAGTTGGCGGAGCCCCGGACCAGGACCCGAACGCGGTGTTTCAGCTGGCGGGTACGACGGCGACGGGCGCCTTTGCGGGCGACTTCACCGGGAGCAGCACCAGGAGTCCGGCCAGCAGGACCACCATGATGCCAAGGATGCCCCACCGCTGTGCCTGTCCGGCAGGCACCAGTGGGGTTGCCAGGGTGATGCAGAGCGTGAACAGGGCGGGCGCAAGGAAGCTGACGGCCCGGCCGGTGGTGGCATACAGGCCGAAGAGTTCGCCGGACTCCCCGTGTGGTGCGAGCCTGGCCAGGTACGCGCGCGACGACGACTGGGCCGGCCCGACGAACAGGCAGAGGAACAGTCCGAACACCCAGAAGGTGGTGCTGCCCGCCCATTGCATTCCGAAGAAGGAATAGTTGCCGTTGCCCAGGACCAGGATGGCGGTCCCGGCCACGAGGAGTCCCACCAGGGAGCTGGTGATAACAGCCTTGGGACCCACTTTGTCGTCAAGGAACCCGCCCAGCATCGCGCCGATGGCCGCCACCACGTTCCCGAAGATGGCGAAGAAGATCACCTGGGACAGGGCAAAGCCAAATGTCCCGGCAGCGATGATCCCGCCGAACGTGAAGACGGCGGCGAGCCCGTCGCGGAACACGGCGCTGGCCAGCAGGAAGTAGATGGTGTGCGGGCTGGTGGCGTAGATGGCCTTGATCCGGCGGAAAAGCAGTCCGTAGCTGGCCAGGAAGCCGAGGCGGGTGGCCTGGCGTGACCGGGGCAGCTCAGGGACGGCGAACAGGACCGGAAGGGCAAAGACGAAGAACCACAGGGCGGAGAAGACGGCCACGAGCCGGATGTTGAGACTGTCCTGGGTGGACGCACCGAACCAGTCAAAGGCGGGTTGGACGAACAGTTGCAGGACGATCAGGAGGGCCACGATTCCGCCCAGGTAGCCGGCGCCCCAGCCGAAGCCACTGACCTTTCCGATGTTCTGCGGCGTGGAAACCTGGGCCAGCATGGCGTTGTAGTTGACCCCGGCGAATTCGAAGAACACGTTCCCCAGGGCGATCAGGCATGCCCCGAGGAGCAGGAACTCCGGGCGAGGGAACACGAAGAAGCACAGGGCCGTGAGGATGGCGACGACGGCTGAGTTCACTCCCAGCCACAGCTTGCGCCGGCCGCCGGCGTCGGAGCGCTGGCCGGTCACGGGTGCCAGCAGCGCGATGGCGAATCCGCCCACGGCCAGGGCCGCGCCCAGCACTGCAGATGTGCTGTCCTCGCCGCCAAAGGCATTGGATGTCAGGTAAACGGTGAAGACGAAGGTGGTCATCACTGCATTGAAGGCCGCCGAACCCCAGTCCCAGGAGGCCCAGGCCAGGATGCGGCCCTTGCTGGAGGAAGCGGTTCCGGCTTCGAGTTCCGAGGCCGGCTGCATTGCCCCCGGCGCGCTGGCGCTGTTCATACGATGCATCGTATCCGCCGACGGCGAACACCCCCGGCAGCACGGGCCCGTGCTGCCGGGGATTCTGTCCGTTGCGAGCCAGTGAGGGTGAAGGATAGCGCACCTACCTTGGTAAACTGGACCCTCCCGAACCTTACTTTTTTGCCGCCTGCTCCAACTTTTGACAATCGAATCCCTGACGTTGCGGAGAATCCAGTGATCACAGTCCTTGCCGTGCACTTTTCGGTGGCTGTCCTCGCGCCCTTCCTTTTCAGGGTCTGGGGCCGCAACACTTTTTATGCGCTTGCTGCAGTTCCCGCGATTTCCTTCGGCTGGCTGATGCTCCAGCACGGCCCCATCTATTCCGGGCCCGGAACCATCACCGAGATCTTCGAATGGATCCCCAGCCTCCATCTGGAACTGGCTTTCCGCATGGACGCGCTGGCCTGGGTGATGTCCCTCCTGGTCCTCGGCGTCGGCTCCCTGGTGCTGGTCTACTGCGCGCGGTACTTCAAGAGGAAGGACCAGGACCTGGGTGCGTTCGGTGCCCAGCTGCTGGCCTTTGCCGGTGCCATGTTCGGCCTGGTCACCGCGGATGACCTCCTGCTGCTGTTCATCTTCTGGGAACTGACCACCATCCTGTCCTACCTGCTGATCGGTTTCGCCCGGACCAGGCTTGCCGCCCGCCGCTCCGCCCTCCAAGCGCTGATGGTCACCACCGCCGGCGGCCTGGCCATGCTGGTGGGCCTCATCATGCTCGGCTACACCGCCGGGACCTACCGCATTTCCAGCATCATGGAGCAAGCCGCCGCGCTGGCAACCGGCCCTTCGGCCGCCATGGTGAGCGCCGCCGTCGTCCTCATCATGGTCGGTGCCATCACCAAATCCGCGCTGGTCCCGTTCCACTTCTGGCTGCCCGGCGCCATGGCCGCGCCCACTCCCGTCAGCGCCTACCTGCATGCCGCCGCCATGGTGAAGGCCGGCATCTACCTGGTGGCACGGCTCGCGCCCGGCTTTTCGGAGACTGCCTACTGGCAGCCCGTTGTCCTGGGGCTGGGCCTGGCCACCATGCTGGTGGGTGGCTACCGGGCGCTGCGGCAAACCGACATCAAGCTGATCCTTGCCTACGGCACCGTCAGCCAGCTGGGCTTCCTCACCATGGTGGTGGGCCTGGGAACGCCCGACGCCGCGCTCGCGGGCCTGGCCATGCTGCTGGCCCACGGCCTGTTCAAGGCCACGCTCTTCCTGGTGGTGGGCATCATCGACCACCAGTCCGGAACCCGGGACGTGCGCAAGCTGTCCGGCGTCTTCCGCTCCTCACGCGCTTTGGGCATCGTGGCCGCAATCGGTGCCGCGTCCATGGCGGGCATTCCGCTGCTGGGCGGCTTCGTGGCCAAGGAATCGGTGCTGGAAGCCTTCGTGCACCACGCCAAGGAACCGCACTCCGGACCGTGGGCCCTGGTGGTCCTGGTGGGACTGGTGCTGGGTTCCATCCTCACCTTTGCCTACAGCGCCCGCTTCATGTGGGGTGCCTTTGCCGTCAAGCCAGGCGTGGAACCCACTCCGTTCAAGGCGATCACACCCTCCTTCCTTGCCGCTCCCGCGATCCTCAGCCTCCTCACCATCGTTTATGGGCTCTGGCCGCTTCCCGTGGATGCCTGGATCCAGCCGTACGCCGCGCTTTTCGCTTCCACAGCGCCCGACGCCGGCACTCCGGCCGAGCAAGCCGGGCACCTTGCGCTGTGGCATGGATTCACTCCGGCGCTTGGGCTGACAGCCCTCACCTTCGTGCTGGGCGCCGCCATGTACTTTGGCCGCAGCGCGGTGGCCCGCGCCCAGTCCTTGGTCCCGGCATGGGTGGACGGCGACCGCGCCTACCAGCTGACCATTGGGGCCCTGGATGACGCGGCGGTCTGGATCACCGGGCGCACGCAGCGCGGTTCCCTGTACTTCTACCTTGCCGTGATCCTCAGCGTGGCATTCGTCCTGCCGCTCGTGGCCATCGTGCTGGGCGGTACCGCCATGCCGCAGAACGTCTATTTGGTGGATCCCAACTCCCCGCTGCAGCTCGTGGCCGGCGCAGGCATCGTGATTGGCGCCCTCGCCGCCGTCAAGGCCAACAAGCGCTTCCTTGCAGTCCTGATGGTGTCCGTGACCGGGTACGGCATCGCACTGGTGTTTGCGCTGCAGGGTGCCCCGGACCTGGCCCTCACCCAGATGCTGGTGGAGACCATCATTCTGGTGGCCTTCGTCCTGGCCATGCGGAGCCTGCCGCCCGAGCTGCGCGACCGTACCGGCGGCAGGTACCGGGTGGTGCGCGTCATCATCGGCGTGGGATTCGGCGTGACCATGGTGTTCGCCGCCATCTTCGCCATGGGCGCCCGCACCGCGATTCCCATCTCGCTGCAGTTCCCGCAGCTTGCCTATGAGGGCGGCGGCGGGCTGAACGTGGTCAACGTGACCCTGGTGGACATCCGCGCCTGGGATACGTTCGGGGAAATCAGCGTGCTGGCGCTCGCCGCCACCGGCGTGGCCAGCCTGATCTTCGTGCGGGGACGCGGCGACCGCCTGCAGGCGTCGGCGTCCGTTGCGGAGGGCACCGTGGGGCGATACCGCGGCGTGGACCCCGGATCCCGTGACGGGGCCGCACTGGCCATCAGCCGGAGGTTTGCAGCCTCGGCCCGCGACGCGTGGATCGTGGCAGGGCGGACGCTGGCCCCGGAGCGCCGCTCCATCATCTTCGAGGTGATCACCCGCCTGATTTTCCACTCGATGATCATCTTTTCGCTCTACCTGCTGCTGGCGGGCCACAATCTGCCGGGCGGCGGCTTTGCCGGCGGCCTCACCGCAGGTCTGGCCCTGACCATCCGCTACCTGGCCGGCGGGCGCTTCGAACTCCGGGAAGCGGCGCCAATCAGTGCCGGCGGCCTGCTGGGGACCGGCCTGGCCCTGGCTGCCGTCTCCGGGGTGATGCCCCTGCTGCTGGGTGGCCAGGTGTTCCAGTCCGCCATCATCCAGGTGTGGCTGCCGGTGTTCGGGGACATTAAGTTCGTCACCTCCACCATCTTCGATATCGGCGTCTACATCGTGGTGGTGGGCCTGGTGCTGGACGTGCTGCGCAGCCTCGGGGCCGAAATTGATGAGCACATGGAGGAGCGGTCCGCCGGGGGCGGGCACGAACCGGACCACGACCGGCACGGGCGGGAACCTGACCGCATGCAGGTCCAGGGCCAGCGGGAACAGGACCAGCAGGAACAGGAACCGGACGGGATTCCTGCCGAGACCACCGTAAAGGGCCACGCATGAGCGTCAACCTGACACTGCTGATCGTGATGGGCGCCCTGTATGCCTGCGGGATCTACCTGATCCTGGAACGCAGCCTCACCCGGGTGCTGTTGGGGCTGATGCTCCTGGCCAACGCCACCAACCTGCTGATCCTGGCCACCGGCGGCTACGCCGGCCTGGCGCCGCTGTTCGCCAAGGACAGGGCCGCCCAGGAGTACAACGACCCGTTGCCGCAGGCCCTGATCCTGACGTCGATCGTGATTTCCTTCGCGGTCACAGCGTTCATGCTGGGCATCATCTACCGCACCTGGGTCCTGGCCCGCCAGGACGAGATCCAGGACGACCTTGAGGACCGCCGCGTGGCGGCGACCCCCAGCTTTGACGCCGAGGACGACGCTGAAGTCCCCGCGGAAACCTCCGAGTTTCCGCTCACTATGCTCGGGTCCGACGGCCGGGACGTCTCCAACCATGGGGCTTCCACCGCGAACCTGGACAGGGCGGACGGGGGCCACGAAACGGACCAGGCCGTGGCCACGCTGGTGGCCGGCGGCCGGGAGATGCCCGCCGAACACGCTGCCGCGGAGGAAAAGCCCGGCTCGCTCAACATTGATCCCAACCCGGAAGGAGGCGGCAAGTGAACATTGCAAGCCTGGCCCCGCTCGCCGTCGTCCTTCCCATCCTGGGCGCCGCCCTCACCTTCCTGCTCATCCGGCACTCCCGGGCCCAGCGTGCGGTGAGCATCGCCCTGCTGTCGCTGACCCTGCTGCTTGAGTGCCTCCTGCTGGCGTCCGCCTGGAACGGCGGCACCACCGCGGTGAACCTGGGCGGCTGGGTGCCGCCATTCGGCATCGTCATGGTGGTGGACCAGTTCTCGTCGCTGATGCTGGTGGTGTCCTCCGCCGTGAGCCTGGCCGTGCTGGTCTACGCCACCGGGCAGGGCATGGCCGACGGCGACGAGGACGCCCCGGTCTCGATCTTCCACCCCACCTACCTGATCCTGGTGGCCGGGGTGTCCAACGCGTTCCTGTCCGGGGACCTCTTCAACCTGTACGTCGGCTTCGAGATCCTGCTGACCGCAAGCTACGTGCTGATGACCCTGGGCGGCACCGGGCCGCGCATCCGGGCCGGCGTCACCTACGTGGTGGTGTCCGTAGTGTCCTCGGTGCTGTTCCTGATCGCCATCGCCATGGTCTACGGCGCCACCGGCACGGTCAACATGGCGGACCTGGCCATCAAGCTCGGCGAACTGGACCAGGGCACCAAAACGCTCCTGCACGTGATGCTGCTGGTGGCGTTCGGCATCAAGGCAGCCGTCTTTCCCCTCTCCTTTTGGCTCCCGGACTCCTACCCCACGGCCCCGGCGCCGGTCACCGCGGTATTCGCCGGGTTGCTCACCAAGGTGGGCGTGTACGCGATGGTCCGGACCGAGACCCTGCTGTTCCCCGGCGACACCCTGAACACACCCCTGATGGTGGCGGCGCTGCTGACCATGGTGGTGGGTATCCTGGGTGCGCTGGCCCAGAGCGACATCAAGCGCCTGCTTTCGTTCACCCTGGTCAGCCACATCGGCTACATGGTGTTCGGCCTGGCCATGTCCTCGGCGGTGGGGCTGGCCGCGGCAGTCTTCTACGTGGCGCACCACATCACCATCCAGACCAGCCTCTTCCTGGTAACCGGCCTGATTGAACGCCGGGGTGGCAGTTCCTCGGTGGACCGGCTGGGCGGCCTGGCCAAGCTCTCGCCCATGCTGGCGCTGCTGTTCTTCATTCCCGGGATGAACCTGGCCGGCATCCCGCCGTTCTCCGGATTCCTGGGCAAGGTGGGGCTGCTGCAGGCCGGCGTGGAGCTGGGCACGCCGCTGGCCTACGCGCTGGTGATCGGCGGTGTGGTGACCAGCCTCCTGACGCTGCTCGCCATCGCCAGGGTATGGAACCGCGCGTTCTGGCGCCGCCCAACCGACGCCGAACATCCGGACCCGGTGCTGCTCGCCGCGCCTGGGGCGAGGGCTTCCGGGCCCGGAGCCAAGGCCAACAACACCGTGACCCTCCTGCCGCGCACCATGGTGGGTTCCACGGCGGGCCTGGTGGTCCTCGGTGTCGCCCTGACCGTTTTTGCCGGGCCGCTGTTCAGTCTTTCGGACCGGGCCGCACGGGACATGTTGGACCGGGCACCGTACATCCAGGCGGTCCTGGGTGAGGGCACCGCCGTACCGGGTTCAGCTGCCGGGACAACCGCCGGGGGAGGAGCACGATGAGCCGCAAACGAATCTCCCTGCGCCAGGAACTGCCGCTCCTGGTCTGGCTGGTGGTTGTCTGGGGCGCCCTATGGCAGGATTTCAGCCCAGGCAACCTCCTGTTCGGTGCCTTGCTGGCCGTGGGCGTGGCCCGGCTCTTCTACCTTCCGCCGGTGGAGCTCAGCGGCCGCTTCAACATCCTTTATGCGGCGCCCTTTGCCCTGGTGTTCCTGTGGAAAGTGGTGGTGGCCAGCGCCCAGGTGCTCTACCTCGCCACGGTCCGCGGGCCGAAGGTAACCAACGCCGTCGTCGCCGTCCGGCTGCGCAGCCACCAGGACCTGATCGTCACCGCCACCGGGCACGTCATCTCCCTGATCCCGGGGTCCCTGGTGGTGGAGGTGGATCGCTCCACGTCCACCCTTTACCTGCACGCACTCAACATCACCTCGCCGGAAGACGTGGAGGGCCTGCGGAACGAAGTGCGGTCCATCGAGGCCGGCCTGATCCGGATCATGGGCAGCCGGGAAGAACTTGAAGCCGTCCGAATGGAGGCCGCCGCATGATGCATGTAGTCCTGGCTGTTACAGCCGTCATCTTCTCGCTGGCCGCGGCCGCGGCCATCATCCGGATCGCGCGCGGACCTTCGCTGCTGGACCGGGTGCTCGCCACCGACGTGCTGCTGGCCATCCTGGGCGGGGCGCTGTGCATCGACATGGCCGTGAACCGGCACCTGAACAACCTGATGCTGGTGGTGGCCATCTCCGTCATCGGCTTCATCGGGTCCGTGACGGTGGCGAGGTTCGTGGCGGACCGGAGGGTGAAGCCTGATGAGTCCTGACTTTTCCGGCCCTGACGCCTGGATCGACCTTGTGTCGGCCATATTCATGGTGGTGGGCGCACTCATGTCCCTGGGCGCCGCGATCGGCCTGCTCCGTTTCCCGGACCTGCTGAGCCGCATGCACGCCGCCACCAAGCCCCAGGTCCTGGGCTTGTTCCTTCTGCTGGCCGCGATTGGGCTGCAGATGCGGACATGGTGGGTGTGGCCGGTGCTGGTGGTGGCCTGGATCTTCCAGCTGCTGACGGTGCCCGTGTCCGCCCACATGGTGGGCCGCGCCGGCTACCGCACCAAGCACCTGCACCGGGAGCTGCTCACCGCCGATGAACTGGAGGCCGTGGTGCAGAAAGCCGCCGCCGAGGCTGCCCTGAAGGACAGCCCCGACGACGGCCGGCAACGCTAGGAAGAGCTAGACGATGTCCTGGGTCTTGGCGAACCGGGCGATGGCGCGCTGGGTGCCGCGGTTGGCCAGGACCTGGATGATGGCGCTGACCGACGCCGAGATCAGCGCAAAGGTCAACGCCGAACGCAGGCTGGTGGGGACGTCCTCGTGCTTGCCGGTGGGCGGCTTCTGTCCGGTGGTCTTTTCCCAGATGGTGTTGACCAGCTTGGTGCCGGCCAGGCCTGCGCCGAGGCTCACCCCGGTCCCGAGCAGCTTGATGAGAAGGTTCATTCCTATTACTCCTTGCGGACGGAAAACGGACTGCCTCCAGCCTAGCCGCACACCCACCGCCGTCCCGGCAAGAGTCGGGGCAAGGGCGTGGCCGGGCTGGTGCGGCTTGGTGGTCTGACTAACCCGCTGGCTGACTAGGCGGCCGGGGGCTCGGTGCGGAACTTGATCATCTTGTGCGTGCCGTCGCAGTACGGCTTGATGGCGGACGCCCCGCAACGGCACAAGGCCACCGTCTTCCGGTCCCGGGGCACGGCAGCACCGGACGGGGTGACGATCTCAAACTCACCCCGGACAATGAGGGGCCCGTCCGGGCAGACCACGATCGAACTGGCAGGGTCCTGCTCCGCATTTACCTGGTCCACGTCGGCTCCTGTTCCATGCTGTTCAAGGTTCATGCCTGCACCGCATCCATCGTTGTTGTTCCTGCTTTGCCGGGGACGCCTCTGCCTGTGACGCCCTGGAGCCTGCCCCCGTGGCGCCGCCGGAGCTCCGCCTCGGAGTGCGCCGCCGTCCTGATCCTGCTGCCCGCGTAGGGGATGCCGCCCCGCCACCTGAACCCGAGGGCCAGCCAGGCGCAGACGGCCCGTTCAAGTGCCCAAAGCGGAGCGCACCATGCTGCCGAGGCGGGGAAGACGGCGGTCCCGTTGTGCCGCCGTCGTCCGATTTCTGCAAAGGCGACGGCCGCCGCGGAGAGTCCGCCCAGGGCCATTCCCCGCACCTGGCCTGGAAGGAAAAATCCTGCTGCCGCTGCCGGCAGCAGGGCGAGCTCGGCGGCCAGCCGTCGCGGCTGCGCGAAGCCGTCGTAGGCCTGGCGCACGCGCTGGCGCAGGAAGTGCCGGGCAGTGGGCGGCCTGCGGGCCACGAACAGGTCCGGAAGGATCCGCTCCCTCCCGCCGGCGGCCTTGATGGTCCTGATGAGCTCAAGGTTTTCGAACAGGACACCCGCATAGCCGCCGGTGGCCAGCAGCGCGTCGCGGCGCACACCGAGCGTTCCCGGGTAGTCGGCAGACCAGGCGCGGTTGACCAAGGTCCGGGCCGTATCCCACCGGCCGTGCCAGGGGAGGGGCACGAAGTAGTTCTGCGGCCGCACCACGTCAGCGGACTTCAGGTAATGGACGACGGCGGTGAGGGCCTCGCGCGTGTAACGGACGTCGTCGTCGGCGATGACAAGGAAGGACGCGCCTGAGGTGCGCAGGCCGGCCATGACGCCTGCAACCTTGCCGTTACTGGCCCGCCCGTCAAGGGCTATGCAGTCCGGCCGGATGTGGCGGACCGCTGCGGGAAACGCGGCACGGTGGCGGTCAAAGAAGTGGGGGTCCGAGCCGTCCACCACGGCGACGGGGATCCAGCCCGCAAGGTGGCGGAGGTAGTCCGTCAGCTCTGCCAGGCCCGAGTCCTCTGTCCAGCGCAGGGGAAGGATGTACTCCGCGTCAGTGACCAGGTGGGGCCCCACCTCCCTTACCGCGGGCGCACCTGCCGCGGCGGCGCCTGTCACGCCGCCGCCCGGAGTGACGTCTGCCCAGCTTCCCAGGACGACATCAGGTGGGCGGAAATGCGGCTGTCGATGGCCATGACGGCCGTGGCCCCGAACAGCACGTCGGCAAGCAGTTGAGGTTCAGCCTCCACCAGGCCGCCGGCAAGGTCGCGTCCCGCGATCTGTTCGTGGACGGCGTCGGCCTCCACGTGCTCGTCAAAGTAGTGCGTGACGTCCGGGCCGAAGCCGTGCCGGCGGAATCCGTTGCCGTAGAAGCGGTTGGGTTGGGAGGACGTCATTTCGTAGATTGCCAGGTGCCCGGTGATGGCGCCGCGGAGCCGCCGGTTCAAACCGCAGAGCGACATGAGGTTGACGGAGGCCAGGGACATCGCGGGGACGGCGTCCACGTAGGCGCCGTAGCTGTCGTCCAGGCCCAGACCGCGCATGGTCCGGGCGAACAGCGCGCTGTGCATCCGCTCAGGCCGCCCGCCGCCGTATTCGTCCGCCTGGATTTCCACCAGGGCCGCCTTGGGGCGGCCGCTGAGCCGCGGAATGGCCCAGGTGTGCGGATCGGCTTCCTTCAGCTGGTACATGGATTTGTGGACCAGGAACTCCTTGAGCTGGTCCAGCGTGGCTTTCCTGGCCACGTAGCGGGACACGCTGGGACCAGTGTCCGTGGCGGCCAGGCCGAAGAGGACGTCGGCAACGGCGTCGCTGGTCATGGCAACCCCGCCGGGCAGTTCGAAGTTCCCGGCGGCCTGGTGCGCGGCAGCGCGCAGTGCCGCTTCGAACGGTTCCTCGATCAGCCGGCGGACCCTGATCAGCGACGGCTCCCACTCCCAGTGGTCCGAAACGCCGTCCAGGCCGGAGTAATGGAGTTCGTAAAGGCAGAACAGCGCGAGTTGGATGTCCTCGTCGGCAATGATGTCGCCGGTGCCGGCCAGCTGCCGCGCCACCAGGGAGTACAGCCCGTCCAAGCCCGGCCCGGCGGTGCCCGGAGCCTGCGCCAGGACCTCGAACAATGCGCTGCTGACGGGTCCTCTGGTTTCCGGGATTCTCATGGGGCTCCTTGGTCTGCCGCGCTGCTGACGGGAACGAACGCAGGGCCGCCCATGGTGAGTCCCATGCCCGTCCTCCTCGAAACCCGGGAGACTACATAGTAAGCATGATTACTAATAAAAGCTAAGCGCGCCGGCCTCCATGCTCCACGCCGTCGCGCACGGCCGGTCACATCCGGTCCGATTGGCGCCGGCAGCCCTCAATGCAGCCCCGCCCGGTGTAAACTGGACCACGCCCGGAAGGGCAACCAAAAGCCTTACCCAAACCAAAAAGCAACACTAAAAACGACAGGGGAGCGCCGCCGTCGGGCATCCTGGCACAAGCCGGGCACCGCAGGTGGGCGCTGAGAGTGCGGACAGCCGCAGACCCTCGAACCTGATCCGGTTAGTACCGGCGCAAGGGAGTCGAGTTCTCAAAGTGTCGCGGCTGCACGGCAACGGGCCGTCAGCCGGGTCCACTTTCCCCTCCTGTTTCCCAGGAGGATCACATGAGCACTGCAGCAATCAAGAAGACCACCAGCAGGTCCTGGCGCGTCGTGGATATCGTGGTGGCCGCGCTGGTGGCCATCGCCGGCGGCGTCATCTTCTGGGCGTGGGACCAGGGCGCGGCAGCGTTGTCGGCCCCCATGAACGCCGCCTACCCACCCCTCACCGGGCTGCTGGCCGGCGGATGGATGATTCCGGGCGTGCTGGGCATGCTCATCATCCGCAAGCCGGGCGCGGCCCTGTTCTGCGAAACCGTGGCCGCCACCGGCGAGCTGCTCATGGGCTCCCAGTACGGCGCCTCGGTGCTGTTCTCCGGGTTCATCCAGGGCCTGGGTGCGGAGATCATCTTCGCCGTCTTCGTTTACCGGAAGTTCAACCTGCCCGTCTCCCTGTTGGCGGGCGCCGCGGCCGGCTTCTTCTGCGGCCTGAACGACTCGTTTGCGCCGTGGGGCTGGAACATCGCCTACTCGGGCGCGGACAAGTTCGCCTACATCGTCCTCACCACCATCTCCGGCGCGGTCCTGGCCGGCGGCCTGTCCTGGCTCGCCACCCGTGGCCTGGCCCGCACTGGCGTGCTGAGCTCCTTCGCCTCCCGCAAGGCTGCCACGGAGCCAGTCTTCTCCTGATGGCACCCTCCCAGGGAGCAGCCGGCGCCGTGCGCCCAGCCGCCGTCACCGCCCGCGGCTGGGGCTGGCGGCACGCTGGCAGGGCCAAGCCTGCCGTCCATGCCCTTGACCTGGGCATCACCCCCGGCGAGCGGGTGCTGCTGCTTGGCCCCTCGGGCGCCGGAAAGTCGACGCTCCTGCATGCGCTGGCCGGCGTGCTGGGAGACATCGACGACGACGGCGAGGCAGGCGACGCCGACGAGTCCGGTTCGCTGCTGGTTGACGGCGCCGTGCCCAGGTCCCAGCGCGGCCGCGCCGGGCTGATGCAGCAGGACCCGGAGACGCAGGTGGTCCTATCGCGGGTGGGGGACGACGTCGCCTTCGGCGCCGAGAACCTCGCCGTGCCCCGCGAGGCCATCTGGGCGCGCGTGCACGAGGCGCTTGCCGACGTCGGACTGTCCCACCTCCCGCTGGACCACCCGACGTCGGCCTTGTCCGGCGGGCAAAAGCAGCGCCTGGCGCTCGCTGGGATCCTGGCCATGCGCCCGGGGCTGATCCTGCTGGACGAGCCCACCGCCAACCTGGACCCGGACGGCGTGCTGGAGGTCCGCGACGCCGTGGCGCGCTGCCTGGACAAGACCGGAGCCACGCTGGTGGTGGTGGAGCACCGCGTGTCCGTGTGGAAGGACCTGGTGGACCGGATCGTGGTCCTGCAGCCCGGTTCGTCAACCGAACCTGCCGTGCTCCTGGACGGGCCACCGGACCGGGTGCTCAGCGAGGCGCGGACCATGCTCGCCGCCGCAGGAGTCTGGGTCCCCGGGTACGTCCCGGCCACCCGTGCCCGCTCTGCCGTGCCGGCCGCGGGAACGGGTAACTTGCTGCTGGCCGCGGAACAACTGGGCGTTTCCCGGGAGCGTCCGCGCCGCCAAGGCTTCCGCAAAATTCCGCCGGTACCGGTCCAGGAAGGCGTGGCCGCGCAGGTCCGCGCCGGCCAAGCCCTGGCCATCACCGGTCCCAACGGCGCCGGCAAGTCCACGTTCGCGCTGACCCTCGCCGGCCTCCTGGAACCGGTATCCGGAAAGGTCTCCGCCACCCTGGATCTCGGCCGCGGTGCCGGCATCGACCCGTTCCGGTGGAAGGCCGAGCAGTTGATTTCGCGCGTGGGGACGGTGTTCCAGGAGCCTGAGCACCAGTTCGTCACCGGCAAGGTGCTGGATGAGCTGCGCTTTGGTCCCCGGCACCTGGGCCACGGTGAGGACCGGGTTGACGAGCTGCTGGAGCGGCTGCGGCTCACCCAACTGGTGGACGCCAACCCCTACACGCTCTCCGGGGGTGAAAAGCGGCGGCTGTCCGTGGCCACCGTCCTTGCCGCCAGCCCCCAGGTCCTGGTCCTTGACGAGCCCACCTTCGGGCAGGATGCCAACACGTGGGCAGAGCTGGCGTCGTTCCTGTCTGAGCTGCTTGACGCCGGGACGGCGGTGGTTTCCGTGACCCACGACGCCGAATTTACGGAGGCGCTGGGCGGCGAGGAGCTGCGCATGGCGGCTGCGGCAGAGGTGGCGCCATGAGGCAGCAACTCACCCTCAGCGGTAACCGCGCGCTGCTGGCCCGCGCCAACCCGCTCAGCAAATTTGCGGCGGTCCTGCTCATCACGGCCGTCCTTGCCCTGTCCATCGACTGGGTTTCGGCATCCGTGGCACTGGTCTTTGAGCTTCTGCTGTTTCCCCTGGCCGGGCTCACTCTCTCCCTGTTGTGGCAGCGCGGCTGGCCGTTGATCCTCGCGGCCGCGATAGGCGGCTGGAGCACCTCCATCCTGGCCCCGGACAGTGGCAGGATCCTGCTCGACGCCGGCCTCTGGACCATGAGCGAAGGCTCCCTCCAGCTGGGGATCGGCTTTTTGCTGCGCGGCTTTGCCATCGCCCTTCCGGCGGTGCTTCTGATGAGCTGTACCGATCCCACGGACCTGGCCGATGCCCTGGGGCAGAAGGCACGCCTGCCGCACCGGTTCGTCCTGGGAACCCTCGCCGCGATGCGGCTGGTGGGGCTCATGGCCGAGGAGTGGCAGACGATCGGCATGGCACGGCGTGCCCGGGGCGTTGGTTCACGCGGCAGCCTGGGCCAGCGGGTGAAGGCCACGCTGGGGCAAAGCTTCGGGCTCCTGGTGCAGGCCATCCGGCGCGCGTCGAGGCTTGCCGTGACCATGGAAGCGCGGGGCTTTGGCGGCGCCACGCGGACGTGGGCGCGGGAATCCACCTTCAGCCTGCTGGATCTCGGAGTGGTGGCCGGCGGGGTGGTGGTGGCCGGGCTGGCCCTCTTTGCGGCTGTCACCGCCGGTACCTGGAACATGGTGTGGCTGGGGAGCTGAGCCCACGCCCCCAGCGCTAGGTAGGCTTTCCTATCGCATCCAGTGGGTACACCCGTTCCGTAGCCCCCGTGCGAGCCGTTGAGTAGGGGCAAAGCAGGCCCGATAGCTCATTTATGATATATTCGCCGTATGACGCAGGAAACCGCTGAACACGTTGCCGCCATGCTGAGGGACGCCCGGAGCGAGAAGGGGTGGACCCAAGGCCAGTTGGCCGCCGAACTCGGCACCAGCCAGAGTGCCGTGGCCAGGATGGAGCAGGGCAAGCAGAACCTCAGCCTGAAAATGATCCAGCGGCTGGAAAACATCTTCGACCGCAGCATCGTCAACGTGGGCAAGCCGCAGATGACCCACCTCCGGGTGGAGGGCGGCCGCACGCTGTCCGGGGCCGTAGACGTGAACAGCAGCAAGAACGCCGGCGTCGCCCTGCTCTGCGCCAGCCTGATCAACCGCGGCACCACCGTGCTCCGCCGGCTGGCCCGCATCGAGGAAGTCAACCGCATTGTCGAGGTGCTGACCAGCATCGGCGTGGAATGCACCTGGCTCAATGACACGGACCTGCGCCTGCGTCGTCCCGCCGTCCTGGACCTGGAAGCGATGGACGTGGACGCGGCCCGCAGGACCCGCAGCGTCATCATGCTGCTCGGCCCCATGCTGGACGAGTCGCGGGAATACCGGCTGCCCTACGCCGGCGGCTGTGACCTGGGCACGCGCACGGTGGAGCCCCACATGCAGGCCCTGCGCGAGTTCGGCCTCTCGGTGGAAGCCACGGCCGGTTTCTACACCGTCCAGGCGCCCCCTGCCGACACCCGCGACCGCTCCTTCGTCCTCACCGAGCGGGGCGACACCGTCACCGAGAATGCGATCATGGCGGCGGCGCACCGGCCGGGAACAACCGTGATCCGCAACGCCAGCCCCAACTACATGGTCCAGGACCTCTGCTTCTACCTGCAGATGCTCGGCGTCACCATCGAGGGCGTGGGCACCACCACCCTGAAGATCACCGGCCGGCCCGAAATCGACGCCGACATCGAGTACTTCCCCTCCGAGGATCCCATCGAGGCCATGAGCCTGATCACGGCCGGCATCGTCACCAACTCCGAAGTCACAGTCCGGCGCGTTCCCATCGAGTTCATGGAAATCGAGCTGGCCACCCTGGGTCAAATGGGGCAGAAGCTTGAGGTTTCGGGCGAATACATGGCCCGCAACGGCCGCACCCGCCTGGTGGACGTCACCACCAAACCCTCCGAGCTGCGTGCCCCAGAGGACAAGATCCACCCCATGCCCTTCCCCGGGCTGAACATCGACAACCTGCCGTTCTTTGCCGTCATTGCGGCGAACGCCCACGGACAGACCATGATCCACGACTGGGTCTACGAAAACCGGGCAATCTACCTGACGGAGCTGAACCGGCTCGGCGCGCAGGTGCAGCTCCTGGACCCGCACCGGATCTACGTCAACGGGCCCACCAAGTGGCGGGCCGCCGAGGTGGGCTGCCCGCCCGCACTCCGTCCGGCGGCCTGCCTGCTGCTGGCCATGCTTGCCGCCCGCGGTGTCTCCGAACTGCGGAACATCTACGTGATTGAACGCGGCTACGAGGACCTGGCGGAGCGATTGAACACCATCGGCGCCAAGGTGGAGTACTTCCAGGACTAGGCATTCACGGTTCGTCATGAACCGCGTGTGACAGTTCCAATGCCCCGGCGCTGCCGCAGAATGTTCGTATGCGTACGTTCGGCGTAGAGGAAGAACTCCTGATCGTTGATCCGGAGTCCGGAGAACCGCTTGCGCTGGCTGACGCCCTCCTGGCCAGCCATCGCGTTGCGGCGGACGATCTCCCCCTGGACCCGGACACCCATCACGCCGGGACCCGCGGGGATCACGACGACGAGTTGGGCCTGAGTGCCGAGCTGAAGCTTGAGCAGATCGAGACGCAGACCCGGCCGTGCCTGGATTACGGCAGCCTCCTGGAACAGATCCGCGCCGGCCGTGCCCTTGCGGACCAGGCGGCCCGGAAGCACGGTGCCAGGGTGGCGGCCCTCGCCACCTCGCCGGTGGCGTCCCCGAGCCACACAACCCCGGACCCGCGCTACGCCAGGATGCTGGAACGCTTTGGCCTCACTGCCCAGGAGCAGCTGACCTGCGGCTTCCACGTGCACACCTACATCGAATCGCCGGACGAAGGCGTGGCCGTCCTGGACCGCATCCGGGACAAGCTGGCCGTGCTGACGGCGCTGAGCGCCAATTCACCGTTCTGGAACGGCGTGCCCACCGGGTTCGAAAGCTACCGGACCCAGGCCTGGAACCGATGGCCCACGGCTGGGCCGGCAGGCATCTACGGCACCTACCCTGCCTACCGAAGGGTGGTGACCCGGCTGCTGGATACCGGTGTGATGCTGGACGAGGGAATGCTCTACTTTGACGCACGGCTGTCCCGCAACCACCCCACGGTTGAGGTGCGGGTGGCGGACGTCTGCCTAAGGGCGGAGGACGCCGCCCTCATTGCCGTGCTGGTCCGGGCACTGGTGGAATCCGCCGGCAGGGAGTGGCGTGAGGACGTTGATCCTGCACCCGTTCCCACGGTCCTGCTGCGGATGGCTTCCTGGCAGGGCAGCAGCGAAGGGCTCAGCGGCGAGCTCCTGGACTTCGGCAACTTCCGCCCCGCCCCGGCCGCGGATGTGGCGCGTTCGCTGGTGGATTACCTGGCTCCAGTCCTGCAGGAACAGGGAGAGCTGGCTTTGGCCCGGCAGGGTGTGGAGGACATCATTGCCCGCGGAACAGGGGCCGCCGAACAGCGCCGTGTGCGCGAGAAAGCCCTGGTGGCGCAGCCCGATGACATGGGTTTCGGTGCGGTGGTCAAGCACGCTGCCAGGGTCACCATGCGCGATGCCCTTGACCTCTCGGATGTCGAGGCCGTGCCCGAGCTGCTGCGGGTCCGCCAGTCCTGACCGGCAGCCCGTGGCTTGCCAGTCCGCGACCCGCAGCTTCCTTTTCGACGCGCTGGTTCCCTTTCGCGGCCCGCATTTAAGCCGCGCCCGGGAATCTGCGCCGCGAAAACGGGAAAGCGCGTCGACAACCTAGATCTGCTTCAGGGCCTGCTCCAGGTCGCGGATGAGGTCGTCCGGGTCCTCAAGGCCCACGGAGAGGCGGACCACGCCATCGCTAAGCCCAATGGCCGCCCGTCCTTCCGGCCCCATGGCGCGGTGGGTGGTGGTGGCGGGATGGGTGATCAGGGACTTGGAATCGCCCAGGTTGTTGGAGATGTCGATGATCCGCAGCCCGTCCAGCAGCGCGAAGGCAGCCTCCTTGCCGGAGCGCCCACCCGAAGGAGCAAGCTCCAAGGTAAGGACCGTCCCGCCGGCGCTCATCTGCTTCGCCGCCAGCCCATACTGCGGGTGCGACTTCAGCAGCGGATACTTCACCCAGCTCACGGCCGGCTGCTCCTCCAGCCACTCGGCAAGCCGGAGGGCCGTGGCGGAGGAGTGGTTGACGCGCAGGCCCATGGTTTCCAGGCCCTTGGTCAGCACCCAGGCGTTGAACGGGGAAAGTGCGGGGCCGGTGTGGCGCATCAGCTGCTTCACGGGGCCCTCGATGAACTCCTTGGTGCCCAGGATGGCACCGCCCATCACCCGGCCCTGGCCGTCGATGTGCTTGGTGCCCGAGTAGACGATGACGTCCGCCCCAAGATCACCGCAGCGCTGCAGCAGGGGAGTGGCAAAGACATTGTCTGCCACTACGGTGGCCCCGGCGGCGTGCGCCAGTTCGCTGACCGCGGCGATGTCCACGATTTCCTGCATGGGGTTGGACGGGGATTCGAAGAAGACGGCCGTGGTGGGCTTGGAGAGCGCTTCGCGCCACTGGTCCAGGTCCGGGCCGTCCACGAACACCGTCTCCACACCCCACCGGGGCAGGATCTCGTTCAGGACCACGAAGCAGGAACCGAACAGCGAGCGTGCGGCCACCACCCGGTCGCCCGCTGCCAGCAGGGCACCCAGGGCCGTGAACACCGCGGACATGCCAGAGGCCGTCGCGAAGCATGCTTCGGTGCCTTCCAGCAGCCGGAGCCGTTCCTGGAAGGTGGCCACGGACGGGTTGCCGTAGCGGGAGTAGACAAAGCGCTCGTCTTCGCCGGTAAATGCACGTTCGGCGGCCGCCGCGGATTCGTAGACGAAGCCGGAGTTGAGGAAGATGGCCTCCGACGTTTCCTGGAAGTTGCTGCGGTCCAGCCCGCCGCGGACGGCCTGCGTATCAGGGTTCCAGCCGGGGGCGTCTTGGTTGAAGCTCACTTAGTTCTTTCCGAGGTTGGTGGGCAGGCCGCGGTTCTTCCAGCCATTGACGGTCCGCTCGCCGAAGCGGTCGGGATCGCCCTCGAAGCCCTCAAGGACGCTGTAGGCGGTAAAACCTGCCTGGGTGGCGGCGGTGGCCGCAGCGATGGAGCGCTTGCCGGAGCGGCACAGGAACACCAGTTCCGTGTGCGGGTCCTCCGGTGCCTGGTCCGTCAGGTCCTTGATGAAGTCCGGGTTGGGGATACCGCCGGGGAAGGTCCACTGGATGAACAGGGGGTCGTTGTCCGTGGCCTTGGTGTCAGGGATGCCGATGTGGGCCCATTCGCCCTCGGTGCGGACATCCACCAGGACGGCACCCTGCTCCAGCTTGGTCCAGGCTTCCTGCGGCGTCAGGTCTCCGGCGTAGCTCATGCGTGGCCCTCGCCGTCGAACTCGCCCTCAAGCTCGTCCACGGCAGTGGCCACGGCGGCATCCGCCGAGGCGATGGCGGCCGGAAGGACGATGGCCTGCGCCACGATGACGGTGGTGCCGTTGAAGGTGGCTGCGGGACTGCCGTGCAGCACGTACCCGTCGGCGAGTGCAGCGGAGATCCGCTCGCAGAATTCACGGTTGTCCGCGCCGGTAATCAGGCGGTAGGACAGTCTCTCATCAGGGGCGGGTGCGTCGGACACGACGGATCTCCTTCTCTCACGCTTGCAGCTCGAATGGGTCGATATGCCGAGTATTCACCTGAGGCACCCCGCCGCGAAAGGGAGGGTTGCCGACCGGCCAGTCAGGGCTTGGCGCCGGTACTCATTACTCCCCAAAAACGTAACACCTCTCCTCCCAAGCCGCACGGCCGCCGTCGTCACGTTCCGTAATTCGCCGGGCGCCCAGGCGACACGCGAAGGCCGCCCGCCCGATAAAGTCTTACCGGGGGCGCAGCCCCGTCTCCACAGCAATGAGTACCGGGGGGTCCTTGCAACATGCGGGCAGTCACATCGCACCACCACGCCAAGTGGCGGAACCGTACGCGTTCCGCCGTCGCCTATCTGGCAACCATCGTTATCGCCTTCCTGGCCGTGCTGGCGCCGGCAGGTCCGGCGCAGGCGGCCCCGGCGGAACCGGACAAGGGCAAGCCGTGGCTGGGTGCTGTGCTTGAGTGGGGCGAGGACACCGCCGCAGGCTTCAGCGACCGGCTGGGCGCCAGCCCCGCCGTCTTCGGCCACGACATCACCTTTCCTTTCCGCGATTCGGAACGGAACGACATCGACGGCTTCCTGCAGCAGGCCGCAGCCAAAGGTGCACATGCCCTGCTCACGGTGAAGCCGTCGGTGCCGCTGGACCAGCTCGGCACCAGCGAGGCCGAAGCCTTCGCCCAGCAGGTGCAGGTCCTCACCTCCGGGTTCAAGGGGCAGTTGCTGGTCCGGTTCGCTCCTGACATGAACACCAGCTGGGTGGGCTGGGGCCAGCAGCCCGCCGCCTACCGGCAGGCTTTCCAGGCGGTGTCCAAGGCATTCAAGAAGGACGACGGCGGCCGGGTCGCCATGGTGTGGGCACCTTACCTGGGCAAGGACTACCCCTTTGACCGGAACCGGAATGCGCCGCAGCCGGGAAGCGAGGGGTTCGCCTTGCTGGACACGAACGGGGACGGGACCTGGAACGGAAGTGACAGCGCCTACGCACCGTACTACCCCGGCGACGACGCCGTGGACTGGGTGGGTCTGTCCGCCTACCATGACGACACGGCCGGCGGGGCCGCCGTCAACACTGTGCCCCGCGCCGGCGAGCTCCAGGAGATGCTGACGGCGTCCGGTGGCGAAAACTTCTATGGCACCTACGCCGAGGGGCACCGGAAGCCCTTCCTCCTGCAGACCTCGGCGTTTTACAGCCCGTCAACCGGCGGGGCGCCCGAAGTCGACATCAAAACCGGCTGGTGGGACCAGGTGGTGGCAACTGCCACCTCCCCGGAGTTCGCACGCACGGCCGCCGTCGTGTGGGATGAGCGCACCAGTACCAGGGACACCGGTGTGGCGAGCATCAGCTGGCTGCTCACTGGAAGCCCGGAGATTGCCAAAGCGGCGGCGGACCGGCTGAAGGCCTCGCCGATGGTGACCGGCCCTGTCACCGATGCGGCACCCACCACCTATGTCCGCGCCAACACCCTCTCCGGGCCTGCTGCCTGGACTGTTGCCGCCGCCATGGCCATCCTCCTGGTGGCCCTGTGGCAGGTTCCGCGCAGGATCACCGCAGCCACGGCCTGGAGCTACCAGGACCCTTCCACCAGGGACTCGCGCGTTGACCTGTTGCGCGGGATGGCCATCGTCTTTGTGGTGGTCAACCACCTGGGTATGGCCTCGCTGTTCCAGCTGCTCACGCAGGAGGCCGTGGGCTTTGTGTCAGGCGCAGAGCTGTTCGTCCTGTTCTCCGGCCTGGTGGTGGGCATGGTGTACGGGCCCAAAGCCAAGGAGGACTTCGGGCGGGTTGTGGACCTCACGTCACGCCGCGCAGGCAAGCTCTACCTGACGGCGCTCGCCGTGCTGATCGGCGTCTTCCTGCTGTCCCTGCTCCCGTTCTTCCACACCGAGGCGCTGACCACGTTCGTGGACCAGGGGACCGGGGGTGCCGGGCACAATGGTGCCGGCCGGACCTACGACCTCTATGCGGGCATGTCCTCGCTGTTCCAGTTCCCCGTGCCGCCCCAGGTGCTGCCGGCCATCATCCTGCTGCAGTTCGGGCCGTGGCAGTTCAACGTCATGGGCCTCTACGTGGTGCTTTTGCTCGTCAGCCCGCTCATCCTGGCGGCGCTGAACCGTGGAAAGGCGGTCTGGGTGTTGGCGGTGACCCTGGCCGTATACGCGGTGGGTACAGTGACCAGGTTCCGCGTCCTGCCGTCGCAGTTCGAGGATTCCTTCCCCTTGCTGGTGTGGCAGGTGCTGTTTGTGCTGGGGTTGGTTGCCGGCTACTACCGCCGTGCCATCGTTGCCTGGCTGTCCAGGCACACCTGGGTGGTGATTGCCTGCACCGCGGCGGCGTTCGCGCTGGCCTTCCTGTCCTGGGGGAATCCCTACCTGGCCAACAACTACGACGTCCGCCTGGCGCTCATGCCGGACGCGGCATACCGCAGCATGTACGACGCACTCTTTGGCCGCACATACCTGGCTCCCGGCCGCCTGCTCAATGTCATGGTTTTGGTGGTGGCGGCCTACGCATTCCTCAGCGCCTACTGGAAGCCGGTGCAGCGGGCCCTTGGCTGGTTCCTGATCCCGCTGGGCCGGGCCACGCTGTACGTGTTCATCATGCATGTGCTGCTGATCGCCGTCGTAGCCAATATTCCGGCGCTGCAGCAGCAAAGCATCTTCCTCAACACCGCGGCCTACGCCGTGGTCCTGGCGCTGCTGTGGGTGATGGTGCGCACCAGGTTCCTCTTCCGGATCATTCCCACCTAGTCCGGACAGGGCCTGCGGGTGCAACCGCTGAGTTTCCCGTGATGGCCCAGGGCATGAAAAATGCCGTGGCACCGAAGTGCCACAGCATGTCTTTGTTCATGAGCAGGCGGGTTGCCCGTGCCCGGATGGACCCAAGGACGTTAGACAAGCCCCGGATAGCTGGCGAGGATATAGTCTGCGGCGGCTGGGCCCTTCATGCGGAGTCCGTTGTGCCCGGGGTTGATCCTGTGTTTCATGGCTGACCAAAAAGTGGATTCGCTTCCGAGCGGCTGCTGATTGATCACGCACCAGCTGGTGTACAGCCCGTAAAGGCGGTCGCGGTTCAGGCTGGAATCGGATACATGGTCGGAATAGGTTGCTTCGTGGAGGAACAGATCGAACTGCGAGTTAGCCATGACGGCTCCCTTCGCTAAGTGCTCGGCGCTGCCGTGTGGCTACAACAGCAAACCACGATCCCCTGCACGGGGCGATCGGGGTTATATAGTGCATCCCCAGCTAAGGCTGAGGGGTGACAGCGCTCTCACCGCTTGTCTACACTGTAGACTTTACCCGTAGACCAGATAAGAGGCAACCGGCCCGGCGCCTCCCAGGACCGCGGCCGGCAGTGAGGATTTTTCGATGGCTTCCGCCAAAATTTCCCGGCCCGGCCAGCCCAAAGCGCGGCTGAGCAGGGACATCGTGCTGGCCAAAGCCCTGGAGCTGGTTGACGCCGAAGGACTGGACGCGCTGACCATGCGCTGTTTGGGGCAGGAACTTGGCAGGGACCCCATGAGCCTCTACCGCTACGCCGAAAACCGCGCCGCCCTGCTCGATGGCGTGGCGGAGCTTGTCCTCGACCAGCTGTCAATCAATGCCGGGGACCCGGACTGGAAAGCACAGCTGCGGGTCCTTGCACACGACCTGCGCCGGCTGGCACTCCAGCACCCCAACGTTGTGCCACTGCTGGTAACGCGGCCCCTGTCCACGCCGCTGGGACTACGGCCGCTGGGCACGCTGCGGCCACTGGAGCAGATCCTGTCCCTGCTGGTGGCGGCAGGATTCGAGCCTGCGGATGCGCTCCACGTCTACCGCGCCTACTATGGCTTCCTCTATGGCCACATCCTCAACGAGCTGCAGGAGTACGTGGTGGACCCGGAAGAAAACGAGGTGCTGCTGCGGCTGGGACTCCACCGCCTGCCCGCCAAGGAGTTTCCCAGGCTGCGTGCCCTGGCGCCGGCCCTCGCGGAGTACGACGGCGGCATGGAGCTTGACCAGGGGCTCACCATCCTGCTCTCCGGGCTGGAGGCACAGCTTTCACGGCCCGTGGCACGTTCCGGCGCCTGACGCTGAGAGCTGCTATTCGAATGACGCGCGCCGCCGGTCCTGGACGCGGGTGTTCCAGACATCCGGCCGGTTCACCTGGAACCTGCGGCCCGTCAACGCTTTGCCGTTCAGCCTGACATAGTTGGCCTTCTCGCCGGGCTGCCACGGCTCCAGGCCAAGTCCGTCCACTGCATCCCGGACGGCCTGGTCCTCGATGATTTCCGTGTCGCCCCGGAGTACTACGCTCCAGGCCTGTTCCGTTGAGGGGTCGTAGCCGTCGATTTCCAGTGCCGCCGGCCGTTCCATCCTGGCGCCCCAAAGCTTGGAGCCCGGGGCCGTGCGGAAGACGATGCTGCGCAGGTGCACCACGTAGTTCACAGGGAAGATTTCCGGATGCCCGTCAACCACGATGGCCAGCCGGCCCACCGTGTCATTGTCGAGCAGTTCCCAGCAGTCGTCGAAGGACAGGTTTTCGATCGGCAGGTTTCGCGAGTCCATGGTCCACACCTTACGGGTGATGCGGGAGCGGGAAAAGGGATTAAGCGCCTGTTGCAGGGCCTAGTGGATACCGGCGAAAAGTGCGCTCAGCTCGGCAGTCAGTTCCTTCTGGACTGACGGGCTGCCGATCTGCTTCCCGTCGATCGTGTTCACAGGGGCAAGCAGGCGGACGCTGGAGATCAGCCAGACCGCATCCGCGTCCAGGAGGTCCTGTGGCTCCAGCGGGCCGTAGCCCAGCTCCCAGCCTGCCGCCTTCGCAGCGGCGAAAAGAGCACCCTGGGAGGTTCCCGGGAGGATGCCGCTGTCCAACTGGGGTGTGATGAGGCGCTTCACCTGTGTGCCGTCGTCGGACTTTCCCGCATGCGCCAGCAGCACCGTGGACGTGGGGCCCTCCAGGACGCGGCCGTCGGAGGACAGGAAGATGACGTCGTCCGCGCCCTGCTTGTGCGCGTAGCGGAGGGCTGCCATGTTGACGGCGTAGGAAAGCGTCTTGGCCCCCAGGAGCAGCCAGGGTGCCCGCTCGGCCACGTCACTGTCGTAGCCGCGGTCAAGGAGGATAACGTCGATGCCCGTTTCGCGCTGCCGCCGGCCCGCGGCTCCGGCGGGCGATGCCTGTACCCAGGCCGTGGGCGCGGGGGCGCCCTCCACGCCGCGGGTCACCACCAGCTTGACCACCAGCTCATCGGCGGCAGGGTCGGTGGGCGGGTTCTCTGACCGGTGCCGGGCCACGGCAGCGGCAATGGCACGGCGCCACGCGTCCTGGTCCGGGATTACCAGGTCCAGCGCCGCGGCGGAGCCTGCCAGCCGGTCCAGGTGGGCCTGCATTTTCCGCACCGACCCGCCCACCGCCAGCATGGTTTCGAAGACGCCGTCGCCCCTGGTAACCCCAAGATCCGTGACCAGCAGCTGGGGTTGGGAGGCATCGGCCGCCCTGCCGTCAGGGAATGCGGGATCGAGGAAAAGGAGAACCACTGGGGCTGGAGAGGTCATGGCACCAGCTTAGTGCGGCACCGCGGATAAGCTGGGCAGAGTGCCCCGGCCGGAAATCGTCCTCCGGAGCCCAAACCTCCCGGGAGTTATAGACGTGTTGTGGCCTTTTTCGCTTGCCGGCACCGCGCCCACGTGGGTAGTGGTGCTCCTGGGCTTCATAGACCTGGCCATCAGGGTCCTGGCCCTGGGCATCATTCCCGGCAACCGGCGCCCCACCACGGCCATGGCCTGGCTGCTGGGGATTTTCTTCATTCCTTTCGTTGGCATCGTCCTGTTCCTGCTGTTCGGCAACTTCCAGTTGTCGAGGCGGCGGCGCGCCCAGCAGCAGCTGGTCAACGACCGGGTGCAGTCCGGCATCACCGCCCTCTCGGACGTCGAAAGCGACTACCCGGGACCGGAGTGGGTCAAGTCCGCCGCTGAACTCAACCGCACGTTGGGGTCGCTGCCCATGGTGGACGGCAACACCGTGGACCTCATTCCCGGGTACCCGGACTCCATCCTGGAAATGACGAAGGCTGTGCGGAAGGCGAAGAAGTTCGTCAACGCCGAGTTCTACATCATGAGCTCGGACCACGTCACCAATGATCTGCTCACCGCCCTGGAGGAAGCTGCCGAACGCGGCGTTGAAGTGCGGCTCCTGTTCGACCACATCGGCACACTGCGCATCAAGGGCTACAAGAAGCTGTTGAAGCGGCTCAAGGCGGGCAAGATCCAGTGGAAGCGGATGCTTCCCCTGCTGCCCATCCATGGCCAATGGCGCCGCCCGGACCTCCGCAACCACCGCAAGATCATGGTGGTGGACGGCGAAATCGCGTTCACGGGGTCGCAGAACCTGATCGAGCCCTCCTACAACAACCCCCGCCACCGCAAAGCAGGCCGTGAATGGGTGGAACTGATGGCGTGCCTGCGCGGACCGATCGTGACCACCCTGAATGTCGTGTTCGCCACCGACTGGCTGAGCGAAACCGACGAATCACTGGAACACCAGCTGCAGCTTCCCTCGGATCCGCATCCCGGTGGCATCACCGCCCAGGTGGTGCCCAGCGGCCCGGGTTTCATTACCGAGAACAACCTGCGGCTGTTCAACACCCTCATTTACTCGGCGCAGCACCGGATCTCCATCTGCAGCCCCTACTTCGTTCCGGACGATTCACTCCTGTACGCCATCACCACGGCGGCCCAGCGGGGCGTTGACGTGGAACTGTTCGTGTCCGAGAAGGGCGACCAGTTCCTGGTCCACCACGCGCAGCGCTCCTACTACGAGGCCCTCCTCGAAGCCGGCGTGCGCATCTACCTGTACAAGGCCCCGTTCGTGCTGCACGCCAAGCACTTCACCATCGACGACGAAGTGGCCGTCCTGGGATCCAGCAACATGGACATGCGCTCGTTCTCGCTGAACCTTGAGGTCTCCGTGATGCTCCTGGGCGAGGACATTGTGAACAAGATGCGGGCAGTGGAGGACACCTACCGGGACATCTCCCACGAGCTGAAGCTGGCGGACTGGGTCACCCGGCCGCTGCCCGCACGGTACGTGGACAACGTGGCCCGGCTGACGGCGACGGTTCAGTAAGGCCACGGTTCAGTAAGGGCACCTTTCAGTAAAGGCGCGGTGCGGTAAAGCTAGTCGTCGGCATTGACCCGCTGGCCGTCGTCGCGCCCTGCGTGTTCCGCCCAACCGCCCTTGCGGTAGGCGGGAGTTCCTACGGCAAGCACCGTCACCGCCAGGGCGCAGCTGCCGATCATGACGCTGACCATCGACAGCGAGTTTCCGCCCAGGACCCCTACCAGAGGGCTGACGAGTCCGGCCACCCCGGACTGCAGGGCGCCGATGACCGCTGCCGCGGTTCCCGCCATGTGGCCGTAATTGTGCAGTGCCAGGACGGAGGCGTTCGCCGGGACCATGCCCTGCATCGACAGCACCAGCCAGAGGCCTGCGATTGCCCCGAACGCTCCGCCGGCACCCGTTGCCACCACCACGAGCAGCAGCAGGGCCAGGACCAGCTGGACCAGCAGTGCGGTGCGCAGGAGGCGGACCGGCGGGAATTTCTTGACCAGGGCGGCGTTGAGCTGGGCCGACAGGACAAGCGCGGCGCCGTTGACGGCGAAGACCAGGGCGAACTGCTGGGCGGTGAGGCCGTATTCGTTTTGGAAGACGAAGGGCGACCCCACCACGTAGCTCATGATCAGGGCCAGCCCCAGGCCGGGAATGACGGCCAGCGCCATGAAATGCCTGTCCCGCAGCAGCGCCCAGTAGGCCCGGGCAACATGCTTGGGGTGGCCGGGACTGCGCCGGTCCTCCGGCAGCGTCTCCGGCATGAATCTCAGGACGATTGCCACCAGGACCACCCCGATAAGCGCCAGCGCGTAGAAGACCGCACGCCAGTTCCAGGCCCCGGCGATGGCCTGGCCCACGGTGGGGGCAAGGAGCGGCGCCACGCCGATCACCAGCATTAACCGGGAGAGCAGCTGGGCGGCAGCCGAGCCGACAAAGCGGTCACGGATCACCGCGAGTGCCACCACCGCGGCCGCCGCGTTGAAGAAGCCCTGCAGCACGCGCAGCCCCGTCAGCGTTTCGATGTTTGGGGTCATGGAGCACAGCAGCGAGATGGCCACGTGCAGGGTAATGCCGATGATGAGGGGAAGCCGCCGCCCGAACCGGTCCGAGAACGGGCCGATCACCAGCTGGCCAAACCCTGCCCCGACCAGGGTTCCGGACAATGTCAGCTGGGCCGCGGTTTGGGTAGTGTGGAGGTCGGCTTCCACGGCAGGCAGGGAGGGCAGGTACATGTCCGTGGTGAGTGCCGGAAGCGCGGCCAAGGCGCCAAGCATGAGGACGTATTTGAAGCTGCGCGGTCCCTGCTTGCTGGTGGTGCGGGGTTGGGAGGAGTCCGTCACGCGGCAAACCTAACTCGATAAAGCGCCTTGGAGTCCGCCGCATGGCTTGAGCGGTTCAGCTGACGCTTTGAGGCCCTACCCCCTGCATCGTCCTCCTAAACCGGCGTCCGCAGTTTGGATGGTCGGCCGGGTGCCGGTGGCAAAGGCGGGCGGTCCGCGATCCGGTGTCAGGCTTCGGGGAAGGTTGCGCCCAGGGTAGAGAGCACGCCGTAGGCCTTGGTGCGGATCTCCTCATATTCCTCGTCCGGAACGGAGTCCGAGGTGATGGCGCCGCCGACGCCGAGAGAGAGTTCCACAGTCCCGTCCCCTGCCGTGTTGAGCGCCAGCGTCCGGATGGCGACGGCGAGGTCGGCCGCCCCGTTGAGCGAAAAGTAGCCGATGGCGCCGGAGTAGAGGCCCCGTGGCCCCGCCTCCAGCCGGTCCAGGATGGCCATGGTACTGATCTTGGGGGCGCCGGTCATGGAGCCTGCCGGGAAACACGCCGCCACCGCTTCTGCCCTGGGTGCCCCCGGGAGGAGCTGCGCGTCGATGGTGCTGACCATCTGGTGGACTGTGGCGTAGCTTTCGATCGCGCAAAGCCGGCTGACCGTAACGGAGCCGGGTTCGGCAAAGTGGCTGAGGTCGTTGCGCAGCAGGTCCACGATCATGATGTTCTCTGCCCGGTCCTTCAGGGAGGTGGCCAGGTCCGTGCGCAGCCGGCTGTCCTCCTCCGGATCGGCAGCCCGGCGGCGGGTGCCCTTGATCGGCTCGGCGCGCATGCCGCCGTCGGACGCTATCTTCAGGAACCGTTCCGGGGAGGTGCTGGCCACGGCCACGTCTCCCAGCCGGAGGTAGCTGGCAAACGGTGCCGGGTTCCTGCGGCGCAGTGCCAGGTACGTGGACCACGGGTCCAGCGAGCCGGCCGGAATGCGGGCTTCGAGCGTGGTGGTCAGGCACACCTCGTAGGTGTTTCCCTGGGCAATTTCGTGCTGGGCGGCGGCGATCTTTTCCCGGTACCCGGCGCCGGTGTCCCGGCTGCGGAAGGCAGGCGGTGGGGACGGTACGACGCCGGTGCTGCCGCCGGCTTCTGCGGTTGGACCTGCCACAGCCGCGGCGGTTTGCACGGCCGCCCGCGTCCGGGCCAGCCACTCGCCGGCATCGGGTGCTTCCAGCGCCAGGAGCCAGGCGGCACCTTCGGCGTGGTCCAGGACCACGGCCCGCCCGGCGAAAATCAAGGCGGCGTCCGGGGTGGGTGCGGAAACATCGCTGCCGCCCGTTTCGCGCTTCAACTCATAGCCCAGGCAGCCCAGCCAGCCCAGCGTGAATTCGCCGGGGTAGCCCTCCGGAGTGCGCACCGCCCGACGCCCCCAGACGCTATCCAGCCAGCGGAAGAACGGACCCGGGACTTTCGCGGTGCACGAGCCGGCGCTGATCCGGCTTACGCCCGAACGGTGCGTGACGGACTGTCCGAACGTGCCGCCGTCGTCCGCCATGATGCTGAACCGGCTGCGTCCGGCGGCAGTCCGCTCTGCCGGGTCCGAGGCGTCGTAACCACCTGTACCCGCGTTCGAAGAGTCCAGCCACACGGCGTTGGCCGATGCTCCATACAGCGACTGGAACAGTGCAGGCGCGTCCGGCGCGGCATCCACCCGCTCGGCGTGGAGCCGCAGGCCGAGGCGGGCAGACAGTTCGGGCGCCAAGGTAGGTGCCAGGGCGGGCAGGTAGGGGAGGAGTTGCAGCACGTCGGACGGGGCCGATCCGTCTGCCAGGTTCTGGACGCGGAGGTCAGCGTGTCCGGGCACGTCGTCGCGTCCCAGCCATTCATCCTCCTGCGCAGCCCAGCGGTCCCAATGCGGTTCAAAGGTTGCCCCGTCCCGGTCCAGCGCCCGGGTCCGGCGGACATCGTCCGGTGACTCGGCCCAAACCACCGCGTCAATCAGGGGGCGGGCGGCTTCCGCGGCGGCCCCTACGCCCTCCACGATGACGATCTCCGCGGGCAGCGTCACCCGGGCATCGCCGTCGTAATGGTTCTCCCAGTCCCAGCTGGTCCAGGCGGCAGCCTCGCCACGGCTCAACGGTGTGAGGACCGTGGTGACATAGCGTTCGATGCCCGCGGCCAGTCCGTCCCAGCCGGGGTAGATGTCCTCCAGGTGGAACAGCGAGACCTTGCGGTGGGCGCGGAGCCGTGCCGCGAGTTCGACGGCGAGGGTGGTCTTCCCTGCGCCGGAGCGCCCGTCGACGGCGATGATGACGGGGGCTGGGCTCATGGACTAGAGCGTACCGTTTTCCGTGTGCCCGGTGCCTTTGCGTCCCGTCATTCGACGGAAGGGACGGACCGTGAGGCATGGCGGCCGCTGCTTAGGTGGCCGCCAAGGAATCCGCTCACCAGCAGCAGTACCGCTCCCGCCCTCGCCAGGCCGACGCCCAGCTCGTGACGGCCACGTGACCTGGCTGTCCAGGACGCCGCATAGACAGCGGTGGCGGCGGCGTTGGCGGCAGCATGCACAATCCCTACACGTTTGAGGGCGATGTCCTTTTCGGACCATGAGGCCCAGCCGGAAAGGGCGGTGGGGACGGCGGCGGCAACACCGAGGCCCACCAGCCGCCGGGCGGAACTGCGGGAGTCCTCGCCGTGGAAAAGGTCCAGGAACACTGCTGACCACCAGGCGCCGAACGGGCCGTCAGTGAGGATGACATGCAAGGGGATGCCCTTGGTGTCACCGCGGACAAACGCCCGGATTCTGTCCCGCGCCATCAGGCGGGACGCAAAGGGTTCGATGCCCTTGACTGCCCCATCCACGGACCGTGCCTCTTCCAATGCGGCAAGGAGCCGGGCGTACGTGCCGGATGGGCGGGGGCGGGCATCCATGCAGCTCAAAATACTCTTGGCGCTGCCGGATTGCACGGCCTTTTCCTGGACCGCGATGGCCCCTAGTGCGGTTGGAGTTGGGTGTTCTGCAGGACCGCTGCCTTGATGTGCCCGACAAGCCCCGGCAGGGCGGCGTGGATTTGATGCCACACGGCGTCGAAATCCGCGTGCCCGCCGTACCAGGGATCCTCGATGCCCTGATCCAGGCGGTCACGTTCCGCCATGGCCGGATCAAAACTGCGGAGCATCCGGATTTTGTCCAGCGCTTCCTGGTCCGGCGCGGCTTCAGTCAGCCAGGCGTAGTGGTCAATGTCCAGGGCCAGGATCAGGTCGCGCTCGCGGAACCACTCAGGCTCCCACTCGCGCGCCACATGATGCTCCGAGGCCAGTTGGGTCACCGCAAGGCGGCGGGCCGCGCGGGGGTCAATGGGCCGGCCGGCCTCGTAACCGGTGATGCCGGCGGAGTCCACCTCCACCAGTCCGTCAAGGCCTTCGCGTTCCAAGGCTGCCTCGAGCATAAGCTCGGCCATGGGAGACCGGCAGATGTTGCCCGTGCAGACGGTGATCACGCGATATGCGCTCGACGTTGAGTTCATGGAACTAAGCATGCGCGCTGGCGAACCCTCTTGGCTACCCGCCTGTTCACATTGTTTTACAAGCTTGTAAAGATGCATTACCGCACGGGAAATGGGTATATACCACGCTGGTGGCGGACCGGGAAAGGCGCTCGTCAGTGGATCAGGGCCAGCAGGATGCCTACGGCTACGAACAGGACGCCGAAGACCCTGCTGAGCACCAGTTGGCCTTGCTCGGTGCTGGTAAAGCGCTGGAACGAACGCGCGGCCGCGGCAAAGAAGAACCACATCACCAGGATGTCGATGGCCACAATGGTGGCCGTGAGGATGGCGTACTGGGTGAACAGGGGTTGGTCCGGCCGGATGAACTGCGGCGTGAAGGCAAGGAAGAAGACAATTGCCTTGGGGTTCAGCAGGTTGACCCAAAAGCCACGCCGGAAGATGGACCACGTGGGCTCGTTGCGGAGGGCAGCCGCCTGCTCTTGCTGGGCCGTAGGCTTGCTGAGGAACTGGCGGATGCCCAGGTACACCAGGTAGGCGGCGCCGGCATAGCGGATCACGTTGAAGGCGATGGGGGAGCTTGCCACCAGCACGCCAACGCCCAGGGCCACGATAAGGACGTGCACTACGAGGGCCGCTTGTTGGCCCAGGATTCCCCATATGGAGCGGCGGAAGCCCGCGTTGAGCGAGTTGCTCATGGTGTTGATGGCCCCGGCCCCCGGGGTGAAACTGATCAGGACGCCGGCCCCGGCAAGGGCCAGCCACAGGGAAAATTGCACTAACCAATCTTACGCGGGCAAAAGCAGGCACTTGCCTCGCTACGCCCGTGCGATGACCTCCCCGTTGGGGATCAGGAACCAGCCGTCGTCCGTGGATCCCCAGCGGTGCCAGCCGGCCGAAATCCTCGCCAGGTCCGCGGGCTCCGCAAACCCGTACTCCAGTGCCTGCTCGGCGAAGGCGGAATGCAGCACCCGCTCACCCCAGACGCGTGCCTGCCAGCGGCGTTGCTGCGCCGTGGCGTAAAGCCAGTTGCTGCTGGTGGGCGCGACATCGGTGAAGCCCGCGGCCTGGGCCCAGCTGACCAGCCGCCGCCCGGCGTCGGGCTCTGCTCCGTTGCGGCGGGCAACCCGCTGGTACAGGTCCATCCACTCGTCCAGCTCCGGGATCTCGGGGTACCAGCTCATGCCGTGGAAGTCGGCGTCCCGCACCGCCACGATCCCGCCCGGCTTGGCCACGCGCCGCATCTCCCGCAGTGCCTCCACGGGATCGGTCAAGTGCTGGAGCACCTGGTGGGCGTGGACCACGTCGAAGCTGTCGTCGGCGAAGTCCAGGTCATAGATATTGCCCGCCACGAATTCCACATTGGGCACTTCGCGCTCGACGGCGAGCGCCTGGGCCTGGGCGATGATGTCCGGTGAGCGGTCCAGGCCGGTGACCTTGCCCGGGCTGACCAGGGCGGCGAAGTCGCAGGTGATGGTGCCCGGTCCGCAGCCGACATCCAGGAGGGTGGATCCGGGGGAGAGGTAGGGGAGGACGAAGGCCGCGGAATTTTCGGCGGTCCTTGCGGCATGGGCTCGGACCACCGATTCGTGGTGGCCGTGCGTGTAAACGTCGTCCTCGGGCTGCTGCGCACTCATAAGCAAACGCTACCCCTGGCGAGGGCTTGCTATTCGGATTCCGTCCGTGCCGCTACGGTTGCGTCAATCATTGCCGTCATGAAGCGCGTGACCGTGTCCAGTTCCTCCTCGGAGAAACCCGCCATGGCGCTGCCCATGTGCTGGGCCAGCGGGGCGAAGATGGCCCCGCCCTCCCGGAAGGCCTTGGGCGTCATTCTCAGCTGGACCTGCCGCCGGTCCGTGGCGTGGCGTTCCCGGACCACGTGCCCGGAATGGTCCAGCCGGTCGATCAGTGCGGTGGTGGCCGGTGAACTCAGGTTCAGTTCCTTCCGCAGCAGCCCGGGCGTCACCACGTTGCCCCTGGCGGTATGGCGCATGATCACGGCGAGGGCGTTCATGTCCGTGCGGTGCATGTCCTTGCGGTCCCCGGCTGCGTCCACATACCGGTTCGCCTCGATGGTGAACTCCTGCAGGATCCGGAGCAGCGGATGCCCGAACTCCGGGCCTGCCTGCTCGAAAGGGGAGGCATCCGGAGTGTTGTTCTCCGCCATGTCCACCTCCCAGCGTTCGGTCCTACGCGCGCATTTTTGCCCAAGCGTCCTGACGGATATTACTCCAGGCTCCATGGAGCCAACCGCACCTTCCGGGGCCAAGGGTTCCCGCGATACAAAAAAGCTTGACTGGCTCTTATCTCTGTCATGGAGATAATCTATGCTGGAACAAATACTACTCCTCCTACTCATCCATGGAAGGCATCATGAAACGCACAAAAGTTGGCAGGGAACGCGTCCCGTTCTGGCTGCGCTGGCTGGTCCCCGTCGTCCTGGTGCTGACCTGGCTGGGACTCGCCGGGGTGGGCGGCCCCACCTTCGGCCGCCTGGAGGAGGTCTCATCCAACGACCAGGCGTCCTTCCTGCCCGCCAGCGCCGAGGCCACGGAGGCGCAGGACTGGCAGGCGAAGTTCCGCGACTCTGATGAAGTTCCCGGCATCATCGTCATCGAAAAGAGCGAGGCCTTCACGCCCCCGCAGTTGGGCGAACTCGCCAGCCTGAAGGCCGACCTTGAAAACCTCAAGCTGGGCAGCACGGTCATCGGGCCGATCCCGTCCAAGGACGCCAAGGCCGTCCAGTTCGTCGTGCCCATCGGATCGTCGGCCGAGCTCAAGGATGCCGTCAAGGAGCTTCGCGACACCGTGAAGGAGGCAGCGCCTGAAGGTGCCCAGACCTTCGTGACCGGTCCGGCCGGGCTTGCGGCGGACCTTACCGCTGCATTCGGCGGCATCGACGGCATCCTGCTGCTTGTGGCCCTGTCCGCCGTGTTCGTGATTCTGCTGATCGTTTACCGGTCCCTGCTGCTGCCCATCATGGTGCTGCTGACATCGGTGTTTGCCCTCTGCGCGGCCATCCTGCTGGTGTTCGGAATGGCCAAGGCCGGCTGGATCCAGCTCAACGGGCAAAGCCAGGGCATCCTCTCCATCCTGGTGATTGGCGCCGCCACTGACTACGCCCTGCTCTTCGTGGCCCGGTTCCGCGAGGCCCTCACCCACACCACCAACCGCACCGCCGCCGTCCTGACCGCCTGGAGAGCATCATTTGAGCCCATCCTGGCTTCGGGCGCCACCGTGATCATCGCGCTGCTGTGCCTGCTCTTCTCCGACCTGAATTCCAATAAGGCCCTGGGCCCGGTGGCCGCAGCAGGCATCCTGTGTGCCCTGTTCGCCGCCCTGACCCTGCTGCCCGCGCTGATGGCACTGCTGGGCCGGGCCGCGTTCTGGCCCTTCCGCCCCAAGCTCCTGCCCGAGGACCAGCGCGAACCTGAGCTGGTGACGGGACTGGAAGGCCAGAAGGGCCTGTGGCGGGCCACCGGTTCGCTCGTCTCGCGGCGCCCCAGGACCGTCTGGGTTGCCTCGGTCCTCCTGCTGCTCGTTGCCGCGGGCGGCCTGTTCCAGCTGAAGGCCAACGGTGTTCCCCAAACGGACGTCATCCTCACGGCCTCCAATGCGGTGGACGGCCAGGATGCGCTGGCGCGCCACTTTGATGCCGGCAGCGGCAGCCCCGCCGTCGTGGTGGCTGACCAGGCCAAGGCGGCGGAGGTGCTGGACAAGGTGAAAGCGGACGACGGCGTAGGGGAGGCCTACCTGCTGGGTCCCGGCAATGTGCCCATCACCGGAGCGCCCGGCACTCCCAGCGCACCGGATGTACGGGACGGGAAGGTGCTGATCAACGCCACGCTGAAGAATGCCGCGGACTCGCTGGAAGCGGAGGAAACCATCAAGTCCCTGCGCACTGAGGTGAAGGCCGTTGATTCCAGCGCCCTGGTGGGTGGCGTGACGGCCACGGCCCTGGACACCAACACCACCGCCCAGCGCGACCTGCTGGTCATCATCCCGGTGGTCCTGGTAGTGATCCTCTTCATCCTGATGCTGCTGCTGCGCTCCATCGTGGCCCCGGTCCTGCTGGTGCTCTCCGTGGTGCTGTCCTACGCCGCCGCGCTGGGAGTGTCGGCCTTCGTGTTCAACAACCTCTTCGGATTCCCAGGGGCCGACGCCACCGTTCCGCTGTTCGGCTTCGTCTTCCTGGTGGCCCTGGGCGTGGACTACAACATCTTCCTGATGAGCCGGGTCCGGGAAGAATCGCTCAAGCACGGCACCCGGCCAGGCATCCTGCGCGGCCTGGTGGTGACCGGCGGTGTGATCACCTCCGCCGGCGTGGTGCTTGCTGCCACCTTTGCGGCATTGGGCGTCATTCCCATCATGTTCCTGGTGCAGCTGGCCTTCATCGTGGCCTTCGGCGTGCTCCTGGACACTGTGCTGGTGCGCTCGCTGCTGGTTCCGGCGCTGGCTTACGACATTGGCCCTCGAATCTGGTGGCCCAGCAAGCTGGGGCGTACCGATGGCGGAAGCGCCGTCAAGCCGCGGGAGCCCGGCGCCGAGCCCCTGGAAGAGGTTCCCACCCGCTAGTCCTCCCTTTCTTCGCTAACCCTGTTGCCGCCACCAGTCCACGGTGGCGGCAACAGCCGTTTCCAGCGGAGTATTGGCGACCCCAAGGGCTGCCTCCGAAGCGGCCGAATCCATGATGAACGGCCGCTCGAACTGGTACAGCATCTCCGCGAGTTCGCGTGCATCGGCTGAGAAAAGACCCGCCGCCCGCAGCGTCCAGCCGGGGAGGACGCGCACCTTGGGGGAGGGCCGTCCTGCGGCTGCAGCGAAAGCCTGGGCAAGTTGCTTCTGGGTGATAGCCGGTCCGGTGGGGGCGTGCCACACGGCATTCCAGGCGGACGGCCGGTCCGCTGCCGCAATCATGCCGGAGGCCAGATCTGGAACGTAGGTGAACGAGTGCGGCTGCCGGGAGCTTCCCACCACGCTCACGTTCTTTCCGGCCAGGATCGGTGCCACCATGCGCTCGCCGGCGTGGGCCATCCGGACCCGCGGGCCGAAAAAGTCGCCGGCCACCACGCTCACCGTGGGCGTGGCCGAGGCGTCGCGTGCCCGCAGCAGTTCCGTCCGCGCGCCACGTTTGCCCCCGGTGGCCCCGCGCGGGCTGCCCTCAGCCATGACGCTGTCGGGGTCGCTGTAGGAGTAGAGGCTTTCGGGGAATACGACGACGGCGCCCACCTCCTGCGCGGCACTGAGTACTGCCTGCTCGGCGGCGGGAAGTTCTGCCTGCCATATGGAGGCGGCGTACTTGGAGCCGTGGATGCAGTGGAAGACGGCCCGGGCGCCGGCAAAGGCGGATTGCAGGACCGCAGGATCATTCGCGTCCCCTGTTATCCGCTCGATCAGCGGGTGCCCGGGGCCGCTGCCCGAACGGGTCAGGACACGCACCGTCCGCCCTTGCTCCGCCAGCTGTTCGGCCACAGTCCACCCCACCGGTCCCGCCCCGGTCACGACGTGTACCTCCGACATTTGTGCCTCCTTGTTCGAATGAGAGAGCAGTGCTCTCAAAATTAGCGTGAGGGCTTGCGGCAAAGTCAAGAGCGGTGCTCTCTTTTGCTGCCACCGCTCTTGCTTGTGGCATGCTGGACCCGTGACTGAAGCCAGCAATACGCCCGCCGCGGCTGCCCGCCCCTTGACGCCGCGGCAGCGGGCCAGGACCCAGACCGTGGCAGACATCGTCCGGCTCGGGCGGCAGCACCTCGCAACGCACGGCGCGGCAGCGCTGTCCCTCCGCGCGGTGGCAAGGGACCTGGGTGTGGTGTCCTCTGCTGTCTACCGGTACGTGGAAAGCCGGGATGAACTGCTCACGCTGCTGCTGATTGACGCCTTCGGTGAGCTGGGGGATGAGGTGGACGCCGCCGTCGCGGCAGTGCCTGAAGATGACCATGCTGGACGCTTCATGGCGCTGGGCCGGGCTGTCCGCGCGTGGGGCCTGCGAGAGCCGGCAAGCTACGCCCTCCTGTTCGGCAGTCCGGCGCCGGGCTACAACGCCCCGGCCGAGCGTACGACGGGTCCGGGAACCAGGGTTATCGTCGCGCTGATTGGTGTCCTGGATGCCGCCTCCCGGGCGGGCCAGCTTGCGGTTCCCCGGGGGTCCGCGGAGCTGGCGTCCACCCTTGCTGCCGACCTTGCCGCCATCCGTTCCGAATATGGGCTTGCCATCCCGGAGGAGCTCGTGGCGCGGGGCGTCCTTGTATGGAGTTCCCTTTTCGGCGCCGTCAGCTTCGAGGTGTTCAACCAGTATGGTGCGGACACGTTCAAAGCCCCGGAAGAGCTCTTCGAACACCACCTCGCCCTCCTGGCGGGGGTTGCGGGACTGCCGGCGCAGCCCTCCTGACGCCGCCAGCCGGGGCCCTGTTGGTGTGCCTGCACCGTCGGTAGACTGCCAATGCGCCCGCATGGACGTGGACCCTCGAAGGAGAGATGCACCATGACTGAAAATCCGGAATTTGCAGCCGAGGAGCCCCGCGAGGGCAGCAGTGCCCCCGGGCTGGAAGGGGAAGGCGGGCAGTACGTCGACGGCGATTACGGCGACGCCGGCGCCGTTAACGAGGCGGAGCGGGGCTCGGCGGACGGCGAGTACGAAGAAGGCGACTATGGAGCCGCCGGAGCTGCGCGCGCAGGCAGTCTGGAGGAGGGCCAGTACGCGGACGGCAACTATGGCAAAGCGGGCAGCCTCAACGAGCCCGCTCCGGGGCCGGCCGACGACGAGTACGAGGAAGGCGATTACGGCGACGCCGGAACTGCCGGCGGTGCGAGGACTGAGGGCGCCATCCGCGAAGGGTTGACCGGTGGTGGCCAGATGCAGGCGACGACAGAGGAGCGCGGACCCCTGCACGGGGACCGGGACGCGGAGCGCTAAGCAGCCCGGCGGCAAGCGTTCTCGCAAAGCGAACCGGCCTGCCGCCGTCGTATTTCTACGCCGGGCTCCCCGCCATTTCAAGGAATCTGGAGGGCGGAACCTGACCGCAAAGTTGAGCCAACTGCGCTCAACTTTGGTTGACATCGCTGGCGCCCTGAGTAAAGTTGAGTGCAGAACGCTCAACGCTTAGGGCGCCAACCAGTTTCCAAGGAAAGAAGGAAGCAACACATGTCACGTGCAGTAGGTATCGACCTCGGAACCACCAACTCCGTCGTCTCCGTTCTCGAAGGTGGCGAGCCCACCGTTATTGCCAACGCCGAGGGTGGCCGCACCACGCCGTCGGTCGTTGCATTCTCCAAGTCCGGTGAGGTCCTGGTTGGCGAGATCGCCAAGCGCCAGGCCGTCAACAATATCGAGCGCACCATCGCGTCGGTCAAGCGCCACATGGGCACCGACTGGACCGTGGCCATCGACGACAAGAAGTACACCCCGCAGGAAATCTCCGCGCGTATCCTCATGAAGCTGAAGAACGACGCCGAGTCCTACCTGGGTGAAAAGGTCACCGACGCCGTCATCACCGTCCCGGCCTACTTCAATGACGCCGAGCGCCAGGCCACCAAGGAAGCCGGCGAAATCGCCGGCCTGAACGTCCTGCGCATCGTCAACGAGCCCACCGCCGCGGCACTGGCCTACGGCCTGGACAAGGGCAAGGAAGACGAACTCATCCTGGTCTTCGACCTCGGTGGCGGTACCTTCGACGTCTCCCTGCTGGAAGTCGGCAAGGACGAAGACAACTTCTCCACCATCCAGGTCCGCGCCACCGCCGGTGACAACCGCCTGGGCGGCGACGACTGGGACCAGCGCGTCGTTGACTACCTGCTGAACCAGCTCAAGGTCAAGGGCATCGACCTCTCCAAGGACAAGATCGCCCTGCAGCGCCTCCGCGAAGCTGCCGAGCAGGCCAAGAAGGAACTGTCCTCCTCCTCCAGCACCAACGTCTCGCTCCAGTACCTCTCCGTCACCCCTGACGGCCCGGTCCACCTGGATGAGCAGCTCACCCGCGCCAAGTTCCAGGACCTCACCAAGGACCTGCTCGAGCGCACCAAGAAGCCGTTCCACGACGTCATCAAGGAAGCCGGCATCAAGCTCTCTGACATCAACCACATCGTGCTGGTTGGTGGCTCCACCCGTATGCCCGCCGTCTCCGAGCTGGTGAAGGAACTGGCCGGGGGCAAGGAGCCCAACAAGGGCGTCAACCCGGACGAGGTCGTGGCAGTCGGTGCAGCCCTGCAGGCAGGTGTGCTGAAGGGCGAGCGCAAGGACGTCCTCCTGATCGACGTCACCCCGCTGTCCCTCGGTATCGAAACCAAGGGTGGCGTGATGACGCACCTGATCGAGCGCAACACCGCCATCCCCACCAAGCGGTCCGAAACCTTCACCACCGCTGACGACAACCAGCCGTCCGTGGCCATCCAGGTCTTCCAGGGCGAGCGCGAGTTCACCCGCGACAACAAACCGCTGGGAACCTTCGAACTGACCGGCATCGCCCCGGCACCGCGCGGCGTTCCGCAGGTTGAGGTCACCTTCGACATCGACGCCAACGGCATCGTGCACGTCTCCGCGAAGGACAAGGGCACCGGCAAGGAACAGTCCATGACCATCACCGGTGGCTCCAGCCTCTCCAAGGAAGACATCGAGCGCATGGTCCGTGACGCCGAGGAGCACGCAGCCGAGGACAAGGCCCGCCGCGAGGCAACCGACACCCGCAACACCGCCGAGCAGCTGGCCTACTCCGTGGACAAGCTGATTGCCGACAACGCGGACAAGCTGCCCGAAGAGGTCAAGACCGAGGTCCAGGGCGACGTTGACAGCCTCAAGAAGGCCCTCGAAGGCACCGACGACGCCGCTGTGAAGTCCGCATTCGAGAAGCTGCAGGCTTCCCAGACCAAGCTCGGCGAAGCGATCTACGCCCAGGCCGGTTCGCCGGACGGCGCGGGCGCTGCCGGTGCTGAAGGTGCCGCGGGAGCTTCGGCAGGTTCTTCCGACGAGGACATCGTCGACGCCGAGATCATCGACGAAGACGAAGCGAAGAAGTAACCCATGCCGCACCACGGTAACGAGGAAGAGCACAACGCATCCGCCGGCCAGGAGCGCGGGCAGAACGGCGAACCGGTCATCCGGGACAACCGCAAGGTTGACCCGGTGACCGGGCAGGCCCGGCACCCCGAGGGCGGCCAGTCCGCCCCCGGGGCCGGTGCCCAGGCCGGAGCAGATTCCGACGGCGACGCGCTGGCCCAGGCCGAGGAGATTCTCAACGGCGTGGACGTGCCGGCCGAGGAATCCGTGGCCCAGGGGGCTCCGGCAGGTTCCGGTGGCAACGCCGAGGCAGCCGAACTGCGCAACGACCTGCTTCGCCTCCAGGCTGAGTACGTCAACTACCGCAAGCGCGTCGAACGCGACCGCGCCGTGGCAGGGGAAATGGCCGTCATCGGCGTCCTGAACTCCCTGCTCCCGGTCCTGGACGACGTCGACGCCGCCCGGCAGCACGGCGACCTCACCGACGGACCTTTCGCCGCGATCGCCAACAAACTGGAGAACGCGCTGAAGACCTACGGCCTGGTCCGCATCAACGAGACCGGCGTGGAGTTCGATCCCACGATCCACGAAGCCCTGATCCAGCAGCCCGGCGAAGACATCGAGGTTGACACCGTCAGCCAGGTGCTCCGCTCCGGCTACAAGTCAGGCGACCGCGTGCTCCGCGCAGCACAGGTCATCGTCGCGGTCCCTGCGTAGTTCACCCCAACGCCTCCGCGGATGAGGGGGCCCCGCCCCTTCGCGTGGCGGCTATGGTCCTACGGACCACAGCCGCCACGCTCCGGCAGGCCCGATGCCACTCCCGGGCCCCCTCATCCGCTCCGGCTTAGCGGTAATCTCGCCTTACGCTTTTGTACTTTGAAAGGAAACGCCATTGGCTAGCCAGGATTGGGTGGACAAGGACTTTTACAAGATCCTTGGTGTTGCCAAGGACGCTTCCGATGCCGACATCAAGAAGGCCTACCGGAAGCTTGCGCGGCAGCACCACCCTGATACGAATGCGGGGAACGCTGCTTCCGAGAAGAAGTTCAAGGACATCTCAGAGGCTTATTCGGTGCTCTCGGATCCTGATGAGCGCCAGCAGTATGACGCCATCCGGGCCATGGGCAGCGGGGCCCGTTTTGCTCCCGGCGGTGCCGCCGGCGGCAACGGCGGGTTTGAGGACATGTTCGGTGGCCTGTTCACCGGCAACACCGGACGCCACGCTGGAGGGTTCAACCCCGCAGGCGGCGGCATCCCACCCGAATTCGCAGACCTCTTCGGCGGTTTCGGCGGTGCCCCCGGCTTCCAGCGGACTCCGCAGAAGGGTGCTGACCGGACCGCGTCCACCAGCATCTCCTTTGCCGGTTCCATCCGCGGCACCACCATTGGCCTGCGCGAGCCAAGCGGCGAAGTCATCGACGTCCGCGTCCCGGCGGGCATCAAGGACGGCCAGAAGGTCCGGGTGCGCGGCAAGGGCCAGCCGGGTGCTGCCGGCAACGGCGACCTGGTGGTGTCCGTCTCCGTCCAGCCCCACGCTTTCTACACGCGCGACGGCGACAACCTCCGCATCCATGTCCCGGTCACCTTCCCGGAGGCTGCTTTGGGCGCCGACATCCAGGTGCCCACCATCGACGGCGAGACGGTAAAGGTCCGCGTACCGGCCGGCACGCCGTCCGGCCGCACCCTGCGGGTCAAGGGCAAAGGCGTGAAGACGTCCAAGGCCACCGGCGACCTGCTGGTGACCATCGACGTCGCAGTTCCCAAGAATCTCAACAAGGACGCCGAAGCTGCGGTCAAGGCGTTCGCCGAGGCAACGTCGTCGGCGGACGTCCGCGAGGGCCTGGCAGCCAAGGCCCGGCTTTAGGGCGGAGGTGAGCCGTGGACATCAGTGCTGACCAGCCGATCTTCGTGATTTCCGTGGCGGCCGAACTGGCGGACATGCATCCGCAGACCCTGCGGCAGTACGACAGGCTGGGCATCGTCAAGCCCAGCCGGGCCCCCGGGAAATCGCGGCGTTATTCGCAGCGTGACGTGAACATGCTGCGGGAAGTGCAGCGTTTGTCCCAGGAAGGCGTGTCGCTGGAGGGAATCAAGCGCATCCTGGAACTCGAAAACCAGGTGGCCGCCCTCCAGAGCCGGATCAGCGAACTCACCGAGGAACTCGGGCGGAGGCCCCGTGCCGTGGACTCGAGGATCTTCGCAGCCGGCGCAGCCGGTGACGTGGTGAGCCTGGCGCGCGGTCAGCGGCCCCGGCCGAGGTCGCAGGCCGTCATGCTGTGGCGGCCGCGGGCGATCGGACAATAAGTACTGCTTCCCGCTGCCTGCCGAAAATAGAGTACCCACTACTCGTGACCGAAAAGCCGCCTGAAACTTGAATGGAACCATCGCCGGATCAGCGGCGGTGGTTCCACAAGTTCTGGGGGTTTTTCCGTGTTTGAAGTTCTCAGCGAAGGTCTCATCAGCAAGGCCCGGCCATGAGCCCGGGAATGGAATCCGTGGCCGCCTTCAGCCACTCCCTGCCGGGCCAGGTCCTGCTGGCCATCGGGCAAACCATCGTGGTGGTGTGCGTCTGCTTCGACATGGTCCGCGAGCTGTCCGTCCCGCGATCGCATCGGCGCTACGTTGCCAGCACCGTGTTCCGCACTTTGGCCATCCCCTCGATCATGGCCAATGCCCTGACAGTCTTCATCGCCCTGGTGCTCTCCTCCTGGGTGGACGTGGTGATGGGAATGTTCGTGCTGGTGGCCATCGTGTTCCGCTTCCACCACAACCAGGACGAGGACAACTGGTGGAAGGGCAAAGGCAAGAAACTCGCGCGTTGGGCCCGCCGCCAGTTTGCCGGCCGGACGTCCACCGCCCCCGCCATGGGCTAGCTAAACGAGCAACAAAACGGGAGCCCTGCATGCCTTTCCGCATGCAGGGCTCCCGCCGTTGTATTCCTGGTCAGCCGTTGATGACCTGCGGGACGCCGAGGGCCTTGAGGCCTTCGACGCCGAATTCCACACCGTAGCCGGACTGCTTGGCTCCGCCGAACGGGATGCGCGGGTCCACGGCGCCGTGCCGGTTGATCCAGACGGTGCCGGCCTGGATCCGTGCTGCGACTTCCCGGGCCGCACCTATATCCTGGGACCAGACGGAGGCGCCCAGGCCGACGTCGAGCCCGTTCGCCTTTTCCACCGCTTCATCAATGGTGCTGTAGCGGATGATCGGCAGTGCCGGCCCGAACTGCTCCTCGGCCACCAGCGGGTTGTCGTTGTCGATGTCCGCCACCAGCGTGGTGGGGTAGAAGAAGCCGGGCTGGCTGGTGTCCGGGTTCCCGCCCAGGAGGACGCGGGCACCGGAGTCCTTGGCGGCCTGGACCAGGTTGGCGACGATGTCGTACTGCGCCTTGTTCTGCAGCGGGCCCAGGACGTTGTTCTCGTCCAGCCCGTTCCCCATCGGCATGGCTTTGGCCACGGCGGTCACTTCCTCGCAGACGGCGTCGTAGATGCTGTCATGGACGTAGAGGCGCTTGAGGGCGGCGCAGGTCTGGCCAGTGTTCAGGAAGGCGCCCCAGAAGATGTCCGTGGCGATGGCCTTGGGGTCGGCGTCAGGCAGGACGATACCGGCGTCGTTGCCGCCCAGCTCAAGGGTGAGCCGTTTGACCGTGTCGGCCGAGGACTTGATGATGGCCCGGCCACCGGCGGTGGAGCCGGTGAACATGATCTTGCCGATCGCGGGGTGATCGGTCAGGCGGGCACCCACCTCGCGGCCGCAGGATATGGCGGAGAGGATGCCTTCGGGGAGTTCCTCGTTGAGGACCTTGACCAGGGCCAGCACGGACAGGGGAGTGTTGCCGGAGGGCTTGACCACCACCGCATTGCCCATCCGCAGGGCCGGGGCGAGCTGCCAGACGGCGATCATCATGGGCCAGTTCCACGGGCCGATGGCCGCGACAACGCCGATGGGCCGGTAGTGCAGTTCGGCACGGGTCTCGCCGTCGTCCACGATGGTTTCCGGTTCCAGCGGCAGGCCCGCGGTGGCGCGGAGCCAGGCGACGCAGGCACCGACTTCGAAGCGGGCGTTGGGGCCGTTCAGCGGCTTGCCCTGCTCGCGGGAGAGCAGCTGGGCAAGTTCCTCGGCGGAGCGTTCGACGGCGTCGGCTGCTTTGAGGAGCGCGGCGGACCGGGCGTCGTGGCCCAGGGCAGCCCACGCCGGCTGGGCGGTGACGGCGGCGGCCACGGCATGTTCCAGGTCGTCGAGGTCATGGATGGGGGCGTCGCCCACGGCTTCACCGGTGGCCGGGTCGAAGATAGTCCGGCCCGTGCCGGCGGCGGGGGTGATGGACGCGAGGAGCGCATCGTAGGTTTCCAAGGGATACTCCACTTCGAGTAGGCAAGGACGCCAGCCGGTCGGCGTAGCGGGTTACTCCAAGTCTGGTTTGCACCCCCGTCCGCGCTCTTGTCTTTGGGCGCAGGACAGTTGTGTGGGAGCGAAGGTTGGGCAGCCGGACTGGCACCAGCAACGTGGCACGAAGAGAACACGAATTTCATTCAACCCCTTGTGAAAGCGCTTTCCGGCTGCTTGAATCGATTCATCGTCGTGACGGTGCCGGATTCTGACTCCACCCATGCTGGGGTGGCTGGGCGCCAGGGGGCCGACGCCATGAATCGACATACAAAGGAGTCATGTCCGTGAAAAACTCAAAGCGAGCGGCTGTAGCAGTGGCCGGCGTCTGTATGCTGGGGGCCTTCGGCATCACAGTCCCTGCCCACGCGGCGTCAGTGGACCGTACCCAGGATTCGGCCTTGTCGGTGCTGGATGCGTTGAAGGCTGTCCCCTCTCCGGATACCCACGTTTGGTTCATCTCGCCGGAAGGAAACGACGACAACGCGGGTACGCAGGACGCGCCGTTCAAAACGCTGATGAAAGCGCAGGCAGCAGCAGCGGCCGGAGACACCGTCTACATCCGGGGCGGCAGCTACAACCAGTTCGAAGTACGCGAAACCGACAACCCGTTCGAAGACGTTTATCACTACGTCAATGACATCTATAAGAGCGGGATCACGTACGCCGCGTTCCCGGGGGATAAGCGGCCCGTCTTTGATTTCAGCAGTGTGCCCACCGATCAACGTGTGGCCGCGTTCTACGTGGAAACGCAGGTGACCGACGTGAACTTCGTCGGCTTTGACGTAACGGGCGTCAAGGTGGGCGACCAAAAGCAATCAGAGGCTTTCAGGATTGCCGGTGGTGCCAACTTCGTAAACATGGCAGCCCATGACAACGAAGCCATCGGCTTCTACTACACCATGGACGGGACTGGGGTGGTACTGAACAGCGACGCCTATAACAACATTGGCCCCACGGCCCGGTCAGCGGGCAATACGGACGGGTTCGGTGCCCACGCAAAAGACGTGTGGTTCATCAACGACCGCGCATGGCATAACAGCGACGACGGCTTCGACAGCATCACGTCGGAGGGACGGGTCGCCTACGTCAACAACTGGTCCTTCGACCACCATGGCAACCAGAACGGGGTAGGCGACCAAAATGGATTCAAGGTTGGCGGATATGCCTACCGCACCACCGGGCTTCCCCAGCCCATCCCGCTGCACACGGTCATCAACTCCCTGGCTGCGGACAATGGCGCCAACAACTTCTATGCCAACCACCAGCCCGGCCAGTCTGCCTATTGGATCAACAACACCGCCTACAAGCCAGGGTACGGCGCCAACTTCAACATGCTGGAACGCGTGAGCCCCACCAGTCCGGACAACATTCCCGGTTACCGGGAGGTTCTGCACAACAACGTGGCCTACACCGGTGCGCCGACGTCGAACGACAACACTCCGGCAGAACACGAGACGAACAATTCGTGGACGATTGATGGTGGTCTCCAAGTAGCTGCAGGCGACTTCGAAAGCCTCGACATGCACCAACTCACAGCACCACGGAAACCAGACGGTGGTCTCCCCGATGTTTCCTTCATGAAGCCGGTGACCGGCAGCGCGCTGCAAACCCATGGCTTGGGCTACCTCGCTGACCAGGGCAATCCCTACGCAACCTTGCAGAAGCTCGTGGATGTCTATGGCAGCTCAGGTGACATTGACAACCAAGGCCTGCGGGACAGCCTCCTGAACAAACTGGAAGACCACCAGCTGGGCGCGTTCATCCAGGAGCTGAAGGCCCAGTCGCAAAAACACGTCAGGGAGTACGCCGCCAACACCTTGATCCTGGTGGCGAACGCGCTGGCGGCATAGGCGAAACCACGCTGCGAACGTCAGGGCTCCCACACTGGCCCAGTTTTGGGACAGGACAAACGGCGGGAACCCTGTTTTTCAAGGTTCCCGCCGTCAAAACTGGGCCAGTCTGGCTGTTTACCGGCCCGCGTAGGGGTCGGAGATGCCGATGTATTGGGTGGTGGTGTACTCGGCGATGCCTTCGGAGCCGCCTTCGCGGCCAAGACCCGATTGCTTGACGCCGCCGAACGGTGCGGCAGCGTTGGAGATGACCCCGGCGTTGAACCCGACCATGCCGAACTCGATCTGCTCAGCCACCCTCAGGAGGCGGTTGAAGTCACGGCTGTAGAGGTAGGACGCGAGCCCGTACTCCGTGCTGTTGGCCAACCGGATGGCGTCTTCTTCACTGCTGAACGTGGTGACTGGCGCGACGGGGCCGAAGATTTCCTGGCCCAGGATCGCCGCGTCGTTAGGGACGTCCGCCAGGACCGTGGGCTGGTAGAAGTAGCCGGGCCCGTCCACGGGTGCGCCGCCGGTGACGGCAACGGCCCCGGCGTCGACGGCAGCCGTGACGAGGGTGTGGACGTCGTCGCGGGCGCCGCCGTCGATCAAAGGACCGACCTTCGTCTCTGGGTCGGTGCCGCGGCCGGTGGTCAAAGCCCCCATAGCGGCGGCGAACTTGCGGGTGAAATCGGAGGCGACGGTTTCGTGGACGAGGAAGCGGTTGGCTGCGGTGCAGGCTTCGCCCATGTTCCGCATTTTCGCGGCCATGGCGCCTTCGACGGCGGCGTCGAGGTCGGCGTCCTCGAACACGATGAAGGGTGCGTTCCCGCCGAGCTCCATGGAGGTGCGGAGGACGTTCTGGGCGGCGTCGGCCATGAGGCGTTTGCCGACTGGGGTGGAGCCGGTGAAGGAGACCTTCCGGAGGCGGGAGTCTTTCAGCAGTGGCCCGGAGATCCCCGAGGCGCTGGAGGAGGAGACGACGTTGAGGACCCCGGCGGGGAGGCCGGCGTCGAGCATGGTCTGTGCGAAGTGCTGCGCTGTCAATGGGGTGAGTTTGGCGGGTTTGAGGACCATGGTGCAGCCGGCGGCCACGGCGGGGGCGACCTTGCGGGTGGCCATGGCGAGGGGGAAGTTCCAGGGCGTGATGAGCAGGCAGGGCCCGACCGGTTTGTGCTGGACCAGGATCTTGTTCTTGCCCTCGGGGGTGGTGAGGTAGCGGCCGTAGTCGCGGGCGGTTTCCTCGGCGAACCAGCGCAGGAATTCGGCCCCGTAGGTGACTTCGCCGCGGGCCTCGGCCAGGGGCTTGCCCATCTCCAGGGTCATGAGCAGGGCGAAGTCCTCGGCGCGTTCGGTGACCAGGTCGAACGCCTTACGGAGGATCTCGGACCGAACGCGCGGCGCCGTCCGTGCCCAGGACGCCTGCGCGGCGTCGGCCGCGTCCAACGCCGCAACTGCGTCCTCGCTTGTAGCGGAGGCCAAGGTGGCGAGCACTTCCCCGGTGGCGGGATCGTGCACGTCGAACGTGCCGCCGTCGGACGCTTCCACCCACTTACCCCCAATCAAAAGGCCGGTGGGGACCGAGGCGAGCAGGGACGCCTCACGCTCCTGGCTGATGGCAGGGGGCAGCTCGGAAGTTACTGTCATTGAAGAGTCCTTAAGGGTCAGTAGCTGGCGGTTGCGTCGCCGTCGGTTGGCTTCACAAACCTTGCAGCAAGGGCTTCGGAGCCCCGGGCGAGGATGGCGACGTCGGCCCCCACCAGGATGAAGTTGGCGCCGTGATCGAGGTAGTGTCGGGCCGTGTCCGGGTTGAAGGCATTGACGCCGGCGGGCTTGCCCGCGGCCTTGGCGGCGGACAGGCAGTGTTCGACGGCGGCGCGCACCTCGGGGTGCTCCTGCTGTCCCAGCAGGCCCATGGAGGCGGCGAGGTCGGACGGGCCGACGAAGACAGCGTCCACACCGTCGACTTTGAGGATGTCCTCAACCGCTTCCACGGCGGCGGTGGATTCGATCTGAACGGTGACGCTGATGGTCTCATTGGCGCGGGCCAGGTAGTCCGGCACCCGGTTCCAGCGGGCTGCGCGGGCCAGTGCGGAGCCCACCCCGCGGACGCCCTGCGGCGGGTACCGGGTGGCGGCCACCGCGGCTTCGGCTTCGGCCACCGAGTTGACCATGGGAATCAACAGGTTCTGCACGCCCAGGTCCAGGTACTGCTTGATCACCACGGTGTCGTTGACCGGCGGCCGGACCAAAGTATGCACGGGGTAGCCGTGGATGGCCTGGAGCTGGGCCAGGATGGACTCGAGCCCGTTGGGGCTGTGCTCGGCGTCCACCAGCAGCCAGTCCAGTCCGGATCCGGCACAGAGTTCGGCGATGAGCGGGCTGCCGGAGCAGACCCACATGCCGGCCAGCGGCCGTCCCGCCTCCGCGAAGGCGGACCGGAACGTGTCCTCTATTCGAAACGGCATGTCACACTCCCCAGGGGGCCGTAGTCGGCGTGGACGGTATCGCCTTTGTAGACCCACATGGGGCGGGTGAAGGATCCCGCCAGGATGATGTCGCCGGCCTTCAGGGCGTCGCCATGGGCGGCGATCTTGTTGGCCAGCCAGTGCACGCCGTTGGCGGGGTGGTCCAGGACGCCGGCGGCCACGCCGGTTTCCTCCACGGTCTGGTTCTTGTAGAGGATGGCGGAGACCCAGCGCAGGTCCACGGCGTCTGGCTTTACAGGGTTGCCCCCGATCACCATGGCGCCCATGGCGGCGTTGTCCGAGATGGTGTCCACGATGGTCCGGCCCTCCATTTCGATCCTGGAGTCCAGGATCTCCAAGGCCGGAACCACGTAATCGGTCGCCTTCAGGACATCGAAGATGGTGACGCCGGGGCCCTTCAGCCCGTCCTTCAACACGAACGCCAGCTCAACCTCCACCCGCGGATGCGTGTACTGGTCCCACTGGACCGAGCAGCCGGTGTCCAGCACCATGTCATCGAAGATGGCGCCGTAGTCCGGTTCGGTGATGCCGGTGGCGGCCTGCATGGCCTTGGACGTGAGGCCGATCTTGCGCCCCACCAAGGTCCTTCCGGCATCCTCGTTGCGGCGCCGCCACAGCTGCTGCACCGCGTAGGAGTCCTCCACCGTCATCTCCGGGTACCGGGCGGTCAGGCGGGGAACAGGGGTGCGGGTGCGGCCTGCTTCCACCAGCTCGTCCGCGATGGCCTCAATCGTCTTCGGCTCAAGCATGGCTAGACCTGGACTCCCAGCTTGAAGCCGGTCCGGTCGCCTTCAGGTGAACCGTCCTTGCGGGTGTAGGAGAAGCCGTCGGCGCCCACGGTCACTGCCATCTCGCTCTTCTCCTCACGGACGATGACCGGCTGCGGGTTGCCGTCCAGGTCCAGGACCAGGGAGGCCTCGGTGTACCAGGACGGGACCACGGGGTTGCCCCACCAGTCGCGGCGCTGGTTGTCGTGGACGTCCCAGGTGATGGTGGGGTTGTCGGGGTCGCCGGTGTAGTAGTCCTGGGTGTAAATCTCGATGCGGTGGCCGTCCGGGTCCAGGATGTAGAGGTAGAACGCGTTGGAGACGCCGTGCCGGCCGGGGCCGCGTTCGATCCTGTCGCTGATGCGCAGGGCGCCCATCTTGTCGCAGATCTGGATGATGTTGTGCTTCTCGTGGGTGGCGAAGGCAACGTGGTGCATGCGCGGGCCGTTGCCACCGGTCAGGGCGGTATCGTGCACGGTCTGCTTGCGGTGCATCCAGGCGGCGTAGGTGACGCCGTCGGAATCCTTGATGTCCTCGGAGACGCGGAAGCCCAGATCCTCCAGGTACTTGCGGCCCTTGGGCACGTCAGGGGTGACCTGGTTGAAGTGGTCCAGCCGGACCAGTTCGCCGGCAGAGTAGAGGTCGTAGCGCTGGGTGAGGCGCTCAACGTGCTCCACCTCGTAGAAGAACTCGTAGGGGAAGCCCAGGGGGTCCTCAACGCGCACGGAGTCGCCGATGCCCTTGGTGAAGCCTTCTTTGCGGCGCTCAACCCGGCAGCCGAGTTCGCGGTAGTAGGCCTCGGCGGCGTCAACCTCGGCGGGGGACTTCACCCGGTAGGCGAAGGCGGCGACGGCGGCGATGGGGCCCTTGCGCAGCACCAGGTTGTGGTGGATGAATTCCTCCAGGGAGCGGAGGTAGATGGCGTTTTCGTCTTCCTCGGTGACGTGCAGGCCCAGGACGTCCACGTAGAACTCGCGTGACTTGGCGAGGTCGGTGACCACGATTTCCATGTAGGCGCAGCGGACGATGTCCGGAGCAGGGACGGTGGGGGTGGGAACGAAGTTGGTCATTGGATTCTCTCTTCTTTGAGCGGGGGCTTGGATAAGTACGACGACGGCCGGCGGCTTTGGTCCCGGAACTAGCCTTCGTTGCCGGCGGAGGCTTCGATGCTGCCGAACTTGGGGGTGTGGACGGTGCCGAGGGTGATGTGCACGGCCTGCTGGTCCGTGTAGAAGTCGATGGAGCGGTAGCCCCCCTCGTGGCCCAGGCCGGAGGCCTTGACGCCGCCGAACGGGGTGCGCAGGTCCCGGACGTTGTGGCTGTTCAGCCACACCATGCCGGCCTCAACGTTCTGCGAGAAGTTGTGCGCCCGGGTCAGGTTCTGAGTCCAGATGTACGCGGCCAGGCCGTACTTGGTGTTGTTGGCCAGCGCCAGGGCTTCGTCGTCGTTCTCGAACGGGGTGATGGCCACGACCGGTCCGAAGATTTCCTCCTGGAAGATCCGGGCGTCAGGGGCGACGTCGGCAAACACCGTGGGTGCGATGTAGTTGCCTTCGGGCAGGTGGTCCGGGCGGCCGCCGCCGGCCAGGAGCCGGCCTTCGGACTTGCCGATCTCCACGTAGGATGCGACCTTTTCGTAGTGTTCCGGGTGGACCAGGGCGCCAACCTGCGTCTTGGGATCGTGCGGATCGCCCACCACGATGTTCTTGGCCCGGGCGGCGTACTTTTCGCAGAACTCGTCGTAGATGGCGCGTTCCACGAGGATGCGGGAGCCGGCGGTGCAGCGTTCGCCGTTGAGTGAGAAGACGCCGAACAAGGCGGAGTCGATGGCGGCGTCCAGGTCAGCATCGGCAAACACGACGCACGGAGACTTGCCTCCGAGCTCCATGGACAGGCCCTTGAGGTTGGTGGCAGCGTTGCGGAAGATCGTCTGGCCGGTGGTGGTCTCGCCGGTAAAGGAGATCAGCGGGACGTCCGGGTGCTTGACCAGCGCGTCGCCGGCCTCCTCACCCAGGCCGTTGACCAGATTGAAGACGCCGTCGGGCAGACCGGCGTCCTTGAAGATGGTGGCCCACAGGGAGGCGGACAGGGGAGTGAACTCGGCCGGCTTGAGGACCACGGTGTTGCCGGTGGCCAGGGCTGGAGCGAGCTTCCAGGACTCCAGCATGAACGGGGTGTTCCACGGCGTGATGAGCCCGGCAACGCCGATCGGCTTGCGGTTCACGTAGTTGATCTGCGAGCCGGGGACCTTCATGGCGTCATCAAACTGGGCCACGATCAGGTCCGCGAAGAAGCGGAAGTTCTCGGCGGCGCGCAGGGCCTGGCCCTTGGCCTGGGTGATGGGCAGTCCGGTGTCGAAGGTTTCGAGTTCGGCGAGGCGTGCTTCCTGGGCTTCGACGGCATCGGCGATCTTGTTGAGGACCCGGGCTCGCTCGCGGGGCTTCATCCTGGGCCAGGGGCCATTGACGAACGCTTCACGGGCGGCGGCCACGGCCAGTTCGATGTCTTCCTTCTGGCCGGCGGCGGCGGTGGCGTAGTTCCGGTTGGACACTGGGTCCAGGACGTCGAACGTCTTTCCGGAGACCGAGTCCACGAACTTGCCGTTGATGTAGTGCTGGATGTGCGTGGGCAGATCCTCGGGAACGTAGTGCTTGGCGGTTTCTACAGAGGCAGTCATCGTTGAAGTCCTTACTGTGTTCTTTGCGTACAAGTGGTGTGTGCGTTCTGCCGGGCAGAGCGGCTAGGTGGTTTGGGCGAGGTAGGCGTCCAGAGTGGCGGTCCGGTGGAGCCGGGCTGCCTTTTCGATGGCGTCGGCGTCGGCTCCGGTCTCGATGAGTTTCAGCAGGTTCTCGTGTTCCTCCACGGAATCGCGGGCGCGGCCGGGGACGAAACGGAAGGTGGAGGACCGGAGGGATGCGAGCCGGTTCCAGCCGCGGTGCACCAGGTCCAGGATGTGGGGGTTGGGGCAGTGCTCGAACAGGACGCTGTGGAAGTCCTGGTTGAGCTGGGTGAACCGGACCGGATCGAAGTGTTCCAGGCATTCGCGCATCTCCTGGTTCACGGCCCGGGCCCGGGCCACGGCGGCGGAATCGATCAGCGGGGCGGAGAGCGCGGTGGCTGCGCCTTCCACAATGCTGAGCGTCTGCATGGTGTAGAGGTATTCGGTGGGGTCGATGCCTGCCACGGTGGCGCCAACGTTTCGCTCAAACGTCACCAGGCCCTCGGCTTCGAGCCGCCGGATGGCTTCCCGGACCGGGACCACGCTGAACCCCAGGTCCTTGGCGATGGCTCCCAGGACCAGCCGGTAGCCGGGGGTGTAGGTGCCTTCCACGATCCGGGCCTTGACGGCCTGGTACGCCTGCTCGGACTTGCTGCCGGCAACCATGGTGGCCTCAGTCATTGGTGTTGCCTTCCCATTCCGCGTACCTTGCCTGCCACTCGGCGTTCATCGGGTAGAGGCCGTCCACGCTGTTGCCCTGCTTGACCATCTCGAAGATGAAGGTTTCTTCCTTTTCCTGCTGGATACAGTCGTCCACCAGTTCCTCGGCGATGGCCGGCGGGATCACCAGGATGCCGTCGGAGTCGGCCACGATGATGTCGCCGGGCTGCACGGTGGCGCCGCCGCAGGCGATGGTGATGTCCGTGTCCCACGGAATGTGCCGGCGGCCCAGGACGGCGGGGTGCGGGTTGGCGAAGTACGTAGGCATCTCCAGGTCCGCCACGGCTGAATAGTCGCGGACGCCGCCGTCGGTAATGATGGCCGCTGCGCCGCGTACCTGGGCGCGGAGGGCCAGGATGTCACCCACGGTGCCGGTGCCCTTCTCCCCGCGGGCCTCCATGACCAGGATTTCGCCTTCATTGACGGAGTCGATGGCTTTCTTTTGCGCGTTGAAGCCGCCGCCGTGGGTTTTGAAAAGGTCTTCGCGGTTGGGGACGTAGCGGAGGGTGCGGGCCAGGCCCACCACGCGCCGGTCCGGGCGGGTGGCCTGCAGCCCGTCGATGCTCACGTTGTTAAGTCCGCGTTTGCGCATCTGGGAGGACAGCGTGGCTGTGGCCACGGACTCAAGCTTGGCTTTCAGTTCGGGGGAGAGGGCAGGCCCGACGGCGGCAAGTCCCGCTGCTTCACGGGACCCGTAGGCTTCCTCCCGCTGCAGGTCATCAACCTTGGGTTGGGCGCCAAAGTCGGCGAACGCCGTCGTGCCTTCCTCAACGGTGGTGACCAGGCGCCCGGTGGACAGCGAACCATCGAAGGTGCCCACCTCCACTTCCAGGACATCCCCGGGCTTCGCGACGGAGGCACCGGCCGGGGTGCCGGTAAGAATGATGTCCCCCTCTTCGAGGGTGAGCAGCTGGGACAGGTCTGCCACAAGGCGGGTGAACGGGAAGAGCAGGTCCTCGGTGGTGTCATCCTGGACCAGTTCGCCGTTGTGCCATGTGCGGATCCGCAGTTTGGAAGGGTCGACGGCGTCTGCCGGAATCAGTGCCGGGCCCACCGGGGTGAAGCCGTCCCCGCCTTTGGATCGGAGGTTGGAGCCCTTGTCCGCATACCGCAGGTCGTGGACGCCGAGGTCGTTGCTGGCGGTGACGGCGGTGACGTGGCTCCACGCGTCCTCGATCGAAACGCGGCGCGCGGCCTTCCCGATCACCAGGGCGATCTCGCCCTCGTAACCCAGCAGTTCGCAGCCGGCCGGACGTTCAACGGGACTTCCACTGACGGCCAGGGAGCTGGAAGGCTTGAGGAAGTAGGACGGCTGCACCGGGGTGCGGCCGCGCTGGGCAGCCCGGCTTGGGTAGTTGATGTGTACCGCGATCACCTTGCGGGCTGCTGCCAGGGTATCGCCGTTGACCTGCTCCAAAGCCTTCTCCTCATCAAGTACGAAATCGTATACGATCACTATCACCGCTTTCGCGGGATTCGTCAACCCCTGATTTTCCGGCAGATTCCGGCCCTGATTGCTGCCACTTGTCGCCCCCGTCACATGCGGCGTACAGTGGAAATCAAGTTTATAGTTTTCGATTATCGAATCTTCTGTTCAGATATAGAACATGTTCTGATGAGAACAAGCCACAACGAAGTGAGGAAAGCCCGTGCAGTTCCACCACCACGGATACGTATCCGGAGACCCGCGCGTCCAGCCGGCCGCCGGTGTCGGCCTTAATCGCCCCGAAGAGCTGCCGGACGAAGTGGACGTACTCATCGTCGGCTCCGGCCCGGCCGGGATGCTCGCTGCCGCGCAGCTGTCCATGTTCCCCAACGTGACCACGCGCCTTGTCGAGCGCCGTCCCGGCAGGCTTGCCATCGGCCAGGCCGACGGAATCCAGGCGCGCAGCGTGGAGACGTTCCAGGCTTTCGGGTTCGCGGAGCGGATCATCGCCGAGGCCTACCGGATCACGGAGATGGCGTTCTGGAAGCCGGACCCGGCCAACCACGCCAACATCATCCGTACCGCCCGCGCCGTCGACGACGAGATGGGCATCAGCGAGTTCCCGCACCTGATCGTCAACCAGGCCCGGGTCCTGGACTACTTCGCCGAGTTCGCCGCAAACTCACCCACCCGCCTCAAGCCCGATTACGGCTACGAGTTCCAGGGCCTGGAGGTGGCGGACAGCGGCGACTACCCCGTCACCGTTACGCTCCGCCACACTTCCGGACCCAACGAGGGCCGGGAACGGATTGTCCGCGCCAAGTATGTGGTGGGTTCCGATGGTGCCCGCAGCAAGGTCCGCCAGGCGATCGGCTGCACGCTGGCCGGTGACCAGGCCAACCACGCCTGGGGTGTCATGGACGTGCTTGCCGTCACCGACTTCCCGGACATCCGCACCAAGTGCGCCATCCAGGGTGCCAAAGGCAGCATCCTGCACATTCCGCGCGAGGGCGGCCACCTGTTCCGCATGTACGTGGACCTGGGCGAAGTTGATCCCAACAGCCAGCACTCGGTGCGGGACACCTCCATCGAGGAAATCATCGCCAAGGCCAACGACATCCTGCACCCCTACACCCTGGACGTACGGAACGTCGCCTGGCACAGCGTCTACGAAGTGGGGCACCGCCTCACGGACAGGTTCGACGACGTCCTACCGGCGGACCGCGGCACGCGCACCCCGCGCGTGTTCATCACCGGGGACGCCTGCCATACGCACAGCGCCAAGGCCGGCCAGGGCATGAACGTGTCCATGCAGGACGGGTTCAACATCGCCTGGAAGCTGGGCCACGTCCTGGAGGGCCGCAGCCCCGAGAGCCTGCTGAGCACCTACTCCGAGGAGCGGCAGGTGGTGGCCAAGAACCTGATCGACTTCGACAAGGAATGGTCCACCATGATGGCCAAGAAGCCGGAGGAGTTCGAGCACCCCTCCGACCTCGAGGACTTCTACGTGCAGACGGCGGAATTCCCGGCCGGCTTCATGACCCAGTACACGCCGTCGCTGATTGTCGGCAGCAGCGACCACCAGGACCTGGCCACCGGGTTCCCCGTGGGCAAACGCTTCAAGTCGGCCCCCGTGGTGCGGGTGGGCGACACCAACCCCATCCACCTGGGCCACCACGCCACCGCCGACGGCCGCTGGCGGATCTACGTCTTCGCCGATCCCGCCCTGCCCGGCACCAATTCGGCCACGGACAAGCTTGCCGGCTGGTTTGCCAACTCGCCGGAGTCCCCGCTGGCCGCCACCCCCGCCGGCGCGGACCTGGACGCCTGGTTCGACCTGAAGGTCATCTACCAACAGCCGCACACCGCCGTCGACATCAACGCCGCCCCTGCAGTGTTCAAGCCGCAGGTGGGTCCGTTCAGGCTGACGGACTACGAAAAGGTCTATGCCACGGATCCCAAAGCGGACATCTTTGACCTGCGCGGCATCGACCGCAACGGCGCCGTGGTGGTGGTCCGCCCGGACCAATACGTGGCGAATGTCGTGCCGCTGGCGGCAACCGCTGAGCTGGGTGCGTTCTTCGGACCCCTGCTCAAGCCGCTCCAGCAGGCTGCACCCGCGCAGCCGCGTCAGGCCGTGGCAGCCGCCGCCCGGTAGTCCGCAGCGGGGTACACGCCGAGGATCCGCACCTCGGTGGTGAAGAAGTCCAGTTCCTCGAGGGCCAGCTTCAGCGGCAGGTCCTCGGGGTGGCCTTCGACGTCCGCCATGAACATGGTGGCGGCAAATTCGTTGCCCACCATATAGCTCTCCAGGCGCGTCATGTTCACGCCGTTGGTGGCAAAGCCGCCGAGCGCCTTGTACAGGGCAGAAGGGACATTGCGGACGCGGAAGAGGAAGCTCGTCACTGCCGGCCCAGGAAGTTCGTCCCGGGCCGGCAGTGCCGTTTCCCGGGCCAGGACCACGAAGCGGGTGGTGTTGGAGGGATCGTCCTCCACACCCGACGCCAGGACGTCAAGGCCGTAGATCTGTGCGGCCAGCGGGGGAGCGAGGGAGAGCTTGCGCGGATCGTTCCACTCGGCCACCTCCCGGGCGGACCCTGCGGTGTCACCTGCGATCACCGGCTTGAGGCTGTGTTCGCGGATCAGTTTCCGGCACTGGCCCAGCGCGTGGATGTGGCTGTGCACCTCGGTGGCGCCTTCGATGGTGCTGCCCGGGATGCCCAGCAGGTCGAAGTGGATGGGCAGGAAGTACTCGCCCACGATCTGCAGGTTGGACTGCGGCAGCAGGATGTGGATGTCCGCCACCCGCCCGGCGATCGAGTTCTCGATGGGGATCATTGCCAGCTCCGCCTCGCCGCTGGCCACCAGCTCGAAGGCGTCCTCGAAGCTGGCACACGGGACGCTTGCCATGTCTGGAAACATCTGCTCACACGCGATATTGGAGTTGGCGCCGGGCTCACCCTGGTACGCAATCTTGGAGGCCATGATCCGTATGGTTTCACGCGTTTGCGTCCGATACGAAAACAGGCCCGTGATGCTACGCCGGGGTGACGCGCAGCCAGAGGTATTGCCGCGGAAGGAGCGTCACGCCGTCGCCCAGCTGCAGGGCTGCTTCGGAGAGAAGGTCGACGGCGGCAGGGGAGTACCCGCCGAAGGTTTCCGCTGGGAGGGTCTGGGCTGAGTCGCTGAAGTTGGCGAGGGCCAGGACGATGCTGCCACTTTCTTCCTCACCCGGTCGCTGGTACGCCAGGACCGACCGGTTGTTCGTGGCGAAATCGATCAGCGTGGTCCCGGCAAGTTCCGGAGTGGCGCTCCGGACGTCTATCATCCGCTTCAGGCCCGCGTAGACGGCACCTTCCGGCGTGGCCGGGTCCAGCCGGCGGGCGTACTGCTCCGTGGGGAAGTGCGGGCGGTGGACCCACCGGCTGTCTTCGCCGTGGCCGGGTTCGGACGCGTAACCGTAGTCGTTGACCTGCCCCACCTCATCACCCAGGTACAGCAGGGGGATGCCGCCGGTGCTGAACGGCACCGAATGGGCCAGGAGGATCCGCTCCACCGCCTCAACCGGGTCAACCTCCATGCCGCACAGGGACGCCGTCGTGCCCGAAATCCGGCAGTCACCCGTCTTGGGGTTGTCCTGGAAGGGGACGCCGCGGGCGAAGCTGCCGGGGAACCGGTTGACGTAGAAGGAGTTCAGGAACCGACGGTGGTCGAAGCCGTTGATGCCGAATTCGGCGGCGTCCTCGTCGGCGAAGGTCCAGCCGATGTCATCGTGGCTGCGGACGTAGTTCACCCAGGCGGTGCCGTCCGGGATGTTGTGCCGGCGTTCCAGTGCCTGGGCCAGGAGCGAGGTGTCCCGGGTGGCCAGGGACTCCCAGATCAGGGCCATCTGCAGCGGGTTGTAGGAAAGCTGGCATTCTGCGGGGTCGATGTACAGCGCCACCTCGTCCGGGTGGACTATTGCCTCGGACTTGAACAGCAGCGACGGCGCAGCCAACCGGCATACCGCATTGAAGGCTCGGAGCAGCGTGTGCGCCTGGGGCAGGTTTTCGCAGGGCGTGCCCAGCTGCTTCCAGATGAATGCCACAGCATCCATGCGCAGGATGTCCACGCCCTGGTTGGCCAGGAACAGCATCTCGGCCGCCATGGCCCGGAAGACCTCCGGGTTGGAGTAGTTCAGGTCCCACTGGTACGTGTGGAAGGTGGCCCATACCCACCGGCCGTCTTCCATTTGGATGAAGGACCCCGGGTGGTTTTCCGGGAAGATTTCGCGGACGTTCGCCTCGAAGGCATCGGGCATGGTCCGGTCCGGGAAGATCCAGTAGTAATCGCTGAACTCCGGATCGCCGGCTGCTGCCTTCCGCGCCCACTCATGCTCGTCGGAGGTGTGGTTGAAGATGAAGTCCACCACCAGGCTGATCCCGTTGTCCTTCAGCTCGGCGGCCAGTGAGCGCAGCTGCTCCATGGTGCCCAGTTTGGGGTTGACCTCGCGGTAGCTGGACACCGCGTAGCCGCCGTCCGAGTGCGGTTCGGGTGCCAGGAACAGGGGCATGAGGTGCAGGTAGGTCAGGCCCAGTTCCTTAAAGTAAGGGATCCGGGCCCGCACCCCTTCGAGGCTTTCGGCGTAGCGGTCCACGTAGCACACCCCGCCCAGCATCCGGTTGGACTGGAACCAGTCCGGGTTGCCTTCCCGCTCTGCATCGGTGGCCTTCAGCTCAGCGGAACGCTCCTGCCACGACCGGGCGCATTGGAGGACCAGGCCAGTGAGCTGGTCCAGCCAGTCGTTGCGGTCGCCGTACAGGGAGTGGAATAGGCTGCGGAGCGTGGGGAAGTGCTCGTCGAGGCGCCGGTCGAAGTCCGGGTCCGGGCGCAACCCAAGGCCGTGCTCGCGGGATACGGCGGACAGCACATGTTGGCGCGCCTCCTGGTCCTCGTTCACCGTTTCCTGCATGTTGACCGGCCTTTCCACACTTCCTCCGGCCTCCCTGGCCGCTCACCTGTAGGAAGTATTCCACGTCACATGCGGAAGGCGTCCGACGGCGGCGGACGGTTACGTTTCGCAGGATCCCGGGTGCGCCGGAGCAGGTGGTGCCAAGTCCGGCCTAAGCTTTACCCAGACCCACGAACGCCGGAAAGACAGGAAAAACATGACGCGCACCTACACCATCGATTCCATTCCCGGTGACGGCATAGGTGTCGATGTCACGGACGTGGCCATGGAGTGCGTGGACGCGGTAGCCGGGCTGCATGGCTTCACTGTTTCGTGGCGGGTCCGCGACTGGAACAGCGATCTGTACGTCAAGACTGGCCGGATGATGCCGGTTGACGGCATCGAGCAGCTCAGCAGCGGCGACGGCATCTTCCTGGGAGCGGTGGGAACACCTGACGTCCCGGACGATGTGACCCTGTGGGGACTGCTGATTCCCATCCGTCGCGAGTTCGACCAGTACATCAACCTTCGGCCCATGAAGCTGCTGCCGGGCGTCAAGGGGGCGATGCCAGGAATCGAGGACCTGGACATCGTGGTGGTGCGGGAGAACGTTGAGGGCGAATACTCGCAGATCGGCGGTCGCTTCGGCGCCGGGACGGATGCCGAATTCGCCGTCCAGGAGAGCGTGTTCACCAAGGCAGGCGTTAGCAGGGCGGCCCGCTACGCTGCGGAGGCTGCTGCCGGACGGGGCGGCACGCTGGTCTCCGCCACCAAATCCAACGGCATCATCCACACCATGCCGTTCTGGGACGAGGTGGTGGCCCGGACGGTGGCAGAGTTCCCGGGCGTCACCGTGGACAAGGTGTTGATCGATGCGCTCGCGGCACGCCTGGTCATGAAGCCCACCAGCGTCCGCACGATTGTCGCGTCGAACCTCTTCGGCGACATCCTGTCCGACCTGGTGGCCGGAGTTGCCGGCTCCATCGGCATCGCTCCCAGCGCCAACCTGAACCCTGAACGCCGGTACCCTTCAATGTTCGAGCCGGTCCACGGTTCCGCCCCGGACATCGCCGGCAAGGGCATCGCGAATCCCGTAGGGGCCCTGTGGGCCGCGGCCATGATGCTGGACCACCTGGGGGAGGAGGCCGCGGCGCGGTCCCTGACCTCCGCTTTCGAGTCCACGCTCGCCGAAGGAATTGCGACGCCGGACCTTGGCGGTTCAGCCAGCACGCTGGAGTTTGCCAAGGAAGTGCGCAGCCGGCTGCGGTAACGGCGCGTGAAGCACCACCACTAAAGCACGTTGCGGATGGCCTGTTCGAAACTGGTGACGTGCTCCAGGGCGAGCTTGCCCGCCCGCTCCGCGTCGCCGTCGGCCACTGCCTCCAGCAGTTCCACGTGCTCGGCGATGTGGGACGCGACGGAGGGCACCTTTTCCAGCACCATGCACCAGATGCGCGTGGCCAGGTTGTCGTACCGGATCAGGACGTCCTCGAGGTGCGCGTTGGCCGCGGCCTTGTAGATCAACCGGTGGACCTTGATGTCGTACCGCATGAGGTCGTAGGGGTCGTCGTCATCGCCCATGGTGGAAATCGCCGCCGCAGTCTCCCGGATTTCAGCCCGCAGCGCCGGCGTTGCCAGCTTGGCGGCGCGCCGTGCCGCCAAGGGCTCCAGGGATTCGCGCAGCTCTGAGACGTCGGCGAGTTCGGTGATGTCGACGATGGTGGCGAACGTCCCGCGGCGCGGATAGGAGACCACCAGGTGGTCGCTTTCCAGGCGCTTGAGTGCTTCCCGGACCGGTGTCCGGCCAATCCCGAGTTCGGCGGCCAGCTTGCCGTCGTTGATTGCCTCGCCCGGCCGGATATCCAGCATGATGAGCCGGTCGCGGAGGTGCCGGTAGGCCTGTTCGGAGAGCGAGAGGTCGCCGTCCCCGGCCAGGTGGTTCTCTAATGTGACGCTCATTCCGAGCCTTCCCAGGAGTGCTATTGACGTCCAAGTGATCTGGAACATACTATTACGACAGTTCTAATATATCAGTTACAGATCAGTTATAGGTCAGTAACTCCGAAGGGCTTTGAAGGAGAACAATGCAGGACGTACTGAACGCCTCGCTCGCCACGGTAGACGCCGACGTCGCCGCCGCTGTGGCACGGGAACTGCACCGCCAGCAGTCCACCCTGGAAATGATCGCGTCGGAGAACTTCGCTCCGTCCTCCGTCATGGAGGCCCAGGGCTCGGTCCTCACCAACAAGTACGCGGAGGGCTACCCGGGCAAGCGCTACTACGGCGGCTGCGAGCACGTCGACGTTATCGAGCAACTGGCCATCGACCGCGTCAAGGCCCTGTTTGGCGCAGAGTTCGCCAACGTGCAGCCGCACTCCGGCGCGCAGGCGAACGCCGCCGCGATGTTCGCCCTGCTCAACCCGGGCGACACCATGCTGGGCCTGTCCCTGGCCCACGGCGGACACCTCACGCACGGCATGAAGATCAACTTCTCCGGCAAGCTCTACAACGTGGTTCCGTACCACGTCCGGGAAGAAGACCTCCGCATCGATATGGCCGAGGTGGAAGCCCTGGCCCTGGAGCACAAGCCCAAGCTGATCGTGGCCGGTTGGTCTGCATACTCCCGCCAGCTGGACTTTGCCGAGTTCCGCCGCATCGCCGACCTGGTGGGCGCCTACCTCATGGTGGACATGGCCCACTTCGCCGGCCTGGTGGCCGCAGGCCTTCACCCGAATCCCGTCCCCTATGCGGACGTGGTCACCACCACCACCCACAAGACCCTTGGCGGCCCCCGCGGCGGCGTGATCCTGGCCAAGGAGGAATACGCCAAGAAGATCAACAGCGCTGTGTTCCCCGGCCAGCAGGGCGGACCGCTGGAGCATGTGGTCGCCGCCAAGGCCGTGGCCTTCAAGCTCGCCGCAGCTCCGGAATTCAAGGAACGCCAGGAGCGCGTCCTGCAGGGAGCCAAGCTCCTGGCCGAGCGACTCCTCAAGGACGACGTTGCAGCCGCCGGCATCTCCGTGGTCAACGGCGGCACCGACGTCCACCTGGTCCTGGTGGACCTGCGCAACTCGGAGCTCGACGGCCAGCAGGGCGAGGACGCCCTCCACCAGATCGGCATCACCGTCAACCGCAACGCCGTCCCGTTCGACCCGCGCCCGCCGATGGTCTCCTCCGGACTCCGCATCGGCACTCCCGCCCTGGCCGCCCGCGGCTTCGGCGCCGCCGAGTTCGCGGAAGTTGCGGACATCATCGCGACGGCGCTGATCGCCTCCGCCTCCACCGGCACCCTGCCCGGGGACACCGCCGTCGAACTCCGCACCCGGGTGACGGCCCTGGCCGACAAGTTCCCCCTCTACCCGCACCTCACCGCCGATGCCAGCCTGGCCGAAGCCGAGGCAGACCTGATTGGAGCCGCACAGTGAGCGCCCCGCACCTTCCTGAGCACCCGGACTTCCTCTGGCGGAACCCGGAACCCAAGTCCTCTTACGACGCCGTGGTGGTCGGCGGCGGCGGCCACGGCCTGGCCACCGCGTACTTCCTGGCCAAGAACCATGGCATGACCAACATTGCCGTCCTGGAAAAGGGCTGGCTGGCCGGCGGCAACATGGCCCGCAACACCACCATCATCCGCTCCAACTACCTCTGGGACGAGAGCGCGGCCATCTACGAGCACGCCCTCAAGCTCTGGGAGATCCTGCCCGAGGAACTCGAGTACGACTTCCTGTTCAGCCAGCGCGGCGTGATGAACCTGGCCCACACCCTGGGCGACGTCCGCGAAAGCATCCGCCGCGTGGGCGCCAACAAGCTCAACGGCGTGGACGCCGAATGGCTGGACCCGCAGCAGGTCAAGGAACTCTGCCCCATCCTGAACATCCGGGACAACATCCGCTATCCCGTCATGGGCGCCACCTACCAGCCCCGCGCCGGCATCGCCAAGCATGACCACGTGGCCTGGGCCTTCGCCCGCAAGTGCGACGAAATGGGCGTGGACATCATCCAAAACTGCGAGGTCACCGGCTTCCTCAAGGACGGCAACCGCGTGGTGGGCGTCAAGACCAACCGCGGCACCATCCACACCGAAAAGGTGGGCCTGGCAGCCGCCGGCCACAGCTCGGTCCTGGCCGAACTGGCAGGCTTCCAGCTGCCCATCCAGTCCCACCCGCTGCAGGCACTGGTGTCCGAACTGCATGAGCCCGTCCACCCCACCGTGGTCATGTCCAACCACGTCCACGTCTACGTCTCGCAGGCGCACAAGGGCGAACTGGTCATGGGTGCCGGTGTGGACTCCTACAACGGCTACGGCCAGCGCGGCTCCTTCCACGTGATCGAGCAGCAGATGGCGGCCGCCGTCGAACTCTTCCCCATCTTCGCCCGCGCCCACGTGCTCCGCACCTGGGGCGGCATCGTGGACACCACCCTGGACGCCTCGCCGATCGTGGGCCTGACCCCGGTGGAGAACATGTTCGTGAACTGCGGCTGGGGCACCGGCGGGTTCAAGGGAACACCTGCCGCCGGCATGACCTTCGCCCACACCATCGCCACCGGCGCGCCGCACAAGCTGAATGCGCCGTTCTCGCTGGAACGCTTCGAAACCGGCGCCCTGATCGACGAACACGGCGCCGCCGCCGTGGCCCACTAGCCCAGAAAAGGACTTACGCACATGCTGCTGATCCCATGCCCCAACTGCGGCCCGCGGGACGAAACCGAATTCCACTACGGCGGACAGGCCCACGTCCCGTACCCGGAGAACCCGAACGAGCTGAGCGATACCGAGTGGTCCCGCTACCTCTTCTACCGTGAGAACCCCAAAGGCACCTTCGCCGAGCGCTGGGTCCACAGCACCGGCTGCCGCCAGTGGTTCAACATGCTCCGCGACACCGTCAGCTACGACATCCAGGCCGTCTACAAGATGGGCACCCCGCGGCCGGACAGGTCCTCGAGTGTCACGCCCGAAACCGGAACCGCCAGCACGGCCCCTGACAGCACCACCACGGGAAGCGCTGCACCCAGCACTTCCACCACGAGCATCATGACCACCACCGCCCCGGAAGGAGCGACCAAGTGACCTCCCAGAACGCCCGCCTGGCTACCGGCGGCCGCATCGACCGCACCATCTCCTGGCGCTTCACGGTGGACGGCGAGGAATTCACCGGCCACCCCGGCGACACCCTGGCCTCCGCCCTGCTGGCCAACGGCCGCATCGCCGCCGGCAACTCGCTTTACGAGGACCGCGCCCGCGGCATAATGTCCGCCGGCGTCGAAGAGGCCAATGCACTGGTCCGTGTGGAGGCACGTTTCCCCGGCCACGTGGCCGAGTCCATGCTCCCCGCCACCACCGTCTCCCTGGTGGACGGCCTGCAGGCCACGCTGCTGAACGGCCTGGGCAAGCTTGACCCGGAGGACGACCGCGCCGAGTACGACAAGAAGTACGTCCACACCGACGTGCTGGTCATCGGCGGCGGCCCCGCCGGACTCGCCGCGGCCCGCGAAGCTGTCCGCACCGGAGCCCGCGTCATGCTGCTGGACGACCAGCCCGAACTCGGCGGTTCCCTGCTGTCCGGCTCCACTGCCGAGGGACTGGCCGAGACCATTGAAGGCAAGCCCGCCCTCGAATGGGTTGCCGACGTTGAAGCCGAGCTGGTTTCCGGCGCGGAATCCACCGTCCTGAACCGCACCACCGCGTTCGGCGCCTACGACGCCAACTACGTCATCGCCGTCCAGAACCGCACCGACCACCTCACCAGCCCCGCTGCCCCCGGCGTCTCCCGCCAGCGGATTTGGCACATCCGTGCCAGCCAGGTGGTGCTGGCCCCCGGCGCCCACGAGCGCCCCCTGGTGTTCGAGAACAACGACCGCCCAGGCATCATGCTGGCCTCGGCCGTCCGCACCTACCTCAACCGGTACGCGGTGGCAGCCGGCAAGCGCGTGGTTATCAGCACCACCAATGACAGCGCCTACGCCGTCGCCGCCGACCTCGCCGCCGCCGGCGTCAAGGTGGCAGCCGTGGTGGACGCCCGGCCCAAGCTCACCGCGGTGGCAACCGCCGCCGTCGAAAGCGGGCTCCGGGTGCTGATTGGCAGCGCAGTTGCCAATACGTCGGCAAACAGTGATGGCCGGCTGGACGGGGTCACGGTCCGCAGCATTAACGACGACGGCGAGCTCACCTCGGGCGTCGAACAGATCGCCACCGACCTGCTGGCTGTCTCCGGCGGCTGGAGCCCGCTGGTCCACCTGCACTCACAGCGGCAGGGCAAACTGCGCTGGGACGAAGACCTGGCCGCCTTCGTGCCCAGCACCGAAGTACCCAACCAGCAGACCATCGGCTCCGGCCGCGGCTCCTTCGCCACCGAGGACTGCCTAGCCGAGGGTATCTCCGCTGGTGCACGGGCCGCCATCGCAGCCGGGTTCGCGTCCGCCGTCGAGCCTTCCGTGTTCGGTGAGCCGAAGGCCTCCGCCCCCACCCGCCAGTTGTGGCTGGTGCCGGGGGAGAGCGGCACCCCGGATGACTGGCACAACCACTTCGTGGACTTCCAGCGCGACCAGTCGGTGGCGGACGTGCTCCGCTCCACCGGGGCTGGCATGCGCTCAGTGGAACACATCAAGCGGTACACCTCCATCAGCACCGCCAACGACCAGGGCAAGACCTCCGGCGTCAACGCCATCGGCGTCATCGCCGCGGCCCTGCGCACGGCCGGCGAGGCCTCCCGCGGCATCGGCGACATCGGCACCACCACCTACCGTGCGCCATTCACCCCGGTGGCCTTCGCGGCACTGGCCGGACGCCAGCGCGGCGAACTCTTTGACCCCGCCCGCGTCACCTCCATCCACCCGTGGCACGTGGCCAAGGGCGCACTGTTCGAGGACGTCGGACAGTGGAAGCGCCCCTGGTACTACCCGCAGGACGGGGAGGACATGGACGCCGCCGTGCTCCGCGAATGCGCTGCCGTCCGCGAGTCCGTGGGCTTCATGGACGCCACCACCCTGGGCAAGATCGAAATCCGCGGCAAGGACGCGGGGGAGTTCCTCAACCGCATGTACACCAACGCGTTCAAGAAGCTCGCCCCGGGCTCGGCACGCTACGGCGTCATGTGCACCCCGGACGGCATGATCTTCGACGACGGCGTGACCCTCCGCGTCGACGACGAAACCTACTTCATGACCACCACCACCGGCGGCGCCGCCAAGGTGCTGGACTGGCTGGAGGAATGGCTGCAGACCGAGTGGCCGGAACTGGACGTCAACTGCACCTCGGTGACGGAACAGTGGAGCACAATAGCCGTGGTCGGGCCCAAGTCCCGTGAAGTCATCGCCAAGGTGGCACCGGAACTGGCTGCCAACGGCGGCCTGGACGCCGAGGCTTTCCCGTTCATGACGTTCCGCGAAACCACCCTGGCTTCCGGCGTCCGCGCCCGGATCTGCCGGATCTCGTTCTCCGGTGAACTCGCCTACGAAATCAACGTCCCGGCCTGGTACGGGCTCAACACCTGGGAGGCCGTGGCAGCCGCCGGGGCCGAATTCAACATCACCCCTTACGGCACCGAAACCATGCACGTGCTCCGCGCCGAAAAGGGCTACCCGATCGTTGGGCAGGACACGGACGGCACGGTCACCCCGCAGGATGCAGGCATGGAGTGGATCGTCTCCAAGGCCAAGGATTTCATCGGCAAGCGCTCCTACTCGCGCTCCGACGCACAGCGTGAGGACCGCAAGCACCTGGTCAGCGTCCTCCCGGTGGACGGCACGCTGCGGCTGCCGGAAGGCACCCAGCTCGTGGAAAAGGGCCGCTCCACCAACCCCGCCTACGGCCCGGTGCCGATGGAAGGGTTCGTCACCTCCAGCTACCACAGCGCAGCGCTGGGCAGGTCGTTCGGCCTGGCCCTGATCAAGAACGGACGCAACCGCATCGGCGAAACGCTGATTGCCGCCGCCGGCGACCAGCTGGTGGACGTGGTTGTTGCAGAGACAGTGCTTTTTGACCCCGAAGGGACCCGTAAAGATGGCTGAAACAGCAGCATTCCCCACCTCCGCCAAGACCTCCGCGGAGAAGAACCTGGCAGCCCGCATCAGCCCGGCCCGCCAGCTGGCTGACGCCTTTGCTGCAGGCTCCCTGGCCGGCACCGTCGAGCTGTCCGAAGTTCCCTTCCTGACCATGGTGGGGCTGCGGACAGACGCAGGCTCGGAAACCGCAGTCCGGCTGGCCGCCGTCACCGGCGGCCTCCCGGACGGCTCCGGCTCGGTGGTCACCAATGGTGACACCTCCGTCCTGTGGCTGGGCCCTACCGAATTCCTGGTGGTGGCACCCACGGAGGCGCACGAGTCGCTGGGCGGTGACCTGATCCCCGCCCTCCGGGACGCTCTGGGCGGCGACGCGGGCCAGGTTGTGGACCTATCCGCCAACCGGGCCACGTTCGAACTCACCGGCCCCCGGGCACGGGCCGTCCTGGAAAAGGGCAACTCGCTGGACCTGCACCCCCGGGTGTTCAAGACCGGCACCGCCTTCTCCACGGAAATCGCGAACATCCCCGCCATCCTGTGGAAGACCGGTGACGAGTCCTTCCGCATCTTCCCCAGGGCCTCCTTCGCCGAGTTCCTGGGCCGGTGGCTGCTGGACGCCATGCGGGAGTACGCCTCGCCCGAGGTCCCCTGATGGCGCTGAGCGTCCTGGACCTGTTCTCTGTTGGCATCGGGCCCTCGTCGTCACACACGGTGGGCCCGATGCGGGCGGCCAAGCTCTTTGCGGACGGGCTGAAGGGCGACGGGCAGCTGGCCTCCACCGTGCGCGTCCAATCGGAACTGTTCGGGTCCCTTGGCGCCACGGGGCGCGGCCACGGCTCGGACAAGGCCGTGGTCCTGGGCCTGCAGGGCCTGGAGCCGGAGACCGTGGACACCTTCACGGCCGACGACCAGGTGGCGGCCGCGGCCCTGAACGCCGAACTGCACGTCGCCGGCAGCCACCGGGTGGACTTCAACTGGGAAGAGGATGTGGTGCTCCACCGCCGCAAATCCCTTCCCGCCCACCCCAACGGCATGACCTTCCGGGCCCTGGACCACACCGGAGCAGTGCTGAGCGAGCGCAGCTTCTACTCAATCGGCGGCGGCTTCGTGGTGGACGGTGACGCCCAGGGTGCGGACAAGGTGGTGGCGGATGACACCGTGCTGCCCTATCCGTTCTCCACTGCCGACGAGCTCCTGCAGATCTGCAGCCGGGAAGGCATGTCCATCTCCGATGTCATGCTGGCCAACGAGCTGACCTGGCGCAGCGAAGCGGAACTCCGGGAGCAGCTCCTGGGGCTGTGGGCCGTGATGAAGGAATGCGTGCAGAACGGCTGCAACGCCGAAGGCATCCTGCCCGGCGGCCTGAAGGTAACCCGGCGGGCGCCCGCGCTCTACAAGACACTTTCGGCGGACTCGGCCAGCACGGACGCACTCCACGCCATGGAGTGGGTCAACCTGTTCGCCCTTGCCGTGAACGAGGAGAATGCCGCCGGCGGGCGGATCGTCACCGCCCCCACCAATGGCGCCGCGGGAATCGTGCCTGCCGTCCTGCACTACTACATGAAGTTTGTTCCAGGAGCTGACGACGACGGTGTGGTCCGCTTCCTGCTGGCGGCGGCCGCGGTCGGAATCCTGTTCAAAACGAACGCCTCCATCTCAGGTGCCGAAGTGGGCTGCCAGGGTGAGGTGGGCTCCGCCTGCTCGATGGCCGCCGCAGGGCTCTGCGAAGTGCTGGGCGGCACGCCGGCGCAGGTGGAAAACGCCGCCGAGGTGGGCATCGAGCACAACCTGGGCCTGACCTGCGACCCCGTGGGCGGCCTGGTGCAGATTCCATGCATCGAGCGGAACGCGATCGCCAGCGTGAAGGCGATCAACGCGGCCCGGCTGGCCCTGCATGGGGACGGCAGCCACAAGGTCTCGCTGGACAAGGCGATCAAGACCATGCGCGATACCGGAGCCGACATGAAAACCAAGTACAAGGAAACCTCCCGAGGAGGCCTCGCCGTGAACGTGATCGAGTGCTGAACCATGACCGCTACTGAAACCCACATCCCCGCGCCCAAGGCACCCACCACCGTGGAGCACGTCCTGACCCTCGACTGCCCGGAAGGGCCGGGCATCGTGCACGCCGTCTCTGGATTCCTGCTGGAGCACGGCTGCGACATCATCGACAACAAGCAGTTCGGTGAGCGCACCGAGGGCCACTTCTTCATGCGCGTGCACTTTGTCTCCGAAGGGGACGAGTCCACGCTGGAGCTGCTGCGGTCCTCCTTTGCCCCCGTTGCCGAAAGGTTCGGTATGCGGTGGCAGCTGGAACGCCAGGGCTCCAAGCGCAAGGTGCTGATCATGGTGTCCAAATTCGGGCACTGCCTCAACGATCTGCTCTTCCGGGCCCGCATCGGCGAACTGCCCGTGGAGATAGTGGCAGTGGTGTCCAACCACCGGGACCATGAAGCCCTGGTGGAGTGGCACGGCATCCCGTTCCACCACATCCCCGTCACCGCCGAAACCAAGCCCGCAGCCGAAGCCGCGCTGATGGCACTGGTGGACGGGCTCGACGTCGAACTGGTGGTGCTGGCCCGTTACATGCAGGTGCTCAGCGATGACCTGACCCGGAAGCTGGACGGGCGGGCCATCAACATCCACCACTCCTTCCTGCCCAGCTTCAAGGGCGCCAAGCCGTACCACCAGGCGTATGCCCGGGGTGTTAAAACGGTGGGGGCCACCGCCCACTACGTCAACGCCGAACTGGACGAGGGACCCATCATTTCCCAGCAGGTAGTGGACGTTGACCACACCTACGGGCCGGAGGACCTGGTGGCGGCGGGCCGTGACACCGAATGCAAGGCCCTTTCCAACGCGGTGAAGTGGCACTGCGAGGGCCGGGTCATCCTGCAGGGCAACCGCACGGTGGTGCTCCGGTAACGGAACAAACCTCATATCAAAAGCGCGGCCGGCTGCCTGTGAGGGCGGCCGGCCGTTGCCACATGTCGAACGCTTTTGCATTCAGCCGGGACGGGAGGCGAGAGTTGGGGAAACACCAACCCTCTTGAGGAGATCCCAGGATGAATGACCGGCGGGCAGACCACCAGGTTTTGGAACTGGACGACGTTTCATTCCGCCGGGATGGCCGCGAAATCATCAGCGGGATCTCGCTCTCGGTCGAAGCCGGAGAGCACTGGGCGCTGCTGGGCGCGAACGGAGCCGGGAAGAGCACCCTCATGGCGCTGTGCGGGGCCGTCAACCACCCCAGCTCCGGCACCGTGTCGGTCCTTGGCGATCGCCTGGGCCGGGTGGAAATGAAGGCGCTCCGCCAGTCGATTGGCCACGTGAATCCGCGGCACCAAATCCTTGCACCCCTCACCGTCCGCCAGGTTGTCCTGACCGGGCTGACCGGCAGCAATGAACTGTCGCCGCGGTGGGAGCCCACCCATGCCGAGTTGGCCAAAGCTGATGCCCTAGTGGAGCAGTTTGGCCTGACCCACAAAGCCGGCCTGCGCTGGCCTACCCTCTCCCAGGGCGAGCGTGGGCGCGCGCTGATCGCGCGGGCGCTCATTTCCTCCCCTAAATTGCTGCTGCTCGACGAACCCTGCACCGGCCTGGACATCGCTGCCCGGGAGCAACTGCTGGAGACCATCGACGATCTCGCCTACACCCACCCGAGGATGGCGTCGGTCCTGGTCACCCACCACCTGGAAGAGCTGCCTGCCACCACCAGCCACGCGCTGCTGATCACAGCCGGGCAGGCGGTGGCCGCCGGTCCCGCTGCCGAGGTCATCACCAGCGAAAACATCACTGCCGCGTTCGGGCATCCCATTGATGTCGAGTACCGGCATGGACGCTGGAATGCCCGCACGGGCCGCAGCAGCAGGCGCGGAAACCGGCTGCGGCATGCAGAGGTCACCACTTCCTGAAAAGCCTCACCCGCTCAGGCGCCTGGTGCACCGTCCCGGCGCAGCAGCAGCACCCGGTGTACTTCCTCCAGCGCGGCGGCGATCTCATCCCGCCCCACACCTGCGATGTACTGCAGGACCAGTCCATCCAGTGCCGCGAACAATGAGCGGGCCACCACGCTGACGTCACCCTGGACGCCGAAGGCACGCAAACCCTCGGACAGGGCGTCCACGTAACTTTCATACAGCTTGGCCACCGGTCCTGCCAGTTCAGGCCGGCGCCGGGCCTCCAGGATCATCTCGTACTGGAACACCTGCAAACCAGGATCTTCCAGCAGCAGGTTCAGCAGCGCCTCCGTGAACGAGGTCTCGGTTTCCGCCGCTTCCCGCAGCCGGGATGCGGCAATGGACTGCTCGGAGGACCATTCCAGTGCTGCGGCAATCAGGGAATCCCGCGTCCCGAAATGATGGGCCACCAGGCTGTTGTTGACGCCCGCGGCCTCAGCGACCGCACGGTACGTGAGCCCGCGCAGGCCCTTCGTGGCAACGACATCCACGGCAGCCCGCAGCAACGCCTCCCGGCCCTTGCCGTAAGCGGGCGTGGCGGAGCGGGTGGGGGAAGCGGTCATAGCGTCGATTCTAGCCAGCGCCGGTTTACAAAACGCGACCTATTGACTTAAATCTAAGCAATTGCTTAGATTGCTTTGCATGCGGTGACGCTCATCACAGGAGCGGCCGCCCCACACCACTGCGGCAGCGCCTCTGCGACAAGCCGCGCCCATCCCTTGGAGTAACCATGACAACAATCCCTGCCTTCACTACGTCCTCCTCCCTGGACCCCGCCAAGAACGAGCCCTTCGAACTCGGCCAGGTGCAGTGGGTCCGCCGCTTCGGCGAAGGCGGGCGCGACGCCCTGGCCTGCGGGTACTGGCACGTCGACCCATCCCAGGCTCCTGAGCCCTTCGACCTGGATATCGAAGCCGACGAAACGATCCACATCATCGACGGCCACCTCCGCATCGAAGTGGACGGCGGGGACGTGTACGAGCTCACCGCCGGGGGAGCAGCATCCTTCAACAAGGGCGCCCGCACGCGCTGGGCAGTTCTGGCCCCCACCATCGAATTCTTCGTCTACTCGTAGGGGCGAGCAATGGAACAGCACAGCAGCGCAGTGGAGCAGGACCAGCTGGATGTGATTGTGGTGGGAGCCGGTTTCGCAGGCCTCACCGCCGCCCGTGAGCTCACCCGCCAGGGGCTGAGAGTGCGGATCGTCGAAGCCCGGGACCGCATCGGCGGAAGGACCTGGCTGGACCACCGGCTGGGCCGGGACTTGGAAATTGGCGGAACCTGGGTCCACTGGACACAGCCGTATGTCTGGGCGGAGCTGAAACGGTACGGCATCGGAACCGTCCCCAGCCCCGAGCCGGAGCGGGCGTTCTGGTGGGCTGACGGCGACCGCCGGGAAGGTTCGCCGGACGCCCTGCTGGAGCTGATCGGTAAGTACAACGGAGAATTCGTCCGCGAATCACGCAGCTACTTTCCCGAGCCCTTCAACCCGCTGGCCACCGACTCCTACAAGGCGATTGACCACGTCTCCGTCCAGGACCGGATCCGTGAGCAGTTCCCGGCCGGGACGGCCCGCGACGTCCTGGAGTCCTTCTGGGCCCTGAACTTCAACGGCCCCCTCCAGGATGCCGCACTGACACAGGCCCTGCGCTGGGTGGCCCTCACCAACGGTGACTGGGCCGTCAACTTCGAAGCCTGCGCCACCTACAAGATCCAGGGCGGAACCGCCGCGCTCGCGGACGCCATCCTCAAGGACTCCGGCGCCGCCGTCACCTTTGGATTCACCGTGGAAGGCATGACGGACGACGGCGGGTCCGTCACCGCCCGGGGCAGCGGCGGCCGGAGCTTCAGCGCGAAGACCGCCATCGTCACCGTTCCGCTCCCTGTGCTGGGGAACATCGCATTCGAGCCGCCGCTGCCGCCGGCAAAGGCGGAAGCGGCGGAGCGCGGACAGGTGTCCAAGGGTGTGAAGGTGTGGATCCGGCTACGGGGTGAGCACGCACCGTTCGTTGCCTTGGGCAAGGCGGACTGGCCGTTGAACTTCTTCCAGGCCGAGTACACCCTCGACGGCGACACCATCATCGTGGGTTTTGGTCCGGACGCCTCAAGAATCGATGCTTCGGATGCCGCGGCGGTCCAGGCCGAACTCGCCCGGCTGGTGCCCGGCGTGGACGTGATGGACGTGGCCACGCACCACTGGGTGGCGGACCCGCTCGCGGGCGAAACCTGGCCAATGCACCGCACCGGCTTCCTCTCCAACCACCTGGCAACGGTGCAGTCCGCCCACGGAAACGTCTTTTTTGCCGGCTCCGATATCGCCAACGGCTGGGGCGGCTTCATCGACGGCGCCATCGAAAGCGGCATGGAAGCGGCCCTTGGCGCCGCCTCGCTCCGTGGTGGCCGCCCCGCAGCCCGGGAGCAGGCACTGCGCTGACAAACAACAACTGGGCGCTGGCGGACAACGGGCTGCCGCGCCGCGCTGCCAGTCTGGATTCCATAGCAATTTTCCCCAACTCATGACCGTTAAGAAGGATCAAATGAGTATTTCGAATTCCGAGCCCCGGACCACTGACGCTCCGGCCAAGGAGCACTCAACGGCCCTGCGCGCCGGCAGCATCGGCGTCCTGGGCATCCTCTTCTTCGTCCTGTCGGCACAGGCGCCCCTGACGGGGATCGTGGGCGCCTCGCCGCTGGCCGCAGGGCTGGGAAACGGAGCCGGCGCGCCGGGTGCCTACCTGATCGTGGGCATCGTCATCGTGATCTTCGCGGTGGGCTTCGTGGCCATGAGCCGCAAGATCCAGGCCAACGGCGCGTTCTACGCCTACGTCACTGCTGCGTTCGGCAGGAAGACGGGTGCCGGCGCCGCCTGGCTGGCCCTCCTTGCCTACAACACCGTCCAGGCCGCCATGTACGGGCTTTACGGTTCCGCCTTTTCGGGACTGCTGGCATCGATCGGGCTTCAGGTTCCGTGGTGGCTGCTGGCACTGGCCACCATGGCCGGGGTCCAGGTTCTCGGTTCCCTGAACATTGAACTCGGCGCCCGCGTCCTGGCCCTGCTGGTGGGGCTCGAGGTGGCAATCCTGCTGCTCTTCGGCTTCACCGTCCTGTTCAGCGGCGGCGGACCCGAAGGCATCAGCGTGGCCGCGTCCTTCTCGCCCGAGGCCATCGGCGCCGGCGCGCCGGGCGTGGCCATCATGTTCGCCGTGGCATCGATGTTCGGCTTCGAATCCACTGCCATCTACTCGGCCGAGGCCAAGGATCCGCACCGCACCGTGGCCCGCGCAACCTACCTGTCCGTCGGGGTCATCTCCATCTTCTTTGCCTTCATTTCGTGGATGCTGGTCAGCTACTACGGCCCGTCCCAGGTGATGGGTGCTGCCGGCGCCGCCCTCGAATCAGGGGACGCCACCTCGTTCGTGATCGGCCCCCTGGTGGAGTTGTTCGGCCCGTGGGCGGGCGTCGTGGCGGGCATCCTCCTGGTCACGTCACTGCTGGCGGGCATCATCGCGTTCCATAACGGCATCAACCGCTACCTGCACTCCCTGGCCCTGCAAGGTTCCATGCCCGCCGCCCTGGCCCGGACCAACCGGCACCGCGCCCCCGCCGTCGCCGCCTGGATCCAGTCCGCCACCGCCGTCGTACTGGTGCTGCCGTTCGCCATCCTTGCCCTGGACCCGGTCCTGACCCTCTTCTCCTGGTTCAGCGGCCTGGCCGTGGCTGCGCTGCTGGTGCTCTACATGCTGTGCTCGGTGGCCGTAGTCAGCTTCTTCCGCCGCGAACGTGCCGGCGCCCAGCTCTGGCAAACCAGGATCGCCCCGGCCATGGCAACGGTGTTGCTTGCATGGGTCCTGTTCCTGGTGGTCAGCAACTTCACGGCCCTGATCGGCGGCAGCGCTGAAACCGCCACCGCCCTGCTGGCCGCCGTACCGGTAGTCTTCCTGGCCGGGGTGCTGGTGGAATCCGTGATTGAGCGGCGGAGCCACGCCACCGCCGCGCGTCCGGTGCTCAGCCGGCCGTAAGGGGTTCCTGCCCCACCGCCTGTTCCGAAGCGCCTGCGTTGGCCCGGCGCGGACCACCACGTCCGCGCCGGGCCAATGCGCGTGCTGCCAGGAAGACCGCGGCCACGAGCAAGGCGACCACCCCTGCAGCCCAAGCGCTCCGCGGCCAGACCCCGGCCAAGCCGAGGAACGCCGGGACCGTGGCCGTCACCTGGCTGGCCAGGACCAGCGCCCATCCGGCGAACGGTTCCAGCCGCACCGCGCCCAGGGCTGAGGAGGCAAACAGCAAACCCCACAGCACGGACCAGCACACCCAGAGCACTGCCAGCGGGGGATCGATGCCCAGCCAGGCGCCCGCCAGCAGCAGCCCCACGAAAGCCACCATGCCGCAGAACCACCCCAGCCCCTTCGAGCCCAGGCCCAGCAGGACGTCCAGCCCGGCGTAGACATAGGTCAGCCCGAACAGGAACATGCCGGCCGCCGTCATGAGGGCTTCGCTGCCGGTGCCGGTCCCGGAAAGATGCACGACGCCGAGCACCAGTTGGGTGCCCCCGAGCACCAGGCTGAACACGGCTGCGTCGCGGCGGGGGAGCTGCCCAAGGGCCGACAGCCCGTTGGCCAGCAGCGCGGCACCGGAGAGAAGGAGGCAAATATAGGGCATCAGTGCCTCCTTCCTGCGGTTGGGCGAGGCGGGGCACTTATCGAATGATGGAATCCTTCTGTCACATTACGGAGGTTAGTGGAACCGTGGGGATCCGCCTACTGGTGCCCGGTCGTAATCGGATAGGTTGAAACGTGAACCTTTGAAGCGGTGTTGCTTTCCTGCGCCGTCCTTCATTTCGGCAACGTTAGGAACTGTTCATGGATGCACGGCTCGAATCCATCAAGGACACCGTCCTCGCGCGCAACCCCGGCGAGGCAGAGTTCCACCAGGCGGTGGTGGAGGTCTTCGAAAGCCTGGGTCCGGTCCACGACAGGCACCCTGAATTCCTTGAGGCCGCCATCCTGGAGCGCCTCTGCGAGCCCGAGCGCCAGATCATTTTCCGCGTTCCCTGGACCGACGACTCCGGCCGCGTCCAGATCAACCGCGGGTTCCGGGTGGAGTTCAACTCGGCGCTGGGCCCCTACAAGGGCGGCCTGCGCTTCCATCCGTCGGTGTACTTGGGGATCGTCAAGTTCCTCGGTTTCGAGCAGATCTTCAAGAACGCCCTCACCGGCATGCCCATCGGCGGCGGCAAGGGCGGCTCCGACTTCGACCCCCGCGGCCGCAGCGACGCTGAAGTCATGCGGTTTTGCCAGTCCTTCATGACCGAGCTCTACCGGCACATCGGCGAATACACGGACGTTCCCGCCGGTGACATCGGCGTGGGCGGGCGCGAAATCGGCTACCTCTTCGGCCAGTACAAACGCATCACCAACCGCTACGAGTCCGGTGTCCTGACCGGCAAGGGCATCTCTTGGGGCGGCTCCCTGGTCCGGCCCGAGGCAACCGGCTTCGGAACTGTCATCTTCACCCAGGAAATGCTGAAAACCCGGGGTACGTCCTTCGATGGCCAGCGGGTGGTGGTCTCCGGCTCCGGCAATGTGGCCATCAATGCGATCGCCAAGGCGCAGACCCTCGGCGCCACCGTGGTGGCTTGCTCCGACTCGTCAGGCTACGTGGTTGATCCGGCGGGGATCGACGTCGACCTCCTCCGCGAGGTGAAGGAAGTGGAGCGCGGCCGCCTGAAGGACTACGCGGAGCGCCGTGCCGGCGTCTCCTACGTGGACGGCGGATCCGTTTGGGACGTGGACGCCACGGTGGCGCTGCCCTGCGCCACGCAGAACGAGCTCGACGGCGGGGCTGCCGCCCGCTTGGTGCGCAGTGGCCTGCTGGCGGTCGGCGAAGGGGCAAACATGCCCTCCACCCGCGACGCAGTGGCGGTGTTCCAGGAAGCTGGGGTGTTGTTCGGACCCGGCAAGGCTGCCAATGCCGGCGGCGTGGCCACGTCAGCCCTGGAGATGCAGCAGAACGCCAGCCGCGATTCATGGTCCTTCGAACACACGGAGGAACGGCTCACGGAGATCATGGTGGGCATCCACGACCGCTGCGCCGCCACGGCTGACGAGTACGGCGAACCCGGAAACTACGTGCTGGGTGCGAACATCGGCGGGTTCGTGAAGGTGGCCGATGCGATGCTGGCGCAGGGGTTGATCTAGCCGGGCTGCCTTAGCCGTCCCGCCGCCACTGGCTGGGCGAAACACCGAAGGCGTCCCGGAAGGTGCGGCTGAAATGGGCAGCATCCAGGAATCCCCAGCGGGCCGCCACCGTTCCTACCGACTGTCCTGCATGGAGTGGGTCCCGGAGCTCGCGGCGGGCACCTTCGAGCCGCTGCGTCCGGATCCAGCTGGCCACCGTGGTTCCGGATTCGTGAAAGACGTTGTGCAGGTGCCGTGTGGAGATGAAATGTGCCGCGGCAATGCTCGCGGGGGAGAGCAGGGGGTCGGAGAGGTTCGCTTCGATGTACTCCCGGACCGAGACGGCCAGCAGCGCCTGCGGCTTCATCCGGTCCGGGGTGATGTCCATTTCGGCATGCAGCATGGTGGACACCAGGTCCAGGGCGTTGGTGGCAAGCCGGGCTCCGCTGGGCCCGTTCAGGACGTCCAGGTTGGCTGACAACTCGCGGATGAACTGGCCAACGATTCCGCTAAGGCCCCCGCTGCCCATGCGGACGGCCGCGAGCTGCCCCACATAGTCGGTGGGCAGGGACAATGCGTCGCAGGGGAACATCACCACCATGATCCGGGTCCGCTCCTCGAACGCGAGGGTGTACGGCCGGTTGGTGTCGTAAATGGCCAAGTCCCCGGGCTGCAGGACCGCCTCGCGGTTGTCCTGGATCAGCAGGCCCGTGCCCTCCAGCTGCAGGTTCAGCTTGAAGTACCGCTCATGGGCCTGGGCGATCAGCGCCGGCGTGCGGTGCACCTCGTGCGAGGTGGCGGTCACCTCCACGATGGACATCCTGTCCAGCACCCTGGAGCGCATCCGGCCCTGGAAGCCGTCGACGTCGGCCGTCCGGGCGTTGAGGGGTACAAAGGACTCGGCCACCAAGTGCTTCCAGTGATCGAATGACGTGGCCACGCTGGACGTGAGATTCTGGCGTTGGTGGCTGGCGGGTGCCCCGGTTTTTGCAGTTGCTGGCATGGATGTTCCTTGCGACGGATGGCCACTGGACGTTCCCCCGTTGGTGTGCCCTGCGACACAGTGCTTTTAGGCTAACGCCGCGCGAAAGGTTTTTCAACGGTTGGCGAAAATAAGAAGTTCCGACTTTCCAGCCAAGCCCAAGCCTCCCGTGCCATGATCGGGCAATGAAGTCCATGACGGTTGCCGGCGACCACCACCGGAACTTCAACTCCCGGGCACACCATTCGCGGCTACGGGTGCTGGTCATGCTGGTCGTCGGCCTGGCGGCAGCGCTGTTGGTCGGTCCTTCGGGGGCCTGGGCCTACGCGCCCGCGCTCGGGTGGGCAGCCGCCTCGGCCACCTACCTGGTGTGGGTGTGGAGCGTCATCGGGCGGCTCGGGCCAGCGGCCACTGCCGCGCATGCCCGGAGGGAGGATCCGGGCCGCGTCTTTTCCGACGCCCTGGTCCTCACGGCCACGGTGGCCAGTTTCGCGGGGGTGGCCTTGATCCTGCTGGACGCCTCCAGTGAGCAGGGCGGAGCCAAGGATGCCACCGTGGCCATGGCACTGGGCAGCATCGCCCTGTCATGGTTCCTGGTGCACACGCTGTTCACCCTCCGGTACGCCGCCATCTACTACCGGGACGGCACCGGCGTCGATTTCAACGAGGAATCCCAGCCCCGCTACTCGGACTTTGCATACCTGGCTTTCACTGTCGGTATGACCTTCCAGGTCTCGGATACCAACCTGAAAACCAATGCCATCCGCTCCACGGTCCTGCGGCAGGCGCTGCTGTCCTACCTCCTGGGAGCCATCGTCCTGGCCACCACCATTAACCTGGTCTCGGGGCTCATCCACTAGGCGTTCAATGCCTTGCCCTTCGATGCAGTCCCGCCGCCGGCGCCCCGGGAATTATTCTGGGCGCATGGTTGAGATGAGAGTGAACTGGCACCGGCGGCACAAAGAGGGCCTCAGTGCGGGCGACAAGGCGGCGGACAGGCTCCGGAACGGCATGGGCAGTTGGCCCTTTGTCGGCATTTTCGTGGGCTTCATGGCGCTCTGGGCGGCGGTGAATTCCTATCTCCTCGCCAATAACGCGTGGGACCCCTACCCATACATCCTGCTGAATTTGTTCCTGTCCATGCTGGCCGGCCTCCAGGGTGCCATCCTGCTCATTGCGGCCAAGCGCCAGGACGCCATCGCCTCTGCCATGGCCCAGCATGACTATGAGACAGATGTCCGCGCTGCTGCCCAGATCGAAATGCTGATGGACATCAACGCCGAACAGCTGAAGCTGTTGCAGGAGCTTCGGGACCTGCGCGACAAGCCTTAGAAATGCCAATGGGTGCAGCTCCTCATGGAGCTGCACCCATTGTTGTGAAATGCGGACTAATCCTTCTTGAAGGCGTCCTTGACGTTCTCGCCGGCCTGCTTCAGGTCCGATTTGGCCTGGTCGGTCTGGCCTTCGGCCTTCAGGCTCTCGTCACCCGTTGCGCTGCCGGCAGCTTCCTTGCCCTTGCCGCCGAGCTTCTCTGCGGCGTTGCCGATCTTGTCATCCAAACCCATGGAGGTGCTCCTTACAGTTGGTGCTCTCCCTGGCCAAAGCCAGAGCCTGACCCCTCCATACTAAGCATGCTTTCGACTTTGGTGCCTACTCGCCGTCGTACTTTTTTCTGAAGCGGGTCAGGAGCGTTGCAAAAGCGCCAGGTAGCCCTCGAGCTGTTCCGCGTGGCCAAAGTCCAGCCGTCCCTCCGGTGCCAGGGCTGCCTCGATCTGCGCCCCGAGCAGCATGTTGAGCAGCTGGCCGGCAAGGATGGAATTGTCGACGGCGGCACTCACGTCCCCGTTATCCCTTGCCTCGGCGAGGAAGCGGCGGATGGCCGCCAGCCATTCGTCCATGGACTGCTGGTGGATCGCGGCTTTCTGGCGGTCGTTGATGGCCCGTTGCCAGAACGGAACCACAATCCTTGCCTCATTCACGCGTTCCTCGTCAAGGGGGAGCACTTCGAGGCAGAATGCCCGCAGCGCGTCCAGCCCGGCCTTGCCCGCAGTGACCTGGGCAATGCGCTGGTTGGTCCGGTTGAACACGTGGCTGAAGGCAAATTCCAGCAGCGTGTCCTTGGTGGGGAAGTAGGGTTTCAGGGCGCCGTTGGCGAAGCCTGCCTCGGTGGCGATCTCCCGCATGGTGGCGCTTTCCAGCCCCTGCCGGGCAATGATCCGCCAGGTGGCGTCCACGAGTTCCAGGCGGCGCTCGTCATGGTTAACAATCTTCGGCACCGCGGCCACTCCCCGGAAATATTTGGCTCAAACCCTTGTGAGCCATGTTACGGACCTTTATTATCTACAACTATAGAAAATAAACCAGCGGCCGGAGACGGCCCTGACAAAAGGCTCTCCCATGACTCTTGCACCAACCGACACTGCCTCCGCCGTCGGCCTGGCATCAGCGCCGGAAATCCTGGACGTGCGTTCCATCCTGCAGGCCGAAGGCAAACTGGGCCCGCAGCACCGGATCGCCTACCTGGGCCTGCTGGACCCGGCCCGGGGTATTGACCCGGTCACGGCGGACCGGCGCTTCCGCGCCTTTATCCACGACGTCTCCGGAGCTGCGCCGCGCGACGTCGTCGTCTCCACCACCCAGCAAAAGGTGCTCTCCGCCGTCGAGCTCGACACCGCGCTGACCGGCGAACTGCCCGTCCTTGAGGAGGAATTTGAGGTTGTGGAGTCGCTCCTGGCCACCGACGAACGGTGGCTCAAGGCGCTGGCGGACCGGGGGCTCGCTGTCGAAAAGGTCCGGGTGGCTCCGCTGTCCGCAGGCGTCTTTGAGTATGCGGAGGAGAAGGGCCGCCGCATCCTTCGCGGGCTGGCTTTCGTACAGGAGTTCCCGGAGGACAGCGCGTGGGCGCACCCGGTCGACGGCCTGGTGGCGTACGTGGATGTAGTCAGCAAGGAGGTCACCCAGGTGATCGACCTCGGTGTGGTGCCCATTCCCGCCGAGCATGGCAACTACACCGCTCCGGAGCTGACCGGTCCCCTCCGCGAAACCCAGAAGCCCATCAGCATCACCCAGCCCGAAGGCCCCAGCTTCACCGTCACCGGCGGCAACCACGTGGAGTGGGAAAAGTGGAGCGTGGACGTCGGCTTCGACGTCCGCGAAGGCGTGGTACTGCACAATCTCGCATTCCAGGACGGTGGCCGGAAGCGGCCCATCATCAACCGCGCCTCGATTGCCGAGATGGTGGTCCCGTACGGCGACCCATCACCCATCCGCTCCTGGCAAAACTACTTCGACACCGGCGAATACCTGGTGGGCCAGTACGCCAACTCGCTGGAGCTGGGCTGCGACTGCCTGGGTGAGATCACCTACCTGAGCCCGGTGATCAGTGACGCGTTCGGCAACCCGCGCGAAATCCGCAACGGCATCTGCATGCACGAGGAGGACTGGAGCATCCTCTCCAAGCACTCCGACCTGTGGAGCGGTGTCACCTACACCCGCCGCAACCGCCGCCTGGTGATCTCCTTCTTCACCACCATCGGCAACTACGACTACGGCTTTTACTGGTACCTCTACCTGGACGGCACCATCGAATTCGAGGCCAAGGCCACCGGCATCGTCTTCACCTCCGCATTCCCCGAGGGCGGCTCGGACAACATCTCCCAGCTGGCCCCCGGCCTGGGCGCACCCTTCCACCAGCACCTGTTCAGTGCCCGGCTGGACATGGCCATCGACGGCTTCACCAACCGGGTGGAGGAAGAGGATGTGGTCCGCCAGGCCATGGGCCCCGGCAACGAGCGCGGCAACGCCTTCTCCCGCAGGCGCACGCTGCTGGCGCGGGAATCCGAGGGTGTCCGTGAAGCCGACGGCCGTGCCGGCCGGACCTGGATCATCTCCAACCCGGAATCCCGGAACCGGCTGGGCGAGCCCGTGGGCTACAAGCTGCACCCGCACAACCAGCCCACGCTGCTGGCGGACCCGGAATCGTCCATCGCCCGCCGTGCCGCGTTCGCCACCAAGGACGTGTGGGTCACGCGGTACGCCGAGGAGGAGCGTTATCCTACCGGCGACTTCGTCAACCAGCACGCCGGCGGTGCCGGCCTGCCCGCCTACGTGGCGCAGGACCGGGACATCGATGGCCAGGACATCGTGGTGTGGCACACCTTCGGCCTCACCCACTTCCCCCGCGTGGAGGACTGGCCCATCATGCCCGTGGACACCGTGGGCTTCAAACTGCGGCCCGAGGGCTTCTTTGACCGCAGTCCCGTCCTTGACGTCCCCGCCAACCCCAACCAGCAGGCGTCCGCCTGCCACAGCGAGGGCGGCAGCGGTGGCTGCCACTAGCCTGGCCACCGGGACGCCGGGCGGAACGGCAACGCGTACGACGGCGGCAGGACGGGTCCGTGCCAACGGTCCCGTCCTGCACCGCCGGCTGGTGGCCGTGGTCACCGCGGTATCCTGCGCGGCGCACCTGTGGCTGGCCGCATCGGGGCATCACGGTGTGTGGCTGGGCGTCCTGATGGTGGCGCTCGCCGCCGTCTGCCTTCCGTGTACCGAGCATATCTGGCGGCACGGCAGGGTTGGCGCGCTGAACCAGGTCACGGCCGCCGCGGTGGTCATGGCTGTCCTCCACACCGCCTTGCTGCTCAGTGCCGGCGGTGCCGCACACGCGCACGGTTCGCCGCCGCCGTCGTCCGCTGTTGCTGACTCCGGCGGCACCCAACTGCTGCTGGTGATCGCCCTGGAACTGGCAACGGCGCTGCTCGCCGCCACGCTGGTGGCGCGGCTGCGGCGCTTGTCTGTGTAGGTGCCGCGCCTAGCCTGCCAGGACGTCGAGCGGGCGGGCGACATGCAGCTGGCCCTGGTCGATGAGCCACTGGATGGCTTCGAAGATGGCCTGCTCGGGCTCGTACCGCGGCGCGTAGCCCAGGACTGAAGCTGCCTTCTCAATGCTGAAGCATTGGCTGCGGTAGAGGTGGCCCCAGCTGGACTCTGCGTAGTCCCGCGTCGTGTCTTCGCGGAAGCGGTCCCAGGAGACCGTTTCCAGCACGGCCGCGTGGCCGAACCAGGCGGCGGCGATGTCCGCGTAGCCGCGGACCGTCAGTGCCGTGGGGGCAACGATGTTGAAGTCCTCACCAGTGGCCGCCTCCCGCTGCGCGATGGCCTTCTCGAAGGCCTGGGCGACGTCGTCGGCGTGCACGTGGTGCATGAGCTCGGCGCCGCTGCCGGGAACCCCAAGGGGCTGGCCGGCGGAGATGGTCTGCCAGACGCCGGGATCGAGGTTTCCCAGCGGGCCGATCGGATGCCAGCCCGGTCCAACGATGTGCCCCGGGTGCAGCGACGTGGTGGCCAGCCCGCCGCGCGCCGTTTCCTCCTTCAGCATCAGGGCGATCCGGTTCTTCTGGATGCCGTACTCCCCAAAGGGCTCCGCCGCCGAATCCGATCCTTCCCTAATGGGCAGCTTCAGGCTTTGCCCGTACCGCCAGACGGAGCCACAGTGCAGCAGGTGCCCCACCTCGCCGCGCAGGCTCTGCACCAGCGACGTTGCCGATTCGAGGGTGAAGCAGACCAGGTCCACCACGGCGTCCGGCTTCAGGGCAGCAACCCGGTCACCGAACGTCCCGTCGCGGTCCTCCGCCTCCCGGTCTGCGGTGACCTGGTGCACCTCCTGCCACTCGGGTGCCTCACTGTAGGGCTTGCGGTTGCCGCGGCTGATGGTGGTGACGTCGTGGCCAGCGCGGACCAGCCGGGGGACCAGGAATGAACCGATGTGGCCGCTGCCGCCGATGACGGTGACTTTCATTGCTCTCCGATCGTTGTGGTTCCCTCCACCGTAGGGGCGCGGCAGCAGGAAAGGGAGGCCCTGGCGGACCTACCCTTCCTGTTTGCTGCGCTGAATGCCCTGGCCAGTGGGGATGTCCAGGTCAGGCGGGCTTGGCGTACTCTGCTGCGCTCATGACCTCATAGCTGACGTACGTCTCATCGTTTTCAACCCAAGCGTCGTGGCCGGCCGGAATGGAGTAGGCATCCCCGGCGTGGATGGTCATCCGGCTCCCGTCGTCCAGCTGCACTGTCAGGGTCCCTGCGGTGCAGACACCGAGGTGGCTGACTTGGCAGCTATCCGTATGGACCACCGTCTTGACTGTTTCGGACCAGCGCCACCCGGGCTCGAAAGTGAACCGGCCCAACGTGGTACCGCCCAGCGTGAGCACGTCCACCTGGGTCTTGGGCGGCCGGCGCTTTTCGTCGGGTTCGTTGAAGGACTTGAATTCGAGGTCCTTGACCGTTACTGCAGGCATTTTGGCTCCTCAGAAGGGAGTGGTTATGAAATTCATACCCAAGCGCGCTGAGCCGCTCCGGGAAAGGCGCGGCAGGGCGGGGTACGCCCGTCCAGAACCTGCCGTACCTTACGTTGCAACGATTTCAATCTGCTCTTGCATGCAGCCGATGTCAACGACGTTTTTACTCCGCGAACCACTCCCGGCCCGGGTTGCTGACACCGGGGATCGAGCGGTCCAGCCCGGGCTGTGCCGCCCACTTGGCGCCGTTGGCCAGGACGCGCTGGACCTGCGGGTGGTGGTACACCGGGTATTCCTGATCGCCCGGGCTGAAGTAGAAGATGCGGCCCTTGCCCCGGGTAAAGGTGACGCCGGAGCGGAACACTTCACCGCCCGCGAAGGAGCTGATGAAGATCAGGTCGTCCGGGTCCGGGATGTCGAACAGCTCGCCGTACATCTCCTGCTCGGGGATGACGATGGGGCTGTCCACGCCTTCCGCGATGGGATGTGAGGGCTTCACGGTCCACACCAGTTCGCGCTCGCCGTCGTTCCGCCAGGCAAGGGAGCAGCTGGTCCCCAGCAGTTTGGTGAAGATCTTCGAGAAGTGCCCCGAGTGGAGCACGATCAACCCCATCCCGCCCAGCACGTGCCGATGGACGCGCTCGACGACGGCATCGCTGACCTCGGCATGGGCTATATGCCCCCACCAGAGCAGGACGTCGGTGTCCGCGAGCACCTCCTCTGCAAGGCCGTGCTCATCATCTGTGGCGAGGACCGCCGTCGTAACCTCCGCGTCCGGAAGGTGGGAGCGGAGCCCCGCAGCGATGGCGCCGTGGATACCGTCGGGATACATCCCGCCTATGTGGGTCGGCTCGTTGTTGGCCTCGTGGACGCCCTCGTTCCACACCCGGATCCGCAGTTTGCTGTTCATCAGAGCCGCACCTCCCTCTGCTCCAGTGCTGACTGGTAGCAGGCATCGATGATTTGTGCCCGGTTGAGCGCCAGGGAGCCGTCATGCCGGCCCCACACTTGGGCGCCGCCGCGCACGGCGGTGACGAAATCCTCCACCACTGCATCATGGGCGCGGCCCGGTATGACGACGGGCATATAGTCCGCGGATTCGCCGTCCTTGTCCGTGAACACGCGAAGTTCGCCAATGGGCGGAAAAGGCGCCCCATGGGCCTTGAGTTCGGCACCGCCGTCGGTGCCGTAGACCGTGAACTCCAGCTGGTCGTCCACTTCCCGGTAGGTGGCCCAACTTGCTTCGACCACAAGCGTCCCGCCGCCTTCGAGCCGCAGGAAGGCCGAGGCGAAGTCCTCCACCTCGAACGCGTGGCTGGAGGCCTGGGCCGTGAACCGGGTTCCGCCGCCCCTGCCCTGCGGTCCGAGCTCGGAGTGGGTGGCGGCGGAGACAGCCACAACCTTCGGTTCACCCAGCAGGTACAGGGCGTAGTCCAGTGCGTGGACACCGATGTCGGCAAGCGGTCCGCCGCCGGACAGCTCGGGATTGGTGAACCAGCTGCCCAGGGTGGGGATGCCGGAGCGGCGCAGCCAGGATGCCTTGGCGTAGTAGGGGCGGCCCAGGCCGCCGTCGTCGATGACCTGCTTGAGGGCCTGGATGTCTCCGCGGCGGCGGTGGTTGAACGCCACGTCCAGGACGCGCCCGGCCTTCCGTGCAGCGTCCACCATGGCCTGGCCTTCCACAGCGTTGCGCGCGATGGGCTTCTCGCTCAGCACGTGGATTCCGCGTTCCAGCGCGGCGATCGCGACCGGAGCGTGCAGGAAGGTGGGGAGTGCCACGCTGACGGCGTCCAGGCCTCCGTGGTCCAGCATCTCCTTCCAGTCGGCGAAGCCGTTCGGGATGGAGTACTCGGACTGCAGGGATTCCCGGAGCTCATCTTCCATTCCTGCAAGCGAGACGATGCGGACGCCCTCGATGGCGGCGTAGGCCTTCAGGTGCTGCTGGCCGGCCCAGCCGATGCCTACCACGCCCACCCTGAGTTCAGTCGGCGGCGCGGGGGAGGGATGCGTGCTGTTCAAGGGCTGGCTCCTTCGGGATGGTTTGCTGCCCGGATTCCCCCAGCCTAGTCCTGCAACCGCCCGGTCCTGCGCTGCCACGTGGTCCTGACCCTGAAACTTCAGGGGCTCCTGCGCCGTGCGTTACAGCTGAAACCGCGGCGCAAACGACGGAAACCATCATTTAACACCCCTGAAACCCAACTACAAATGGCCGCCATAGATTGAGACCAGACGGCAAAAGCCGCCCCTCCGCTGAACGTGGTATCTCCGTCCACGTCCCTCCCGGCGGAACGGCTCTGACGGCAACTTACCGCTCTGTTCGCATCTTGAAAGGGGTTTCCCATGGATTCGGGAAATGTCGCTTGGATTCTGGCCAGCTCGGCGCTGGTCTGCATGATGATCCCCGCCCTGGCCCTGTTTTACGGGGGCATGGTGGGGTCGCGCCGCATCCTCAACATGATGATGATGTGCGTCGGCGGCGCCAGCCTGGTGGCCGTCCTCTGGGCTTTGTTCGGGTACTCGATGGCGTTCGGGAACTCCGTGGGCGGCCTGGGCCTGATCGGTGACGTCACCGAATTCCCCGGCATGGGGCAGCTGCTGGCCAAGGACGATGCGGCTTCCATCCCGGTCATCCTGTTTGCCGCGTTCCAGCTGTTCTTCGCCTGCGTCACCACCGCTCTCGTCGCCGGGGCTGCCGCGGGCCGGATGAAGTTCGGCGCGTGGATGCTGTTCGCGGGCATCTGGGCCACGATTGTCTACTTCCCCATCGCACACTGGGTTTTCGCCTTCGATTCGGCGGACGGCAGTTCCATGGGCGGCTGGATCGCCAACGGCATCAAGGCGATCGACTTTGCCGGCGGCACCGCGGTGCACATGAACGCCGGTGCCGCAGCCCTGGCACTTGCACTGGTTCTGGGCAAGAGCTCCGGCTGGCCCAAGGTGGAACACGCCAAGCCGCACAGCCGTCCGCTGGTGCTGCTGGGTGCAGGGCTGCTTTGGGTGGGCTGGTTCGGGTTCAACGCCGGCTCCGCCCTCTCTGCCGGCCAGTCGGCAGCGGTGGTGTTCCTCAATACCGCGGTGGCAGCTTCCACCGGCCTGCTGGCCTGGGCGCTCGTGGAGCGGTTCCGCCACGGCGCGGCCACCAGCATGGGCGCAGCCTCCGGCCTGGTCGCCGCGCTGGTGGCCATCACCCCGGCCTGTGGCGCGGTCAGCCCGCTGGGTGCACTGGCCATCGGTGCGATCGCCGGGGCCGTCTGCTCGCTGGCCATCGAATGGAAGTTCCGCTTGGGCTTCGACGACTCGCTCGACGTTGTTGGCGTGCACCTGGTGGGCGGCATCCTGGGCACCCTGCTGATCGGCCTCTTCGCCACGGACAAGGCCCCGAACGGCGTCAGCGGCCTCTTCTACGGTGGCGGGTTCGAACTGCTGGGCGTGCAGGCCCTGGCCACGGTTACGGTGCTGGCATACTCCTTCATCATCACATGGGTCCTGGCCAAGATCCTGGACAAGGCCATGGGTGGCCTCCGCATCAAGCCCGAGGACGAACTGCGCGGCATCGACCTCGCAGCGCACTCCGAGCTGGCGTACCTGATGGACGAGGACGCGGTGGAGCTGGGTTCTCCGCAGCGGGTCTAGTCCCAGCCCAACAGTCAGGGCCAAACCTTGGACCGGTGCCGGCAGCCGCCGGCTTATAGTTCCGGGGTTTGGCCCTTCTGCGTGTCGAGCACCCAGCGCTTAGTGTTCGGTACAAACCAGAATTCCGTCGCGCACTTCCAGCACGGCTGCCCGGACGTGGCTGAGGCGGGTGCGCGGGTCGGGCGCCATGGTGTCGATGTCCTCACCGCCCCAGTAGGGATGCGTGAAGTAGACCAGTAGCGCCCGCTGCGTGCCGCCGTCGAACGTTCCAGCCTTTGGTTCCTGCCCGGCACCGCCGGCGAGGGGCACCACGTCGGCATGGCGCCCGACGACGGCCCTTCCGTCCACCGATTCCGGCGCTGTGAGGAGCAGCCCATCGAGGTGCTCCTGCCGGACCCAGGTGCCGGCCGCATCGTCGGAGCGGTAGACCGCTTGGCCGCGCCATTCGTCCACGATCATCCAGTAGCTGCCGCCCAGCTGAAAGACCTTGGGGCCTTCGTGCGGCCGCCCGGGAATGGCGACGCCTTCCAGGGCCCACGACGACGGGTCCTCCGGCGTGCCGCTGACCGCGCTGTACGTGTTGGAGCCGCGGCCCTCGTCTTTGTACCAGAGCCGGTACCGGCCGTCCCCGCAACGGGCGACGGCCGCGTCGATTACCCGCGGCGAGTCCAGGTCGATGGCGCCCAGGTATTCCCACGACTCCAGGTCATGGCTGGCGAACTGGACGATTTCGGCCTTCCCGGTCCAGTCCGTCCGCCTGCCGCCCAGGACGGTCAGGTACATGATCCACCGGTCGCCAAGGCAGACGACGTCGGGCGCCCAGAGGGTTGCCGGCGTTTCCGTTCCCGGCGGGACGAGTCCCTCCACGGTTCCTTGGTAGCGCCAGGTTGCGCCGCCGTCGGACGACCGGGCGACGCCGATGCCGGTGCCGTGCACCCACTCCACCCCGGTCAGTCCCGGGGCGGTGGCGCGGCGCTGGGTATAGAAGAGCACCCACTCGCCCTCGAGGTGGTCCGCCACAAGGATGGGGTCCGTGGGGCCATCCCAGACCGGATCGCGGTAGGGGACGGTGAAGGCGTCCGGGCGCAGGGGCAGCAGCGGCGGTGCGGGCGGTTGCTTTGCCGTTCGTGGGGCTGTCTGCTGGTGGTTCACCGTTTTCTCCAACGTTGTAGTTTTGAGGTGGATACCAGCATAGGGTGTGATCCGCGATGCGGAAACGCATCTGCGCTGCGCAGATTCCTTCGCGCGGGGGATATACGGGCCGCGAAAAGGATTATGCGCATCAATTCCGAATGTGCGTGTCGAATCTGAAGTTCAGCATCGAAACCGCACTGCAGCCCCGGAAGCCCTACTCCTTGAACAACCCCGCCAGGTCCTCGGCCGTGATCGCACCGCCGGCCAGGGCGTCGCCCTCCATCACGTCCGCGAACAGCTGCGACTTCCGGGTCTTGAGCGCCATGACCTTTTCCTCAATGGTGTCCTTGGCCACCAGCCGGTACACCATCACGTTCCGGGCCTGGCCGATCCGGTGCGTCCGGTCCACGGCCTGCGCTTCTGAGGCCGGGTTCCACCAGGGATCGAGCAGGAACACGTAGTCGGCCTCCGTGAGGTTCAGCCCGAAACCGCCGGCCTTCAGCGAGATCAGGAACACCGGAGCCTTGCCGTTCTTGAATTCGCTCACCACGTCCGCGCGGTTCCGGGTCCCGCCGTCGAGGTAGCAGTACTCGATGTCCTCCTCGTCCAGCCGCTCCCGGACCTTGCCCAGGAAGCCGGTGAACTGGCTGAAGATCAGTGCCCGGTGCCCCTCGGCCACCAGGTCCTCGAGCTGCTCGAACAGCACGTCCAGCTTGGAGGACCGCACCGCGGCCAGGGACGGATCCACCAGCGACACGTCCAGGCTCAGCTGCCGCAGCAGGGTCAGCGACTGGAAGATGGTGAACCGGTTCTTGTTGACGTCCTCGATCAGCCCCAGGATCTTCTGCCGCTCCCGCTGCAGGTGCGTCTGGTACACCTTCTGGTGCCGCGGATTCAGCACCACTTCCAGGACCTGCTCCTGCTTGGGTGGCAGGTCCTTGATCACCTGGTCCTTGGTGCGCCGCATCATCAGCGGCCGGACCCGGCGCCGGAGCTTCTCCAGCTGCCCCTTGTCACCGTTCTTCTCCACCGGCTTCTGGTAATACTCGGCAAAGCGCTTGGGGCTGGAGAAGAGGCCCGGCGCCACGATGGATGTCAGCGACCAGAACTCCATCAGGTTGTTCTCCAGCGGCGTGCCGGTGATGGCCAGCTTGAATGCCGCCGGCAGCTTGCGTGCGCACTGGTAGGCCTTGGACTGGTGGTTCTTCACGAACTGCGCCTCGTCCAGCACCAGCCCGGACCAGGTGCGGGAGGCGTAGGACTCGTAATCGATGCGGAACAGGGCGTAGGAGGTAATCACCACGTCGGCTCCGGCCAGCACTTCCGCCACCTCCTGGCCGCTCTTGGCAAAGGTTTCGCCGACCGTCCGCACGGTGAGGCCCGGGGCGAAGCGCGCGGCTTCCGTGGCCCAGTTGCCCACCACGCTGGTGGGCGCCACCACCAGGAAAGGCGCGACGGCGGGAGGCCGGTTTGCGCCGTCCATAACGGGGTCAGCGGCAGCACCGCCGTCGGACGCTTCCAAGGCAGCGGCAGCTTCGACAGCCAGCTCCTTCGCCGCGCACATCAGTGCCAGCGCCTGCACGGTCTTGCCCAGGCCCATGTCGTCGGCCAGGATGCCGCCCAGCCCGTGCTTGTAGAGGAAGCTGAGCCAGTTGAACCCTTCCAGCTGGTAGGGCCGCAGCTCGGCGTTCAAGGTAGCCGGCAGGGGCAGTCCGTCGGTACCGCCTTCCAGGAGGCCGCCCACCGCGGACCGCCAGGCCGCCGCCTGTTCGTCGACTATCCCCAGTTGCGCCAGCTCGTCCCACAGCCCGGCCTGGAAGCGGCTGATCTGCAGCGGAGCGTCCTTGTTGTCCTGGAGCGACCTTGCTTCTTCGATCAGGGCCCGCAGCTGGTGCAGCTCGGGCAGGTCCAGCGAGAAGTAGGCACCGCTGGGCAGCAGCATCTTGGTCTGGCCGGCAGCCAACGCCGAAAAGACGGCGGCGAAGGAAACAGGCTGGCCTTCCAGGGAAATCTGGATGCCAAGGTCGAACCAGTCGCGCTGTTCCGTCGCCTTGGTGGAAATTGATACCACGGGCGCTTCCTCGGCCTCGCGGTAGTCCGCGATCTCGCCTGCCGTCTCCACGTCCACGTCCGGAGCCTCCCGCAGCCGGGGCAGCACTTCCTCCGTGAACGCCAGCGTGTCCAGGCCTGTCAGCTCGGCAGAAGCCGCCAGCCGGGGCGTGCCCCAGCCGCCGGTGGCCGATTCGCCCAGGGCGGGCACCACGTCCCACGGCTGGCCGACGCCCTCCAGGATGCGGGACTCGGCAGTGTCGTCACGGTAGCCGGCGTCACCGGGGTGCCGCCACAGCGGCTGCGCCGTGACCAGCTTTCCGGTTTTATAGTGCCACTCCCAGTGCAGCCGCACCCGGTGGTCCGCCCCGTAATTGGCCAGCAGCGACAGGGTGGGGACGGCGAGTTCGGGAAGTTCCACGGACTCGTCCCGCGCCGTCACCCGGGCCGTCTGCTTCAGTTTCGGGTAGAAGCCCGTCAGGAACCGGGATTCGTCCTTGGCCGGGATGTGCAGCGTGCTTCCCGCGGTGACGAACGCCAGCAGTTCCTCGCTCAGCCCGTTCTCGAGCGGGGCCAGGGTGATGGTTCCATTGGGATCGGGCACGCCCGGCAGTGACGCCTCCCCGGAGGTAAAGAACAGCCCATGCGCCGGCCGGCCAATCGTTCCCACCGACGCCGGATCAACCTCCGCGCCCTCAACGGTGATGGTGGGCGAAAGCTCCAGCCCGCCGTCGGACACTTGTGCCTTGGCGGCGTCCACCCCGGACGGCTCGGCCACCGGAGCCCCGTATCGGCTCAGGGAAAGCCCGACGGCGGCAGGAGACTCGGCGATGCGGACCGGCTCGGTGCCGCGCGAGTGGACCAGGGCGAGCCCGATCTTCCGGGCATCGGACAGCAGGCTCCAAAGGTTCTTTCCGGCATAGGAGTTAAGGCCCAGCCACAGTCCCGCGGAGTTGTGCATCCGGCTGGCGGAGGAGGAATGTCCGGCTAAAAACTCCTGCAGCCATTCCACATGCGCCTGATTCGATTCGCGCCGGAAGTTCAGGTAGCTCAGGGTGTTCCAGGAAACGTCGCCGCGGATCCACTTGCCCTTGGCGCCCATGATGACGGGCCGGACCTTGAGCTGCCGTACCCCGCGGACCGGATCCCGGCGGCCGGTGTAGGAGAAGTGCGGGGGCGGCTCCTCCACCTCGAACTGCAGGGCCAGCGGAACTCCACTGGTGGACGGGGCGGAACCGGGCTGGGAGATCAGCGGGCTGAGGGCCTGCTCCCAGTCGGAAAGGGCGGTGGAGGGGGCGCGGGACACCTGCGTTGCGGTGGACGGCGCCAGCAGCTGCATCCGGACTGAGGGGTTGTCCTCCGCAGCGAAGAGCAGGGCCGCCACATGCTTGCAGTCCTTCCGGACCGGGCAGCTGCAGACACCCACGGTGCAGCTCCAGCCGCCGGCCTTGCGGACCAGCTTGGCCGTGGTGGAATAAGGAACCTCAGCGCCGCCCCGGACCTTTCCCAGCATGAGGCCCGTGCCGCCGTCGAACGATATGCCCGAGACCCTGCTGGCCATGGCATACGCCAGCCCGGCCGCCAGCGAGCGGTCGTTGATGGCAGGTGTCTGTATTGCCAGATCCGCACTTTCGTCCGGTTGGGATGGCATGGTGGCACTACTTTCGGGAGGTCACGGCGGAGCCGGATCCGGTGGGAGGCTATCTGATCCATCTTAGTTCGCCACAGTGCGGGCCTTTGCCGGGCGCTTTCTCCGCCTGCCCCAAAAACTTCGCTTGGCGTTCACTTCCCGCCGGTTCAGCCGTGACCCTTCCCCCGTACCGTAAAGGCGTCCGGCGCACCACCACCTCCAGCAAGGATCCCCATGGCCGCCCTCACGCACCTGCCCGTTGTCCTCACCAGCAGCAGCATCGACGGCGGCAGGGACGAGGAGGTGGTGGAGGCCAACGCTGCGATCGTCAACGCCATGCAGCACGCCCTGCTGTTCACAAACGACATGTCGCCGGTTGCCGTCCGCAGCTGCTCCGTGGACTTCTATCTTGGGCAGGTACTGGAGGGCGGCTTCGCGCAGTATGCCGCGACGGCAGGCGGACGCTCCGGCGCCGCCGACGCACTGGTGCGCGACGGCATGGCAGCAATGGGTGCCGCCGCGCACCTGGACCTGTTCAACCGTGCAGTGGAAGCCTGCGGCACGGGAGCGGATCACGACTGCGTCGCGCGGCTGGCGCAGCTGGACGGCGAGTTTGAAGAGCTGCTGGAGCACGAAAACATCACCGCCCTCAACTCCGGGTGGCTGCTCTGCCAGCCGGACCTCCTGGTGCTGGATGACGAGGACATCGGCCCCTACATTCAGCGCGCGGCGTCTTTGTTGTCTGGCTTGGCCGGCAGGAGAGCGGCCGGCGCCGGCGCCGCAGCTTCACGGATCGCGGGAGCGCTGCGAGGCAGCCGGAGCGGACCGGCGATCCGGAACCGTTCCGGCGATTCGGGCGCAGGAAAAGAAAAACCCGGGCGTCCGTAACCTTTCTGCAACTGGGGGCGATGTAGTCAGTGATGGGCCCGCCCGGCGGGCCTAGTCCGATGTGTTGTCTAGGTTTTGGAGAAGTAAATGTCTGTGTTCACCGTTCTCGCCACCAGCAAAGTCGCCGCAGGGGTCCTGGCCGCCGGAACCCTGGCAGTAGGAGGAACCGGTGCCGCCGCCGTCTCGGGCGTCCTCCCCACCCAGGCCCAGCAGACCGCCCACGAACTCTTCGGTGCTCCCGCCCCCAAGCTGGCAGCGGAAGCAGCTGCTGACGCCCAGGCCACCCCGGCTCCCACTGCAACCGCCGCTGTGTCCGACGCCTTGAAGACCGCAGAGGCCACCGGTGACGCCACCGCCAAGGCTTCCGCCACCGCTGAGGCTTCGGACGAAAAGGTCAGCGCCGACGGAACGGACTCGGCAAAGGCCAACACCGCCGTTGACGCTGCCGGCCCCGCCGCCCTGGGCCTCTGCACCGCCTTCACCCACGGTGGCCTGGACGCTTCTTCCAAGGCGTTCTCCTCGCTGTCCATCGCAGCGCAGGGCGATGCGAACATCAAGAGCTACTGCGCCGACGTCGTTACCAAGGCTGATGCCGCCGCGAAGGCCGGTGCCGAAACCAAGGGTTCGGTGTCCGTCCAGGCTGAAAAGCCCGAGGTTCCTGCTGTTCCGTCAGTTCCCGCAGTTCCCGCCGTTCCGGCAGTTCCGGGTGTGGACGGTAAGACCACCGTCCCCGCTGTTCCTGCCGTTCCTGCCGTCCCGGCTGCGGGCAACGCGGTCCACGCGCCGTCGGTTTCGGCCCGCTAAGGCTCATTGGCTAGTCTGGACTGCGGCTTACCGGCCGCAGTCCGGTCGGCCGGGCGGGGCGCGCACGTTTGGCAGGGCGCCCGTGAAAGACCCGCAAAGAGGCAGCCGGATGACCAGGGGGGACTGGCAGTCCGTACCGGAAACCGGAGCAAGGCGTAGGCCAGCTTCCGGGATGGAGGAGCCGCTGGTGCTAGACACTTTGGCCCAAGAAGAGATCGACATATTCGACAACGCAGCCGGAACCGATCCGGCCGCGTTTTTCGCTGCTGCCTATCGAACCTTCGCGGGCCCGGTGCAGGGTTACCTGAAGGCGCGCGGACTGGATGATCCTGAGGCTGTCACCCAGGACGTCTTCCTGGCCTTCTATCCCCGGATCAGCAACCTCACGGGCGGCATGCAGGGAGCCAAGTCCCTGATCTTTTCCATTGCCCACGCCCGCATGGTGGACCACTACCGCCGGCTGGAGCGCAGGCCGCAGCTCACACCATACGACCCCCAGCACGACGGCCGGACCACGCCGTCGGCCGAAGACCACGCCGTGGAACTGACCGGCGGAGCCGCAGCCATGCTGGAAGGGCTCAGCGAGGAACACCAGGAGGTCCTGGCCCTTCGCGTCGTGGCCGACCTGTCCATCGACCAGGTGGCCGCCATCATGGGCAAGAGCGCCGGAGCCATCAAGCAGCTCCAGCGCCGGGCCCTGCAGAACCTCAAGGCACAAACGCTCAAGAGAAACCAGGCAAATCATGAGTGACACCGCAGGATCCCGCAACGGCGGGGCCATTGACCAGCTCCTGCTGGAGGCAGGCATGGGCGACGACGGCCAGCTCCGCGACGCCCTGGCCGACCTGCGATCCCTCGCAGCAGAGGCCCCGGCGCCCTCCGCCGAAATCGCGGCGCTGATGGCAGGCTCACCTCGCGCAGCTGCCGCAGCCGACACCACCGTGCTTCCCACCGCGGCCCAGCCTGCTGACGAACTCGCTGCCCGCCGCAAGGCCAAGCGCCGCATCACGCTCACCACGTTGTCCGTGGCGGCATCGCTCGCGGCCGGCGGTGCTGTTGCCGCCGCCTCGGACCAGGGCTTCCGCGACTCCTTCACCCAGCTGAACCATGCCGTCACCACTTTCGTGACAGGCTCCGGCGTGATGCCCGCGGGCAACACCGGCGGCGAGGCACCCGCGCCCAAGCCCGTGGCCCCCGGGCCATCGGCAACCAGCAGCCCGGACTCCGTTCCGGCGGCACCGGCGCCCGCTTCGGCACCTGCAGTCGTGGCGCCGTCGAGCATTCCTGCCCGGCCCGGGAACACTCCCACCCACGGAGCACCCGCGGAAACGCCGACGGGAGCACCGGCACGGCCTTCACTGCCCACGGATGTTCCCGGGGATGTCAAGAAGGGCCTGGAACAGGGCAGCCCCAAACTGCCTGTTCCGGTGCCCACGGAAATCCCGCTCCCGGGCAAGGTCCCGGACGTACCCCTGAAGTAGGCCGCACGACTGATGGGTCTAGGAGCCGGCGTTCGGCAGGCCTAGTAGCCCTGGCCTGCCGCCTTGATCATCGCGCCGGACGGATCCGACAGGTACCACACACCGCCCACGCCCTGGCCAAGGGTGTCGCCCGGTTTGGTGTCCTTCGCGAAGTAGTACAGCGGCATGCCGTTCAGGGTTACCTGCTTCTTCCCGTCCGGGGTGTTGATGGTGCCCACTTTCCCGGTCACTCCCTCTGCCGCGGGGGTGCCCGAGGTGGTGGTCAGCGGCGGCCACGAGACCAGGCAGGAACCGGTGCACGCGCTGGTGCCGGAGTCCTTGGTGTCCTTGGTGAAAAAGTAGAGGCTCATCCCTTTCGCGTCCACCACGATGCTGCCTGCCGTCGAGGACGCGGTCTTAAGGTCGACGGCGGCGCCCGCCTGGGATGATGACGCGGACGCTGACGAAGAGGTTGAGGACGGGCCGGCAGAGGACGCCCCGGACGATCCGGTGCCTGTGCTGCTGCCTGCTGTGCTGCTGGCCGCGCCGCCCGTGGCCGGGCTGGTGCCTGCCGGCGCTGTACCGCTGCTGCTGCCGCAACCGCTGAGGGTTGCCGCCAGGGCCAGGATGGCAAGGCCTGCCCCGAGATGTTGTTTCATGATGTGCTCCTTGGCTGTGATGTTCCCTGCCGGGACTTCGTGGCTAATGCCGTCATGGCCGGCGCCCGGACTCCTGTCCCTGGGCGCCTACCCCTACGACGCCGCCGGGTAAAGAATGGTTCACATCGCCGCGGAGCGGATTTTCGGAGCGGGGCCGTTGAACCGTTGGAGGGCTTAAGACGTGGTAACAGCCAGGAGCGCCGGGGCAACGATGGGAGGGCCGGGATGCCGCTCGACGACAACGTGGTGGAGACCATCTACCGTGAGCACGGCAGCGCCCTGCGCCGGTTCGTGCTCAGCGCCACCCACGATCCGCAGCTCGCGGAGGACGTGGTCCAGGAAACCGTGCTCCGCGTCTGGCAGCACGCCCCGGACGTCAACGGCAGCTTCCGCAGTTACCTGTACCGCACAGCCAGGAACATAATGATCGATAACTACCGCCGGAGCCGGCGCCGCCCGCCGGAGGCGCTGGAGGGCAGCCCCACCGATCCGGTCGAGGTGATGGGCCGCGTTGATGAGCTGCTCAACCGGGTGCTGATGGAGGAGGCATTGCTCCGGCTGAGCAAGGAACACCGGGACGTCCTGGTGGCCCTGCATTACCGCCGCTTCACGGTCAACGAGGCAGCGGTCCAGCTCAACATCCCCAGCGGCACGGTCAAGTCCCGCGCATACTATGCACTCCGGGCCCTGCGCACCATCCTGGACGAAATGGGGGTGGAACGGTGAGTGCCAATCCGCATACCCTGCTGGGCGCCTATGTGCTGGGCGGCCTCGAGCCCGCCGACCTTGCCCTCTTCGAGGCGCATCTGCAGGGCTGCGCCGGCTGCCGCAAGGAACTTGCAGTGCTGGAGAAGGTGCCCGTGCTCCTGGACGCGCTTCCCGTCCCCGACGCCGTGGCGCTTACCGACGCTCCCGGCAGCGAGGCGGCCGACCCCGGCGTCCCCGTCCGCCTCTTTGATGAACTGGCGCGCCGCCGTCGGACATCACGACGGCGATGGGCAGCGCTGGCGGGCGCCGTCGCCGCTGCCTGCCTGGCGGTGGGCCTGGCGGTGGGGCCTTTGCTGGCCCGGCCGCCGCAGCCGGATGCCACCTATTCCGTGGTGTCCGGGGGAGGGCTTCAGGTGAACATCGACATGGCCCGGAAGACGTGGGGGACCGAGCTGGCGGTCAGCGGCAGCAGTCTGCCGGCGGATGGGACGCTCTCGCTGTGGGTGCGTGACCGTGCAGGCGGGGAGGACCGTGCCTGCGCCTGGACGGCCACGCCCAGCGGAAAGGTCAAGGTCACGGGTGCAACGCCCATCCAGCTGGGCAGCATCTCCAGTGTGGAGCTGAGGGACGGCGCGCAGCACCCGGTGGCGGTGATTACGGTTCCCTAGGTCCTTCACCCGGTCGCACTCCAGCCGGCTATTTGGTCATCCTGGCCAGCCGGGCACGCATGATCATGTACGCGCCGTAGCAGACCAGCCCGGCGCCCACCGCGGCCAGCAGATAAGGGCCCATCGGCTGGTCCCGGAGGGCGCGCAGGCCGCCGTCCAGGCCGGTGGAGTCCTCCGGATGTTCCTTGATGGTGGCAATCACGATGAGCAGGCCGGTCAGCAGCAGCACCAGGCCCTTGGCCAGGTAACCCGCAACGCCCAGGGTGACCACCGCGGTCCTGGCCGGTCCGGAGGCCGGCATTCGCAGCTGCTTCTCGAAGGACTTTTTGGGGCCGCGCATGCCATAGGCGACGCCCGCGACCGCCACGGCCAATCCAATCAGCACGAGCAATGCCACCCCGCCCGGGGCCTGCACCATGGCGATGGTGAAATCGCTGGTGGCCTTGCGGTTGTCCCCGCCACTTCCGGTGCCAGTGACAAAGTGCCAAAGGGTCACGGCCAGGACGGCGTACACGACCGCCTGCAGGGCTGCCTTGGCCTTGTTCTTGACCTTTGTCTTGGTGGCCTGGTGGTTAAAGTCGAAAATCGCATCGCCCGCCTGCCAGAGCGACAACGCGGCGCAGGCCGCGAAGCTGCCCCACAGCAGGAACGGACCCACAGGCATGGTTGCCAACTCGGCCACTGCGCCGCTGAAATCCGCACTGCCCGTTCCACCCACCGCAAGCCGGACGGCGATGGCACCCACCAGCAGGTGCAGGATGCCGCTGGCCGCGAACCCGGCGCGGGCCAGGATCTCGAGGATGCGCGAATTCGTGACGTCCTCGGCCTTGTCGACCACCTGTTTCAGTTCTTCTTTTATCGTCTTTCCTTTGAGCAGGCGCGGTAGAGCGCTGGTGTGCGTGCCCTTCGTACAAGGGCAATCGTGCCACGTGGGCCGGGATGGTGGACAGTCGGCTCCCACATAGTCGCCGCCCGGAATGCCGCCGCATGGGGAGGCCGGGGCGATGGGGAGGGATCCCCATCGCCCGGTCGTGGTACCTGTGCAACCATAAGGACCAGCGATTGACAGGTACCGCACTCTTTTCCCGGGGGAAACCATGACTTTTTACGGCGCAGACATAAGCCAGCTGCGGGCGCTGGCCAAAGCGGCGGACCAGGCAGCGTCCTTGCTGAGCAGCCGTGCCGGCTCACTGCACAGCCAGATCCAGGCCGCCCCGTGGAAGGGCAGGGACGGTGAACGTTTCCGCCAGGAGTGGAGCGCCAGCCACCGGCCCAGCCTGGACAAAGTCGTCGCCAGCCTCCGGGAAAACTCCAAAATCCTGATGAAGCACGCCGACGAGCAGGAGAAGGCTTCCACCCAGGGCAGCGGCGGCTCCGGCGACAGCACCTGGGACCGGATCACCTCGTTGGCGACGCAGGCCAAGGAATGGTTCCAGGAGAAGGCCGAAGCCGTTAGGGCGCTGGCGGAACACCACCGGGAACTGGCGTCGGGGCTGGACCGGATGCTCAACGCCAGCCCCGAAGAGCAGGCGAAGTGGTGGGCCGGGCTGTCCGACGCCGACCGCAGATACCTGATCGAGGGCGAGGGCAGCGATGGCCCCTTCGCGGAAGACCTCATGCGCATGGACGGCGGCATCCCCGCAGCCGCGCAGCAGCTGGCCAAACAGCACCTTCAGGACCTGGCCAAGGCGGACATCCCGGTCTATTCGGAGACGGGCAAGGCCTCCATCGAAGCCAGGGTGGCCTGGGTCCATGGCGGTGCGGAAGTGGGGACCGAGGTAGTGGAGAACGCCGACGGGTCCGCCACCATGAAGGTGTACGGAAACCTGGGCCTTGGCGTGAATGACACCACCGGCACGGCGGGGGCCACCCTGACCGGGGAGGTATCGCGCGAGTACACCTTCGGGAGCGTGGAGGAAGCCATGGCTGCCCGCGAACAGATGTACCGGGACCTGCCGCCGGACAGCATCGGCGAGATCAAGGACGTGGCGGGCAATCCACCCGGCTACGTCCTGGACACCATCAATGACGCTGCCAAGGACAACGGTTCCATGGGACAGACGGACAAGGCCAAGGGTACGTTCTCCCTCAATGCAGAGGGTGAGGCCGGTACGGCATCCGGCGGGGGGAAGTTGGACCTGGCCTATGAGCGGAACCTGACGGACGGAACTTCCACAGCCAGCGGTGAGATCTCCGCGCAGGGCCAGCTTAAGCTTGACGGCCGGGTCTTCGAGGCGTCCGGCAAGGGCGGACTGCAGGTCAACATGGACAAGAGCAACAACATCGACTCCGTCTCGGTGTCCATGGACGGCACCGTGGCGCAGGGCGTCACCTCCGGTGTGAAGACAGAGGCCGCCAAATTCGATTCCACTGTCACGGCAGGAACCCAGGGCACCGTCAAGATCGACGTGGACTACTCCCCGGAGAACCGCCCCATCATTGACAGCTACCTGCGCAACGTCGCGCTGGGGAATGACACCGGCGCCGCCCGTGACGCAGCACGGCTTTACGAGGCGGGCTCCGCCACTGTCCAGGTGAACTCTGTGGTGACTGCAAAGAATGAGGCAGGCTTCGACGTGAAGCTGGGCGAGGTGGAGGTCAAGACCGAGAACCAGGCCACCACCAACGTTTCCACGTACTATAAGGTCCCCAACGACACCAAGCTCGAGAGGCTCTGAAACCAATGTCAGTGCACATCGAATCCCCGCTGGGCTTCACCGCAGACTTCCCCGAGCACACCCAGGTCCTGGATGAATCCACGGCCGGGCCCAACAGCGAACAGTACGGCCTGCTGAACGGCGTCCTGGTCACCGTGATCAAGGACGACACCTCCGTGCAGGACGCCCCACAGGCCAACGGCTGGGCGCACCTCATGGCGGGCTTCTACCTTGAGGAGCGCGGCGGGACCCTCCTGGCGGAGGGCGAACTGAACCTGCCCGGCAAGGCTGCCTACGGCGTGGTTGTTGGATATGACGACGACGGCGGACCGGCCAAGGTGGCAGCCACGGTAGGCGTGTGGGAAAGTGGGCGCTTCATCGGCGTTGTGGTCATCTGGCCCTACCTGAATCCGGAGGCAGAACCGCGGCTGGACATGCTCAAGGAGATCGTGGGCTCCATCAGCGTCGGCTGAACGTCCCGCCCGGGTTGGCCGGAAGGCTCAGCGCCGGCGGTAGCAGAGGTCGAAAATCAACCTGCCGGCCTCGTGGGCCTTTGCCTCGAAGCTGGTCCTGATCCGGCCCTCGAAGCGCGGTGCCCATCCGCCCGTTTCATCCACGCCTTCGTTGGGGCCGGTGTGTTCCGTGCTCACGGGCGCACCTCCCTCGCGGACGGGCGCGCCGCCCACCACGGATTCGACGCCGGACTGCCACACCTGGGTCAGTGGGCTTTCAGGGCCACGCCGCTCGCCGGTGTGCAGGTTCTCGAAGTCCGTTGACGCTGACATCACGTCCCGGACGTGGACGGCATAGTTGGACCAGTCGGTGGCGATCCTGAACAGGCCGCCCGGTTTCAGGGCCCGTGCCGCCAGGCTGGCGAACTCGGGCTGGATGAGCCTGCGCTTGTGGTGCCGTGACTTGTGCCAGGGGTCAGGGAAAAAGACCCACAGTTCGCTGACCGAGCCCTCGGGCAGCATGGTGGCCAGTACTTCCGGGGCATTTGCCTCCACCACCCGGACATTGTCCAGGCCACGGCTGTTGATCTTGATGATGGTGTTGGCCAGGCCCGGGGTGTAAACCTCCACGGCCAGGAAGTTCGTGTCCGGGTTCTGTTCCGCCGCATGGCAGATGGCATCGCCAAGGCCCGAACCGATCTCGACGATAAGCGGGGCATCGCGGCCGAACTCAGCCGCCGCGTCAAAGACGTAGTCGGGGTGGACCGAGGTGTTGGCCACGTGCCGCGGTACGTCGACGGCCCAGCGCTCGGCATGCTCAGCCCAGGCGGCCTGCCGCCGGCCCTGCAGTCGGGTTCCGCGGCGAACGAAACTGACCGGACGGCCGCCGTACGTGCCAAAGGAGGCCTGGGTTCCGGGCGTCACGGGCCTTGGGACATGCGGCTGCTGGGGGTTTTCAGGGGATTCGCTCATCCCTTCCAGAATAGCGCCGCGGAAACGGGCGGAGGATCTTGGTGACCGGAACATGCCTGTGGTCAGAAAACGCCGATGAGGTCGAGCGCCGGACCGAGGGCAAGGGCGAACACCAGACCGCAGATACAAAGGGCAACAGCCGCCGCGGACCAACTTCCTGATCCGCGTGGCAACTGTTTTAGCGCTGGGAGGGCCTGGCGGAGACCGAGCGAGGCGAAAAGGACCGGCAGGCTGAACAGCACGAAGGGCGTCACCCACGGCCTGTCGGAATGGCCGTTGTCCGAATAGGTCATCAACATGGCGAACATGGAAGCAGGCGCGGTGAGGATCATGCTTGCAGGGGCAAGGATCGCCAGGACCAGGGTGTTGGTGGCTTTGCTGTTGGCTCCCGCGTTGCCTGATCCTTCGTTTCCAGGCCCATTGTTGCCCGGCCCGTTGTTGCCGGCCCCGGTGCGCGTACTTTCTTCGCGTGCCGGGCCCGCTTCCGGTTTTGGCCCTTTTTCCATGATGCTCCCCTCGGTTGATGCAGCCAGTTGCGCGGCCGCGGCTGCTTTCAACCTATGAAGTTGCAGGAAAGGCAAGAAGCCGCCTCTTCCCCTATGTGGAAAACCCGCATCTGCGGTCTCCTGCAAGAATGGGCCCATGAAGGACGCAAGGAATGCCGAGGCAAGGAAGCAGCGGCGAAGGACAGACTCCGGGGACTCCCAGGGCGGGACCCGTACCGGCAGCAGCCTGGTGGACCTCAGCACCCTGGTGGATGCGGAAATCGATGAACTCCCCGCGGCAGCACCCACCCGGGTGGGCAGCCGCCGGGCCCTGGCTTACCTGGGGGTGTGCCTGGTCCTGATCGGCCTGAATCTGCGCAGTGTCTTTTCCAGCCTTTCCGCAGTCCTTCCGGAAGTGACTTCCCAGGCCGCCCTGCCGGGCTGGTCGGTGGTGGTGCTGACCACCGTCCCCGTGACACTGCTCGGCGTATTCGCGCCGCTCGCCCCGGTCCTGGCCCGCAGGTTCGGGGCTGAACGCGTGCTGCTGGGGGCCATGGCATTGCTGACCGCGGGGCTGCTGCTGCGGCCCGTGGACACCGGGGCAGGCACGGGCGGCGCCGGCCACCTGCCGGCCCTCCTGCTTGGTACCGCTGCCTGCGGTGCGGCGATCGCACTGTGCAATGTGCTGCTCCCCGGCCTGGTGAAGCGCGATTTTCCCCACCGGCTGGGACTCATGGGCGGCCTCTACACCACCGCCATCTGTGCGTCCGCCGCGCTGGGAGCCGGGTTCACCTACCCGGTCTACACGGCGACGGGGGAGTGGACCAAGGCGCTGTGGGTGTGGGCGCTGCCCGCCGCCGTCGTGCTTCTGCTGTTCCTGCCCGTAGCCGTACGGCAGGGGACCGTCCGGCACGAGGCAGTGCGGGACGGCGTGAACGTGTGGCGCTCCCCGGTGGCCTGGCAGGTGACCATCTTCATGGTGCTGCAGGCCATGATGTCCTTCAGCGGCTTCGCCTGGCTGGCGCCCATCCTCCGTGAGAGGGGCGTTGACGGTGCCACCGCAGGGCTGATTGTTGCCGTCTGCATTGTGCTGCAGATGCTGGGCTCGCTGTTTGCCCCTGCCCTGGCCGCCCGGTTCCGGGACCAGCGGGCCATCAACACGGTGGTGGCACTGATGACCGGCGGCGGATTCGTGCTGAGCATCCTGGGTCCGCTCAACCTCATCTGGGTGTGGGCCGGCCTGCTGGGGCTGGGGCAGGGAAGCCTCACCGCCGCGGCGCTGACCCTGATCATGCTCCGCACCCGCGACGGGCACACCGCCGCCCACCTGTCCGGCATGATGCAGGGTGTGGGCTACGGGGTGGGCTCCACGGGAACCCTCATGGTGGGACAGTTGCATCAGGCCACCGGGTCCTTCGTGCCCGCCGGCGTCCTGTTCACGGTGGTGGGCCTGCTCGCGGCGGTCTTTGGCTACCGTTCGGGCCGGAACCGGTTCGTGGAGTAGGACGCCGTGCGGGACTCCACCCTTCCGGCCGCCCATTCCGCCACCGGGATCTTCCGGCCCCCGTACCTTTTGGTGACCATCGGTACATGCGCCCTGGTGTTCCTTGCCGCGTTCGAGTCCCTGGCCGTCACCACCATCATGCCGCTGGTCAGCCGGGAGCTGAACGGCGGGAGCCTCTACGCCCTGGCCTTCGCCGGGCCGTTGGCAACAGGTGTGATCGGCATGGTGGGAGCCGGCAACTGGTCCGACCGGCGCGGGCCTGCCATGCCGTTGTACGCCTCCGTGTCGCTGTTTGTGCTGGGACTCCTGATTGCGGGCACCTCGGTGTCGATGCCGATGCTCGTCGCGGGCCGCCTGGTCCAGGGGCTCGGCGGCGGCGCCCTGACTGTTTCGCTCTACGTGCTGGTGGCGCGCTTCTTTCCGGGCCCGCTGCACCCGCGGATCTTCGCCGCGTTCTCCGCTGCGTGGGTGGTCCCCTCATTGGTGGGACCGTTCGCCGCCGGCGTGGTGGCCCAGGTCTTCAGCTGGCACTGGGTGTTCCTGGGCGTGGTGGGACTCGTCATTCCCGCGCTGGCGATGATCGTGCCTGTACTCCGGAGCCCGGACGAGCCTGAAGGGACCAGCCAGCCGGAAGCCACAGGCCGGCCAGGCCAACCCGTCCCGCCGTGGGCCCTGGGCCGGCTCGGGTGGGCCGCGCTGGCAGCGCTCGCGGTGCTGGGCCTCAACCTCTCGGCCGACGTCAGCGTCCCCTCGTTTCCCGCAGCCACGGCACTGCTGGCCTTGGCCGCCGTCGTCCTTGCCCTGGTGGCCGTCCGGCCCTTGGTGCCCCGCGGTACCCTGGCCGCCCGGCGCGGATTGCCCAGCGTGATCCTGGCACGCGGGCTGGCGTCGGCGTCGTTCTTTGGCGCGGAGGTCTACCTTCCCTACCTGCTGATCGACCAGTACGCGTTCCCGCCCACCCTGGCTGGCCTGACTCTGACCGGGGGAGCGCTGGCCTGGGCCGGCGCTGCGGCGGTCCAGGGCCGGCTGGGGTCCCGGCTGCCGCACCAAAGCGCGGTGCAGGCCGGCTCACTGATGGTCCTTGCGGCGGTGCTCCTGGCCCTGGCCACCACGGCGTTGCACTGGCCGGCCGCCATCGCCATCGTGGGCTGGGTCCTGGCCGGCGGTGGCATGGGCCTGCTCTACCCCCGCCTCAGCGTGATGACCCTGGCGCTCTCCACCAAGGAAAATGAGGGCTTCAACAGCTCCGCCATGTCCATTTCCGACTCCCTGGGCGGTGCGCTGTCGCTGGCCACCACGGGGATAGTCTTTGCGGCATTTACGACGGCGGTCCAGTCCTTCGCGGGCGTCCTCGCCTTCACCGCGGCCATTGCAGTCGGCGCCGCGCTGGTAGCGCCCCGGGTTACCAGCCGTACGCGCTGAACCAGCCGGACAGCCGAAGGAGACGGTCAGGCGAGCCGGGTTGCGCGCAGCACCACGTCGGCGATGACCGCTTCCTGCCCCTCCGGGCCGGTCACCGGCCGTTCCCGTGACGTGAGGACCTCCAGCTGCCACTCCGGGCGGCCATTGGAATCACGCCGGTCCAGCCCGAGCTCCTGCACCAGCTGGTCCCCGGTGTAGAACATGCCGGCATGGTGGTGTGCGGGGCCCCAGGGCGGCAGCCGGTCCGGGTGGTGGCCAACCACCAGCAGGGTCCCGCCCGGTTTGACCGCTCCGGCGGCGGTCCGGAGGGGAACCCGCCAGTCGAGCTCCTGGGAGTGCAGGAACTGTGACGTCACCAGATCGTAGGAAGCTTCCGGCTGCCACTGCGTCAGGTCCGCCAGCTGCCAGCTGATCCGGCTTCCGATCCCACCGTTGGACGCCTGTACGCTTTCCCGGGCAAGTTCGGCCAGCTCGTGTGAATGCGCCCTTTCCAGGGCGACGGCGGAAACGTCGACGGCGGTCACGGACCAGCCCTGCTGCGCAAGCCAGATGGCGTCGGCACCTTCGCCGCAGCCCAGTTCCAGCGCCTTTCCAGGACGCAGGCCGCCGGCTTCGCGGACCAGCTGCGGGTTCGGCTTTCCGCTCCAGAGCCGTGCCTTGGTGCGGTACCGCTCGTCCCAAACGGACGCGGCATCAATGCTGCCGCCGGCCGCCTCCGGTGCGCCGCCGCCGTCGTGCGCCTGGTTCCCGTGCGCTTCCTGCTGGGGCCTGTCCTGATGCTCCTCCGGGTGTTCGTTCATGCGTCAACACTGCCCCGCCGGGCCTCCCTTGGCAACGTCGCGGAAGGGTGCCGGGCGGCGGGATGCTAGACTGGGGGAACTTGATGTGCAGTGATGCCCGCCTGCTCCGCGTCTGGAGATCCTTTCCAGGGAGTGGGCTTTCTTCATGTGAGAGGCACATCCTGCGTCGATGAACGCGTTCCATTTGGTCCCGGCCGGCTGTCCTTATTTACAGCGCCCGGTTGATCACCTGACTTTTCTTCGGCGAAACCCCTGGTCCAACCGGCATCGGGGGCCGATATCCGCCCGGATACCGCCAGAAAGACCGTAAAAAACTACATGACTACTTTTGCTGCCCTCGGTACTCCCAAGGCACTTGCAGACACCCTTTCCGCGCAGGGAATCGTTGAACCGTTCCCCATCCAGGTCAAGACCCTTCCGGACACGCTGTCTGGTCGCGACGTCCTGGGCCGCGGCCGGACCGGATCCGGTAAAACCATCGCTTTCGCCATCCCGCTTGTAGCAAGACTCGCTGAGCGGGAAGCCAAGCACTTCCGCAAGCCCGGCCGCCCCATGGGCCTGGTCCTGGCGCCCACCCGTGAACTGGCCACCCAGATCAACGCCACCATCGAGCCCTTGGCCAAGGCCGCCGGGCTGAACACCACCGTGATCTACGGCGGCATCTCCCAGGCCCGCCAGGAAAAGGCACTGCGCGCCGGCGTCGACATCGTCATCGCCTGCCCCGGCCGCCTGGAGGACCTGATCCGCCAGCGCATCCTCACCCTTGAGGCCGTGGAAATCACTGTCCTGGACGAGGCCGACCACATGGCCGACCTCGGCTTCCTGCCCGTGGTCAAGAAGCTCATGGACATGACCCCCAGCCAGGGCCAGCGGCTGCTCTTCTCCGCCACCCTGGACAACGGCGTGGACAAGATCGTCCAGCGCTACCTGTCCAACCCGCTCACCCACTCGGTGGATGATCCGCAGGCAGCGGTGACCACCATGGAGCACCACGTGCTGGTGGTCAACGACCAGACCGTCAAGAAGCAGCTGATCGTGGAGCTCGCCTCAGGCGCCGGCCGCCGCGTCCTCTTCATGCGGACCAAGCACCACGCCCGCAAGCTGGCCAAGACCTTGACCGACGCCGGCATCCCCGCCGTCGACCTGCACGGCAACCTCTCGCAGAACGCCCGTGACCGCAACCTGGCCGAATTCTCCAACGGTGACGTGCGCGTCCTGGTGGCCACCGACGTCGCAGCCCGCGGCGTGCACGTTGACGACGTCGAACTGGTCATCCACGTGGACCCGCCCACCGAGCACAAGGCGTACCTGCACCGCTCCGGCCGCACCGCCCGTGCCGGCTCCGACGGCACCGTGGTCACCCTGACCCTGCCCGAGCAGCAGACCGACGTGAAGAAGCTCATGAAGGCCGCCGGCGTGGACGTCAGCTTCGAACGCGTCACTGCCAACTCGCCTATCGTGGCTGAACTGGTTGGCGATATTGCGGAGAAGGTTGACCCCCGCACCCGTGCCGCGCTCCTGGCAGCCAAAGCCCCCAAGCAGGGCGGCGGCACCTCCACCGGAGCCAACGCCGAGCGCAAGCGTGCACGCCGCCAGGCTGCCCCCACCGCCGGTGGCCGTGGCGGTCGCGGCAAGGTTGCAGCAGAGGCAGTACGTACCGACGTACCCCGTGCCGAGCGCCGGGCTGTCGCCTTCGAAGGCCGTACTGAAGCCCGGGCAGCCTTCGACCGCAACGCCGAGCAGAATGAGGACCGCGCAGTAGCCGCAGCAGCTGCCCGCCGCAACGCCCGCGGCCGCGGCACGGCTTCCACGCACCGCAATGACGTTCCCGCAGCAGGTGGCCGCTCATCGGCCGGCCGCGGATCGAACGGCCGTGCAGCTGAGGGCCGCGGCGATTCCCGGATCACCCGCAGCGAGGCTCCCCGCGGCGGCACGGGCCGCCCCGCCTCCGGTGGACGCGGCGCTTCCGGCGGACGGCCAGCAACCGGCGGCGGCCAGCGCAGTGGTCGCCCGGCGACCGGACAGCGCGCAGCAGCAACCGGCGGCAGCAAGGCCGTCTGGTCATCCAACACCGGGGGCACCTCCGGCGGTTCGTTCGGCTCCGGCAACGGCGGCAACGGCGGTTCAGGCCGTCCGGCCCGCAGCGGCCCGCGCCGCGCATCCGCCCCGGCCTCAAACGAGCGCCGCGGACGGTAGTCCCCACCGGCCCCCTCGCCTCGCAAGCTCGGCCAGGGAACCCTGCCGGCGTGGGCCCCGCCCAGCCCATCGAGTGCTCCGATAACGTCGTTTAGGAGGTTCTAAACGACAGTTGCGGAGCACTCGATGCGTTTAACCGGTTGGCAGCCGGGACAGGTGGCCGCGGCTGCCTGGCCGCGGGCCTGCTCAGCTCAGCGCCGCCATGGCGACCGCGCCCACCAGGCCCAGTCCCATCACCGCAGCTGCCGTGGCTGCGATCACCCGGCCGGGGAAGGCCCCGCGGACCATAAGCATCGACGGCAGGCTTAGGGCGGGCAGGGTCAGCACCAGGGCCCCCAGGGGAACCATTCCCACTCCAGCGGCCATCAGCGCGCCGATGATGGGGATCTCCGCGGCCGTCGGGATCACGAACAGGGTGCCGACGACGGCGAGCAGGACGGCTGCAAGCACGCCCCACGATGCGAGCGTGCCGGCCTCCGGGAACAGCCAGCCACGGAAGGCGCCCAGGAGCATCACCACCACGGCATATTCCGGCAGGAGGCGCACCGACAACCGGGCCAGGGCCTTGGTGAACCTGCCGACAGCGCCCGCGGCAGTCACATTTTCCGCCGGCCCCTCCATCGGTTCGGCCACGCTGGTCCCTTTTGCCAGGCGGCTCACGAGCAGCGTGACGCCAAAGACAAGGATCACGCCGGTGCCCACGCGGACGGCGACGAACTGCCAGGGGAGCACAAAGCCCATGAATGCCAGGGCTGCCGGATTGAGAACAGGGTTGCCCAGCCCGTAAGCGAGCGCCGAGCTGACCGGGACCCCTCTGCGGCGAACATTTAACGCGACGGGGGCTGCGCAGCACGTGCACATCATGGACGACATTGACAGGAGTCCGCCGCAGACCGTGCTCGCCGCCGGGCCACGCGTGGCCTGGAACAACGCGAGCAACCGGCGCGCCGGAAGAAACGCCTCCACCGCGGCAGCCACGAGCAGCCCGGCCACGAGCGCCTGCCAGATAGACCCGACGTAACCCAGGCTGTACTCGATGGCCGCATTCCACGAGGGGGCAGGCGGCGCACTTGCCTTTCCGGACAGGATGGAGTTGCCCAATGAGTGGCTGCCCGCCACCGCCGGGATCTTGAGGGCGTAGGGGTACCACTTGGCCCAGATGAGGACCGCGATGGCTATCCCGGCCGTGGCCAGCGTTCCCACGAGCACTGCCCGCCGGGCTCGCACGGCCGAATCCGGCGCCAGCTCCTGGTCCAGCCGCCCGTTGTCCTGGGGGTCGATACCCACCGCGATGTCCTTCATGCGTCCGGCGGAACCTTTCTTCGTGGGACTTGGCGGCAGCTGGCTAATCACTACCAGCCCCTGGCGCGCCACTCTTCCAGGTGCGGGCGTTCGGCACCCAAGGTGGTTGGCTTGCCATGGCCGGGGTGGACGACGGCGGTGTCCGGGTAGGCGCCAAACAGCCGCTCCGTGACGTCGGAGAGAAGCTGGTTGAACCGTTCAGAGTCCTTGTCCGTGTTGCCCACGCCGCCCGGAAACAGCGAGTCCCCCGAAAAGATGTGCGCCGGCCCGTCCGGATCCTGGTACACGAAGGCAATGGAACCGGGTGTGTGGCCCCGCAGGTGGACTGCGGTCACATCAAAACCATCGAATTTGCCGACGTCGCCATGGCTGAGCCGGACGTCCACGGGAACTGGCAACGCGTCGGCGTCGTCCGCTCCGGCAGCTGTCCGCGCCCCCGTAGCCGCCACAAGTTCCTTGAGTGCCCGCACGTGGTCCCAGTGCTGGTGCGTCGTGGCAATCAGGGCAAGCCGCGGGGCCACCGACGTGTCCGCGGCCCCGTCCGCCAGTAACTGCTGGATGGCTGGCAGATCGTCGGCGGCGTCGATCAGCAGCTGTGCGCCGCTTTCCTTCGCCGTCAGCAGGTACACGTTGTTGTCCATCCCGCTGACGGAGATGCTGCGGATGGTGAGGGCCGGCAGGTCGTAGAGAAGTGAGTCCATGGGCTTCAGTCTAGGGACGGGCTACAGGTCCAGCGGCATGGTTTCGGAGTAGACCTGCTTTGACGGTGTCCCGGCGAGGACCTCACCCAGTCTGTGCTTCCCCTGCGGCGTCTTCCGCCATGCCGCGTAGTCGGCATGGTCCTGCGCGGTGGCCCAGGTTTCCACCACCAGGATGTGGCACGGGTCCGCGTCGTCCACCAGCGCTTCGATGCCCTGGTTACCGGGCCAGGCACGGGTGGCGGCGAGGGTTTCAGACAGGTATGCGGCGGCGTCGTCCCGGCGGGCGGGGTCGATCTGGACTTCGAAGTGCACGATGGCAGGCATGGGGGCTCCTTGGGGTCGGGTCAGGATTGGTGGTGCAAGGGGCGCTATTCCCGGCCCTCGGACACCCACTTGGGGTCCGCGGAACGGGAACCGACGACGGCGTCCGAGGCCGCGTCGAGGGCCTCCAAATTCGCCGGGGTGAGCTCAAGTGACAGTGCGCCGAGGTTTTCGTCGATGCGGGCAGCCTTCCGGGTGCCCGGGATGGGGACCACCGGCAGGCCCAGCCGCTTGCCCTGCGCCAGCAGCCACGCCAGGGCAACCTGGGCGGGGGTGGCCTGCAACTGGTCCGCCACGGACCGGACAGCGTCCACCACGGCCTGGTTGGCGCTCGCGGCATCCGGGGCGAAGCGCGGGATGTTCCGCCGGAAGTCCTTGTCGCCCAGGCTTGAGGTGTCGACGGTGCCGGTGAGGAAGCCGCGGCCCAGCGGAGAATAGGGAACGAAACCCACGCCGAGGCCGGCGGCAGCGGGAACCACATTGCGTTCCACGTCCCGGCTCCAGATGGACCATTCGCTTTGGACCGCGGCGATCGGGTGGACCGCCGAGGCGTCCTGCAGTTCCTGTGCCGTCACCTCGGACAGGCCCAGGTGCTTGACCTTTCCCTGCTTCACCAGCTCGGCCATGGCGCCCACGGTTTCCTCGATGGGCACGCGCACGTCCCGGCGGTGCATGTAGTAGAGGTCGATCACGTCCGTGCCCAGCCGCTGAAGGCTCCGCTCCACGGCCTGGCGCACGTATTTAGCATCTCCGCGGATGTCCGTGTAGCCGTCGGTCGGCGTGCCCACCAGCGCGAACTTGGTGGCGAGCTGGACCTCGTCCCGCCGGTCCTTGAGCAGTTGGGAAATCAATTCCTCGTTGCTGCCGCCGCCGTAGATGTCCGCGGTGTCAATGAAGCTGACACCGGCATCGACGGCGTGGTGCAGCGTCTGCAGTGCCTCGGCAGGGTCCACCTCGCCGTACACGGGGGTGAGGGCCATGCCGCCGAAGCCCAGGGGGCTGACGGCCAGGCCATCGCCAAGCTGGACAGTATTGCTGGAATTGGTGTGGGCGTTAGCCATGGGTGCTCCTGTTCGTTTCCTGAAGATGACGTTACAGCCAGGGTATGACGCGGTCCGCGGCGGGACGGGTGGCCTGGATCAGGCGGGCATTGGCCTCGTCCGGTCCGGTGGCCCAGGCAAGGGCCGCCTCCCGCTCCATCCCGAATGAGACATGACGGTCCACCAGCCGCTGCAGCCGGAGCTGGTGCGGGGTTTCGAGGAACCACACCTCGTCCAGCTGCGCCCGCACCTCTTTCCACGGCTCCTGGTCCGCCAGCAGGTAGTTGCCCTCGGTGATCACCAGCGGAACGTCGGCCGGAACGGCGATGGACGCGGCCACCGGTTCATCAATGGCGCGGCGGAACTCCGGCGCGTACACCATTGCCTCGTCCCGGCGAGCCAGGCGGCGCAGCAGCGAAAGGTACCCGCCGCCGTCGAACGTGTCGATGGCGCCCTTCCGCGCCCGCAACGGCGTGCCCTCGATGATGACGTTGCCCAGGTGGAAGCCGTCCATCGGCACCACCACCGAAGTTCCCGGGCCGAATTGCTCCTGGAGCCAGGCCGCGAAAGTGGACTTGCCGGACCCCGGTGCCCCGGCGATGCCCAGGATGGTCCGCGTGCCCGGCACCATCCGGCGCCGCAGCGCGTCGACGGCGTGGGCGATCTCGGGGGAGTCCATGGCAAAAGCCTAGTCACTGCTGCGCGAAGCCGGTGCGTTTTTCCCGGCCGGAAGCGCCTTCAGGCCGGCGGCGCAGCCCACGATGCCGGCGATGAACAGCAGTTTCACCACGCTGAAGGGTTCCACCCCGGTGGCCATCGCCCAACCGACGGTCAGCGCAGCGCCAATGCCCACCCAGATGGCGTAGGCGGTGCCCAGCGGAATGCTCCGGATGGCCATGCCCAGGCCCAGCATGCTCAAGGTTGCGGTAACGGCGAAGATGGCGGTGGGCAGGGGATTGCTGAAGCCGTCGGACAGGCCAAGGGCGGTGGCCCAGACTGCCTCAAGGACGGCGGACGCCAGGAGCACCAGCCACGGAAGAGTGCGCTGCAGCATCACGCCACCACCTTCAGGCCAACCACGCACGCGGCGATGCCGGACAACAGCAGCAGGCGCGCCGCCGTCGGGCGTTCCACTCTGGTGGCCATGGCGTAGGCGGAGGTGAGGACGACGCCCACACCCACCCACACAGCGTAGGCGGTGCCGGTGGGGATGGACTGCATGGCGACGGCAAGGCCGCCGGTGCTGGCCGCAACGGCCACGAGGAAGAGGCCGGCAGGGGCGAGGCGGCGGCGTCCGGAAACCTGGGAGGCTATGTGCAGCGCTGCGGCCCAGACGGCCTCCAGCGCGCCGGAAAGAATGAGGATTACCCACGACATGACAGATCCTTTGGCCAGTCTTGTCGCGTGCCGGGTACTGAACCGTCGTCCGGAGGCTCGGGTGCGGAGCCTTGGATTCCAGCGTAGCAACGCACGACGGCGGCGAGCCACCGTTGGTGCCCAACCTCACCAGCGGCGCTGCTGCTTACGCCGGGGTCTCCACCGGGTCGATGGACACCACGGCCAGGAAGCCGCGGCCAAGGATTTCGGGGGAGTCGACGTCCGAGCCGGCCACGGCGTCATAACGGCCCAGTTCCACCGGCTCGCCGCCGCCCTGGCTGACCTTCGCCTGCCCCTGCAGCAGCACACCGAACTGCCCCTCAAACACGGGGTGGGCGCGCTTCCTGGACAGCTCAACAATGGAGGTGAAGCCCTTGAAGGCCCCTGCGCGGGTGATGACGTTCAGGTCCCTGATGTCCCCGGTGGGCAGCTTGGCTGCCGTGGCTGCGCCGCCGTCGAACCTGTACGGGCGGTATTTCTCCAGGGGCTGCTCTGCGCCGTCAACGGAGAGCAGGAGCAGTTCCCCCTCGATGACCGTCAGGACGCGCTCCATCCCTGGGAAAGCGGAAAAGTCCCCCGCCTTGGCCGCGTCGGCGATGCTTACCCACCAGTCAAAGCCGCCGTTTTCGGAGCCCTGGCGCGCGATTTCCCTCGTCACCCCGCCGCCGTTGCGCCACGGTTCGGCCTTGAGTTCTGCGAAGCGGATGATCTGCATCAGCCCAGCCTAATTGCACGCCGTGGCCGGCATCGCAGTTGCGTCCCGTCCCTGCTAATCTCCTCCCGGGGGTCAACACGAAAACAGCCTGAAGGAGCCGGGAATGTTCGTCAAAGTGTGTGGTCTCAGCACGCCGGAATCGGTGCGCGAAGCAGTGGACGCCGGCGCGGACGCCGTCGGCTTTGTCCTCACCGCCAGCCCCCGCGTGGTCTCGCCGTCGCAGGCGGCTTCCCTGCTCGCAGGGGTCCCCAAAACTGTCTCCCCGATCGGGGTGTTCCGCGACGAACCCGTGGCCGACGCCATTGCCATCGCCCGGGCCGCGGGCCTGGAATGGATCCAGCTGCATGGCAGCCGGTCCCGTGCGGACGTGACAACCGTGCATGACGCCGGCATGAAGCTGGTCAGGGCCATCACCATGGGTGCCGCCCGGGATGAGTTCGAAGACTGGGGCGAGGACCTGCTCCTGATTGATGCAGCCGTGCCTGGGTCCGGCGAGTCCTGGGACTACGCCTCCGTGGCAGCCCTGCCCGTGCTGCAGGGGCGGAACTGGCTGCTCGCCGGTGGGCTTGAACCCGGGAATGTGGGCCAGGCATCGGCAGCCGCCCATGCCTGGGGCGTGGATGTTTCCTCCGGCGTGGAAGCATCCCGGGGCGTGAAGGACCTGGCCAAGGTCCGGGCCTTCGTGCACGCCGCCAAGGACGCCGCCACGGTCTAGATGCTGTCATGCTTCGCCGCGGGCGGTTATCAGGGCAGGATCAGGGGAGTCCCCCACCCTTTTGTCAGAGGAGCGGGGGCACAATGGGTGCATGAAGACACTTCTGAACATCATCTGGCTGGTTTTTGGCGGCCTGTGGCTGGCCCTGGGCTATTTCCTGGCGGGTGTGGTCTGCTGCCTGCTGGTCGTCACCATCCCGTGGGGCATTGCCTCGTTCCGGATCGCCGCCTACACCCTGTGGCCCTTTGGCCGGATGGTGGTGGACAAGCCCGGCGGCACCGGTGTCTTCTCGCTGTTGGGCAACGTGATCTGGCTGCTGGTGGCCGGCATCTGGATTGCCATCGGGCACGTGGTCACGGCGTTCGCCATGGCCGTCACCATCGTCGGCATTCCGCTGGCCATCGCCAACCTGAAGCTCATCCCGGTGTCCCTGATGCCGCTCGGCAAGCAAATCGTGCCCACCAGTACGCCCTTTGTGAGCACCTACCCGGTCAGGACGTACCGCTAACCGGCTTCGCCAGGCCGCAGGGCGCGGAGGACACAGAACTCGTTGCCGTCCGGGTCGGCCATCACCACCCACGTGGCGGCCACGCCCTGGCCCACCGACACCTGCCGGGCACCCAGTGCCTCCAGCCTGGCCACTTCGGCGTCCTGGTCCTCCGGGCGGAGGTCCAGGTGCAGCCGGTTCTTGAGTTCTTTTTGCTGCGGGACCTTGAGGAAGAGCAGGTCGGGCACAACGCCGTCTTCCATGCTGCCCGCCGGCGGCTCCAGCACGATCTCGTCATCCTCTTCATGGGTCCGGCGCCATCCAAGCGCCTTTTCCCAGAACGCTGCGGGAATGCTGGGATCGGTCGAATCAACGGCGATGGCTTGGATGCGCAGGCTCATCCGTGCAGTGTGGCACAGCTCCCGGCTAAATCGAAGCAGATCCCGGAAGCCGGGCCATTCTCAAGGGTGCCGGAATGCCCCGTCCCGCAGGATGGCCACCTAATCGCTCTGGTCCAGTTCCGCGGCGATGTCCACGTCCCCGGCGTAGCCGGCCCCGGACAGTTCCCGGCCGCTGGAGCAGTGCTGCAGCATCTCCCGCAGGCGCGGTTCGGCGGACTCGTAGACAGCCATGGCCGCCACCGCTTCCGGCGCGTAGCCGTGCCGGCCGTCCCCGGCTTCATACCCGCCTTTGCCGGCGGCCACCAGCCCGGCAATGAACGCGCCGGCTCCGATCTGGTCCTCCACGGCGGGGCGAAGGGTGCCGTCCGGCCAGCGCTCACCGGCGGCAACCACCGCCACCACGGCGTCGTCCGGAAGGTTGGCGGCCACCCACTCCGCCGTGGCTGCCGCGTTCCGCAGGCACACCGCGGCCACCAATGGAACCTCCCCGGCCAGCGACTGGCACAGCTCTGATCCGTTGGGGGACGGCAGCACCACTCTCCGCAGTCCCTCCGCGGCTCTGAAGCTTGCCGGGGACAGACTCAGCCCGCCGCCGTCGCGCGGCCCCGCCAGCTGCGCCTGGTGGTGTGCAGCGAAGTCCTCCGCGCCGGTATCCCGCCACCGGTAGGGGAAGACTTCCACACCCCGGTCCAATGCCACGCTGACGCACGTGCTGAAGGACAGCACGTCCACCACCACGGCGATATCCGCGGCGGGCGCCACCGTCAGGGCTCCGGCCGATCCCCACTCCAGCCGGACCGCGAACGGGAGCTGCCGGTGCGCGGCATTGGCGGAGAACGTGTGCCGCGGGCTGGAGCCGGGCGCGTTCACGCCAGTTCGCCTTTCAGGTTGCGCTGCGCGGCGTCCAGCCACAGGTCCCGGGCGCGCTGGTGGTGGAAGAGTGGGTCCAGTTCCAGCAGTTGACGCACGACGGCGGCCCGGCCGACGGCAAAGTCGGCGTCGCCGATGTGCGCATAGTCCTTCCGTACGGCGGCAACATAGCGGGCGTAGTCTTCCGGCTCCCCGCCCAGGATGGATAGGTCGGCGTCGCAGAGGAGGGCGCCGTCGTCGTCGCCTGGTTCCGTCCGGTGGTCGGATGTCAGCCGGACCAGCCGTGCGGTCTCGGCCACTTCTTCCTCCGGCAGGCCGGCCTCGGTAAGGCGCTTCTCGGCGAGGCGCGCGGATTCCTCCTCATCCCTGCCTGCGGCGCCACGGTAAACGGCGTCGTGGAACCAAGCGGCCAGCAGCACGGTCCGCGGTGCCTCGTCCGGTTCGGTGAGCAGGTCCAGCGCCTCCAGCACGGAGAGCAGGTGCGTGCAGCCGTGATAGTGGCGGTGTGGTTCGCTCCACCGGTCCAGCAGGTCCAGGAACAGCGCGTCGTGGCCTGGCATGATGGCCTCCCACCGGTTCAGCAGCGGGATCTTCAGCGCCTTGTTCCGCCGGCGGGCCGGGATCCGCAGTCCGCTGGCGATGAGCCTGCGGACCAGCACCCTCGCCTCCACGGATAACGCACCGGCCGCCACCAACTCGTCGAAGCGGCGCTCCGGCACGTCGTAATGGTCGCCGTCGAACGCCCGCTCCGGGATCCCGGCGGCCGCAGCGAAGGCATGCAGCTCGTCCAGGGACGAGTCGGAGACCAGGTGTGAGAAGTGGGTTCCGTGTGCAGGCCATAGCGGCGGGTCAATGTAGATGGCCATGGAAGCGAGTCTAGTGCTGCCGTTCTTTCGGAAGTCCGGGGTGCGTGGCACAGGTGCAGCTCCTCCTTTGCGCCTTTATGCTGTTTCTCGTACCGCATTTGCGGACTAGAATCGCCGAATGGCCCTTATCCGCGTTTCCGAAGCCGCCCGTTTCCTGGGCGTGAGCGATGATACCGTACGCCGCTGGACCGAGAACGGAACCCTCACCCCGCTCCGCGACAGCTCGGGCCGGCTCGCGGTCGACGGGCTGGAACTGGCGGCCCACGCGCAGAAGCTGGCCCAGCTCCCGGACGACCCCAAGGGCGGCAGCAGCTCCGCGCGGAACCGCTTCATGGGCCTGGTGACCGACGTGATAACGGACAAGGTGATGGCGCAGGTGGAACTGCAGTGCGGACCCTTCCGGGTGGTGTCGCTGATGAGCAGCGAGGCGGTGCGCGAGCTGGGCCTCGAACCGGGCTCCGTGGCCACCGCCGTCGTCAAGGCAACCACGGTCATCATCGAATCCCCAAAAGGGAAGGCCACAGCATGAGGCGGCAGAAAATCGCCTTCCCGAAGTCCTGGTTCTCCGCCGCGCTGCTTGCCCTGGGCCTCCTCCTGCCGGCCGTACTCAGCGGATGTGCCGCGCAGGGCAATGCCCCCGACTCCGGCGCCGGCGGCACGCCAAGCGGCACGCTCACGGTTTTCGCCGCCGCCTCCCTCAAAGCCACCTTCACCGAACTGGCCCGCACTTTCGAAGCGGAACACCCGGGAACAAAGGTGACCCTGAGCTTCGCGGGTTCCTCCGATCTCGCCAGCCAGCTCAGCCAGGGCGCGCCCGCGGACGTCTTCGCATCCGCGGACACGGCCAATATGAAGAAAGTGCAGGACGCAGGCCTCGCGGACGGCACGCCGAAAGACTTCGCCACCAACACCCTTGCCATCGCAGTGCCGCCAGGGAACCCGGCCGGAATCGCATCGCTGCAGGACCTGGCCCGGCCGGGCATCAAACTGGTCACCTGCGCCCGGCAGGTCCCTTGCGGCGCCGCGACGGCCAAGGTGGCGCAGGCAGCTGGGCTTGCCCTGAACCCGGTCAGCGAGGAAAACGCCGTCACGGACGTCCTGGGCAAGGTCACGTCCGGGGAGGCCGACGCCGGGCTGGTCTACGGCACGGACATCAAAGCCGCCGGATCCAGCGCGAAAGGCATCCCTTTCCCGGGAGCCGGAAGTGCAGTCAACACCTACTCGATTGCAGGCGTTGCCGCAGGCCGGAACAAGGCCACCACCCGGGCCTTCCTGGATTTGGTCACAAGTCCGGAGGGCCAAAAGGTCCTGGCGGCCGCAGGGTTCGGCCCACCCGCCGAGGGGTCGGGCAGCAAGTGAGCCCGCGAGGGAAAGTGATGCCGGAGCAAAGAAGGCGTTCGGCGGGCCCACGCGCCCAGGCCGCCGCCTACTCGGGCATCCCCGCCTGGGTGCGGGCGCTGGCAGTCGTGGCCGCCGTCGTCGTCGTGCTTCCGCTGCTGGCCATGGTGCTGCGCGTGGACTGGGCCAACTTCGTTCCGCTGGTGACATCCGGACCATCCCTGACGGCGCTGGGGCTGAGCCTGCGGACCTCTGCCGCCAGCACCGCGCTGTGCATTGTGCTGGGTGTCCCGCTGGCCCTGGTCCTTGCGCGGGACACCTTCCGGCTGCAGGGCCTGCTGCGCTCGCTGGTGCTCCTGCCGCTGGTGCTTCCCCCGGTGGTGGGCGGCATCGCCCTGCTCTACACGTTCGGGCGGCAGGGGCTGCTGGGGCGGACACTGGACGTCCTCGGCCTGCAGATTGCCTTTTCCACCACGGCGGTGGTCCTGGCGCAGACGTTCGTGGCACTGCCCTTCCTGGTGGTGAGCCTCGAAGGTGCGCTCCGGACCTCCGGCTCCCGGTACGAGGCAGTGGCCGCGACCCTGGGGGCCCGCCCCGGCACTGTCTTCCGGCGCGTTACGCTGCCGCTCGTCCTGCCCGGCCTGGCGTCCGGCGCCGTCCTCTCCTTCGCGCGGAGCCTGGGCGAATTCGGTGCCACGCTGACCTTCGCCGGCAGCCTGCAGGGGGTGACCCGGACCCTGCCGCTGGAGATCTACCTGCAGCGCGAAACGGACCCGGACGCCGCCGTCGCCCTGTCCCTGGTGCTGGTGGCAGTGGCCGTGGCGGTGGTTGCCCTCGCTTACCGCCGCCCGGCGGCAGGCCGCGCCGGGTCAGGACAACGGACGACGGCGGCAGCCCCGGCAGGAGGAAACGCCCAGTGACGCTGTCCTTCCAGGCCGCCGTGGCCGGGCGGGGTTTTGACGTGGCACTGGCCGTCCGGCCGGGCGAAACCGTGGCCGTCATGGGGCCCAACGGCGCCGGTAAATCGACGCTGCTGGCCAGCATCGCCGGTTTGCTGAGGCCGGACAGCGGCAGGGCCGAACTTAACGGCAGGACCCTCTTCGACCTCGACGGTGCCCAGCACGCGTGGTCACCGCCGCATAACCGCGGCACCGCCCTGCTCGCCCAGGAACCCCTGCTCTTTCCCCACCTGAGCGTCCTGGACAACGTCGCCTTTGGTCCCCGCAGCGCCGGTGTATCCAGGCGGGGGGCCAAGGAGCAGGCCCTCCGCCTGCTCGCTGACGTTGAGGCGGACCATCTTGCGGCGCGTCGTCCCGCCGAGCTCTCCGGCGGGCAGGCCCAGCGCGTCGCCGTGGCCCGGGCGCTCGCCGCCGACCCCGCCCTCCTCCTGCTCGACGAGCCGCTGGCCGCCCTGGACATCCACTCCGCGCCGCTGCTGCGCCGCCTGTTCAAGCGCGTCCTGGCCGGGCGGCAGGCCATCATCGTCACCCACGACGTGCTGGATGCGCTGATGCTCGCGGACCGCGTGGTGATCATGCAGGACGGCAGGATCGCAGAGGAGGGTCCAACCCGGACCGTGTTGGAGCGCCCCCGGAGCTCTTTCGCGGCCGGGCTTGCCGGGCTGAACTTCGTTCCCGGCACCCTCGACGGAACCGGGGTCCGGACCGATGGCGGCCTCAGGATCGCCGGCCACGACGACGAACCCGGCCACCTGGCGACGCCGGGCGGTTCCGGCGTCGCCGTTTTCCCGCCGTCGGCCGTATCCGTGTTCCTGACGGACGCCCACGGAAGTCCCCGGAATTCGTTCGCCGTCACCATCACGGACCTTGAGCCGCACGGCGACCAGGTCCGCGTCCGTGCCGGAAGCCTGGCTGCGGACATCACGCCGGCCGCCTCCGCGGACCTGGCCCTGGTTCCCGGCATGACGGTGCACTTCGTGGTGAAGGCTGCCGCCGTATCTGTCTACGGGACTTAGCCTGCTCCTCCCGGGCCGCCCCGTCCGGCGGGAAAGGACCTGGGGCTCTGGACAGCCGTTTCGCCTTGGGCAAACATGGCTAGTGGACCTCGCCGTCCAAAGTTGAGCGTAGTAGACTCAACTTAGTCAACAAGCCCCCGAAAGGAGCTCTCTTTGGACGTCAAATTCACTACCAAGAGCCAGGAGGCTCTTTCCGCCGCGGCGATGAACGCCTCGACGGCCGGCAACCCCCAAGTGGAACCGGCCCACCTCCTCAAGGCCCTGATGGACCAGCGGGAGGGTGTGGCCGTCGCACTGCTCCGCGCCACCGGAGCCGACCCCGACGCCGTCAGCGTCCAGGCCAGCAGCGCCATCAAGGCCCTGCCTGCCACGTCCGGAGGCTCCAGCCAGCAGGCGCAGCTGTCCCGGCCCGCCCTGCAGGCCATCCAGCAGGCCAAGGAGGAAGCTGACCGGCTGGGCGACAGCTTTGTGTCCACCGAAGTGCTCCTGGTGGGCCTGTCCGCCGGCAATGATGCCGCTGCCCGCCTGCTGCGCGACGCCGGTGCTTCGCGCGAAGCCCTGCTCGCCGCGCTGCCCGGTATCCGCAACGACCGCAAGGTGGACAGCCCGGACCCGGAGAACACCTTCCAGGCGCTTGAGAAGTACGGCACAGACCTCACTTCCATGGCACGCGCGGGCAAGCTGGACCCCGTGATCGGCCGCGACTCAGAGATCCGGCGCGTGGTCCAGGTCCTGTCCCGGCGCACCAAGAACAACCCGGTGCTCATCGGTGAACCCGGCGTGGGCAAGACTGCCGTGGTGGAAGGCCTGGCGCAGCGGATGGTGGCCGGCGACGTCCCGGAAAGCCTGCGCGGCAAGACCCTGATCTCCCTTGATCTGGGTTCCATGGTTGCCGGCGCCAAGTACCGTGGCGAGTTCGAAGAACGTCTGAAGGCCGTCCTTGAGGAGATCAAGGGCTCCGATGGCCAGATCGTCACCTTCATTGACGAGATCCACACCGTGGTGGGGGCAGGCGCCACCGGCGACTCCTCCATGGATGCCGGCAACATGCTCAAGCCCATGCTGGCCCGCGGCGAGCTGCGGCTTATCGGTGCCACCACCCTTGACGAGTACCGCGAGAACATCGAGAAGGACGCCGCCCTGGAACGCCGCTTCCAGCAGGTGTATGTGGGCGAGCCCAGCGTGGAGGACACCATCGGCATCCTCCGTGGCCTGAAGGAACGCTACGAGGCGCACCACAAGGTGTCCATCGCCGACTCCGCCCTGGTGGCGGCAGCCACGCTGTCCAATCGCTACATTTCCGGCCGCCAGTTGCCGGATAAGGCCATCGACCTGGTGGATGAGGCGGCCTCGCGACTCCGCATGGAGATCGACTCCGCCCCGGAGGAGATCGACCAGCTCCGCCGCCAGGTGGACCGCCTCACCATGGAGGAACTGGCGTTGAGCGGGGAGTCGGATCCGGCGTCCATCGAACGGCTGGCAGCCCTCCGCGCGGACAAGGCGGACAAGGAAGAGGAACTATCCGCCCTGAACGCCCGGTGGGAAGCCGAGAAAGCCGGCCTCAACCGGGTGGGCGACCTGAAGGCGAAGCTCGATGAGCTGCGCTCTGCCGCCGACAAGGCCCAACGTGAAGGCGACCTCGAAACGGCATCGCGGGTGCTCTATGGGGAGATCCCGGCGCTGGAGCGCGAGCTGAATGCCGCTGCCGAGGCCGAGGCTGCCGTTACGGACAAGCCGGCACAGATGGTGGCAGAGGAAGTGACCGCGGAAGATATCGCCGAGGTGATCTCGGCGTGGACGGGCATCCCGGCCGGCCGCATGCTGCAGGGCGAAAGCCAGAAACTGCTGCACATGGAGGAGGAGCTGGGCGAGCGCCTGATCGGCCAGACCAAGGCCGTGCAGGCAGTGTCCGACGCCGTCCGACGTGCGCGGGCCGGCATCAGCGACCCCAACCGCCCCACCGGCTCGTTCCTGTTCCTGGGCCCCACCGGCGTGGGCAAGACCGAGCTCGCCAAGGCCCTGGCTGACTTCCTGTTCGACGACGAGCGCGCCATGGTGCGCATCGATATGTCCGAGTACAGCGAGAAGCACAGCGTTGCCCGCCTGGTCGGGGCGCCTCCGGGCTACGTGGGCTACGAGGAAGGCGGCCAGCTCACCGAGGCCGTCCGCCGCCGCCCGTACTCCGTGGTGCTCCTGGATGAGGTGGAGAAGGCACACCCCGAGGTGTTCGACATCCTCCTGCAGGTGCTCGACGACGGCCGCCTCACCGACGGACAGGGCCGCACCGTGGACTTCCGCAACGTGATCCTGGTGCTGACCTCCAACCTGGGCAGCCAGTTCCTGGTGGACCAAAGCCTGGACGCCGAGGCCAAGCGCAACGCGGTCATGGCCACCGTGAATGCGTCCTTCAAGCCGGAGTTCCTGAACCGGCTCGACGAAGTGGTGCTGTTCGACGCCCTCACGGTGGAGGAACTGGCGCACATCGTGGAGCTGCACGTGGCGGAACTGGGGCGGCGGCTGCACGAGCGGCGCCTTACCCTCGACGTCACCGACGGCGCCAAGGCGTGGCTGGCGCTGTCCGGCTACGACCCCGCGTACGGCGCCCGGCCACTGCGGCGCCTGGTGCAGCGCGAGATTGGCGACCGGTTGGCCAAGGCCATCCTGGCCGGTGAGATCAGCGACGGCGACACCGTCCTGGTGGATACCGCGCCCGACTTCGGTGAACTCACCGAGTCCAGCGTCGACACGCTGACCGGGGCCCCGAGCTCAGGGCTGTCGGTGCGGCGGAAGGACTAGCCGCAGTCTGAGGTGGAGGTGTGCTGCCCTGTCAGGATGACTGTCAGGGCAGCACACTTGCGGTAATTACGTTGCCGCCGTCGGCCGCGACGTAGCAATCCACCCGTCGGTCGCCTGATCCCCAGCTGGTGGTGCTGGGGTAGCTGCGCTGGTAGTTGAGCGGGAACTGCTTTGCCGCCGGGCTGAGCTTTGCTGCCTGGCAAACCTCCAGCGCCTTGGTCTTGAGTGTGTCCGCGCCAGGGTAGTCGCCGTCCTGCGGGTAATGGAGGGTGGCCACCAACTGCGCCGAGTGGGGCGTATCGCAGGGCACCACCGTGGACGTCAGCGCCTGGGGGTCGAAGTCCTTGAAGCAATCACCAACGGCGTACGCTGCCGGCGCCACCCCTTCCCGAGGGAGGGGCTGGGGACTGGCGGGCGGAGTGACGGCGGTCTGCAGCACGCCCGGTGCAGCAGCTTTTGGCGCCTGGGTACCTGGCGAGGAGTTCAGCCACAGGGCAAGCCACACCAGCGAGCCCGCAACGGCCAGGATCACGACGACGAAAAACGCCTTCCAGAATGCGGGCCGCCTGTTGGGGTGTCTCTCCGGGGCGGGCTCGTGGCGCGGCTGGGACCAGGTGACGGATTCCGGGGCGGGGGCCGACGTACCGTTCCCGCCGGGGATTTTCGGCAGGTTTCCGGTACGAGGCGGCGAGGAGGGTTTTGGCGGAAGGTCCTGCTGGTTCACGGGTGCGCATCCTCCTGTTTTGGTTCCGCGGCTCGCCGACGGCCGGATAAAATCGGCAGTTCTTAAGCGACTCTACCGAAGAAAAATGGCGGAATCCCGCGGGTGGGAGTGCGTCATGGTACCCCACGCACCCCTCCGGGCCTCCAGGCGGCGAGCGGGGCCAGCCGAAAGCATGTAATCTAGGTGTACGACAAATTGACCAAACATTCCGGGGCCTCACCGATCGCCAAGGTGACCACCTCCGGTCCAAGTACAAAAGGGGGTCACGCCATGGGGCGCGGCCGTCAAAAGGCAAAAGCTACCAAGCAGGCTCGGGACATCAAGTACTACTCCCCGAACACTGACTACTCGGCACTGCAGCGTGAGCTGACGGGCCCTGCCAGTCGTTCAACGAGCCGATATTCGAATGAGCCGGTCGAACCGGATTATTCGGCTTATGTGGACAAGTACGCGGATGATTTGGATGACGATGACGACGAGGTAGACCACCGTCGCATCGGCTAGTTGTCGCTGACCGTCGCTGCAATACAGCAGCTGGCACTCAGTCGCAATAATCTTCGCCAAGCTGCTCTCTGTGCAGCACCCCAAGTGCTGACCTCGCTCAAGAGGCCCGTTGGGGCATGCCTGTTTCCGGCATGCCTTAGCGGGTCCTTTTGTCGTTCCCGCCTGGGACGCGTGCCCGCCTCACAGGCATCAGGGTCTTGGGCGGCCCATCCTCTTCCAGGAACGGAATGATAAGGCTGGTGAGCGTGGCGGGGCGTTCCATCGGAAGGCCATGTGACGTGCCTGGAACCACCGCCAACTGTCCGTTGGGCAGCGCCTCAAACAATGAAACGGCGTGGGGCAGGGTAACGATGTCATCGTCGCCGAGAGCTACAAGCACCGATTGCTGGATCCGCGAGATCTGGGATGTCGTAAGTGACGGCTCGCTGCTGATCAACTGCATGGCTTTCCGGGCTACTTCTCCAAAGTGCCCTGGTCCATCAGGAGAACGCTCGGCATAGGCACGGGCAAGCTCTTGGAACACCGGCGCTTCGGGGTCCATTTCCACTTGCTGAACGCCGTCCACGTCGTAGTTCGCGCTGATGACAACCATCCTGTTCACAAGGTCTGGCCTCGCGAGAGCCACCAGGAGGGCGACAATACCTCCGTCGCTCCAGCCAACCAAGTGCGCGGGCCCACCGACGACTGTTTCGAGGACGCTGATCGTCTCCCTGGCCATATCCTCGTAGTGGAAGTCTGCATCAGTATCCGCCGTATAACCGTGTCCGCGGCGGTCGTAGGCGATAACGCGGTAGTGGTCCCCCAGCGCAGTCCCGAGCGTAGTGAGAAGGGCGTCACTGTTGCTGAGCCCACCATGCAGCAGGAGCAGTGGAGTTCCTGCACCACCACGGTCTTCCACCCACGTCGGATGCCCGTCAATGTCGAGCAAGCGGGCCATGTTCGTTCACTCCCATTCCGGATTGACCGCTGCTGAGGTGCCGCCATGCGGCGTACCCAGTGGATCTGTCCGGGCTATTTTCCCCCCGCCCAACCTTGTGGCTCAAGGGGGTCCGTGTACCGTTGGTCCCATGCCTAAAGTTGAGGGATACCGTCACGGCGAGCCCTGCTGGGCGGATCTGCAGACCCCCGATGTTGCCGCCGCCAAGGAGTTTTACGGCCGGATCTTCGGCTGGACCTACCAGGACTTTCCCACTCCGGACGGCCGCAGTTACGCACAGGCCTTCGTAGGCGGCGAGCTGGTATCCACGATCGCGCCGCAAAGCCCCCTGCAACTGGAGGCCGGCACTGCCGCCAAGTGGAACATCTACTTCTCCGCCCTGGACGCCGCGGACCTGTTGGAGGAAGCCCGTCACGCCGGTGGTACTGCCCTGTTCGGCCCGGAGACCGTCGGCGATACAGGAGTACTTGGCTTCCTGGCCCCTCCCGGCGGCGGAACCACGGGCATCTGGCAGCCCGGAACGCACTATGGAAGCCATCTGTTCAACCAGCCCGGTGCGTTGGCCTGGGCGGAACTTTTCACGCCCGAGACGCCTGCCGCCGTCGGCTTCTTCCAGCAGCTGTTCGGGTACGAGGTCACCGAATACCCCCAGGACGACGGCGGCAGCTACAGCACGCTGCTCATCGGCGGCAGCGAGGTGGCCGGCGTCGTTCCTGCCGACGAAGGTGAGCAGGCCGACTGGCAGGTCTACTTTGGCGTGGCGGATGTTGCCGGGGCGGCAGCGGCCGCCCAAGACGCAGGCGGGGAAATCGTTGTGGAGCCCGACGAATACCCTGTCGACGGCTCACTGGCCACCATCAGGGACCCTCAGGGTGGACTGCTCAACCTGATCCAGGTCGCTTGAACACAGGCCCTTAAATACGGCGAGTCCCCACCGGTCGGCGGGGACTCGCCGTACGTCAAACTTTAGGCGTAGGCGTTGACCAGGCGGACCGCGCCGCCGTCCACGCCCTTGGCACCTTGGACGTAGTCGGGGCCGGACTTGTCGATCGAGTCGGAGTCCGCTGTGACGGTGCCCATGATCCAGGACGGCAGCCCGCGCTCGTTGAGGCGGGCGACGGCGGCATCCGCTGCTTCGGGGGAGACGATGGCCACCATGCCCACGCCGAGGTTCAGCGTGCGCTCCAGGTCGGCCAGCGGGACGTTGCCCAGCTCGGACACCAGCTTGAAGATGGCCGGCAGTTCCCATGTGGCGCGGTCAACCGTTGCCACCAGGCCCTGCGGCAGGACGCGGGCCAGGTTGGCGGCAAGCCCGCCGCCGGTAACGTGGCTGAAGCCGTGAACGGCTGCACCGGACTTCACCGGGAAGGCGCGGGCCAGGTCGAGGCAGTCGGCTGCGTAGACGCGGGTAGGTTCCAGGAGTTCCTCACCCAGGGTGCGGCCCAGTTCGGAGACCTGGCGGTCCAAGGCCCAGCCGGCGTGGTTGATGACGCGGCGGACCAGGGAGTAGCCGTTGGAGTGCAGGCCGGACGAGGCCATGCCGATCACCACGTCACCCGCGCGGACGCGGTCCGGGCCCAGCAGCGCATCGGCTTCCACCACGCCGGTGGCTGCCCCGGCAACGTCGTATTCGTGCTCGCCCAGCAGGCCGGGATGCTCAGCGGTCTCGCCGCCCACCAGCGCTGTACCGGCCACGGAGCAGGCAGAGGCGATGCCGCGGACGATGCCCGCGATGCGCTCCGGGACAACCTTGCCGCACGCGATGTAATCGGTCATGTACAGCGGCTCAGCGCCCACCACAACAATGTCGTCCACCACCATGCCCACCAGGTCGAACCCGATGGTGTCGTGGATGTCCATCGCCTGCGCGATAGCCACCTTGGTGCCCACGCCGTCGGTGGAGGTTGCCAGCAGCGGCTTCTTGTAGGTCAGCAGCCTGGAGACGTCGTAGAGGCCGGCGAAGCCGCCCACCCCGCCGATCACCGAGGAGTTGTGGGTTGCCTTCACGGCATCCTTCATGAGCTCGACGGCGCGGTCCCCGGCTTCAACGTCCACGCCGGCGGAGGCGTAGGTGATGCCGGAGTTTTCTGCGGCGGGGCTGGCGGAGGTCATACGGAATCCTTCTTGTCGGCGCTGGTGGCGGCGTGTACGTCGGGCACGAGGTCGGCTTCGGTCAGCAGGTTCTCGAATTCGGAGTCCGGGCCCGGGTCGCAGCCGGTGGCGCCGGACTTCTCCGCGGGATCCTCGGTGGCGTCCACGGCAAGGGCTGCGGTTTCACCGGGAAGCGCGGAAGGGGAAGGCTTCAGGCCGCCCAGGTCCGTCCGTTCCAGCAGGTTCTTGCCCAGCTTGTCCGCATCCGGAAGCTTGATGGGGTACTTGCCGGTGAAGCAGGCGGTGCAGAGACGTTCGCGCGGCTGCCGGGTAGCGCCGATCATGCCGTCTTCCGAGATGTAGGCCAGGGAGTCAGCTCCGATGGCCTGGGAAATCTCTTCGATGGTGGCGCCGTTGGCGATCAGCTCGGCGCGGGAGGCGAAGTCGATGCCATAGAAGCAGGGCCACTGCACCGGCGGGGACGAAATTTTCACGTGCACCGCGGCGGCGCCGGCTTCCCGGAGCATCCGCACGATGGCCCGCTGGGTGTTGCCGCGGACGATCGAGTCATCCACCACCACAACCCGCTTGCCGCGGATCACGGATTCGAGTGCGTTGAGCTTGAGCCGGATGCCCAGCTGGCGCAGGGTCTGCGAGGGCTGGATGAAGGTTCGGCCAACGTAGGAGTTCTTGACGAAGCCGTGGGCGAAGGGGATGCCGGATTCTTCGGCGTAGCCAACGGCTGCCGGGGTACCGGACTCCGGAACGGGGATGACGATGTCGGCCTCGTGGGTGTTCTCCCGGGCCAGCTGGCGGCCCATCTCCACGCGGGACTCATAGACGGAACGGCCGGCGATGGCGGCGTCCGGGCGCGCAAGGTAGACGTATTCGAAAACGCAGCCTGCCGGCGTCGGCTCCGCGAAACGCCGGGAACGCACGCCTTCCTCGTCGATGGCGATGAACTCGCCCGGCTCGATCTCGCGGATGAAGCTTGCGCCCACGGTGGCCAGGGCGGACTGCTCGGAGGCGACCACCCAGCCGCGCTCCAGGCGGCCCAGGACCAGCGGGCGGATGCCGTAGGTGTCACGGGCGGCGTAGAGGGTTCCTTCATCCATGAAGACGAAGCAGAAGCCGCCCTTGATCTTGGGAAGGAGTTCGAGGGCGGTGTCTTCGAGGGTCTTGCCCGGCTCACCTTCGAGGAGCGCGGTAACCAGCGCGGTGTCCGACGTGTTGCCCTGCTTCATTTCGCCGGTGAGCTGCCCACCATGGCGCTCGGTGATCATGGCGTTGAGTTCCACCGTGTTGGTCAGGTTGCCGTTGTGCGCCAGGGCAACCGTGCCCGTGGCGGTGGCGCCCAAGGTGGGCTGGGCGTTGGCCCAGTGGCTGGCGCCGGTGGTGGAGTACCGGCAGTGGCCTACGGCCAGGTGCCCGGTCAGGGTGTTGAGGGTGGTCTCGTCGAAGACCTGGGAGACGAGGCCCATGTCCTTGTAGACGTTGATCCGGTTGCCGTCGCTGGTCGCTATGCCAGCCGACTCCTGACCGCGGTGCTGCAGTGCATACAGCCCGTAATAGGTAAGTTTTGCTACTTCCTCACCCGGTGCCCAGACGCCGAAGACGCCGCAAGCGTCCTGGGGGCCTTTTTCGCCGGGGAGAAGATCATGGGAAAGTTTTCCGTCGCCGCGTGCCACTGATCGATTATCGCACGATATGGGGTATGTCTTTTCCGGCCGCCGGTTTGTGACCTGCTAGCCCTGGGGATCGGTGTCGGGCTCCGAATCCGGAACAGCCTCCACCACAGCCCGCTGCTGCCGCTTCACGCTCCGACGGTCGAGGACCAGCGCCAGGCCTGCGCCGAGGATGGCGCCAATGGCAGCGAACATGATCAGGAAGAAACCGAAGACGGACGCGGGGTCGAACGAGGCATCGCCCGGAACCGCATAAGCCACCACTGCGGCAGCGACAATTCCCACCACGGCACCCAGGATCAGGAAAGGAACGTACTTGGGTGCCCGGCGGACGGTTACTTCGCGCCGCTCGGCAGGGGTTTCTTCAAAAGCCATGACATCCAGCCTACTGCCGGAGTTTTGGGGCACATAACGGAGGTTGAGCCGCGGGAAGCGACGATTCGTGCGCGTAATTTCCCGGGGAAAAGATCCGTTTAACGAAGCCAGCCCTGGCCGTCAACTGATATATCTATTGACATCAGGTGTGTCCGCTGTCATATTTCGGTGCAAGCGTCTAGTGCAACACGTTGCGCATTACGCAATATCTCTCGTGACCAGCGTGGCCACGGCAATGCTCCCGGGCATGGCATGTCAGCTAGATTGGCACTTGGTGCCGACTCACCGGATCCGGCCGGATCCAGGAAAGGAACACAAGACCATGGTCCACAAAGTCCAAGCAGTTGTGGTTAAGGAAAAGAACGCCCCGGTGTCGCTGGAGACCATCCTGGTGCCGGATCCAGGCCCGGGCGAGGCCCTGGTGGACATCCTGACCTGCGGTGTGTGCCACACCGACCTGCACTACAAGCAGGGCGGCATCGGGGAGGACTTCCCGTACCTGCTGGGCCATGAGGCCACCGGTGTGGTCAGTGCTGTCGGCCCGGACGTCACGTCTGTGGCCCCCGGTGACCGGGTCATCCTGAACTGGCGCGCCGTCTGTGGTGAGTGCCGTGCCTGCGCCAAGGGCCAGCCGCAGTACTGCTTCAACACCCACAATGCCACGCAAAAGATGACCCTCGAGGACGGCATCATCCTGTCCCCGGCCCTGGGCATCGGCGCCTTCGCCGAGAAGACCCTGGTGGCAGCCGGGCAGTGCACCAAGGTGGACCCCGAGGCGGACGCTGCCGCCGTCGGCCTGCTGGGGTGCGGCATCATGGCCGGCATTGGCGCCGCGATCAACACCGGCGAGGTCAAGCGCGGCGAGTCCGTGGCAGTGATCGGCTGCGGCGGCGTGGGCATCGCGGCGATCGCCGGTGCCAAGCTCGCGGGGGCGACGACGATCATCGCCGTTGACATCGATGACAACAAGATCGGGATGGCCAAGTCCCTCGGCGCCACCCATGGCGTCAACTCCAAGCAGGAAGATGCAGTGGAAGCCATCCGGGCCCTCACCGGAGGCTTTGGCGCTGACGTAGTGATTGACGCCGTCGGCCGTCCTGAAACCTATAAGCAGGCCTTCTATGCCCGCGACCTCGCCGGCCGTGTGGTCCTGGTGGGCGTGCCGACGCCGGAGATGAAGCTGGAACTGCCGCTGCTGGACGTCTTTGGCCGCGGCGGATCGCTGAAGTCCTCCTGGTACGGCGACTGCCTGCCGTCCCGTGACTTCCCCATGCTCGTCTCGCACTACAAGCAGGGCAACCTGGACCTGGAGGCCTTCGTCTCCGAACGCATCACCATCGACCAGGTGGAGGAAGCCTTCGGCAAGATGCACGAGGGCAAGGTCCTGCGCTCGGTTGTGGAACTCTGATGGCCGTCACCATCGAGAACCTCGTCACCTCGGGCACGTTCTCGCTCGACGGCGGAACCTGGGACGTGGACAACAATGTCTGGATCGTGGGCAACGACGAAGAATGTGTCATCATCGATGCCCCGCACGACGCCGCCGCGATCATCAACCAGGTCCGCAGCCGCAAGGTCAAGGCCATCCTGCTCACCCACGCGCACAACGACCACATCGGCGCCGCCCGCGAGGTGGCCGACGCCCTAGGCGCCCCGATCCTCCTGAACTCTGAGGACCTGGTCCTGTGGGAGCAGGTCTACCCGGACGCCAAGCCGGACCGGTACCACGCCGACGGCGACGTCTTCGAGGTGGGCGAGGCAACCCTGCGGGCGATCCACACCCCGGGCCACTCGCCGGGATCCACCTGCTTCTACCTGGAAAGCGAAGGCACGGTCTTCACCGGGGACACGCTGTTCAACGGCGGCCCCGGTGCCACCGGCCGGTCCTACAGCGACTACCCCACCATCCTGACCTCGATCCGCGAACGGCTGCTGACACTGCCGGCCGAGACCGTGGTCCGCACCGGCCACGGAGACAACACCACCATCGCGGCGGAGCAGGAAACGCTGGCGAAGGTTCCGGAGTAGCAGGCGGAAAGCCGCCTGGAGGAAATGACGACGGCGACATCCGGCATTGTGCCGGATGTCGCCGTCGTTCTTGCTTGGGTAGTTAGGGGAGCCGGGGCCTAGGCGGGGTTGTTGCCGTCGGGCCCGGCCTCCGGATCCAGGTCTTCGCCGTAGCCGCTGGCGGAGGCCACCCCGGACACCTGCTGCCCGGCATTGGTCTGGCCCGGCGTGAATTTGTCCTTCTGCGGGTCCGGGGCTTCTCCTCCAGATTCAGGTGCTACGTCCTGCCGCAGATGCCCGTCTTCCGGAATGTTCTTGGATACCTCATCATCAGCCATCCCACCAGCCAAACACTCGGTGGGCATTAGCTGCAAGATGCAGGCCCGGGGGGAAAGGCAGCCTAATTCGCGGCTTCAGCTGACGGAAAAGGGCCTGTGGGTGCAACTCGTCGGACAGCACATTCGGTGCTTTTTCGTCATATCTGAAATTCATTGACAGTGGGCGTGGCAGGAGTCACACTGTTGCATATGGTGATCGCTGTTGCGTTGGGTGCTTCAAGTCTTCCTCTCGGAGTCATCACGTCTGTTGCTGATGAACCTCCCCACATTCGTAAGCAGAACGTCTTAGACATCCCTGTTGCCCCAGCCGCTCCGTGATCACCCATCTACCCCAAGACCCAGCCCTACCGGGAGGAAACACATGACTACCTCAGTGAACGCGCCCCTCAGCGCACGCGGAAAGCTCGCGTCAACATTGCCTGCCGAGCAGTTGGCTGAGATCACGGAGTTGTTCGCCCTGCGGCGCACCGGCTACTCCCTCGATGCCCCCTTCTATACCGATCCGACCATCTTCAAGCTCGACATGGAGGCCATCTTCGGCGAGCACTGGATCTTTGCCGGCAGCGTTGCCGAGCTGCCGGAGCCGGGCGACTACATCACGGTGGACTACGGCCCCTACTCCCTGATCGTGCTCCGCACCGACGAGGGCGAAGTCAACGTCCTGCACAACGTCTGCCGCCACCGCGGTGCACGGGTCCTGACCGAAGCTGCCGGTTCCACCGGAAACCTGGTCTGCGGCTACCACTCCTGGACTTACTCCCCGGAGGGCAACCTGATTCACGCCTCCGCCCCCGGCGAAGCCAAGTTCGACAAGAACTGCTTTGCCCTCAAGCGTGCCCACAGCCGCGAGGTTGCCGGGCTCATCTTCGTCTGCATCGCAGACGTTCCGCACGCAGACTTCGACGAGACCGCCAAGATCTTCGAGCCCTACCTGGCACCCCACGATCTGTCCAAGACGAAGATTGCCTACCAGCAGAACATCATCGAAGAGGGCAACTGGAAGCTCGTCATGGAGAACAACCGTGAGTGCTACCACTGCGACGGACACCCGGAACTCGCCTGCTCGCTCTTCCCCACGTGGGGCCTCACCGAGGGACTGATCCCGGCCCACCTTGAAGAAGTGTGGGACCGCAACAAAGAAGCCCAGTCCTCCCTCGAGGAGCGCTGCCGCCGCTACGGCCTGCCCTACGAGGTGGTCGAGGAACTAGACACCCGCATTGCCGGTATCCGCATCTCCCGCGAATCCCTGGACGGCGAAGGCGAATCGTTCTCGGCCGATGGCCGCAGGCTCTCCAAGAAGCTGCTCGGCGATCTGCCGGACTTCCGCCTGGGCCGCTGCTCGATGCACCTGCAGCCCAACAGCTGGTTCCACTTCCTGGGCGACCACGTCATCACGTTCGGTGTCTTCCCCATCAACGAGCACCAGTCCCTGGTCCGCACCACCTGGCTGGTGGCTGACGACGCCGAGGAAGGCGTCGACTACGACCTCGACAAGCTCACCTATACCTGGAAGCAGACCAACATCCAGGACAAGGCGTTCGTGGAACTGTGCCAGCAGGGCGCTGCCAGCCCCGCCTACGAGCCCGGCCCGTACATGAAGAGCGAATACCAGGTGGAGGCCTTCATCAACTGGTACGTCCAGCGCGTGCAGGAGCACTTGGCATGATTGATGTCCTCACCGAGACGCAGGTCCAGGAACCACAGCGCATCCGCGGCCTCGAAATGCCGTGGAACCGGGTGATGGGCAGCATCGAAGGACCGGCCAGCGCAGCCAAGGCCCTGGGCCCGTGGCATCCGCAGGAATTCATGGCCGAATGCGTTGAGACCATTCCCGAAGCGGGCGGCATGATGACCTTCGTGTTCCGACGCACTGACGGCGCGCCCCTGGCGTTCCGCGCGGGCCAGTACGTGAACATCGCCTTTCCGGTAAACGGCGAGGACCAGGAACCGGTGGACCGCAGCTACTCGCTGTCCAGTTCACCCACGGAACCGTGGACCTTCAGCGTCACCGTCAAGCGCGATCCCGGCGGGCTGGTCTCCCCCTGGGTGCACCAGAACGTCCGTCCCGGCACCGTCCTGGACATGCTGGGACCCGTCGGGGCATTCCACCTGCCTGACGCCGACCGGCGGGCCCGGTACTTGTTCCTGGCGGCCGGTGCCGGCATCACCCCCATCATGTCGATGGTGCGGACCATCCACTCCCTGCCGGGAACCGCCAACGTGGTGGTGCTCTACCACGGTGCCGAAGCCGGCGGCTTTGCCTTCCACCGGGAGCTGGCCTACATCGCTTCCGTGGACTCCCGCGTCAAGGTCTTCTACGCCCTGGGCGACCGCGGCAGGCCCGAGGACTGGGAAGGGTTTACTGGACGGCTGACGGCAGCCATGATCGATGAGGTGGCACCGGATGCCAACGGCCGGCAGGTGTACGCCTGCGGACCCGAGGGGTACCTCAACACCGCCACTGAGCTGCTCAAGAAGGTGGGCGTCGACGACACCTCCATCTACATGGAGTTCTTCTCGGGCGACCGGCAGACCCTCCTCGAATATCAGGCGGAGCTCGCCCTGGCGGCGGACATCGCCGAGGAGATAGCCGAGGAGATCGCGGAGTCCGCCCAGGACTACTTCGAAAGCCAGCCGGCAGCGTTCGAGATCTACGAGCCCGGCTACGACGACGAAGGAACCCTCCAGGCCACGGGACTGGCCCTGGAAGCCGCCAACCCGGAAGCCCCGGTCCCCGGCGGCCCTCCGGCTGCGGCCCCGGAGGCGCAGACCCCGGATGCCTCAAGCTTCGATACCGTGGGAACGGGCAGCCTCACCCTGTCCTTCATGCGCACCGGGATCAACGTGCGGATCGACCCCGAGGAGCACATCCTCGAGGTGGCGCAGCGTGCGGGTGTCCGGATCGGCGCCAACTGCAAGGAAGGCATGTGCGGCTCCTGCAAGGTGGTCAAGCTCTCAGGGGAGATCGACATGAACCACCAGGGCGGAATCCGCAAACGGGAAATTGATGCCGGCAAGTTCCTGCCCTGCTGTTCCACCGCGCGCACCGACATGGTGATCGACGCCTAGCCGTTCCCCGGAGTGGCCGGCGCCCGGCGCAGCCCCAAGTTTCACCGCAAGTGAAAAGTAACACCACACGGAAGGTCTGATGCATCCAGCGTCAGGCCTTCCGTGGCAACCGAACACCAACGATAGGAGCCATGCCCATGTCAGGTAACAAAGCCGTTGCGTACAAGGAGCCCGGAGTCGTCGAGGTCATCGACACCCCATATCCCTCGTTTGAACTGAAAGCAGGCCCCGGCGTCAATCCCGCCAATGTCGGCCGGAAGGTGCCGCACGGCGTCATCCTGCGCACCGTGAGCACCAACATCTGCGGGTCCGACCAGCACATGGTCCGCGGCCGCACCACCGCCCCCGCCGGCCTGGTCCTGGGGCACGAGATCACCGGCGAAGTCATCGAGACCGGGCCCGACGTCGAGTTCATCAAGGTTGGCGACATCGTCTCGGTCCCCTTCAATATCTCCTGCGGGCGCTGCCGGAACTGCAAGGAGCGCAAGACCGGGATCTGCCTGAACGTGAACCCGGACCGTCCCGGCTCGGCCTACGGCTACGTCGATATGGGCGGTTGGGTTGGTGGACAGGCGGAGTACGTCCTGGTTCCGTACGCCGACTGGAACCTGCTGCGGTTCCCGGACCGGGACCAGGCCCTGGAGAAGATCATGGATTTGACCATGCTCTCCGACATCCTGCCCACCGGTTTCCATGGCGCCGTCACGGCAGGTGTGGGCGTTGGGTCCACTGTGTACGTTGCCGGAGCCGGTCCCGTGGGCCTTGCCGCGGCCGCCAGCGCCCAGCTGCTGGGAGCCGCGGTGGTCATCGTCGGCGACCTGAACGAGGACCGCCTGGCCCGGGCCCGGTCCTTTGGCTGTGAAACCGTCAACGTGGCCAACGGCGACCCCGCCGACCAGATCGAGCAGATCCTCGGCGTCCGGGAAGTCGACTCCGGCATCGACGCCGTCGGTTTCGAAGCCCGCGGGCACGGCCACGGAGCCCAGGAAGCACCGGCCACGGTGCTTAACTCGCTGATGGACCTCACCACCGCCGGCGGCTCGGTGGGCATTCCCGGCCTCTACGTCACGGGCGATCCGGGAGCCGCGGACGAGGCCGCCCGGAAGGGAAGCCTGTCCCTGTCCCTGGGTACCGGCTGGGCCAAGTCCCTGTCCTTCACCACCGGCCAGTGCCCGGTAATGAAGTACAACCGGCAGCTGATGATGGCCATCCTGCATGACCGGATCCAGATCGCCAAGGCGGTCAACGCAAAGGCCATCCCGCTCGACGATGCCCCGCGCGGGTACGCGGAGTTCGACGCCGGAGCAGCAACGAAGTACGTCCTGGACCCGAACGGTTACCTCAACAACTGATATCCGGAGCCCGGTTCCTGAAGGGCATGGGAACCAGTCCCAAGGATCAACCTTGGGACTGGTTCCTTTTTCGTTGCGCAGTGCCCCCTGTTCGCGGGCATCAAAAAGGTGGTTGGGCCTGCCGGTCTCAAGCAGGCCCAACCAACTGGTGTGGGTGGAGCAGATCAGCCGCGGAGGCGTTCCATGCCCGGGTCAAAGAGCGGCTCGGCGCTGACGGTGGCGGCTACGCGCCGGCCGAAGTACTCGATCTCCACGGCGTCGCCTTCGGATACGGACGAGGGCAACCAGGCGTAGGCGATCGGCTTGCGGACCGTGTAGCCGTAAGCCGCGCTGGTGACGTACCCAACGGCTTCGCCGGCCACGTACACCGGTTCCTTGCCCAGCACCACTGACGTGCCGTCGTCGACCGTCAGGCAGCGCAGCGTCTTGGCGGCCGGCTGTTCCTTGAGTCCGGCGAGTGCCTCGGCGCCGACGAAACCGGTTTTGTCCTTGGCCACGGAGAAGCCCAGGCCAGCCTGGTACGGGTGGTGCTCGGAGTTCATGTCCGTGCCCCAGAGCCGGTAGCCCTTTTCAAGGCGCATGCTGTTGAAGGCACCGCGGCCGGCAGCGATGATGCCGTGCTCCTGGCCGGCCTCGAACAGCAGGTCCCAGAGCTTCAGTCCGTATTCGGCGGTGGTGTAGAGCTCCCAGCCCAGTTCGCCTACGTAGGAAAGCCGCATGGCCGTCACGGGGATGCCCCCAACGGAAATCTGCTTCGTGCGGAAGTACTTCAGGCCGTCGTTGCTCAGGTCGTCCGTGCTGACCTTGCCGATGACCTCGCGGGCCAGCGGGCCCCACAGGCCGATGCAGCAGGTGCTGCCGGTGATATCGGTGACATGGGCCCACTGTGCGGGATCGGCAGCCGATTGCCGGCGGGCCTCCACCCGGAGGTAGTCGAAGTCAACGTTGCTGTTGACGCCCAACTGGAACTCTTCCTCTGCGAGCCTGGCCACGGTCACATCGCTGCGGATGCCGCCGTCGTGCTCCAGCAGCAGGCAGTACGTCACGGCACCCGGCTTCTTGGCGATGTTGCCCGTGCTGAGCCGGTGCAGGAGAGCCTGCGCGCCCGGCCCGGTGACGGCGAGCCGCTTCAGCGGCGTCATGTCGAAAAGTCCGACGGCGGTACGCGTCTTCCACGCTTCGGCAGCGGAGATGGGGGAGTGGAACATGGCGGACCACTCGTCCCGCTGGGGGGCCTGCCATTCTGCGGGCAGTTCCTCGAGGAGACCCCGGTTGGCTTCGAACCAGTGCGGGCGTTCCCAGGCGGCGGACTCCAGGAAGAAGGCGCCGAGCTCCTTCTGCCGGACGTTGAACGGGCTGACGCGCAGGTCCCGCGGGGACTCCCGTGGCTGGAGCGGGTGCAGGACGTCGTAGATCTCCACGAAATTCTGCTGCGAGGTTTCGCTGACGTAGGCGTCGGATGTCTGTACTTTTTCGAACCGGCTCAGTTCGCAGCCGTGCAGGTCGGTCTGCGGCTGGCCGTCGATGATCAGCTCTGCCATGGCCTTGGCAACGCCGGCCGAGTGCGTGACCCAGACGGCCTCGGCCACGAAGAAGCCCTCGAGCTCCGGTGCCTCGCCCATGAGCGGGCCGCCGTCCGGGGTGAAGGAGAAAATGCCGTTGAATCCGTCCTGGATTTCGGTGCTGCGCAGTGCCGGCAGGAGGTCCTGGCTGTCCTCCCACGCGGGAACAAAGTCTTCAAGGGTGAAGTCCAGGCGGGAGGGCATGCGGTGGTCGGACATCTCTTCGGCCGCGACCTTTGGCAGTGCGGACATGTCCACGGGCATCGGGCGGTGGGCGTAGCTGCCGATGCCGATGCGGTCGCCCCATTCGCGGTAGTACAGGTCCTTGTCCTGGTAGCGCAGGATGGGCTTGCTGGCACCCTTCGGAAGCTCGTTGACGCCCTCAAGTTCGGCCAGGGGCGTGCTGACCACGTACTGGTGGGCCAGCGGCAGCAGCGGCACCTCCAGGCCCACCATCTTGCCGAGCTCACGTCCCCAGAAGCCGGCGCAGGACACCACAATGTCAGCCGGGATCACGCCGTCGGACGTCTCGACGCCGGTGACCTTGCCACCCTCCCGGGCGATGCCGGTCACGGTGGTTGAGCCGCGGTAGGTGACGCCGCGTTCGCGCGTGCGCTCGATCAGCAGCTGCACGGCCCGGGCCGCCAGGGCGATCCCGTCGGTGGGGATGAGCAGGCCGCCCAGGACCTCGCGGCCGCCGGATAGCTTGCCGGTGTTCAGAAGCGGGTAGATCTTTTCGCATTCGTCGGCGTCGATGATCCGGCTTTCGACACCCCAGGACGTCATCACTCCCATCTTTCGCTTGAGGTCGGCCAGCCGCTCCGGAGTGGTGGCCAGCTCAAGGCCACCCACCTGGTTGAAGCAGGACTCGCCGTCCTTGCTCAGGGCGAGGAGCTTGTTCACGGTGTACGTGGCGAACTTCGTCATGGTCCTGGACGGATTGTTCTGGAATACGAGGCCCGGGGCGTGCGACGTGGAGCCGCCTGCCAGCTCCAGCGGGCCCTGCTCGACGACGGTGATGTGGTTCCAGCCGCGGCTTACCAGCTCGTCGGCGAGGTTGGTGCCGACGATGCCGGCTCCGATGATGACGACGCGGGGTGATGCGCTCATGATTTCTGGTTCTCCTGGGTGGTGCTGGAATCCGCCTGGCCGGGTGATGAGTTTGCTTCGCTATGAGCAACGTGCATCACTATATGCAACAGAGTGTCTCAGCTCACATTGGATGTCAAGGGTTTCGCGCTTTGTTGCGGGGACCGACAGCGCTGCGTCGAACGGCAGCAAAGAGGCCCCCGCCGCTGGTGCGGCGAAGGCCTCTTGTGGTGACTGTGCAGTCCCGTCAGTGGGCGACGTCTGCTGAAATGTCGGCGAGGGTGCGCCCCTTCGTCTCAGGCGCGAGCCATTGCGAGAGGATTGCGCCGAGTAATGCGACGGCGGCGGCTACGACCATGCTGGGGCCCATGCCGATGTTGCTGATCGCCCACGGCAGGGCGAAGGTGCCCAGCGCGGCTCCGATGCGGCTGAAGGCCGCGGCGAAGCCCATCCCGATGCCGCGCAGGTGGCCGGGGAACAGCTCGGCCGGATAGACCTGGGTCAACGTGGTGTAGCCGGCGTTGAAGAAGGAGAAAGCGAGGAACAGGGCGAGCACGAAGATTGCCGGCGCGTCCGCCCAGACTCCGATCACCAGCAGGATGCCTGCGCAGAGCCACTGCCCGGGCACGGTGAGGATGCGGCGGCCGAGCTTGTCAATCAGAAGCACGGTGGTGACAACACCCGCGGTGGCAAGGGCGGAGAGCCCGACTCCACCGGCCCAGCCGCCGCCGAAACCGAACTGGTTGAGCACGTCATCGGCGAAGGTTGCGATCGCGAAGTACGGAGTGACGGCGCAAAACCAAAAACCTGAGGTGAAGAGGGTGGTGCGCCACTGCTGCCTTGAGAACAGCATTCCAACGGAGGCGTTCTTGATTTTGGTCCTGCCCTGCGCGGCCTGGGCCTCCTGGATCGCCCTCAGATCGATCTCTTCGGTGATGCTGTTGTGCATCTGGGGCGATTCAACGTATCTGTGTGCGATCGCGAGTGCTTCCTCACGCCGCCCCTTTGTAATGAGCCAGCTGGGCGATTCGGGGAGGCCGATGCGGGCGAGGAACAGGACGAATGCGAGGATCGTGCTCGTGCCAATGACAATGCGCCATGGGACGCCCACGTCGTGCATGAGCGTGCCGATGATGAAGGCCATCATGAAGCCGACGTACCAGGCGATCAGCGTCAGTCCGAGCAGCCGCCCGCGGAGCTTTGGCGGGGAGAACTCCGACAGCAAGGGGCCGCCAATTGAGTATTCGCCGCCGATCGCGACCCCCATGCAGAACCGGATGATGGCCAGCTGGATGACGGCTCCATCCCCGGAGGTCACGAAGAACTGGGCCGCTGAGGCTGCCAGGAACAGGCCCATGTCCACGAGGAACATGGGCTTGCGTCCGAACTTGTCGGTAGCCCAGCCGGCAAGCGGGGAGCCGACGAAGATACCAGCCAGCGGGCCTGCGGCGATCATGCCAAGGGACAGTGCGTCGAGCTGGAGCTCTGACCGCATGGGCCCGGTGACGGGGCCGATAATTCCGAGGATGTAACCGTCGAGGAACATCCCGCCAATGAAGACTGCGACAAGCCGCACCATGAAGCGGCGTTTGAACGTGGAGCTCGTCCCTGAGTTCCGGCGCTCCGCACTGCTTTGATCGATGGTGCTGCCACCTTTGATAGTCATAAACAGTTTCCTTTAGTGGTTTAGCGCTGCCGCGCGGATGCTGGCAACGTTGTGCCGCCGATGCTCAAGCCAAGGTTCCCCTTTGGATCGGCATCATGCATTCGTTCGTCGATTCCCCAGGCCATCACGGGTGGAGTCGGGGGGGGGGGGGGGGGGGAGGAGCATATCCAGGCGATTCGTTCCGTGATGATCAACAACGTTCGCTTTATGCAACAAAATCGTGCGCTAGGTCACACTCAAAGTCAAGAGTGTGACCCGTGAAAGTCGGAGTATGAAAGTGTCCTTGTTGCCTGCTCCGGGGCACGCCGAAGGCGCGCGCGTCGCGGGGCCCCGTTCTCCGAAAACGGTGCTTCGATGAGGAATACCTCCCCAGGTCTTAGGCCCACCGAAGCACCTTTCACGGAAAACGGGACGCCCGCCGCGAACGCTGTCCCTTCTATCCGGCTGCTTCCAGGACCTGGGCGTGCAAGGCCCCGGCAGGCAGTGGCTCGGACGACGATTGGCGGCGTGCGGCCTCCACGGTGTGGAGTAGCAGCAGTGCAGTGGTCACGGAGCCGACGCCGCCCGGAACGGGACTGAGCGCGGCCGCAACCCCTCGGACGCTGTCCGCGTCCACGTCCCCCACAAGGGAGCCGTCGGCCAGGACATTGGTGCCCACATCGATGACTACGCAGGAGGCAGAGACGTGGCTCCCATTAAGAAGGCCGGTCTTTCCCGCCGCGACCACCACGATGTCAGCTTCAGCCGTGTAGCGCTCCAGCGGCCCGGAGCGTGAATGGCATACCGTGACGGCAGCGTCGCGTTCCAGGAGCAGGAGGGCCAGCGGCTTACCCACCACTGCCGAGCGGCCTACAACCACAGTGCGGCGGCCGGCCACCGGGATGCGGTAGTGCCCAAGGATCTCGACGACGGACCGGGCCGTGGCAGGCGCGAAGGCCGGCTGCCCCACGGCCAGGCGGCCAAGACTCAGCGGGTTCGCACCGTCGATGTCCTTTTCAGGCGGTATCAGGCCCACCAGGGCCTCGGCGCGGACGCCGGCCGGAAGCGGTGTCTGCAGGATGATGCCATGCACCGAGGGTTCGGCGGCCAGGCCGCGCAGGACGCCGGCCAGAGCCTGCTCCGTTGCATCATGTCCTAAGTCCATGACCCGGCAACCGATCCCGGCCGCCTCGGCGGCGCGCTCAATGGAACGGACGTACCAGTGGGTCGAACCGTCGTCGGTGGCGATGACCACGGCCAGGGCAGGGTGGACCCCGCCCTGCCCAAGGTCCCGGGACTGCTCCCGGGCACGGCGCCGGATGTCCCCGGCCAGTTCCTTTCCGGAGAGCGACTGGGTGCTCATTGAAGGATCCTTTCCCGTACCCGCGCCACGAGGGCGTCGGCCGCCGTCACCACCTTTTCCTCAATGCCGTCCGTCTGCTCCTTGAGCAGCGACCGCGCCGACTGGTCCTTGATGGCCACGACGTTGATATCGATGTTGACCCGTGCCGTGGTGGCGGCGGCACGGGCTGCATCTGCTGCTGCCGCCACATCGCTGATGACGTTTGGGTTGGCGACGTCGGCCAGCCCGGTTGCGAGGTCCACCACTGCACCGGCCAGCTTGATTAGCTGTGCCGGGGTCTGTGCCGCCTGCACCAGCGCTGCCTGGATGGCAGACGTCCTGGCAGCCTTGAGCTCCTCGGTGTCAGCAGGCAGCCGATAGGCGTCGATGACGGCTTGGAAGACCTGTTCATCCGAGTCGGCCAGGCGCAGTGCCTCTGACGCGAGTTCATCGGCCACCTTCGTGGTCCGCTCCACCAGTGGAGCATGCTCCCCGTACTTGGGGCCGGTGGTGTAGCGGGCCACCATGGCCACCAGGGCCGCCCCTTGCGCGGCATGGAGTGCGGCCGCCGCCCCGCCTCCCGGCGTGGGTTGCCGGGAGGCGAGCCGTGCGAGGTAGCTGCCGATGGTCTCGCTGCCGATCGACCCGGCGCCGGACGGCGCCACCCTGTTCGCTTGCTGTTCCGTCATGCTCAGCCGCGCAGCCGGGACATGGTGGGGTCGTACAGGGGATCCTGGGTCACGGTGGCCACGATGCGGCGGCCGAAGTACTCGATCTCCACCGAATCGCCGACCGACACCTCGGCGGGCAGGTAGGAGTAGGCAATGGGCTTGCGGACGGAATAACCGTAGGCGGCGCTGGTGACGTAACCCACCGCCTGGCCCTTGTAGAACACCGGTTCCTTGCCCAGGACCAGGCTGCGGCCGTCGTCGACCGTGAGGCAGCGCAGGCGCCGCGCAGAGTTCTCCTCCGTGCGGCCCTCCAGGGCTGCCTTGCCCACGAAGTTGTCCTTGGCCATCTTCACCGCGAAGCCGAGGCCGGCCTCGAAGGGGTCGTGCTCGGTGGTCATATCGGAGCCCCAGGAACGGTAGCCCTTCTCCAGGCGGAGCGAGCTGAAGGCGGCGCGGCCTGCGGCGATGATGCCGAAGGGCTGGCCGGCCTTCCACAGCGCATCCCAGAGGCGCTGGCCGTTGTCGGCGCTGGTGTACAGCTCCCAGCCCAGTTCACCGACGTAGGAAAGGCGCATGGCCGTGACCGGGATGCCGCCGATGACAACCTTCTTGGACCGGAAGTACTTAAGGCCGTCGTTGGAGAAGTCATCGCTGCTGACTGCGCCGACCACCTCACGGGCCAGCGGGCCCCAGAGGCCGATGCAGCAGGTGCCGCCGGTGGTGTCGCGCACCTGGACCCAGTCCCCGGCGCTGCCGCTTTCGGTCTGGTGCCGCGCGGCACGCTCGAAGTAGGCGGTGTCGATGTTGCCGTTGGCGCCGAGCTGGAAGGTGTCCTCGCTCAGGCGTGCAACGGTGATGTCGCTTCGGACCCCACCCTGGTCGTCCAGCAGGAGGGTATACGTCACAGCGCCCGGCTTCTTGTTCATTTCCGCAGTGGTCAGTTCCTGCAGCAGCTTCAGTGCCCCGGGTCCGGAGATTTCCAGCCTCTTAAGAGGGGTCATGTCGTACATGGCGACGGCGGTGCGCGTCTTCCATGCCTCGGCCGCGGCAATGGGCGAGCTGAACATGCCGGACCAAGAATCGCGGGCCGGCGGCTGCCAGTCTGCGGGCATCTCCTTGAGCAGTTCGGCGTTGGCCTCAAACCAGTACGGCCGCTCCCAGCCACCGCCTTCCAGGAAGTAGCCGCCCAGCTGCTTGTGCCGGGCGTGGAAGGGGCTGACGCGCAGGTTGCGCGGGGAGAGCTTGGGCTGCAGCGGGTGCAGGACGTCGTAGATCTCCACGAAGTTCTGCTGCGAGGTTTCACTGACGTACTCGGGGGTCAGCTGCACTTCCTCGAAGCGGTGGATGTCGCAGTCGCCCAGGTCGATGGAGGACTTCCCGTCCACCAGGAGCTCGGCCACGGCGCGCGCGATGCCTGCCGAGTGGGTGACCCACACGGCCTCGGCCACGAAGAAGCCGTCCAGCTCCTTGGACTCGCCCACCAGCGAGCCGCCGTCGGGCGTGAAGGAGAAGATGCCGTTGAAGCCGTCCTCGATTTCGCTCTCGCGCAGGGCCGGCAGGATCTGCTTGGTGGCTTCCCAGGCCGGGAGGAAATCCTCCAGGGTGAAGTCAAGGCGGGAGGGCATGTTGTGTTCGCTGATCTCATTCGGCTTGAAGCTGCCCAGCTCGTCCAGGTCCACAGGCATGGGCTTATGGGCGTAGGAGCCGATGCCGTAGCGGTCGCCGTGTTCGCGATAGTAGAGGTCCTGGTCCTGGTGGCGGAGGATGGGCAGCCGCGCACCGTTGGGCAGCTCGTTCTTGCCCTGCTGCGCCGGAACCGGCGTGGTCTTGACGTACTGGTGTGCAAGGGGCAGCAAGGGTACGGACATGCCGATCAGCTCGCCGACCTTTGCGCCCCAGAAGCCGGCGCAGGAGACCACGATGTCTGCCGGGATCACGCCGTCGGGCGTCTGGACGCCGGTGACCCGCCGGCCGGACTGCTCGATGCCGGTCACTTCGGTGTTGCCGATGTACTTTACGCCGGCCGCCTCGGTGCGCTTGATCAGCAGTTGGACCGCACGGGCGGCCAGCGCCAGACCGTCGCTGGGAACGTGAAGGCCGCCGAGGATGTCCTCTTCGTTAATAAGGGGGTACAGCTCCTTGCACTCGGAGGGGGAGAGGATGGAGCCCTCAATGCCCCACGACGAGGCGTAGCCAAGCTTGCGCTTCAGGTCCGCAAGCCGGGTTTCGGTGGTGGCGACTTCCAGCCCGCCCACCTGGTTGAAGCAGCTGACGCCGTCCTCGGTGAGGGACAACAGCTTTTCCACCGTGTACTTGGCGAACAGCGCCATGGACTTGGAGGGGTTGGTCTGGAAGACCAGGCCGGGGGCGTGGGACGTGGAACCGCCCGGCATGTTGAGGGGGCCCTGGTCCAGGACCGTGATGTTGTTCCAGCCCCGGGTGACGAGTTCATCCGCCAGGTTGGTGCCGACGATCCCGGCTCCGATGATGACGATGCGTGGCGACGATTCCATAGAGGTCTCTCCTGCTGCTCTAAATATTGTGTCTGCGGACGGGCGGACGGTTACCGGAACACCACGGTGCTGGTCTGGTCCAGCAGTACCCGGTGCTGGCAGTGCCAGCGGACGGCGCGGGACAACGCGAGTGCCTCTGCGTCCTGGCCCACGGTGGACAACTGGGCCGGGCCATAGGTGTGGTCCACCCGGATGACTTCCTGCTCGATGATCGGCCCCTCGTCCAGGTCGGCGGTGACGTAGTGGGCGGTGGCGCCCACCAGCTTGACTCCGCGGTCGTAGGCCTGGTGGTAAGGGCGGGCGCCCTTGAAACCGGGGAGGAAGGAATGGTGGATGTTAATGGCCCGGCCCTCCAGTGCGCGGCAGAGGTCGTCCGAAAGCACCTGCATGTAGCGGGCCAGGACCACCAGGTCGGCATCGTACTCATCCACCAGCTCCAGGAGCCGGCGCTCAGCGTCCGCCTTGGTGTCGGGGGTGACGGGGACATAAATGAAGGGCAGCCCGGCGGCTTCGGCCATGGCGCGGTGGGTCTCGTGGTTGGAAACGACCGCCACCAGTTCGCCGCCAAGGCTGCCGCCCCGCCAGCGGAAGATGAGGTCGTTGAGGCAGTGGCCGAACTTGGAGACCATGACCAGGACGCGCTGCTTGGTTTGGTCGTGGAAGCTGAACTTCATGTCGAACCGGCTGGCGATGGCCGCGAACTCTTCTTCGAGCATGCCGGGCGTGTAGTTGGGGGAGCCGGAGAAGGCGGTGCGCAGGTGGAGTGTCTCGCGGAGGCTGTCGTCGAACTGCTGGTGTTCGTCGATGTTGAAGCCACGCTCGAAGAGGAACGTGGTCACGGCCTGCACGATCCCTGCCTGCTCCTGGCAGGAAAGGGTCAGCACGAACTTCTGCGCCTGCTCTTCCTTGAGCGCTGGCAGGGTGGCGGTTGCTGAAGCTGTTTCGATGAGGGTCATGCCCCTCCTCCTTCTAGATATATTCCAAAGCAACGGACTGATATATTAGATTGGCTGCCAGCGTATACTGGTCCACAGGCGAGGTCAATAGTTTTTTCTGGTTGGGAAGAAAGGGCTCAGCATGGCATTCGAAGCTTTGGCGGTGGCGGACGACGCCGGCAGGAAGTCGCTGGCGGACGTCGCCTACGAGAGCATCCGCGACTGGTTGCTCACCCTGGAAATCAAACCGGGCGAGCTGCTGAATGACGAGCTCCTGGCCAAGAATCTCGGTGTAGGGCGCACTCCCGTGCGCGAGGCCCTGAAGCGTCTGGAGCTGGATCGGCTGGTCAAGACTTATCCCCGGCGCGGCACCTTCGCCACGCGGGTGGACGTGACCGATCTTTCCTTCATTTCGGAGATCCGGGCCCAGCTTGAGCCCCTCGCGGCGGCGCGTGCCGCACGCGTGGCTTCACCGGCGTTTCGGGATGGGCTGCGTGCCACGCTCAAGAAGGTGGAGTCATTCGATGTGGCCGCGGCAACCGTGACGGAGACGCTGCAGCTGGACGCGCAGGTGCACCAGGGCATCTACGCTGCTGCTGCCAACCCGCACCTGGAGGACATCCTGATCCGTTACGACAACCTGGCAACGCGCATCTGGTGCATGGTCATCGACCGGCTGCCGGACTTGTCCCACCATGTTCGTGAACACCTCGATCTGCTCCGTGCTGTCATCGACGGGGACGAGGAGCGGGCCGCGGAGCTGGCCAGGGCCCACGTGAGTGAATTCGAGCATGCCGTGCGAGAGGCTCTCTTCAACGCCTAGCCCGCCCCGAGGCGTCTGCCCCGAGTGTTGACATGGAGTGTGACCCGGGCCATACTCAAACTCTCGTTTGATATATCAATCAAATATCAGCGCTTTCCCAGAAGCGGCGACGGCGCGGGCGAACGGAGTGGCAAGTGAATTTCCAGGCAACCCTTGAAGTCCCACGTGGCGCCACGGACCTTGGCCTCGAACAAGTTGAGCAAGCTGCCGGCACATCGACGAAGGCCCTCGGCCTCCGGGCCGACTGGGCGCGCCTGCCCGGCCGTAGCGTCGAAGTGTGGCTGCACGGGGAGCGCGTGGCCAGCGGGGTGGTGGACCAGGCCGCGGAGGACGGCTCGGTGCTCTGGATAGCCGCTGAGGGCATCAGCACCCGCCGCATCTTCGACAAGTCATCCGGCTACCAGATCTGGGTTTAGCGCTGGGTATACCCCATGTTGGCGCTTACCTTGAGTCCGGCTTCCTTGAGTGTCTCCAGCAGCCCCGGGATCTTTTCCGGGTCGAACCGGAACGCCGGCCCCGAGATGCTGAGGGCTCCAATAACGGCGCCCTGGTGGTTGTAGACGGGAACGGCCACGGCGTTCAAGCCAATTTCGAACTCTTCGCGGACCACCGCATACCCCATGGCGGCCACCTCAAGCAGTTGCGCGTCCAGTTCCTTGCGGGAGGTGATGGTGCGGGCGGTGCGGGCAGCCAGGCCCGTCTCCTTGAGGATCCGGTCCCGCTCGTCTGCCTCCAGTGCCGCCAGGAGGACCTTGCCGCTGGAGGTAGCGTGCAGCGGCGTCAGGCTTCCCACCCAGTCGTAGGTGGCCAGCGTGGAAGGCCCCATGGCCTGGTCCACGTTGACTGCGTAGTTGGAACGCAGCACGGCGAGGTTGACGGTTTCCTTGAACTCTTCCGCGAGGCTTTCCAGCACCGGCCGTGCCTCGTGCACCAGGCTCAGCCGGCCGGGAATGGAGCTGGCCAGGCGCAGGATGCCGAAGCCGAGCTGGTACTTTCCGCGCTCGCTGTTCTGGTGGACCATTTCCCTGGTCACCAGCGACCCCATCAGCCGGGAGACGGTGGATTTGTGGATCCCCATCTCCTCGGCGATCTCGCTCACGCCGGCGTGCCCCTCGCGGGCCAGGATCTCCAGGACCGTCAGCGCACGCTCCACGGACTGCACCCCGCCGGACTGGCCGCCCTCGGCGTCGCTATCTGATTCCGGTTCATTTTTAGGAGCCATACTTCCTGATCCTATGCCGGGAATTGTGACGGCCGTGACATTGGGGTGACCCGGGCGGGGTCCAGGGGCCCCGAATTGACGCTAGCTTCCGCGGTAGGTGGAGTATGCGAACGGGCTCAGGAGCAGGGGAACGTGGTAGTGCTCGGGGCCGGTGACTTCGAAGACCAGGTCCACTTCCGGGAAGAACGTCTGCGTCTGCAGGCCCGCGTAGTACTTGCCCGTGGCGAAGTTCAGCTTGTAGTGCCCCGGCTCCAGCTGCTCCGGCCCCAGGTCCTTCGCGCGGCCGTCCGCGTCGGTGCTGGACGCTGCCAGCTCGCGCCAGGTGCCAGCGTCATTTTTTGAAAGGACGACGGCGACACCCGCCGCCGGCCGCCCCGCGCCGGTGTCGAGGATGTGGGTGGTGACGTGGGATACGCTCATGCGCTGATCAGTCCTTCGAGCCGCAGTACGGCGATTTCGCGCAGCTGCTGCGCAACGATCATGTCTTCTTCTTCGGCGGAGTTGGTGAGCCGCTGGTTCAGGGCCGCCAGGATCTCCGGGGCGGTGCGTCCGGCGGCCCGGATCAGGAAGACCCGCCCGAACTTCTCCTCGTACTCACGGTTTCCCAGCGCCAGGGCCTCAGCGGCTTCAGCATCCGCCGGGTCCACCCCGGCCTGCTCGGAGCGGGACATGGACGCCTCGGTGCTGGCCGCCGTCGGGCGTTCCCCGATCCTTGGGTGGTGGGCCATGGCTGCTTCAACCTCGGCAGGAGTGAAAGGGTTGGCGGCCTGGGCGGCGAACTCCAGGAGCTCTTCGCGGCCGGCGAAGGGGCGTGCCCCGGCCACAGCCTCAACCCAGCGGCTGATGTCAATGCATGGCCGGAGGGTGGCCTGGGCCGCGGCGGGATCCGCGCTGTTGAATTCGGCAAGCTTCATGCTGGTCGTATTCCTCGATGTCATGCTGGCATCCACGGTGACGGCTATGCGGACGCCGGAGTGCCCGGCACCCGCGCACAAGCGCAGGCTTCCGCATCATGGAACTGTTATTTCAGCATACGTAATATTCAAGAGCAGGCGCGGGACACTGTCAAGCGGTCCGCCAGATCCCTAGTCCTGCGAGGACGTCCTGGACAGCACCCACGTGTTGGTCCCGTCCTGGCGTTCGAACGTCACCGTGGTGACCAGTGCCTCGATCAGCGCAAGGCCCCGGCCGGACTCCGCGTCATCGTCCGGAGTGGAGGCCTCCATGGGGCCGAACGGCGGCTTGGCGTTATAGGCGCTGACCCGGGCCTGCAGCAGCGCCGGCTGCACCGTGGTCTCCACGCCCAGCTCCACCTCGCGGTCCCCGGCCGGCTGCGCATGCTGGACGATGTTGGACGCGGACTCGATGACGGCGGTGGTGAACGTCATTTGGTCCAGGTCGTTGACGAACGGGACGTCCAGCCAGAGGCTGTCGAGGTCGTTGTGGACCGCCTCGATGGCGTCCTCCGCAGCAGGTCCGCGGAAGCTGCGTGAAGCCAGTACCTCAGTCATTGCTGAACGCCTCCTCCGCGGTGGGGTAGGCGGTGAGGACCTTGTCCATGCTGGTCAGTTTCAGGACCATGTTCACCTGCGGCTGCACGGCGGCGATGCGGAGGTCGCCGCCGGCCTGGCGGGCGGCCTTGAGGCAGCCGATCAGCGCGCCAAGGCCCGAGGAGTCCATGAACGCGGTGTGCTCCAGGTTGACCACGATCCGGTTGGATCCGCCGGCGATGACGTCCGTGACGAACTCACGCAGCTTGGGCGCGGAGACCATGTTGAGCCGCCCGTCCGCCTTGACCTCCGCGTACGAATCTTTGACCTCGTAACTGAACTCCATCAGGATTCCTCTCTGTTTGCAGGTTCTGCGGCCGGTTCGTACCCCTTGTAGAGCACGGCGCGGACCAGGATGCTCATGACCACCAGGTCAAAGACCACCCAGACAACGTTGACCAGGGTCCCCAGCGGCTCGGCCAGGCCGGTTACCAGGCGGATGATGCCGACGACGGCGGCGACGGCCAGCAGGATGGATACCACGATCTGGGGCCGGATGAGGCTCCAGCTGGGTCCGCCGCTTTGACGCGCCTTGGGGGTGACGGCGAAGCCAAGGGGACGGCCGAACCAGACGTTGCGGGCCGCCGTCGTGCATGCCTTGATCCAGGTGGGGAACAGCGCCAGGCTGTACTGCTGTCCGCGCCACGTGGGGATGCCGCGGCCGGCCACGGCGAACAGGAGCTGGTTGACCACCATGAACGGGATGAACCGGATGAAGAAGTCCCAGCTCAGGCTGCTGACCGGCAGGATGCCCAGCAGCAGGTAGATGATGGGGGCAGCGAAGTAGATGACCGCCGCGAAGCCGCTGAGGTACGTCCACATGGTGGCGAAGTACATCAGGCGCTGGCCGAGCTTGAGGCCCGTCTGCACCAGCGGGTTCTCGCGCAGCAGCACCTGGATGGTGCCCTGCGCCCAGCGGAGGCGCTGGGTGAGCATTGTCTTCAGGTCCTCCGGCGCCAGTCCGTATGCCAGGATCTCGTGGTGGTACACGCTCTCCCAGCCCATCGCGTGCATGCGCATGGCGGTGGCCATGTCCTCGGTGACGGAGATGGTGGCCAGCGGCATCACCGGCTGGGCCTCGTTGCTGCGCTCCACTGTCAAAGCATCCAGGACCGCCTGGACGGATTCCAGGGCGCCCAGCGGGGACCAGTCGCGGGCGGACATCCGCTGGACGGCGTCGTCCGCCACAACGGGAACGCCAGACTCGCCCACGTGGGCCAGCTCCATGGCGGCGATTTCCTCCAGGTCAGCCTGCAGGGCTGCAACGTCGGCCTGGACCAGGGTCTGGACGGCGGCGTCCACCCGGCGGCGGACCCGGTAGGTCACTTCGCTGAGGGGGCGGCCGGCGTCCACTTCCTCCTGGGCCTCGCGGGTGGCTGCCTCCACTTCGTCCAGGACCTCCGCCACCAGGGGCGACTCCATGTCCGCCGACTTCCGGGCCTGCTTGATCGCTGCCCGGGAGGCGGCCAGCGCGCGGCGGATGCTCTTCTCGGTCTCCTTGACGTAGCCCACCAGGCCCAGCTGCATCAGTGCTTCGCGGCGCAGGATGGCGTTGGAGCCGCAGAAGAAGGCTGCATTCCAGCCGTCCTTGCCCTGCTGGATGGGGCCGTAGAACAGGGGGGCCTGGCTGCCGAGCGGATCGTCGGCCGGGACATTGCTGAAGTACTGCGGTGTCTGGACCAGGGCCACGCGGCGGTTGTTGAAGTAGCCCAGGGTCTTTTCCAGGATGTCCGGCTCCGGGATCTGGTCCGCGTCCAGGATCAGCAGGAACTCGCCGTGCGTGACCATGAGGGCGTTGTTGAGGTTGCCGGCCTTGGCGTGCCGCGGGAGGTCCTTGGTCCAGTCCTCGCTGCGGGTCACGTACCCCAGGCCGTGCTGCTCGGCCAGGGCCTTGAGCTCGGGCCGGGCGCCGTCGTCCAGGATCCAGGTGCTGTGCGGGTGCCGGATCTTCTGCGCCGCCAGTGCCGTGGTGAGGACCATGTCCAGGTCCTCGTTGTAGGTGGTGATGAAGACATCCACGGTGGCGTCGGAGGGCGGCTCCGGGGCACCCTTGCGGATCTTGAGCTTCCACACCGTCATGCCGAAGAGCATGACGTCGATCAGGCTGTAGGTTTCGGCCACCACCAGGGGGAGGGCTATCCACCAGGCATCCCAGTTGAGGGATGCGGCCCAGCGCCATGCGATGTAGTTCAGGCCGGTCAGGACGGTGAGGACCACCACCACCCGGGTCCAGAAACGGGTCATGCTGCCACCTCCATGGGGAGCCGGCGGACCACGACAACCGTGACATCGTCTTCGGCAGTCTCTGCCGGGGCGAGCGCCATGATGGAGTTGCTGGCCTCGTTGGCCGAACCAGCAGACTGCGTTGCCTGCTGCACGGCGTCCGTGAAGTCCTCCACCGACTCGAACACGTCCAGCACGCCGTCGCTGACCACCACCAGGGAATCGCCTGGCGCCAGCTCGAGCTCTGCCTGCGGCCACTGCGTCCCTGGCCATGCGCCTACCGGAGGTCCTCCCGTGGGGAGCCGGTCCGCAGGACCTGCCGGCTGGACGTGCAGCGCAAGTCCGTGTCCGGCGTCGACATAGCTGACCTTGCCGGACGCCGCGTCCAGCCGCGCGTGGAACAGGGTGACGAAGGAGTTGGAGGAGTCAAGGTCGCTGGCGATTGCTTTGCTGGCGGAGGCGAACCCCGCATCCAGGTCCTGCCGGAGTCCGGTGGAGCGCATCACCGCACGGACCGTTGCGGCGATCAGCGCCGCGCCCATGCCCTTGCCCATGGCATCGGCAAAGGTCAGGTGGAGCCCGTCGGGCGTCTGGTACCAGTCGTAAAAGTCGCCGCCCACGCTGCGGGAGGGGCGGAAGAGGCCCGCTACGTCATAGCCCTCCACCCGGATGTCCTCCTTGGGCAACAGGCTTTGCTGCACCTCCGTGGCGCGCTCCAGTTCGCTGCGGGCGGCGGAGGCCGCTGCCGGGGAGGGCCGGCGCCGGAAGAGGGCGTTGATCCGCGACTGGAGTTCCCGGGGGCTGAACGGCTTGCTGATATATTCATCGGCGCCGTTGTCCAGGCCGGTGAGCTTGTCCAGCTCATCCGCGCGGGCGGTGAGCATCACGATGAACGCGTCCGAGAATTCGCGCAGGAGCTTGCACACCTCCAGCCCGTCAAGGTCCGGAAGGTTGAGGTCCAGCGTCACCAGGTCCGGTTTGGTCCGCCGGACTTCCTCGACACCGGGCAGGCCGGCACCCGCCTGGGTGACCTCGAAGCCCTGCTTGACCAGGACACGGACCAGCAGGCCGCGGATGTCGGGGTCATCTTCAATGACCACCGCACGGCGGATTTCGGAGGGAGAGACCATTCTCTACTTCTACCGTATTAAGGCGCACAGGGCATGTCTTAGGCTTCACAGTTTCCGGTGACTTGCCTGACACGGCCGCCGCCTGCCCTTTTCGGCCGTGCGTCGTCCTACCTTTCAGCAGATCTTGCGGAAATCTTGGCATCTGCTTGCCGGGACGTTGAGGTCCGGCGGTCACACTCGTAGGGACGCAGCAGCTTCCAGGAAACAGCGTACGACGACGACACCGCGCGGAGGCTGTACGGACTGCGGAAGGCGGGGAAGCCAATGGAACAAATGAAAAGGAAGGGAGCGGACAAAGCCAAAGCCTTGCTTCGCCTCTACTTCCACTCACGCAAGGTACGGGCGGCGGCTAAGGAACTGGCGCACGCGCTCGCCGAATCACGGGAAGTATCCAGCTGGCCGGGGGACCGGCTCCCGGTGGGGGAGGAGATGTCCCGGCATGTGGAGAGACTGACCCGCCGGCTGAAGCTGGAGACCGAGGCGCACCATCGGCTCGAAGTCCTTTTTAAGACTGCGGGTGGAGGGCATTCCGTAGCGGCACTTTAGGTGCCACACTTAGCAGCAATCGATTGGCTGGGGGATAGTCAGGAGATTGCTGTGAGCTTGTTGCTTGGCTGGTCGTACCTCATGGCGGGGCTGATGACCATGGACGCGATGCTTTTGGCGTTGTGGGCCATGGAAGTCGACTGGGGCAAGTACTGGCGCCGGAAGTAGCTCCCACCGGAGTCGCTGAAGCCCGGTTTAGCTCAGCTCCAAGCGCATCAGCACCCGGGGGAACCCGTTCAGCACCGACGCCGTGTCCGCCGCCTTGGTGAAGCCCGCGTCCTCGAAGAGTTTGCGGGTTCCTACATAAGCCATGGTGAGGTCCACCTTGCTGCCGCCGTTGTCCACCGGATAGCCCTCAACTACGGGCGCCCCGTAGGACCGTGCCATCTCGACGGCGCCGGCCAGCAGATGGTGCGAGATTCCCTTCCCGCGGTGGCCGGGTCGCACCCGGAGGCACCAGATTGACCATGCGTCCCGCTCATCAACGTGTGGGATCTTCCTGTTGCGGGCGAAGCTGGTGTCCGCACGTGGGTGCACCGCTGCCCACCCGACTGGTTCGCCGCCGTCGTACGCTATGACCCCAGGTGGCGGATCCTGGGCAACCATTTGCCTGACGAGTTCGCCGCGCTCTTCGCCCCGGAGGGCAAGGTTCTCCTTGGAGGGGATCCGGTAGCTCAGGCACCAGCAGACCGTGGCGTCAGGCCGCTTGGGCCCCACCAGTGCCTTTACGTCCTCGAAGTTCGTCGCCGGGCGCACCTCAATGGCCATGCGGCCATCCTAGTCTTCCGGCATCCTGCCGATACTCCAGGCCGCGACCTTGCGGACATCAACCCTGGTTGCCTGCAGGGGCACCCTGACACCTCCTGAGAGCAGGACGGGGCCCAGGAAATGGATGTACCGTACCTGGTCTGACGTATTGGCTGCATTCGCCCCGGGTTCCCACGAATCGAGGACCCCGGCGACAGCCCAGCTGCCGATCCGTACCTGGTCATTCTGCCGCCGGGTCCACGCATGCTCCGACACCACCGACCCCGAAATGACGGCACCATCAACCACTACGGTGAGTTCCATGGTGGCATCGGGCCCTGTCCCAAAAACCGAGTCCAACAGCAGCAGGAGGCGGGGATCCGGACCGTCTTCCGGAGCTTCCTTATCCGTCACGGTGTCCATGCCCGTCCTTTCCTCGCTGGTGTGGAGCTGTTTGTTTGATGAACCCAGTCTCCACCCTGTCGGCCGTTGTTGTGTTTCTCTAGACTGGGACGCATGACCCAGCAGGAACCGGGAACGGCCGCTGCGGATCCCGTTGCCGCCGGGACTTTCCCGCGTACCCCGGCCGAGCGCTCCCGAACCTTTGCCGGCATCCTGGTCAACACCGCCCTGGCGAACATCACCACGAGCTACCTGTGGTTCGCCCTGACTTTCTGGCTCTACCTGGAGACGCGCAACGTGATCGCCACCGGCGTGGTGGGCGGCGCGTACATGCTGTTGATTGCGCTGTCCAGCATCAGCTTCGGCACGTTCGTGGACCGTTACCGCAAGCTGGCCGTGATGCGCTTCGCCGCCGGATTCACCCTGGTGATGTTCGTGTTGTCAGGGGTGATGTTCCTGCTGACGCCTGCGGCATCGTTGCTGGACCTGGGGCAGCCGTGGTTCTGGGTATTCACCCTGATCATCCTGATTGGCGCCGTGGTGGAAAACCTGCGGAACATTGCCCTGTCCACCACCGTCACCATCCTCATCGAACCGGAACGCCGCGCCAACGCCAACGGCCTGGTGGGTATGGTGCAGGGGCTGATGTTCATCGTCACCTCCCTGCTGTCCGGACTCTCCGTCGGACTGCTGGGCATGGGCTGGACCATCGCCGTCGCCCTGGTGCTCACGGCGCTTGCCGCGGCGCACCTATTGACCCTGCGGATGCCCGAGGAGGTGCGGGCAGCGGCAACGGATGCCCATGGCGGCTTCGACCTGCGGGGATCTTTGGCGGCGGTGCTGGCGATCTCCGGACTGTTCGCACTGATCGTGTTTTCAACGTTCAACAACTTCATCGGCGGCGTCTACATGGCGCTGATGGACCCTTACGGACTGGAGATGTTCTCCGTGGAGATGTGGGGCGCGGTCTTTGCGTTTGGGTGCACCGGGTTTCTCGTCGGCGGTGCCCTGATCGGCAAGTTCGGGCTGGGCGCGAACCCCCTGCGCACCCTGCTGATAGCAGTGGCGGCCATGGGTGTGCTCGGTGCGGTCTTCACACTTCGGGAGTGGGCGTGGCTCTATATCGTGGGAATCTGGCTGTACCTGGTGCTGGTCCCCTTCGTGGAGGCAGCCGAGCAAACCGTCATCCAGCGCGTTGTACCGCTGGAGCGCCAGGGCCGGGTGTTTGGTTTCGCCATGGCGTTCGAGTCCGCCGCGGCACCGGTCACAGCATTCGTCATTGCCCCCATTGCCCAGTTCTGGATCATCCCGTACGCGCGGTCGGCTGAGGGCGCCGCCGTCCTGGCCCCGCTGCTGGGCGAGGGAAGATCCCGCGGTATCGCCCTGGTGTTCCTGGCGGCCGGCATCATCATGATCGCGGCTGCTTTGCTGGCCTTCCTCACGCCGGTCTACCGCCGGGTGTCGGCATCGTATGCGCAGACCGCGGCAGAGACCGCCGGTTAAATGCCGGACGCCCCGGCAGGAAGTGCCGGGGCGCCTGGCGGAGAAGTGCGGGAAGTTAGACTCCCAGGGCTTCCTTGAGGCGGGCGACGTGGCCGTCGGCCTGGACCTGGTACTGGGCCAGGGTGACGTTTCCTTCGGGGTCCACCACAACCGTGGAGCGGACGATCCCTTCGTGGATTTCGCCGTTGACCAGCTTTTCGCCCCAGGCGCCATAGGCCAGGGCGACTGCGTGGTCGGGGTCGGAGAGCAGCGGGAAGGTCAGGGAGAAGTCGCCGCTGAAGCCAGCCAGGGCTTCCTGGGCGTCGGGGGAGATGCCGACAACTTCGTAGCCCTTGCCCTGGAGGGACGCAAGGCTGTCGCGGAAGTCGCAGGCCTCGGTGGTGCAACCGGGGGTTGCGGCCTTGGGGTAGAAGTACACAATGACGTTCTTGCCACGGTAATCGGCCAAGGAGGTTTCCCGGCCCTGGGCGTCCCGGAGGGTGAAATCAGGAGCCGGGGTGCCGGGCTGAAGCTTGGTGGTCAGGGTGGGGCTCATGGCGTTCCTTTGTAAGACTCGGTCAGTGATGGCCAAACATCAAGTGAAGCGGGTTGCCGCTTACTGATACAAACCAGCGCGTCATATGCAGTATTCCGCAGGTCCCCGAACCGCCGCGTGCGGGCCGGGAATAAACTGGTATCCGCCGCCGCGCACGGTGGCCACGGCATGGCGCGCGTTGCCCAGTTTCTTGCGGATCCTGCCCACGTACACGTCGATGGAGCGGGCGGTGGCGCCGGGGAAATCCAGCGACTCCAGGAACTCCTGCAGCTCCTCGCGGCCGACAGTGCGGGACAGGTGGGTCACCAGGTACCGGAGCACCTTGTACTCGACGCCGGTCAGCGCCACCGGACGGCCGTCCAGCAGGACGGTGTCGGCGGCAAGGTCCACGGCGACCCGGCTGACGGGGCCGGCCGACGGCGGCAGGCGGGTACCGCCGTCGTCCTTTGCAGGTGCCGGGCTGGTTGCCTCCGCCGCAGAGGAAGCGCGGGAGGAGTCATCTTTTGCTTCCTCCGCGGCGGACGTGGGGGCTCCGGCGGCAGGCCAATGGACTTCCGCCTCCGGAGCAGTTTCGAGGGCCCTCGCAAGGACCATTTGGGCGGCGTGGCGCAGGATTTCCGGGCTGGTTCCTTCAGCCGGAACCACCCATACGGCGAGGCCACGGGCGGCGGCCTTGCGTGAAACAAATTTTGGCCGGGCCCCCGCCCCCGGATAGTGCGCTTCCACTGCCATGGCGCGCCCTTATACGCCGCCGCGGCGGATCAGCTTGCCCGTAGGGGTCTGGCCGTCCACTACGGCGCCGCGGAGGTAAGTCTTGCGCACCACGCCGGACAGCGCCTTGCCGTCGTAAGGGGTGATGGGGTTCTTGTGCTTGAGCTTGGAGACGTCCACCACGAAGGCCTCGTCCGGCGCGAAGATGGAGAAGTCGGCGTCGTAGCCCAGTGCCAGCTGTCCCTTGTTGGTCAGCCGGGCCAGGTTGGCGGGCTTCTCCGCCATCCAGGACACCACCTGTTCCAGCGGGATGCCACGGTGGCGGGCTTCGGTCCAGATCAGGGACAGGCCCAGCTGCAGTGACGAGACGCCGCCCCAAGCCACGGCGAAGTCGCCGTTTTCCAGGTCCTTGAGGTCCAGGGTAGAGGGGGAATGGTCCGAAACGATGCAGTCGATGGTGCCGTCCTGCAGGCCCTGCCACAGCAGCTCGCGGTTGGACGCTTCGCGGATGGGTGGGCAGCACTTGTAGGCGGTGGCACCGTCAGGGATTTCCTCTGCCATCAGCGTGAGGTAGTGCGGGCAGGTTTCCACGGTGAGCTTCACGCCGTCGCGCTTGGCGGAGGCGATCATGGGCAGGGCGTCCGACGACGACAGGTGCAGGATGTGCGCACGCGCACCGGTCCAGCGTGCCCGTTCGATGACCTCGGCGATGGCCTTGTTCTCGGCGCCGCGGGGGCGGGAGGCCAGGAAGGTTTCGTAGTGGTCCCCGCCCGGGTGGGGTGCGCGGTCGATGGCGTGGGAGTCCTCGGCGTGGACGATCATGAGCGAGTCGAAGGTCTTCAGCTCGGCCATGTCCTCTTCCATCTCGTCCGCATCCAGGTGCGGGAACTCGTCCACACCGGAGTGGAGCAGGAAGCACTTGAAGCCGAAGACGCCCTCGTCGTGCAGGGGGCGCAGGTCGGCCTTGTTGCCGGGGATGGCCCCGCCCCAGAATCCGACGTCGATGAACGCCTGGTCCTCGGCCACCTCGCGCTTGAGCTTGAGGTTGTCCACCGTGGTGGTGGGCGGGACGGAGTTCAGTGGCATGTCGATGATGGTGGTGACGCCGCCGGCTGCCGCGGCGCGGGTGGCGGAGGCGAAGCCCTCCCACTCGGTGCGGCCGGGCTCATTGACATGGACGTGGGTGTCCACCAGGCCGGGGAGCAGGGTTTCATCATCGGCCAGTTCGATGACTTCGGCGCCGGCCAGGCCGTTGCCCAGCGGTTCGATAGCCACGATCTTGCCGTTGCGGACACCTACCTCGCGCGGCGCGATGCCGGCGGTGGTCAGGATGCGCTGGCCCCGGATGACGAGGTCAAAACGTTCTTCAGACACGGAGGTCCTCCTTGGTACTTGCGGCGGCGGGCCTGTTGGCCGCCAGCCCCGCACTGATTTGGGTGCCCAGCTGCTCCAGCAGCGGTCCAGCCTCTGCTATGCACCTGTTTACATCGGTTTCGAGCGCCGTCAAAGCGTAGACGTCCTCGAATCCGGCGGCCGCCGCCTGGCCCTGGTCCAGGGTGGTCCGGCCGCAGACGGCGATGACCGGAACACCCTGCGCCGCCGCCGACCGGGCAACACCCATGGGTGTTTTGCCCAGCAGGCTTTGTTCGTCCAGGCTGCCTTCTCCGGTGATCACCAGGTCCGCGCCGCCAAGGCGTTCAGCCAGACCGGTGAATTCCAGGACGACGTCGATGCCCGGCCGCCGCGTTGCGGCCAGTGCGGCGATGGCGGCGTAACCTACGCCGCCGGCCGCCCCAGCTCCGGGAGCCTCGGCGGCCTTGATGGCGCGGAATCCGATTTCCCTGGCCAGGACTTCGACAAACCTGGCCAGGGCGGCGTCGAGCATGCCGACGTCTTGGAGTGTGGCGCCCTTTTGCGGACCGAACACCGCCGCGGCGCCTTGCGCGCCCAGCAGCGGGTTGTCCACATCGGATGCCAGCACAAATCGTGTGTCCACGAGGCGGGGTTCGAAGTCCGTGAAGTCGATGCTGTGCAGGTTCGCCAGCGCAGCCCCGCCCCGTGGGAGTTCGTTGTTCCTGTTGTCCAGGAACCTGGCGCCGAGCCCCTGCAGGAGCCCGGCACCGCCGTCGGTACTGGCACTGCCGCCCACGCCGAGCACGATCCTCCGGCAGCCGGCGTCGAGCGCTGCGCGGATGAGCTGGCCGGTTCCCAGGCTGCTGGCGGTGGTGGCCTCAGCAGGGGTGGGCCGTCCGCCCTTCTGGACGCTTGGCACCAGGGCAAGCCCTGAGGCAGCAGCCATTTCAATGACTGCCTCGTGCCCGCGTACCGCGTAGTCCGCCTCCACCGGCTGTCCGGTGGGGCCGCTCACGGTTGCCGTGCGGCGGGTGAAACCGGAGCCGACGGCGGCATCGAGGGTTCCCTCGCCGCCGTCGGCCACCGGTATCCGGACCACCTCAAGGTTTCCGCCGGCGCCGCGCTGCAGGCCCCTTTCCAGGTGGCTGCACACCTCCGGGGCGGACAGCGATCCCTTGAACTTGTCCGGGGCAATAACCACGCGCATGGTTATGCCTGCAGGGCCAGGATGGCGGTGGGGGCGTCGGCGGCGGTCTCGGCCAGTTCCTCGAACTCGTTCACGGCGTTGATTTCCACACCCATGGAGATGTTGGTGACCTTTTCCAGGATCACTTCCACCACCACGGGAACCTGGAACTCGCCCATCAGGGCCTTGGCCTTGTCGAACGCGGCAGCGAGGTCGTTGGGGTCCTCCACACGGACGGCCTTGCAGCCCAGGCCTTCGGCCACCTTCAGGTGGTCCACGCCGTAGCCGCGGGTGTCCTCGGACAGGTGCGAGCTGTTGATGTTCTCGAAGGCCAGGGACACGTTCTGTTCCATGTTGAACCCGCGCTGGGACTGGCGGATCAGGCCCAGATAGGAGTTGTTCACCACCACGTGGATGTACGGGAGGTTGAACTGTGCGCCCACGGCCAGTTCCTCGATCATGAACTGGAAGTCGTAGTCGCCGGAGAGGGCCACCACGGTCTGGTCCGGGTTGGAACGGGCCACGCCGAGGGCGGCCGGGGCGGTCCAGCCCAGCGGGCCTGCCTGGCCGGCGTTGATCCACTTGCGCGGGCCGAACACGTGCAGCATCTGCGCACCGGCGATCTGCGACAGGCCGATGGTGGACACGTAAATGGTGTCGCGGCCGAAGGACTTGTTCATTTCCTCGTACACGCGCTGCGGCTTGATGGGGATGTTCTCGAAGTGCGTCTTGCGGTGCAGGGAGGCCTTGCGGTCCGCACACTCGGCAACCCACGCGCTGTAGTCCGGCAGGGACCCTGCCGCCTTGCGCTCCTTGGCGAGCTCAACCAGCCCGGCCAGCGCCGCACCGGCGTCGGACGCGATGCCCAGGTCCGGCGAGAACACCCGGCCGATCTGTGTGGGCTCAATGTCGATGTGCACGAACTTGCGGCCGGCGGTGTAGGTCTCCAGGCCGCCGGTATGGCGGTTGGCCCAGCGGTTGCCGATGCCGATCACGAAGTCGCTCTGCAGGTAGTTCTCGTTACCGTAGCGGTGCGAGGTCTGCAGGCCCACCATGCCGGCCATCAGCTGGTGGTCGTCCGGGATGGTGCCCCAGCCCATCAGGGTGGGGATGACCGGAACGTTCAGGGTCTCGGCCAGTTCCACCAGCTGCGCGGAGGCGCCGGCGTTGATGATGCCGCCACCGGCCACGATCAGCGGGTGCTTGGCGGCCAAGAGCATGTCCAGGGCCTTTTCCAGCTGCTTCCGGGAGGCCTTGGGCTTCTCGACGGGCAGGGGCTCGTAGGTGTCGATGTCGAATTCGATCTGGGCCATCTGCACGTCGATGGGCAGGTCCAGCAGCACGGGTCCGGGACGACCGGAGCGCATCAGCTGGAAGGCCTTCTGGAAGGCGCCGGGCACCTGGCCGGGCTCCAGGATGGTCATGGCCATCTTGGTGACGGGCTTGGCGATGGATTCGATGTCCACTGCCTGGAAGTCTTCCTTGTGCAGCTTGGCCACGGGGGCCTGGCCGGTGATGCAGAGCATGGGGATGGAGTCGGCCCAGGCGGCGTAGAGGCCGGTGATCATGTCGGTACCGGCAGGGCCGGAGGTGCCGATGCAGATGCCGATGTTGCCGTCCTTGGCGCGGCTGAAGCCGTCGGCCATGTGGCTGGCGCCTTCAACGTGGCGGGCCAGGGTGTGGCGGATGCCGCCGTGGGCGCGCATGGCGGAGTAGAAGGGGTTGATGGCGGCGCCTGGCAGGCCGAACGCCTCGATGGCGCCTTCCTTTTCCAGGATGGCCACCGCTGCATCAACGGTACGCATCTTGCTCATGGGGTGCTCCTTGAAAGCTTGTGGTTTGGCCCGGTGGTTGAGCCTGTCGAAACCTGTTTTTGGGTGTGCTGAAGGAAGGCCCGGCGGTCGCGGGGCACTTTGGGGGTGGCCGCCGTCGTAATGGACGACGGCGGCCGGTGTGTCCGTGTCGAATTGCCCCGTTTTGGCGGGGCTGCTCCTACTTCCTGCCGGAGAGCTGGAGGACCTGCTTGAAGAGTCCGGAGTGGTCCAGTGCGCCGTCGCCCTGGTTGACGGTGGCGGCGACGAGCTGTGCGACGACGGCGCCGAGCGGGATGGCGACGTTGGCTTCTCGGGCGGCGGAGGTGACGATGCCAAGGTCCTTGTGGTGCAGGGCCAGGCGGAAGCCGGGGTCGAAGTTGCGGTCCAGCATCTTCTGGCCCTTCTGGTCCAGGACCTTGGAGCCGGCCAGGCCGCCGCCAAGGACCTTGAGGGCGGCGTCGGTGTCCACGCCATAGGCCTCGAGGAAGGCGATGGCTTCGCCGAGGACCTCGATGTTGACGGCGACGATCAGCTGGTTTGCAGCCTTGACCGTCTGGCCGGAGCCGGAGGGACCAACGTGGACGATGGTCTTGCCGACAGCGTTCAGGACGTCCTGGGCGTCGTCGAAGTCTGCCTTGTCGCCGCCCACCATGATGGACAGAACGGCGTCGATGGCGCCCTGTTCGCCGCCGGAAACCGGGGCGTCGAGGGGGCGGAGGCCGGCTTCGCGGGCTTCTGCTGCCAGGCGGACCGCGACGTCGGGGCGGATGCTGGAAGCATCGATCCACAGGGCGCCCTGCTTGGCGTTGGCGAAGACGCCGTCCTTGCCGCTGACTACGCCCTCGACGTCGGGGGAGTCCGGCACCATGGTGATGACGACGTCGGCATCCTTGACCGCGTCAGCGATGCTCGCGGCGCCCTTGCCGCCTTCGGAGACCAGCTTGTCGATCTTGTCCTGGCTGCGGTTGAAGCCGGTGACGGTGTGGCCGGCCTTGACCAGGTTGATGGCCATGGGCAGGCCCATGATTCCGAGTCCGATGACTGCAACGTTGCTCATGATGGTTCTCTTTCTGAAGTCTTTATGGTCTTGCCGGTGTGGGGTGATGGTCAGCGTGCGACGCGTTCGCGGATGGCCCAGCTGAAGGCCGTTTCCTGCGGTTCCTTGTATTCGAGGCCGATGTAGCCTTCGTAGCCGAGTTCGCGGCTGCGGGCGATCCATTCGCCGAGCGGGAGGGTTCCGGTGCCGGGGGCGCCGCGGCCCGGGTTGTCCGCAATCTGGATGTGGCCGAAGTCCTTGGCGTGGTTCTCGATGACGGCCTGGACATCGTCGCCGTTGACTGCCAGGTGGTAGAAGTCGGCGAGGAGCTTGATGTTCTCGATGCCGGCCTCTTCCTTGACGCGGGCGATGACCTTGAGTGCGTCGTCGGCGGTGAGGAGCGGGTACTTGGGTGCGCCGCTGACGGGTTCGAGGAGGACGGTGCCGCCGATGCGGGCGATGCCTTCGGCTGCTGCCGCCAGGTTCTTGACGGCGAGTTCATCCTGCTCTTCCGGAGTGAATTCGTCCTGCCGGTTGCCGTAGAGGGCGTTGAAGGCCTTGCAGCCCAGGCGCTCGCCGATGCCGGCCACGACGTCGATGTTGTCCTTGAACTCCGAGCAGCGTCCCTTCCAGGAGACCAGGCCGCGGTCGCCGCCGGGCATGTTGCCGGCGTTGAAGTTCAGGCCTGTGAGCTGTACGCCGGCGTCCTTGATGGCTTTCTCGAACTTGGTGATCTCGCTGTCCGCCGGGACGGACGTCTCGAAGGGCCACCAGAATTCAACAGCGTCGAAGCCTGCTGCCTTTGCGGCGGCGGGGCGCTCGAGCAAGGGCAGCTCCGTGAGGAGGATGGAGCAGTTCACTGTGTACGTCATCGTAGGTCCTTCCGAGGGAGGGGCTTTGATCTATCTTCCCGCGCTTCACGGCCTCTTCACCGTTTCCGCTTTGTGGAATTTAGATTCTGCTTTATGAAAAGTGTAGGGAAGGTGGGGTGGGGTAGTCAAGACCGGGCGCGGGCACCAGACTGGGAGGAGGTAACCCCCTGCTGCGGGAGTGGATTGGAGCGATCATGACCGGCGCCCGCCTCCGTCTTCTGGCCTGGCTCGTTGCTTTGGCCGGGTTCCTTGCAGCATGCACATCGGGCGTGCAGCTTCAGGATGCGGCGACTGCTCCCGCTTCGCCGGGTGCTGCTTCCGCGGACGCTTCTGCATACTCTTCGGCCGGCCCCAGCGCGGCCGGCACCGCCCTGGCACCTCCGCCGGCTCCCATCCCGACGGCGGCTCCATCGGCCGTCCCGGCGCCCGCCGTCCCCACGGAGCCGGCGCCAGGTCCGGCCGCGGCTCCCGCCCCGGCCCCGGTGCCCCAGCCTTTCGCCCTCAACCTGTACCGGGAGGGGGACTTCGTGCCGCAGTACACCTTCGATTGGTGCGTGGCCGCCAGCATCCAGATGGCGCACAATCTCATCGACGACACCGGCGGCGGAACCTGGGCTGACCGGAGCCAGCAGAACGAACTTTGGGAGATGGCCCGTGCCCGCTCGTCCGATTCGTTTAATGGCGCCAACCCGTTCGGCTGGGCGCAGGTGCTGGCCTTGTCTGGAATGGGGCCGTACGGCGTCGTAAGCGTTCCCGATTATCAGGAAGCATTGCGGACTGCGGCGCGTGCCATCACCGAAACGGGGCGTCCCGTCGGCCTGGTGATGTGGAGCGGCCGCCATGCCTGGGTGATGAGCGGCTTCGAGTCGGTGGGGGATCCCCGCCAGTTCCCGGACTTCTCGATGACCGGCATCCATGTCCTTGATCCCTTGTATCCCTATGGGAGCCAGCAGTGGGGGCCGTCGCCCGCGCCAAACGCGCTGCTGACTCCGGAGCAGCTGGCTACCCAGTTCGTGGTCCGCGAGCCGCGACGGTGGAGCAGCAGCCTACCTGCCGGCTACCTGCTGGTGCTGCCGCAGGCCGGGTGACCTGGGTGCACGCCTTGCCGGGCATCAGGGAACCCCATCGGGGCCGATAGCCTAGGGCCACAGGTGGGTGGGAGACCGGTGGGCAGCAGGACTATCGGCATCGGGCCACGCTTGATGAAGCAGGGCTCGACGGCGGCGCGGCACCTGCGGAGTCAGGGGTTCCGGAGGCGCAGGGCGGCTATGCGGCGGCCTTGCGCATCCTGTCACGCAAGGACCGCCGCGACATGCCAACGGCATTGTTCTGCTACAACGCCGGGTGGCGATGGGCGCGCATCGTGCGGCCGCCGAGATGGGACTCGCCATTCCCGGTGACCTTTCCATCATCAGCTACGCCCGCCATCGGTTCCCATTGCCCCCGCAGCGTTAGTTGCCCAGTTCCTGGGTACCTTCCCTGCATGCTTATCCCCAACGTCGCAGACGGCGTCCACCTGATCACCCACGCCAACGTCAACTGCTATGTGATTGAGGATGACCACGGCGTGACTCTGGTGGATGCGGGCCTGCCCAGCATGTGGCCCATGCTCACGCAGCTCCTGGAGGAACGGAACCGGCGCCCCCAGGACGTGAAGGCGCTGGTCCTCACCCACGGTCACTTCGACCACGTCGGCTTTGCGCTGCGGGCACACAGGCAATGGGGGGTCCCGGTCCTGGTCCACGCGGAGGACGCCCGCCTGGCGGCGCACCCCTACCGCTACAAGCCGCAGCGCAACCGCTTCCTCTACCCCTTCACTCACCCCAAGTCCCTCCCGGCACTCAGCCGGATGGCAGCAGCCGGAGCCCTGACCGTGAAAGGCATCTCCGACACCAAGCCCCTTGGCACCGGGGTGGCTGATGCCGTCACCGGGCGTCCCGACGTCGTCCATACTCCCGGGCACACCGACGGGCACTGCATCCTGCACCTGCCGGACCGGGGCGTCCTCCTCACCGGTGACGCCCTGGTGACGCTCGATCCTTACACCGGCCAGGCCGGCCCGCAGATCGTCGCGTCCGCTGCCACCAAGGACACAGGGCAGGCGCTGGAGTCACTGGAGGCCATTGCCGCGACGGGAGCAACAACGCTGTTGCCCGGCCATGGCATGCCGTGGAAAGAGGGTGCGGAAGCAGCGGTCCGTGAAGCACGGCGGATCGGCGCGCACTGACCGGAAGCAGCACGCCTGAGAGAAACGGGAAGGTCCCCGGCGCAGCTATATGCGCCGGGGACCTCCTCCTGCAAAGACTTAGTGCGTCAAGTCCTTGCCCTTGGTCTCAGGGATGGTGAACACGAACGCCGCGCTGATCACCAGCAGCAGCACCGCGTACACGTTGAACACCTGCGGCGCGCCCAGCGAGGAGCCCAGCCACTGCTGCAGGTACGGTGCGGTGCCGCCGAACACTGCCACGCAGATGGAGTAGGGGACGCCGACGCCCACGGTGCGGATCGACGTCGGGAACAGTTCGGCGTACACGGCGGGAACGATGGCGGCGCTCGCGGCGATGAACACCAGCATCACGGACATGCTCACGGCCAGCTGCCAGGCGGAGTCCTTCAGCAGCCAGGTCATGGGGAAGTGCAGCACTGCCGAGCCGATGGCGCCCGCCCAGAGGACCTTCTTGCGGCCGATCCGGTCGGACAGCTTTCCCCACACCGGCAGGGCGGCGATGAACACGATGTTGGCCACAACGCCGGCCCACAGTGCTTCGCCCCGGTCGATCTTCAGGGCAGTGGTGGCGTAGCTGGGTGCCACCACGCCCCAGATGTAGTAGATCACCGTGAGGCCCACCGTCAGCCCGATCACCTGCAGAGCCTGCTTGCGGTAGCGGACAATCTGCGGCCAGATCGGGGCGCGCTTCTCGGTGGCGGCCTCGCCCTGGAAGGCCTCCGTTTCGTGCAGGCGGGACCGTATGATCAGGGCGTACAGGCCCATTGCGGCGCCGATCAGGAACGGCACGCGCCAGCCCCATGCGTTCATCGCCTCGGTGCTCAACGCCATGTTGAGCACGGCGCCCAGCAGCGTGCCGAACAGGATGCCCACCGTGCCTGACGTGTAAATCAGGGTGGCCCAGAAGCCGCGGTGTTCCTTGGGTGCCATCTCGGACAGGTACGTTTGCGACGACGGCAGCTCACCGCCGTGCGCCAGGCCCTGTACCAGCCGGGCCGCCAGCAGCATGAGGGACGCGAACGCGCCGACGCTGGCGAAGGTGGGCGCGACGCCGATCATCAGGCTGCCCAGCGAGGCGAGGCCTACGGCGAGGGTCATGGAGGACTTGCGGCCGATCCGGTCGCCGATCCAGCCAAACAGGAAACCGCCAAAGGGCCGGGCCACGAAGCCGACGGCAAAGATCGCCAGGGTGGACAGCACCGCCGACGCAGGGTCCTCCTTGCTGAACAGCTGGCTGGCGATGAACGGGGTGAAGGTGGCGTAGATGGCCCAGTCGTACCACTCGACGGCGTTGCCGATGCCGGTGCCGACGACAGTCTTGGCGGTGGACATGCGGCCGGTCCTGGGCTTGGTTGCTGCAACTGACATGGTCTTCTTCCTGGTCGCTTGGTCTGGAGGGGCAGCGGCGCTGCTGCCGGTTTTTTGGGAGGCGCTGTGCTCTTTAGGAGGCGCCGGGTTCTTTACGAGGCGTTGGCGAGGGCGGCCAGCCGTGAGATGGCGAGTTCCGCATAGAGTGCAGCCCCGTCAGCCAGCACGCCGTCGTCGAACGTTGCGTACGGTGAGTGGTTGAACGCCGAGGCGTCGGGGTCACCACCGGGTGCGACGGCGCTGAGCCCGATGAAGGTGCCGGGCACCTCGGCCAGCACCCGGGAGAAGTCCTCCGAACCGCTCAGTGGGGTGGCCCAGCGGGCGAGGCGCCGCTCGCCGAAGAGTTCGGTGATCACCTTCTCCGCGGTGTGGGTTTCGTCCTCGCTGGTGATGGTGAGGGGGTACTCCTGCAGGTAGTCGACGGCGACCTCCATTCCGTGCGCGGCGGCGATCCCCTTGAGCAGGCGCGGCACGGCGTCCATCATCTTCAGGCGCGAGGCCTCGGAGAACGTGCGGATGGTCGCCTCGATGCGGGCCGTCTCCGGGATGACGTTGCGCTTGGTGCCGGCGTGCAGCACGCCCACGGACAGGACCACCGGATCGAACATGTTGAACTGCCGGGTGACCATCACCTGCAGGGCCGTCACCATCTCCGCGGCAACGGTGACAGGGTCCTTTGCGGAATGCGGGGCGGAGCCGTGGCCGCCGGCGCCCAGCACCGTGACTTCCAGGCCGTCGGAGGCGCTGAGCATGACGCCGGGCTTGGTGCAGAACGTGCCGTGCGGCTCCAGCGAGGAGAACACGTGCATGCCGTACGCCGCACTGACCCGGGTGCCGGCGGCATCCAGGACACCTTCGCGGAGCATGTAGCTGGCGCCGTCGAAGCCCTCCTCGCCGGGCTGGAACATGAGGACGACGTCGCCGTTGAGCTTGTGCCGCTTTTCGGCCAGGAGGGTGGCGGCTCCGGCGAGCATGGAGGTGTGCAGGTCGTGGCCGCAGGCGTGCATGGCGCCGTCAGCCTGGGAGGTGAAGTCCACTCCGGTCTTTTCCTGGACGGGCAGTCCGTCCATGTCCGCGCGGAGGAGGACGGCAGGACGCCGTGCTCTCCCCGGTTCTTCCGTATGGTTCCCCCCGCCCGTGTTTCCCCCGCGCAGCACTGCCGTGACCGACGTCGTCTCCTTGCCCAGCGTGATCTCGTACGGCAACCCATCCAGCGCCTCCAGGACCTTCTCCTGGGTACGGGGGAGGTGCAGCCCGATTTCCGGCTGGCGGTGAAGGTCATGACGGAGGCGGATCAGGTCTCCCTGCAGGTCTTGGGCGTCGTCTCTCATGGGCACGGGTAACTCCTTGGCAGTCGGCATCAGGGCTTGGGGACTATTGTGAAGTGGCGCAGTTCACATGTGAGGAAACCGCAGGAATTATCCTTTCGCCTGCTGTTCCTGGCAGGATTCATGCAACCAATAGGAGGACTCAGTGGAGCTCAGCGAGGATGATCTTGCCCTGATCCAGGTCCTGCAGGCCTCCCCGAGGCTGGGTTGGGCCGATGCCGCAAAGGTCCTTGGCGTGCACGCCACCACGCTGGCCGCCCGCTGGGATCGCCTGACCTCAAACGGGGCAGCCTGGGTGACGGCGCACCTGGCAGGTGACCCGAAGCAGATGCTCCTGGCCTACGTGGCGGTGGACTGCGAGATGAACCTGCGGGACAGCGTCACGGCGGAGCTGGCGGCTGTCCCCGAGATCGTCACTGTGGAGGAAGCAGCCAGCAACCGCGATCTGATGTTGACCGTTATCACCCGCTCGCTGGAGGAATTCAGTGCCAAGATCATCACGCGCCTGAAGGCCGTCGAGGGGCTGACCAAGTACCAGGTGGCGCTGTGCACCCGGCTGCACAGCAGTGGCGACGATTGGCGGCTGAATGTCCTGAGCCGTGCCCAGCTTGCCACCCTGCGGACCCTTGTTTCCCCGCCTGCTGCGGAGTCCGTGCAGGCGGCCCAGCTTCCGCAGAGCCACCTTGACCTGCTTCCCTTCCTGGCGCGGGACGGCCGGGCGACGGCAGCGGACATCGCCCGCTCCCTGGGCCGCCATCCGGCCACCGTCCAGCGGCAGTTGAACCGGGTGCTGGCCAGCGGCATCCTGTCCTTCCGCTGTGAGATCGCACAGGCCTACTCATCGTTTCCGGTGACCTGCCAGTGGTTCGTCAATGTCCCGGCCGGCCAACATGATGCCGCTGCGGCCCAGATCCGCACCATCAGCAATGTCCGGTTGAGCGCCTCCACCACCGGGCCCACCAACTTTGTGATCATCATGTGGCTGCAGACCCTGGCCGATGTGATGTCCGCTGAGCTGGCGTTGCAGCAGAAGGTGCCGGGCATCGACATCGTGGAGAGCGCAGTGATGTTGCGGACGGTGAAGCGGGTGGGCTGGATGCTGAAGGAAGATACGACGGCGAGTGGCGCCGTCGTCCATGCCGGAAACCTGGGTGCCGCGGACTGAAACGGGACGAAAAAGTGGGGAACCAGGAGCCCTAACCCCTGCTTCCCCACTGTGCACCTGACAGGTCTATTTGCCGCCGTCCACTTCCACTACGACGCTCTTCTCCCATGGGGTCCAGTCCGACCAATGTCCGCCGTGGTTCTGCACCCGGAATGATACGAGCTGGTAGACCTCTTCACCCTTGCGGTCGTGGTTGCGGACGTCGACGTAGAAGTGGAGGGTCCTGGCGTCGTCATGGTGGTCAAACTCCTCCGTGACCAGCCGCTTGGCGAGCAGGTCGTCGTTATGGCGAGGGCCGCGCTCGTCTTCATAGGCCCGCTGGCGGATTTCGACGGTCTTTGGGCCGTTGCAGTCCACGGTGATCCTGAAATCGACGTCGTTGCCGCGGACATCCTTTGGATCCAGGGGGTTGACGGTGCAGCCGTTGCGGCTTGTTTCCGCGCTGGCCGGTGCGGCCATTGGCAGGGAAACCCCGAGCAGGCCCAGTGAAACCAACGGAACCATGGCCCTCTGTGCCTTGGTTGGTCGGTTTGTTGCAGTGTTAGACATTTCTTGTTGCTCCTCAAAGGGTGTTCTTTACCTTTGCGGGCAGCCTTCAGAACCGTCGCGAATAATAAGTATGTTGTAAAACCAGTGTGGCGGCCGCGGGCCTGCCCGTCCCATTTCAGACAGCTCGCCCGCCAAAGCGGGCGGCTTCGGCTCCGGATTCTTCCGCCTGACGTTGATGCGGTTATCCGGTCCCTTAATTTTCCGCTTGCGCTTAGGGGCGTACTAGGGGAACGACTACCCTACCGCGGGGGTTTTGCCGTGGGCAGGGAGAGTGGCCCTCCGTTTGTCGGGGCCTTGCCGCACACTGGTCCCATGACATTTGCGAATGTGGGAACCCTTGGTACCAAGCCGGGGCAGCGGGATGCCCTCGTTGCCATCCTGCTTCGGCCCAAGCCGGGGATGAAGGAAGCCGGTTGCTTGCTCTATGAAGTGGGCATCAACGATGACGTGCCGGACACAGTGTTCGTTTCCGAGCTGTGGGAGTCGGCGGAGGCGCACCAGGCCTCACTGCAGCTCGACAGCACCCGCGCGGCGATCGCTGAGGCCATGCCGCTGCTGTCCGGGGAGATGGGAGGCCATCGGTTCACAGTCCTTGGGTCGCCGCTGCGGTGACTTTCGGCCTGCCCAATATGCCGGATTACCTAAAAGTGCGCTTGGGACAAAACGGGGCGTTCCGTGACGAGTGGACGGCGCTGATCGGGGTAAGGGACGTCACATGAAACCGTTGCCTGCACTTGAGCTTGTCACCCGCCTCGAGGACGCCGAATGGCTTGACCCGCTGGCCAAGAGCGTCAGGAAAGTCGTCAAGAAGGTCATCAAACCGCAGTGGGCCCGCGACATCATGCACGGCGTTCCCATCGGCCACCCCGTGCACCCCCTTGCTGTCCAGGTCCCGATCGGTGCCTGGGTGTCAGCCGGCGTGCTCGACGCTGTTCCAGGCGCTGAAAAAGCAGCAAGACTGTTGATCGGAGTAGGTGCCGCCAGCGTGCTTCCGTCTGCGCTCGCCGGCTTCACGGACTGGTCGCAGCTGCACCCGCAGCAGCAGCGGGTAGGACTGGTGCATGCGGCGGCCAATGTAACGGCAACCAGCCTGTACATCGCATCGCTTGTCCAAAGGGCCAGGGGCAGCCACGGCAGCGGCAAGGTCCTTGCCTATCTTGGACTTGCCGCTGTGGGCACCGGCGGTTTCCTTGGCGGCCACCTGTCCTATCGCCAGGCCGCAGGCGTGAACCACAGCGAGGAAATCCCGCACCGGTTCCCGGCCGGTTGGCATCCGCTGGCCCCGTTGGCGGAACTGCCCGAGGGTGGCCTGCACAAGCGCGAGGTGGCCGGTATTCCGCTGCTGGTGCATCGCGAGGGCGACACCGTTAACGTACTGTCTGACGTCTGCAGCCACCTTTCCGGGCCGCTTCACGAAGGCAAGATCAAAGACGACTGCGGGGACCCGTGCGTCGTCTGCCCGTGGCACCGGAGCACTTTCTCGCTGCGCACCGGAGAGGTGAAGGCGGGGCCGGCAACTTCCCGGCAGCCCCTTTTCGAGACGCGTGTCAGTGGGGAGCTTGTGGAGGTGTGCCTGCCAGGGGCGGACGGTTAGAAAGGCCGTTCGGCCCTACTGGGCAAGATAGGGCGGCGGAAAACTGGGTGCATGCGAGGTCCAGTGGTGCAACCGTCCAGGCGGTCCCCGCTGCAGCACACCGGCACATCCTGTACGCACGGATCTTTTGCACGTCTGTGCTCCGCAGGTCCCCTTGGTTCCAGCGGCGTGATGCCACGGTGATGCGCGTTTCGGAGCCGCGGGAGATTGCCTCCGGCGTGGTGCTCATGACGGCCGGTAGCGGGCCGATGGCAGTAAACCTCTACCTTGTCCGCTCGGGTTCCGGGTGGGTGATGGTTGACTGCGGCTGGGCCGGTAGTGCGAGGCCGGTTCTCAGTGCCGTGGAGAAGATGCTCGGGCCCGGGAACGCGCCGGCTGCCATTCTCCTAACTCATATCCATCCGGACCACTCAGGCGCCGCTGGTGTACTGGCGCGCACTTGGGGCATCCCGGTGTATGTCCATCAGGCCGAGCTGCCCATGGCTGCCGGACGCTACATTCCCGAATTTTCGATGCCCCTGGACCGCTGGCTGGTTGCCCCGTTCCTGTGGTCATTGCCCAGTCGTGCCCGTCGGCGCATGGAAGCGGCGAACGACATCACCGACGTTGTGCAAGGCCTTCCGGGCAGCGGTGAAGTCCCCGGTCTGCCGGAATGGGTTTCCGTTCCGGCCCCTGGCCACACACCCGGACACGTCGCCTACTGGCGCTCCAAAGATGGCGTCCTGATGACTGGCGATGCGGTGGTGACGGTGAACTTGAACTCGCTGCGCGGAGTCCTGCTGAGATTGCCGGACCTGTCCGGGCCGCCCTGGTACACCACCTGGAATTGGAAGACCTCCATGGATACCGTTTCGCGACTGGCTGAGCTGGGCCCCCGAGTGCTGGCTCCCGGCCACGGGCAGCCCCTGGCCATGGGGGTCGTTCCCCGCCTCCGCGCTGTCGCCACGAAGGAGCAGGCGCAACGGCTGGCACTTCGGCGCCGCACCGGCGGAGCGCCCAAAGCTGCGTAAGCCGGAGCGCCCAAGGCTGCAGTAGGGAGGGAGGGCAGGACAGTGTCATCTGCGCAGGGCAGCATCTCTTGGGCAGGGCAGCGTTACTTACCCGGGGCGGCATCACGTAGGTAGGGCGAATGGCGTTGCGAGGAGTTCGGCCCAGAGGGGATCGTCCGGCGAGAGGTCGTCGGGGTCGATGAGGGTATCGTCGTCGGGTTCCCATGGTGGGAGGTCTTCCGGGCCGGCGTCTATACATCTGGCGACTACACATCTGGCATCGAGGCTCTGGCCTGCATTGGGCGTGAGCCAATGCGGCCAGTGGGTTGGTTCGGTGTCGGGGTGTTCGGGTTTGTAGTGGCGGCCGGTTGGTGAGGTCCAGCCGGGTGGGTCGTTGGTGGTGGCTGGGTCTGGTGTCCAAGTGCTGTGGTGTTTGAGCCGGTGATGTTTGGGGCAGAGCTGTGCCAGGTTGGTTGTGCCGGTGGTGCCGCCGTTTTCCCACGCGGTGAGGTGGTCGGTGTCGTTGTCGGGGCTGTGGTTGGTGGAGCCGGGGAAGGTGCATTTGGCGTCGCGCATCCTGATCCAGCGTTTGATGGTTTCGGGAAGGCGGTAGTTCTTGCGGCCGATTTCCAGTGGTGCCCCGTCCCTGGGGTCGACGAGGACGCGGTAGAACGAGTCGGCCCCGTCCGCGACGAGTTTCCGAGCCATCGATGCCGGGATGGGGCCGAGTCCGTCAAGTACTGCGGGCTCATCCGTCGCCCCGAGCAGCGAGAGTACCGGCACCATTACCAGGACGTCGGCCCGCGGGGTGGGTGCCTTGCCGATCTCCCGGACGGGCCGCGAACCGGCAGCGGTGCCGGTTCCGTCGTCGTTACCGGGTCCTTCGTCGTTGCTGACCGGCTCTGTTGCTGCGGCGGTGGTGTTGCGGTTGGTCTCCATTGTGTTGCCGGTGCTGAGAAGGAGTGATGCTGCGATGTCGGGGCGGAGTTGGGTGAGGGTGCGTGGTTCGTTGGGTCCTTGGAGGCCGCGGGCGGTGGCGGTGGTGCGGTTCCAGATGGCGCAGGCGGTGTCGCCGGGGAGGTAGAGCGTGACCCGGGCCATGCCGTCCTTGTCCGGGGTGTATTCCATCCGCCGGTCAGCCACACCCTTGGCGTAGCGCTTCTCGATCGACTCGGCGTGGTGGCGTTCCCGCCAGCCACGGACCTTGGCGCGGAAGCGGGAGGGGACGAGTTCGCCGGGGGCTGCACCGCGGGCGGGGTGGGGTGCGTCGGGGTCGAAGAAGTGCGCCACGAGCCCGGCAGCACCGGCGGGTTCGAGGCCTTCGGTTTCATCGGCGATGACCTTTGCGTGCTGCCAGGACATGTCGCCGGCGGCCAGGGCCTCGAACACGGGTGGGAGGGAGCAAACCTTTCGGGACTGTTCCAGGAACGCACCTGCGGCGGCGGAGCTGATGGTCAGGACTCCGGCGATCTCCTCCACCGCGGACATCTCCGTGTAGGTGCGGTCGTGCAGGGATGCGTCCGGCGGGGTCATGGCCTGCTGGAATCCCATAGCGTCGGCTGAGTCCCGTGCCTGCCCGGCCGCGAGCTGCGCGGTAAGCCGGGACCGTAGCTCCAGCCTTTCCAGCCGGATCTCGTACCGCCGCTGCAACACATCAACACCCGAACCAACAGCAGTGCCGGAGGCCAGGAAAGCATCTTCACGGTCCAGGGCATCAAGGGCAGCAACAGAGGCATGAACACGCTCCGCACCTGCCCCAACACCGCTGCTGCTTGCCATACAAGAATCATCTAACAAGGGTCTGACAATTTGAGGTCGGGGTAGCAAGGGAGCGGGCAGCTACTACGTGGCAGGACATGCTCTCATCCGACCTCGTGGACCCACTCACCATCGCGCAGCACCCCAGCCACCTGCAGTTCCTGGCCAAGAACCAAGATGTCAGCGCGCATACCAGCACGCAAGTCACCGACCTCCGCCGGAAGGCCCAGGACGGAAGCCGGGACGGCAGAAGCGGACGTCACGGCATCTTGCAGGGGAACACCTGCGGCTACGGTAGTCCGGACAACGTCCAATAACGTCGCGGTACCGCCGGCGATGGCACCCGTGCCATCCACCCTCGCCACCCCGTCGGTCACGGTTACTGAGAGCGACCCCAAGCGATACTGGCCATCCTCCAGACCTGTGGCGGCCATGGCATCGGTCACCAGTGCAATGTTGTCCGCTCCGACAAGGTCAAAGACCAGCTTCACCGTCTCCGGTGCCAGGTGCACGCCGTCTCCGATCAGCTCCACCACTGCCGTGCCGGCCCGTGCCGCGCTGAGGCTGGCCGAGACGGGGCCGGGGGAACGGTGGTGCAGTGGAGGCATCGCGTTGAAAAGGTGCGTGACCGTGGGCCGCATCCTGCCCGCACTATCAGCCGCAGAGCGCAAGCCGGCGGCCGCGCGCTCAAGGAAGGCCGCCGCCGTCGTATGGTCCGCAGCGGTGTGGCCCAGGGAGGGGACGATGCCGAGCGCACTGAGCTGATCCACCAAGCCGGAAGCGCCGGGGAGTTCCGCCGCCAGCGTCATGGACGCGAGGGAGGGTCCTGCCGCCGCCAGCAGTTGGGTTACCAACTCCGGATCGGGATCCCTCAGCAGGGCGGGGTCGTGGGCGCCGCACTGCTGGCTCGAAAGGAAAGGGCCCTCCAGATGGGAGCCCGCAACCAAACCCTGCTCGGCCAGTTCCTTGAGCACCCCGAGGCTGCGCATCAGGTCCCGCGGGTTCCCGGTGACCACGCTGGCCAGCAAGGTAGTGGTACCGCGGCTGTGCAGGTATCGGGCCGCCCGGGATGCGCCGTCAAGGTCGCCCTCTGAAAAGTCCCAACCGTAGGCGCCGTGGCAGTGCAGGTCCACCAGTCCCGGCACGAGAATCTGGCCGTCAGGCCCTTTTTCTGGAAGAACCCCCGGATATTCCGACGCTGGCCCGGCGAAGGTAACCAGGCCGCCGTCGGCTGTTACAACCCCGTCCGGTAAGTCCATGGTGGCGGTGACAATCCGCCCGCGGAGGGTCAATGCGCTGTTCACGTTCCACCCGCCTCCCGCCACGGATTATTCCACAGGGCCGCTTCGGAAGGCCGGCAAAAATCCCCTTGCGTTATTTCACACTCCCAATGGGAACATCTACAGTGGAAGTTACTAAGCATGCTGTCTATTTCGGAGGGTGAACCTAATGCGAAAAGTTTCTGCGCTTGGAGTAGTTGCTGCGGCGATGCTGGCGTTGGCTGGCTGCTCGGGAGGAGGCAGCGGTACCGCGAGCCCGTCGGGCACGGCCAGCACGTCGGCCTCGGCGTCGGCTTCTGCCAGCAAGACGGCGGACGCCAAGGTGTATTCGGAAGACCAGCTCCGCGACCTCATTTCCGGCATGAAGGACGCCGACGGCAACGAGCTCAAGCTGTACTCCAAGGATCAGGTGGCCCAGGGCGGCAACATCGTCAACCTGCTCATGAGCACGGCGACCATCGATCCCAAGGACTGCAAGGACATCGCCACCGCCGGCCTGCTGGACAAGGTGGAGAACGGCGACGTAGCCGTGGCGCTTTCCGAAGGCAACCAGCCGCGCACGCTGTCCGCACAGTCCGGCAGCGACGGCCCCGACGCAGTCAAGACGCTCACGGACATCAGCGACAAGATGGACCAGTGCGCCAAGTTCTCAGTCTCCGCGTTGGGGCAGAAGTACGACGTTTCCAGCGAGGAACTGCAGGCGGACACTGACGCGGAGAAGACCTTCGCTACTGTCAGCACCCGCAGCGGTGACAACCAGCAGAAGCTGATGCAGGTGTCCGCTGCGCAGGGCCGCCTGTTGGTGGTCGCCACCAAGAGCGGCTCCGACCTGGGTGACAAGGACCAGAAGGAACTGGAGGGCCTCATTAACGACGTCCTGAAGAAGGCCGAGAAGGGCGGCGCAACGTCCAGCGCTACCTCCACCTCCAGCAGCTCGTCCGGTTCGGGAAGCATGTCCTCGCCGAGCAGCTCAGCCTCGTCGACGGCCTCGCCGACTTCTTCGTCGACGATGTCCTCCGGCACTGGCACCTCGTCGTCGGCCTCCCCGACTGCTTCGCGGTAAAAGGCAACTTTCAAGCATAAAAAGGATGCGGGCCGGGACCTTATGGTCCCGGCCCGCATCCTTTGCGTGGGCAGGCGCTATTTGGCTTTGCCGCCAAGCCTGACGCTGGCGCCGGTATCGACCGGAAGTTCGGCAACGACGTCGCGGGTGGGTGCTCCGCTGAACCGGGGCGACGGTTCCTGCCCCTCCGTCAGCCGCTGCAGCTCCTGGCCCTCGAAATCCTCTTCCTTGCCGAGCAGGATCGCAGAGTCGTGGTTGGTGATTTCACCGTTGAAGGCGCGGACCATGACGTTGCGGTCGAACTGGCCCTCCCACTTGGAGACGATGAAGGTAGCCACGCAGTTCCCGAGCAGGTTGACTACCACGCGCATCGAGTCCATGAGCCGGTCGGCTCCGAGGAGGAGTGCGACGCCGGCAACCGGGAAGATCCCGAGTGCTGCGGCGGTAGCCGAGAGGGCAAGGAATGACGAGCCGGGCACCCCTGCCATGCCCTTGGACGTCAACAGCAGCACCCCGAGTGCCGCCAGCTGCTGGCCGAGGTCAAGGTGGTGTCCGAAGGCCTGGGCCAGGAACAGCAGTGAGATCGAAAGGTAGATCGCTGCGCCATCGAGGTTGAAGGAGTAGCCGGTGGGGACCACCAGGCCTGTGGTGGCACGGGAGCAGCCGGCGTTGGTCAGCTTGGTCATGATCCTGGGCATCACTGCTTCTGTTGAGGCGGTGCCCAGGGCCAGCAGGAATTCCTCCCGGGTGTACTTGAGGAACTGCCAGAGCGGCACCCGGGCAAAGCCCCACGCCACGACGAAGAGCAGGCCGATGAAGATAATTGCAGCGCCATAGCAGGCCGCGATCAGGACTGCGTAGGTGCTCAAGGTATCCAGACCGTACTGGCCGATGATGAATGCCATGGCCCCGAACGCGCCGAGCGGTGCGACTTTCATGATCCAGGCCATGATCTTGAAGATCAGTTCCAGGACCGTTTCCATGACGTTGATGACCGGCAGGCACTTCTCGCGGCCGATCACGACGATTGCGGCACCGAAAAAGACGGAAAAGAAGAGGACCTGCAGGAGGCTGTTGCTGGCAAACGCACCGATGACGCTGGCCGGGATGATATCGAGAATGAAGGAAGCGGCATCCTTGGGCGCCGCGGAACCGGTCTTTGCATCCAGGTCTGCCTGGGAGAGGGTTGCCGGATCAATGTTCAGGCCAGCACCGGGCTGGACGATGTTCCCCACGATCAGTCCGAAGACCAGGGCGAACAGTGTTGCTGCCGTGAAGTAGAGCAGGGCCTTGACCCCCACCCTTCCAACCGCTTTGACGTCGCCGACGGCTGAAATTCCAGTAACGATCACCAGGAAGATCAGCGGCGCGATGATCATCTTGATGAGTTTGATGAAGCCATCTCCGAGCGGCCTCAGTTGGGATCCGAGGTCCGGCCAGAAATGCCCGATGAGGACACCTGCCACGACGGCGATCAGAATCTGGAAGAAGAGCGACTTGTACAGCGGCTTCCTCTTCGCGGGCACCGAACTCGCCTTCAGTGCCTCAGGGTTGGGGATCTTCATTGACCTTTGCCTATCAATTGGGAACAGCCCGTTTGCGGGGCCGTTTCCAAAGTAATCCTCGTCACACTATTCCGCAAGAGGAAAACCTATTTCCGTAATGCGGAATACTAATCGCGCTTTGTGACTGCTACACCGGCGAGCCACTCGTCCAGCTCCGCAGCAACCTCGAACGCCGTACCTGACGCATCGACTCTCAGAAAGCCCGCGTACTCCGGCAGTTCCCGGTACCCCCTGTTGAAGGCTGCGAGGTCATCCAGGTTCTCGGAATCCGTTCCCCGGGCGGTGATCCGGCGATGCGCTTCGGCAGGGTCCAGATCAAGGTGAACGATTGCGTCCGGCTGCGGCAGCCGCGCCAACAGCCAGGGAAGGAAGCATCCCCGCGGCAGCCCTTTCGCGCGCCGCAGTGCCAGTTGGCAGTAGAGATGGCGGTCCATGACCACCAATCCATTGAACCGGCCAGCGCGGAGGTGCGAGAGCAGCACGTTGCCCACCCGGAGGAATGTTTCGACGGCGTCAGCCAGACGCGCGGGCAGCCGAACTCCCAGCCTGGCCGCGGCCAAAGACATAACCCGGCGTCCAGCATGGTTGCTCACCAGCATCGCCCGCACTCCACGGGCGCGCGCAGATGCAACCAAGGTGCGCGCCGCCGTCGACTTTCCCGACCCGTCGATGCCTGTCAGCACAATGATCATTCGGCCTCCTCCTGTCGTTCCGGTTAACGCTGGAGGCAGCCGCAGAGTCCCTGCTGGGTCCACAACCGTGGGGACGCGGGCCCGCAACATGAGTGGGGCGGACGAAGGAATGACTCCTGACCGTAGGCTGGAGTCCGGACACGGGTTCACCCAGGTCCGGTACAGCAGTTCCAGAAACAGGCAGTTCCAGGTGAAAGGCAGGACCATGACAGTTTCCAGCGACGATCCCCACAACACCGCAGACCTCCGCGGGCCAGGCGACCCGGACGAAGCCAAGGACCAGGCCGCAAAGGCACCCACCTCCGGCCAGCACCTGGAACAGCCGGGCGCGGAAAACATCCGGGAGGAACAGCAGGCCCATGCCGCCGGAACTGTTCCGGCGTCCTATGTTGGCGGTGAAGAAGCGGCGCGGGAGCCTGAGCCGGAGGACGCCCTCAAGGATCAGGGAACCTGGGACGACGAAGTCTAGGCATGATCACCCATGCCGATATTGATCAGGCAGCCCGCCGGACAGCAGGCCTGATCCGCAGGACACCGGTTATGCAGGCGGACTCCGGAGTGTTCAACGGCCAGGTCTGGTTCAAGTGCGAGTTCATGCAGCACACCGGCACGTTCAAGGCGCGGGGCGCCCTCAACCGCATCCTGGCCAGCAAGGAGCGCGGGGAGCTGCGGGCCGATGTGGGAATCGTGGTGGCCTCCGGCGGAAACGCCGGACTGGCCAACGCCTATGCCGCGAAACAACTCGGGGTACCGGCCACCGTCTTCGTTCCCGAAGCCGCGCCGGCCGTTAAAGTCGCCAAACTCAAGGCCATCGGGGCCACGGTGGTCCAGGGCGGTGCCGAGTACGCAGGCGCCTACCAGGCCGCCGTGGGCCACGCAGAGGAAACCGGGGCGGTCTACTGCCACGCCTATGACCAGCCGGAAATCGCGGCAGGCGCCGGAACAGTGGGCTCCGAGCTGCTGGAACAGCTGCCGAATGTCGATACGGTCCTGGTAGCCACGGGCGGCGGCGGACTGATGGCGGGAGTGGCGGCCGCCGTCGAAGGTTCGGCCAAAGTGGTGGCCGTGGAGCCGGAAAATGCGCCCACCCTGCACGCCGCCCTCGCTGCCGGCGAACCGGTGGACGTGGCTGTATCCGGTGTTGCCGCGGACTCCCTGGGTGCCCGCCGCGTCGGCGACATCGGCTTCTCCGTCGCGCTCCGCTGCGGCGTCGTCAGCGTCCTGGTAACGGACGCTGACATCATCAAAGCACGCTACGCGCTATGGAATGACTACCGCATCGTGGTGGAACATGGAGCGGCTGCCGCCTACGCGGCGCTGCTCTCCGGAGCGTACGTGCCCGCGGAAGATGAACGCGTTGCCGTCATTCTGTGCGGCGCCAATACGGACCCTGCGACGCTCTAGGCCATTAACAGAAGGACCGGCCACCTGGACAGGGGGCCGGTCCTTTCACCCAAGCGCTTAGCCGCCCGCCTGGCCGCAGAACTTGCTGTAGGTTGCGCCGGCTTCCTGGTAGCCGGACTGGAGACCGGCCAGCTTGTCCTTGTCCGGGTTCTCCTTGGCCTGCTCGTCCGTGTACGCCAGGATCGAGGCGAGGGCCGGCTTGAGGTCGTCAGATGCCACCGCGTGGATGGGGCGGATCTGGTTGGCGAGGTTGTTCATGCCCGTCTTGCCGGCGTTGTTGGCGGGGTTCGACACAACGGCCTGGATCCGCTCGCAGGTTTCAGCGGTGGTCAGTTGATGCGTGGCGGTGCAGGCCGTGGCGGAAGCAACGAGGCCGGCGGCAAACAGGGCTGTGGCGAATTTCTTCATGGGTCCCTCGGTAGTGGTCAGAGGTTTCGATTGTAAGCAGATCGGGTACCCCGATGCCTTCCCGGTGCTGGATCCGGCCCGAAATTAGCGCCGCTTAAAACAAAACTGGCCGGCAGTGGGAACTGCCAGCCAGTCTCTGTATGGGACAAATCAGATGGTCCGCGGCGCCTTGGCCAGGTTGTCCTTCAGCTCTGTGGCGTTCTGCCGTGCAACGTAGGCCGGGCGGTCGCGCTCCACGCGCCAGCTCTCGGAGAGCGGGCCAACGTTGACGGTGTCGAAACCGAATTCGTCGTAGAGGCGGGTCACCAGTTCGGCGGCCTCCGGGTGGCCGCTGGCGGTGGCAAGGGCGCGGCGGTTTTCCGTGCCGGCCGGAGTTCCGTCCGTGGTGATGTCCTTGGCCATGATGTGGTTGAAGCCCTTGGCCACCTTGGACTGGGGGAGGTGTTCCTGCAGCATCCCGGAGGTGGTGGCCTCGCCGTTATCCAGGGCAGGAATGCGGCCGTCCCGCTCCCAGTAGTAGTTGTTCGTGTCGATCACAATCTTGCCGGCCAGCGGTTCCACCGGGACGTCCTTGTAGTTCTTCAGCGGCACAGTGACCACGGCGAAGTCGCCGGCAGCAGCCGCTTCCGCTGACGTGGCCGCCCGGGCCTTCGGGCCAAGCTCCGCCACGAGGTCCTGGAGGGTTTCCGGGCCCCGTGAGTTGCTGATGACTACGTCGTAGCCCAGCTCCACGGCCTTCCGTGCAACCTGGCTTCCAATATGTCCTGCACCGATGATTCCGATTGTTATCATATGGGCGGCAACACCAGCCCATGCCCAGATATTTCAACGGGCTGCAGGGAATAAAGGGCCAGGCAGGCGCCTACTTTCCCAGGTAGCGCCCGGGCCGGTGGTTCAACGCGAGAATGAGGTTCAGGAGGGTGGCGCCGGCCGCGGACAGCAGCACCATCAGCGGAGACACGAGGACGAGGGAGGCCAGGACGATGGCCACGTCCAGCACCATCTGTACATATCCGGCCCGCCATTTCAGCTTTTCCTGCAGCAGCAGGGCCAGGATGTTGAAGCCGCCCAGGCTGGACTTGTGCCGGAACAGTATCAGCAGGCCGACGCCGGCGAGCAGGTTTCCACCCAGCACGCCATACGCGGGGTCGATGTGCAAGGAGCCCAGGGCCGCGGGATGCAGGCTTGCCATCACGGATACCAGGGCAATTGCTGCGCCAGTGCGCAGGGCGAAGTTCCATCCCTTTTTCCATACCGCCAGCGCGAAGAACGGCAGGTTGACCGAGAAAAAGATGACGCCGAACGGCAGCGCCACCGAATAGCTCAGCAGCAGCGCCAGCCCGGCGGTGCCACCGGTGACGGCGCCGCTCGACTTGAGCAGGAACAGCCCCAGTGATGCGGCGAACGTGCCGGTGAGGATGCCCAGGACATCCTCAACCACTGAGTGACGGACGGCCGACGGCGGCACGGAACCTGCCGTCGTCGGCCCTTCCACGTGCCGGGCCGGGGTGGCGACGGTTGCGTCAGCGCGAGTTTCTGTGGAAGTACTCACCGGGACACAAACCTCTCGCGGTCGGCCAGGACCGCAAGCACCCGGTCATTGGTGGCTTTGTCAGCCAACGTGATCCGGACGCCGTCAACGGCATAACCGCGGGCCAGGATGTCAGCCCCGGACAGTGCATCCAGGAGCCGTTCCCGCAGTTCGTCCGAGGCACGGAGCCAGTAGAAGTTGGCCTGGCTGTCCGGCACGTCCCAGCCGTAGCCCCTGAGGGCCCCGATCACCCGGGTGCGTTCCTGCGCCACGGCCTCGGTCCTCTCCAGGACCTCGTCGCCGGCCGCGAGCGAGGCAACCGCGGCGGCCTGCGCCATGCGGTTCACGCCGAACGGAACGGCGGTGCGGCGGAGGCCCTCTGCGATATCGGGCCGCGCAATGGCGTAGCCGATCCGCAGGCCCGCCAGCCCGTACGCCTTGGAGAAGGTGCGCAGGATGCACAGGTTGGGGTAACGGCGGTAGAAGTCCAGCGAGTCCACGCCGGTTCCGCGCTGGAACTCGATATACGCCTCGTCCAGTACCACCAGCACCTGCGGGGGCACGGACTGGAGGAACTCTTCCAGCGCCTCCGCGCTGATGGACACTCCGGTGGGGTTGTTCGGCGAGCACAGGATCACCAGCCGGGTGCGATCGGTGATGGCAGCCGCCATGGCCGGAAGGTCGTGGTGCTCACTGGCCAGTAGCGGCACCGGCACTGAAACGGCACCGGCCACCGCCACCAGGATTGGGTACGCCTCGAAGGACCGCCAGGCGTAGACCACCTCGTCGCCGTGCCCACAAACGGCTGAAATGATCTGCTGCAGCACCCCTGAGCTTCCCGGGCCCGCGGCAACTTCATCAGGGCTGACGCCGAAGTGTGCGGCGATGGCTTCCCGTGCCTCCACCGCGCCCATGCTGGGGTACCGGTGGATCCGGTCCGCCTCCGCGGAAATCGCCTTGATGACGGACGGCAGGGGAGGGAAGTGGCTTTCGTTCGAGGCAAGGGCGGCGGTCAGGTCAGACTGGGCGCTATTGCCGGCCACGTAGGCGGGGAGTTGGGCGACGGCGGCGCGGACCTCGGGTGCCGCGGCTTCGGGAAGGGTGCTGGTCATGGACAGCATGGTGCGGGAATTCGGGACGTCTGCGCAACAGGGGTGGATTAGGCAGGACGGATCCAGCATTTGGCCGCGCTTCAAGTGGCAAAATGCTCAGTATGCACCTTATTGATGCGCTGGACGCAGAGATCCTCCTCACACTGGACCGGGACCCCCAGGCGACGGTCCTGTCCCTCTCAAGGACGCTCGGCGTGGCACGCAATACCGTGCACGCCCGGCTTCGCCGCCTGGCCAACGACGGCAGCCTGGCCCCCTTCAGCCAGCGGGTCCGGACCGGGGCGCTGGGCCTGCCGCTCATCGCCTTCATCTCGATTTCCATCAGCCAGTCCTCCAGCGACCTTGCCGTTGCGGCGCTGCAGACCATCCCGGAAATCATCGAAATGCACGCCACCACCGGGGACGCTGACCTGATGGCCAAGGTGGCCGCGAGGGACCCGGCCGACCTGCACCGGATCACCAACGCAATGCTGGCGATTGACGGCGTCGTGCGCACCAGCACCGCCATGTCTTTAGTGGAAGTGATGCCCACCCGCACTGTGCCGCTGCTGCAGGCAGCGGCAAAGAAGTAGGCGCTTTACTCGAACAGTTCCAGGGCATCGATGAGGGCGTCCACGAACGCGGTGAGGATCGCCGGCTGGGTGCGGCCGGTCATTGTCTGGATCTGGCCCTGCCGCTGGCGCAGCACCGGATGGTCCAGGTTGACCAGCACCAGGTCCTCCCGGTCCCGCCGGTCCAGGGACAACCCACTGACCAGGGAGACACCCACCCCTGCCCGTGCGAATTGGATCACCGGGTTGATGTGGTCGCTTTGCAGGCTGATGGAGGGAGTGAGGCCTTCAATCTGCATGGCCAGGTCCAAAAGTTCGCGCTGGCTGGAACCGGGCGCCGTGATGGCCAGCTTGTATCGGCACAGGTCCTGCAGGGTGGCGCGGGGCTGGGACGCCAGCGGATGGTCTGGCGCCACCAGGGCAAAGGCGACGGGTGTGGGCATGGAGTGTTCCACCGTCACCCTGGACTGGGGGCCCAGGGAAAACACCGCGGCAACGTCCGCCTCTCCCTCGGCAACCCGCCGCGTGCCCTCGGAGGAGGAGACGACGTCGAGATGGAACTCCACGTCGTCATGCTGGCGGCTGAAGGTGGCGATGGCTGATGGCACCCAAACGCGGGCAAATCCCTCGGCGCAGGCCACGCGAAGGGTCCGGGTCTTCCGCTGCATGGACACCAGCAGTTCTTCGCGGACAGCTGTCCCTTCCGCCTCGGCCCGGCGTACGTAGGCGAGCAGGAGACGGCCGGCTTCGGTCAGCTCCACTCCGCGTGCATGGCGGCTGAAGAGTTGCGTGCCCAGCGAAGATTCCAGCTTGTTGATCTGGCGGCTGATGGCGGACGCGGAGACGTGGAGCTTACCGGCTGCCTCGGTGAGCGTGCCCTCCTGGGCCACGGCGTGGAAGTACATCAGGGCCGGAGTGAGCATGTTCATGAAGGGGTGCTTCCTCCGGTTTGCATTCAAGTCAAAGCTCGTCGACAAAATGATACTGGTTGTTTGCGCTGGGGCACCCTAATTTTGGAGTCACGTTCCAACAGCAAGGGTGACCATCGATGCAGCAACGCGAGCAACTGACAGCAGCAGCAGGGGAATATGTGGATTCCGGCCGCTTCAAGACGGACTTGGAGAAGATTGTCTCTTATCCGTCGGAGAGTTCGACGGCGGAGGGTCGGGTTGCGTTGAAGTCATATCTCGACGAGGTAATGGAGCCGGCATTTGCCTCCCTGGGCTGCTCCGTGGAGCGTTTCGACTCCTGGCGCGGCGGCAGCAATTCATTCCTGGTGGCCACCCGGCACGAAGGCCAGGAGCTGCCGACGGTTCTTTGCTATGGCCACGCCGACGTGGTGGATGGCCAGGCCGCGGGCTGGACCAACGGCCGGGACCCATGGGTGCTGAACGAAGAAGGGGACCGCTGGTACGGCCGGGGTTCTGCCGACAACAAGGGCCAGCACTGGATCAATATCGTGGCCCTGCAATTGCTCCTGGAACAGCAGGGACACCTTGGCTTTAATTTGGTGTTCCTCCTGGAGGGGGCGGAGGAGATCGGGTCCCCTGATCTGGCGGATTTCGCACGCGACCACCGCGGTAGCCTGCAGGCGGACGTCTTTCTTGGTTCCGATGGTCCGCGCCTGGCTGCCGACAGCCCCACGGTCTTCCTAGGGGCCCGCGGCGGTGTGACCTTCCACCTCACGGCAGACCTGCGCAGCGGTTCCTACCACTCAGGCAACTGGGGCGGCATCCTACGGAACCCGGCCACCACCGTGGCGGCTGCGGTGGCGTCCCTGGTGGACGGACACGGCATCATCAGGCTCCCGGAGCTGCTCCCGGCAGGAATCCCCGGCTCGGTGGCCGCCGCGCTGGAACTCATCGACGTGGTCCCCCAGCCCGGTGATCCCAGGACCGACCCCACTTGGGGTGACTCATCCCTCAGCCCCGCCGAGCGGTTGTACGCCTGGAACACCCTGGAAGTCCTGGCCCTCGGTGCCGGCAACGCTGCCAAACCAGTCAACGCCATTCCCGGCTCAGCCAGCGCCAGCCTGCAGCTCCGGTTCGTTCCCGGAACGGACATGGCAAACCTTGAGTCCGCAGTCCGGCGCCACCTCGATGCCGCCGGATTCACCATGGTGGACGTCAGTGTAGGCCAGTCCTTCCCCGCCAGCCGGCTGGACCCGAACAGCCCCTGGGTCTCGTGGGCCCTTTCGTCCCTGGAGGAAACCACTGGGCGCAGCCCGGTGCTGCTGCCCAACATCGGCGGATCGCTGCCGAGTTTTGTCTTCGCTGAAGTCCTTGAACTGCCCACGCTGTGGGTTCCGCATTCCCATCCCGGCTGCCAGCAGCACGCCCCGGATGAGCATCTCCTCAAATCGGTGGCGCGGGAAGGTTTGCAGATTGCTGCCGGACTCTTCTTCGACCTCGCCACCTCCACCACCCCTGCGGGCGGTGCCCGCCCGCAAACGGCCGTAGCGGCCCACCCTGCTTCCTGAAATCCCTGGAGTCCCCATGACCATTCCACAGCAAAAGAACCAGCCCGGTCCTGTCCAGGTGGCGGGCTCGCAGTCCGCCACCCGCGGGATTGTCGCTGCCACCATCGGGAACGCGCTCGAATGGTTTGATATTGCCATCTACGCTCTCCTGGCCATCTACATTGGCCGGAACTTTTTCCCAAGCCACGATCCCGGCGTCGAACTCATCCAGGCCTTTGCCGTGTTTGGCGTCTCCTACCTCATACGGCCGCTCGGCGGCTTGGTGCTGGGTTCATTTGCCGACCGGCACGGCCTGAAAAAGGGCTTGACCGTCACCATTCGGCTGATGGTCCTGGGGACGGCCCTGCTGGCCTTCATGCCCAGCTACGGAACCATAGGCATCCTGGCTCCGATCGGAATCGTCCTGGCACGCCTGATCCAAGGCTTTTCTGCCGGCGGAGAGTTTGGTGCCGCCACCGCCTACCTGATCGCGCAGAACGGCAAGCGTAAAGGGTTCCTGGGCAGCTTCCAGTTCGCGAGCCAGGGCCTGGGCAGTCTGCTGGCCGCGATCCTGGTGGCTGTTCTCACCACCGTCCTTTCCGATGCCCAGATGACCGAATGGGGATGGCGCATCCCCTTCCTTTTCGGACTGCTGGTGGGCCCGGCCGGGTACCTGATCCGCAAAGAGATGAAGGAAGTTCCCCTTGCGGAAAAGCCGGAGGCCCAGAAGCATTCACCCATCCGGGAAGTGTTCGCAACCCAGAAAGTGGGGATGCTGATCGCCGGCGGCGCGCTGGCCGTCTCCACCGCCCTGAACTTCATCCTTCAGTACATGCCAACGTTTGCCATCAAGGAACTTGGCCTCGAACCCGGCATCTCCTTCACGTCGCTGATCATCACCGGCGTCATCCTTACCTTTGGAACACCGGTGGTGGGCCACCTCTCGGACAAGTTTGGCCGGATGGCAATTATGGTGCCCACCGTGGTGGTGCTGCTGGTCGCCGTCGTCCCGCTGTTCCTGTGGGTGATCAGCGCCCGGTCCTTCCTGGTGCTGGCCCTGGTGATGACCATCCTCGGACTGCTCAAGGCGGCGTACTTCGGCGCCCTGCCGTCCGTCATGTCGGATTCCTTTGATGCCCGCGCCCGTGCCACCGGCCTCTCCTTCAGCTACAACACGGCAGTCGTGGCCTTTGGCGGCTTCACCCCCATGATCGCTTCCTATCTGGTGCAGCAGACCGGACAAGCTGTGGCACCGGGCTACTACCTGGCCGTCATCGCTGTCATCAGCCTCGCTGCGCTCGCCTCGGCGGTGAAATTCCGAGGGATCCGCTGACCCCATTCGACGCCCGCTCACCTTTGCCAGGTTGTCCTTCAACGCCCGCTCACCTTCCACTTAAAAGGTGGGCGGGCGTTTCCACTTAGGGTGCCAAGGTGAGTGGGCGTGTGATGTGCAGAAGCGACCGTATAAAGAACAAATTCTCCCAATATCTTTCGGTCAAACCCTTGACCGTGTTTGTCACGCGCTGATAGACCTATAGGGCAGAAAGCGCTTCCTCGTAGTTTGCATCCCTCGAAATCACTCGCGACGGGTCAGAAACCGCTACGAATGAAACGTTCCAAAACCAGCGGCGACTCAGCCGCCGCTGCATCAAAGGAGATGTTCTTTTGGCAAACCCCTCAATGTGTTCCCCGAAATCCCAGGCGGGCAGGGCGTGGAAGGCGGCGCCGGCAGCAGCGGCCACCCTCGCTGCCGCTGCCCTGGCCTTCACCGGCGTCCCGCTTGCCGCCGCCGACCCTGGTGCGGGAAACCCTGCGGCTCCCGTGGCTCCCGCAAATTCCGGCCTCACCCGGCAGGTGGAAAACCTGGACCGCGCCCCGGTTGCGGTACTGACCGATCAGGGTGTTTCACTCGGCTGGCGCATGCTGGGCCTGGACAAGGACAGTGTTGGCTTCCAGGTCATCCGCGACGGCGTGATCATTACCGATCAACCGATCCGGGACACCACCACGTATTTGGACCCCGACGGCACGAAGGACTCCAGGTACGTCATCAAGACGGTGGGCAACGGCAATGGGCAGGACAAACTCAGTGCCGAGTTCAGCCCGCTGGCGCAGAACTACCTGCCCATCAAGCTGGACAAACCGGCCGACGGCGTCAGCAAGGATGGAAAGCCGTACACCTACAGTGCCAATGACTCCAGCGTGGCGGACCTGGACGGCGACGGCGCCTACGAAATCATCCAGCTGTGGAACCCGTCCAACGCGCAGGATAACTCCAAGGCCGGCTACACCGGCAACGTCTACGTGGACGCATACAAGATGGACGGCACCAAGCTGTGGCGGATCGACCTGGGCCGCAACATCCGCGCGGGTGCCCACTACACCCAGATGCTCGCCTACGACTTCGACGGCGACGGCAAGGCTGAAGTGGCCTTCAAAACCGCCGACGGCACCACTGACAACGCGGGCACCGTCATCGGTGACCCCGCGGCCGATTACCGCACCAGCGCCGGCTATGTCCTGTCCGGCCCGGAGTTCCTTACGGTGTTCAACGGTGCTGCCGGCACCATCATGGACACAGTTCCCTACGATCCGCCTCGCGGCAGCGTTGCGGCCTGGGGCGACAACTACGGCAACCGCGTGGACCGTTTCCTCGCCGGCGTCGCATACCTGGACGGCGAGCACCCGTCCATGATGTTCAGCCGCGGCTACTACACCCGCACCGTGCTGGTCACCTACGACCTGGTGAACGGCAAGCTGGTGAAGCGCTGGAAGTTCGATTCCGACGTGGCGGGAGCCGAGTACAAGGGCCAGGGTAACCACAACCTGTCCGTGGCGGATGTGGACCAGGACGGCAAGGACGAGTTCGTCTTCGGCTCCATGACCATCGACGACGACGGCACGCCGCTGTACAACACCAAGCTGGGGCATGGCGACGCCATCCACACCGGCGACCTGGATCCCTCGCGCCCCGGCCTGGAGACCTTCGCGGTGCACGAGAGCATGAAGGAAAGCGGCAACCGCGGCGCCACCTTCCGTGACGCCGCCACTGGCGAGGTGCTGTGGAGCATCCCGGCGTTCAAGGACACGGGCCGCGGTGCCACGGGCGACATCGACCCGCGTTTCCCGGGCTCGGAGAGCTGGGCGGTAGGTGGGGACGCTGCGTGGAACTCCACCGTTGGGTACCTGATGTCGGCCAAAGGTGAGCGGATCTCGGACAAGATCCCGGCCGCCAACTTCATGGCCTGGTGGGACGGCGATCTACTGCGTGAGATCGTTGACCACGATTTCAGTGCCGAGGTTGGCTACGGCGTCCCCACCATCTCGAAGTGGAACTGGGAAACCGAGTCCAGCGACCGACTGCTGACTGCCACCGGGGCGCGCACCAACAACTACACCAAGGGCAACCCGTCGCTGCAGGCGGACCTCCTGGGTGACTGGCGCGAGGAACTGGTGTTCCCGTCAGCGGACAGCACCGAGCTGCGGATCTACACCACCACCTCGCCTACAGAGGTCCGGCTGCGCACCCTGATGCATGATCCGATGTACCGCGCCGGCGTGGCCCGCGAAACGGTTGGCTACAACCAGCCGCCGCACCCGAGCTTCTTCATTGGCGAGGGAATGCAGGCCCCGGCCGCGCCGGCTGTCTTCTACGCGGGCAAGACGAAGTAAACCTGCCCGGGACGCAAGAGCGCCGCCCGCCTTGGGGGAAGGCGGGCGGCGCTTGCTTGTGGGGGACGGGTCAGTGACCGCCGAGGTTGCCCCCGACGGGCGGCAGGCCGCCTTCGGTGCCGCGGTCACCCTCGCGCCGTTCGCCGGCGCTCAGGTTCTCGCCTGCCACCGTGTCGTCGGACTCGCCTGTGGTGTCCACCAGGCCGTTGGTCTGGTCGAACTGGTGGCCGATCCTGCTGTCGTCCAGGTCGGCGACGGAACCGGTGGAGCCAGCTGCCGCCGTCGTGCCTGCTGCAGGGACTCCGGTGCCCGCGTCCGCCGCGCCCGTTGTTGCGCCGGTGGTCAGGGGCTCTGCAGGAACCACCGGTTCCGCCGGAACCACGGGGGTGGTCTCGGTAACCGTTACGTCCGCAGTCTCGGTCTTGTCCTTGTTGCCGCTGGCTGCCATCGCTGCTGCTGCGCCCGCAGCCGCCGCGATGCCCACGCCCGCCGCAACCTTGCCGGAGACTCCCGCCTTGCCGGAATCACCACGGGAAGCACCCGCGTGTTCAACACCGGGGGTTCCCACAGCGGAACCGGCGTTGACGGATCCGCGCCAGGCGCCGCTGGCGTAGCCCTCATCCTCGATGAATTCCTTGAACTTCTGCAGGTCCGATTCGGCCTGCCGGTCAACGACGTTGAGCTTGTCGCCCACCTTCTCGATCATGCCTTCGGGCTCGTATTCGAGGGTCAGCTGGATGGAGGTCTGGCCGCCTCCCACGTCCTCGAAGTCCACGGCGCCGGCGTTCGTGGCGCCTTCGGTGGCGGCCCAGGCAACCCTGCGGTCCGGAACCTGCTCAAGAATCCTGGCTTCCCACTGCCGGCGCACGCCGCCGATCTCGGCCACCCACTCCAGCCTGTCGTCGCTGAGCTGCGTAACACTCTTGACGCCGCCCATGAAGTGCGGGAACTCCTCGAACTGGGTCCACTGGTTATAAGCCGTGCTCACCGGTACGTTCACCAGAATGCGTTTTTCCACCTTCGTGCTCATAACGTCTCCTTCGCTTTGTTACCGGGAACCGATGACTCGGTAAAAATCATCAGCATGCTTACCAACATACCTTTTGGTCGGTTCGGTTTCCAGAGCGGGCGGTGCAAAAGGTGAATCCGGTGGTGCCCGGCCTGCCTATGGCTTCACCACGACGCCATATGAGCCTTCGTTGAGCGCGTTGGCCGTTGGGGAGGGAGCAACCACGCCGAAGTCGTAGCCCCTGGCCCGGATTGCGTCGATGGTGCCGGCCAGGTAGTCCCATTGGGAGGCGGGGCAGGACAGGACGTCGTTGGCGTCGTGGAGCAGGATGATTGCGCCGGGGGCAACTTCATCCAGTACGTACTTCTGGACTGCAGCTGCGCCGGGGCACTCGTAGTCGCCGGGTTCGCCGACCTCCCAGTGCCACTGGATGCCGCCGCTCATACCGATGCTCCTGAGGTAGTCCAACGTGTAGGGGGTGCTGTTACCGAACGGGAAGCGCATCAGCGTGGGCGTTGTACCGGTCACGGCCTTGATCGCGGCGTTGGTGCTGTCGATCTCCTGCTTCTGGTTGGCCTGGGTGAGCTCGGGGAAATTGGCGTGGTCATATGAGTGGTTACCAATGGTGTGGCCCTCATCCTTGATCCGGCGGACGAGGTCCGGGTACTGCTGGACATGGGAACCCTGGAGGAAGAATGTGGCCTTGACGCCCTTCGCCTTGAGGGTGTCTAGGACAAATGCGGTGCGCTCGGGCGACGGCCCGTCATCGAAGGTCAGGCCGATCAGCGGTTTGTCGGCGGCGTTTGCTGCGGGGGCGCCCGCCAGCAAGCCCAGGACCAGGCTCGCGGCTGCCAGAGCCACGACGGCAATCTTGCTCTTCATGGTGCTCTTTTCCCTTCCCAAGGTCCCTTTCAACCTTGTTTAGGTGAGCACCCTATGGCGGGCTTAAAGCGGGTGTAAACAGATGGCAGGCGTCGACTGGGTAACTTCTGTGAGCGCGCAAAAAGCGCGTTATGCAGGCGTTACCTTTCGCTCCACCAAGCGGGGGAAACGGACGACGACGGCACCTGGCTGTCAAGGAAGCGAAAGCCGGGTGCCGCCGTCGTTGGTTCTGGCTGGGAAGGCTGCGTCAGTCCAGGTGGTCGCCCACCAGGGCGAGGTTCTGGATGACCGCAAGCCCAAACTGCGCGGTGTCATTGGTGGAGACCGTGGGCGCCTCATCCACCGGCAGCAAAACGTACGGCGGTTCGATCTTCCGCAGTGTGAATGCGGACTCGTGGTTAAGATGCTCCCCGCCTTCGGCGAAGCTCACCCAGGCCCGGGCTGCAAGGTCACGGTCCTGCAACCTCGACGCCGCATAGGCCGTGAGCCGGCTGTGCGCCTGGGTGAGGTAGATGCCCTCCAGGGGCTGGCCCACGGCTTCCACCTGTTCCTCCTTGGTGGCCAGGAACAGGCGGCAGTACTGAAGCCAGGCGCGCTCGAACTCCGGATCGTCCACCAGGTCCACCAGTTCGCTGCAGATCTCCACCAGCCCGAACACGGCACTGAGGTGTGACACCGAAATCTGCTCCCGGCCGGTATCGAACCGGCCCTTGTCCAGGTCATACAGTGCTTCGCCGGTGAGGAACCCGTACTTGAGCGCCCCGATGTCCGCCATGGTGCCCAGCAGCCGGTCGCGGGAGCGCGGATTGCCGGTTCGTTCCCAGTCGGTCAGCCAAGTGGCCGCGAGCGATCCCCAGTCCGTGCCGAGTCCCACGCCCAGGGCGCCGCGGTTGGGCCGGTAGGTGGCGGCGTCCGGCCGGACCTTGCGGACCGGGTCCAGGCCCAGGAAGTTCTGGTCGCTGTCCACGAGCTCGGTGAGCAGGTCCCCCGTGCGCTCGTCCGCCGTCAGGTAGTAGTAGAAGCGGCGGTAGGCGGGGGTGCTGATCCGCAGCTGCTTTGCGCTGCAGCCCCAGTGCTGGACGTTGTGCCGCGACCCCAGGCCCTTCCAGGGACCCAGGTGGTAGACGTCCACCTCGCCGGTGTGCCGGGTCATGGCTTCGGCGAAGCGGAAGATGTCCGCCCGGCCCGAGCGCAGGTAGGAGTACCAGAGCCAGAGGTCGGGGGAGAGCTCGGAATTGTCCCAGGCGTAGCCGCCCACGTCGTAGCGCCATACGTGCCGGTCGAAGTCGTAGGTGTGCATCACGTCGCCGTAGTTCCAGAAGCCGTACCACCGCCGCTGCTCCACTTGCCCGGCGTAGAAGTCGAACAGGAAGTCCAGGCGGTCCTCCAGGCGGGCCCGGACCGGAGTGCTGCGGTCCAACGGGTCCCAGTCACCGAAAACTCCCACGGAGTGCAGGTATTCCGGAGTGGCCTGCAGCAGGGCGGGAGCGGAGGCGGAGGCAGCGTCCGCGGCCTGGCTTTCGGTGGACGGGGTGGCCTCGTAGGCGAAAAGGGTTAACTCGTGGGTCCGGGCAATGCCCGTGGGATTGCCGAACCCCGGTTCGTAGTCCTCGTAGGTGATCTCGAGGCCTTCGAGCTGTTCCTCGAACGTGTCCTGGCCCAGTCCGTCGTGGTAGAACCGCAGGTCCATTGGCTGGGCTTCGGGCGAGTAGAGCCAGGCGGTGAGGGCTGCTTCGCCGGTGGCGGCACCGCGGATGTCCAACTGCCCCGGATGGGATTGCCAGAAGTCCTTGATCCCCACGCCCAGGCCGCCCCGGGTATCGCTGAGGGAGCAGAAACCCGCCGAACGGGTTCCGCCGGAGATCCCTACCCAACCGTGGCCGGCGGTGGTGCGCTTGCGCAGTTCGAAGCCGTCCGCGCTCAACTGGCTGAGGGTGTAATCGCCCCAGGCGGGGATCAGATGCAGGCGGCCCGAGACTTCCGGGTTCCAGGTATCCGCTGGAGGAGTGGGGCGGCCGGCGATTTGCGCCGCCCGCACCTCCGCGCCGGGATCGCGGCGAAGCCCGGTGAGGCCGCGGACCGCCTCGGTGAGGAAGCCGCCGTCGGCACCCGCGATGCGGATGTGCCTATTTTGCAGTTGGTCCTCCAGCGGCAAAGTGAAGCGGACGCCGAGTCCGGCCAGGAAGTCCCGCTCAGCGTCCCCGTCCCATATAAAGGAGTGCACCATCCGCACGCTGCGGGCGTTGGCGTAGAAGTAGAACCGCACCACGAACGGCAGCCACTCCCGCTTCCCGCTGTCCGGCACGTCCGGGCGGTGCTTGCCTTCCAGCCGCACCACCGCGCGGACGGGGCCGCTTTGTTCGAGGACGACGGCGGTGACCTCACCGGTGAAGGCATGCCGGCCCACCGTTCCCGCGCCTTCCGCGACACCGTCCTGCAGGATGCTGACCAGTCGGGCGTCGCGGGCAACTTCCCGGCCGTCCCGGACCAGGCTGCTGAAGAGGGTGGATCCGCTGCGATTGATGACCATCGCCAGGACGCCGGTGTCCACGGTCAGGGCGTCGGCACCTTCGGTGACCGTAACTGAAGCACCGTCCGACGTCGGTTGGCCGGCTCCGGTGGCTGTGTCGCCGTCGGACGCCACCTGGTAGGTGTCCGACGGTGCGTCTGTTGCCGGCAGTGCAATTCCTGCCCACTTCAATGAGCCGTCCGGCCACGTGGCCAAGGGCCATGCCTGGCTACGTGTGCGGGCTCCGGTGGCATCGGTAACTGTCAGGCCCTCCACTCCTGGCACCGTGCCGCGCGGGAACGGCATGCCCCAGGTGGTTCCGCCGCTGATCTCCGTAGGGGCCTGTCCGTCGATCCACCGGATGAGAGTGTCCGCCATGTATCCAACTCCGTTGTTCTGAAAGCGCTTTCTGATACGTTTCAAAATAGCCTTGGAGATTCATCCCCGCAAGGGGTGTTCCACGGAGTGGGAGGGTTATGTGGTTATGGGGAGGGCTTAGCTTTTCGTGGTCTTTTCGTCGTCGTCCGGCCCTTCGGCGGGATCCTGGGTATGGACACGCAGGTCGCTGGGGTCGGCGTTGGGGTCGCCTTCGGCGGGCGCCTGGTTGTGCACCCGGTCGT